>MEOK01000042.1 GCA_001769195.1 Bacteroidetes bacterium GWF2_40_14 | reverse complement strand
CGTAGTTCACTTTCTCTTTCCGGTTAACTTGTTATAAAAACAAAAATACACCGCAATTCTCATATTGAAAATAACGGTGTAAATCTAAAAGTTTTTTTACCTCTACACTCACGAAGTGGGGACCCAAATGCATCTTTTGCAATGCCCTTGCAGGCTATTGCGCTAATACAATACAAAGAGATACCTCTACTTACTTTTCCATTTGATCCGTTAGAATCTCTTGCGAGGTGTGTATTTTGTGTGCAGCAGTTTATGCGACTTTTCACCGAGTGGGGCAATCAGAAAATCTTTGTAAATCTTGGTGATTTCAGGATTCAGGTGCGATTTCCTCATAGGCATACCTTCATCTTCTGCATAAATTGCGGCAGTACGCTTAGCGCGGATTTCCGGATTGGTCGGAATCGGTTGGCCACCTCCTCCCAGACATCCTCCCGGGCAAGCCATAAACTCAATGAAATGGTAGTGTGACGTTCCGTTCACAATAGAGTCCATTACTTTTTTTGCATTGACCAGGCCGTGGGCAATAGCGCAATTAAGCACGACACCATCCAGGAACGACCATTTTTCAAGAGGGTTTTCAATCTTGATGGAAGCCTCTTTTACTCCCTCCATTCCCCTGACCGGAAGAATCTTAAGATTCTCAAATGGCACCTCACGTCCGGTTACCAGCTCGTAAGCAGTTCTAAGCGCAGCTTCCATCACTCCGCCAGTGGCCCCGAAAATAACACCTGCACCGGTTGACTCTCCCATAAGGCGATCGTAATGAGCATCCTTGAGCTTTATAAAATCGATACCTGCCTGTTTTATCATGATTGCAAGTTCTCTCGTCGTAAGAACATAGTCTACATCGCGATAGCCACTGTCATGCATCTCAGGACGAGCCGCCTCAAATTTCTTTGCTGTACAAGGCATAATGGAAACAGAGACGATTTTTTCAGGGTCTATGTTCCGTGCCTTGGCGTAGTATGTCTTCACGAGCGCCCCAAACATCTGCTGAGGAGACTTGCAGCTTGACAGATGATCAAGAAGAGAAGGATACATATGTTCTACAAACTTTATCCATCCGGGAGAGCAGGAAGTTGCCATAGGCAGCTTGATATCGGGATTCTTGTCTACTAGAGCACCTTTAAGGCGAGTAAGCAATTCGGTGCCCTCCTCCATGATTGTAAGGTCGGCAGTGAAATCGGTATCCATGACGGCATCAAATCCCAGTCTTTTCAACGCAGCAACCATTTTGCCCGTTACCCTTGTGCCGGGTTCGAAGCCAAGCTCCTCTCCCAGACCCACACGAACGGCAGGAGCTGTCTGAACCACAACATATTTAGACTTGTCAGAAATTGCGTTCCATACCTCCTCAATATAATTTTTCTCTACAAGGGCACCGGTAGGACAGTGATTTATACATTGACCGCAATTTGTGCAGACAACATCATTCATGGCTTTTTCGAAGAATGTGGTAATCTTGGCATGTTCACCCTTGTAAGACATTGTCAATGCATTTACACCCTGCAGTTCTGCACAGGTTCTCACGCATCTTTGACACCTGATACACTTGCTGTCGTCTTTAATTATTGACGGAGAAAACATATCGATAGTGTAATTCCTGAATGGAACAAGATGTATAAAGTCTTGATTCATGATTTTATATTCCGAAGCAAGTTTCTGCAATTCACCCCCGCCGTTTTTGTAACAGTTGGTGCAATCTGCATTATGCTCAGAAAGCAGCAGCTCAATAATGTGTTTTCTGGAATTTCTCACCTTAAGTGTATTGGTGAGAATATCCATACCCTCGTCACAAGGGGTGGCACAGGCTGGGGCAAGTCGTTTCTGCCCTGCAAGCTCAACAACACAAACCCGGCAGTTCCCTGCAACACACAAGTCTTTATGATAACACAGAGTAGGAATGATAACTCCTGCCTGATTTGCAGCTTCCAGTATTGAAGTTCCTTTGACAATCTCTACTGTTTCTCCGTTGATTGTAATTTTAATCTTCTTTCCCATAACAATTAATTTAGCAGAATTAGTAAATCATCTCTTCCCTGAAATTCTCAACAATCGACGAGAATGAGTTGGCGACAGACTGTCCCAACCCGCATTTGGCCGTAAACTGCATAGTTTCTGCCAGTTTTAGCATTTTATCCAGATACTGTGCATTTTTTTCTCCGCGTTTTACAGCTTTTATGCCACGCAACAACTGCTGGCAACCAACCCGGCAAGGGGTACACTGTCCGCAGGATTCCTCCGCAAAGAAATTCAAATAGTTGTCCAGTACATTGAACATAGAGCGTGAGCTGTTGAATAGCATCATTGACCCACCTGTAGGCAGTGATATTCCTACCAGTTTACCTTGAAAACCGATATTTGTCTCATTGAATCTCTTACGAGGAACAAGAAAGCCCGAAGCTCCCCCAACCTGAACGGCTTTAGTGTCGTCATCACCGAATTCATCAACAAAATCGGCAAGGCTCATCCCCAGTTCAAGTTCATAAATACCGGGTTTTGGAGTGTCCCCGGAAACCGAAAACAATTTGGAGCCACGAGAATATTGAACGCCAAGATCATAGAATCTTTTTGACCCATATTTGAAAATGGTGTATGTGTGAGCAAGTGTCTCAACATTGTTTATTACAGTAGGTTTGCCCATATAGCCAAAAGAAGAAGGGAACGGCGGTTTGTTTCTTGGCTCACCCCTTTTGCCCTCCATAGATTCGAACAGAGCGGTCTCCTCACCGCAGATATAAGCACCGCTGCCCATGAATATCTTAATAGAGAAATCGAAGTTGATTTCACGGCAATAGTATTCAAACTCATTAATAGCCTTGTTCAATTCTGTCTGTAGGAAAAAATACTCACCCCTCAGATAGATGAACCCTATTTTTGCACCTATGACGTGCCCGCAGATAGCTATTGCGGTCAATACCTTGAAAGGAACCTTGGACAAGATCTCCCTGTCCTTGAATGTTCCGGGTTCTCCCTCATCTGCATTGCAGATTACATATTTTACATCGTTAACCTCCTCGGCAGAAATCTTCCATTTGAGCCCGGTCGGGAAACCGGCTCCACCTCTGCCTTTAAGTTCTGAACTTATAAGTTCGTTGATAAGTTCATTAGGCGGTCTGTTTATATTATTTTTCAGAACCTCTTCCCAGTCGTTTTCATCCTTGAAAATGAAATCGGCTCTTTTAAGTTGATAGTTAGTTGACATCTTGCCCTCCTTCATTTTTTCTGTTCAAATACTCACTAAGAATTTCACGAACTTTCTCGGGTGTAAGTTCTGTGTAAACATCATTGTTGATAAGCATAGCCGGAGCTTTGTGGCAAAATCCAAGACAATTAGTCTGTAGAAGAGAGAAACTTCCGTCGGGAGTTGTCTCTCCCACTTTAATTTTCAACATATCTTCGATTGCCAGCAGAATCTGTTTTTCACCTTTCATGGAGCAAGTAATGGTCTTGCAGATACGTATAATGTATCTGCCCATTTTCTTGTATTCCAGGAAAGAGTAAAAGGTGGCCGTGCCGAAAACTTCAGTCGCCGGCAGGTCAAGTTCACGGGCAATCTCAATCATTGAGTACTCAGACAGATATTTTTCCTGCTCAACGACTCCTTGAAGAATCGGCAGCAGACTATGTCTGTCCCGGCCATGTAGGTCGGCAAGATCCTTGATTAGTTCAGTAATAGGTTTCATCCAAAAATATTTAAATTGTGAAATTAAACTACCTTATTAACTGTTGTGGGCAGGCCATAAAAAAAGGCCAAGAAGTCAAGCTCTTATCTTAACCCTCTGGTCTTATTAAATTGATACATCCATATATAGCCTGTATGTGAAAATTTTACAGTGTAAATATACGAATAAAAACAAGAATAAAAAATTACTCTTTTTCATAGGGTATTTCATCTCTGAACGATCTTAATGGTACAAGCAAATATTACTAATTTTTAAATTACACAGATATGAAAACAATAGTCAAACAAACCACCAAGTTACTTTTGATTCTCCTTTTAATTTCCGGTGGATCTCAACTTTGGGCGCAAAGCAATAAGGACTACTTTGCTGTAAGAGGAGTTGTAAAAGACAAGATAACCCAGAAGAGTCTGGCTTATGCAAATATTTCGGTTCAGGGGACAAATATTGGCACAATCGCCAATATCAATGGTGAATTTTCTGTAAAAATAAAGGACTCTCTGAATGCGAAATCAGTTGAGGTATCACACCTCGGATATTCTACATTTGTACTTCCTGTCAAAGGAGAAAATATTAAGGAAATAACAATCTATCTTTCACCAAAGGCAAACCTTCTTGATGAGATAACTGTCTATTCGCTGGACCCACGTGCTTTGGTAGAGGAGGCAATCAGTAAGATTAAAACAAATTACAGTTCAACAACAGATTTGCTTTCCGGTTTCTATCGTGAGACAGTAAGAAAGAGAAGGAGTTATATAACCGTATCTGAAGCTGTGGTAGATATTTACAAAAGCCCTTATACAGAGGGTGTGGAAAAGGATATGCTCCAGATAGAAAAAGGGCGCAAACTGGTTAGTCCAAAACTGGACGATACACTTATGGTTAAGCTTCTGGGTGGCCCTAACCTGTCTATATTCGTAGATATTGTAAAGAATCCCGACCTTATCCTGAGCATGGAAACCCTCTCAAACTACAAGTTTTATATGGAGCAATCTGTTGTGATTGACGAGCGTCCCAACTATGTAGTAAGTTTCAAGCCACAAGTAGTACTTCCTTATGCACTTTATTATGGAAAGCTATACATAGACAAACAAAATCTGGCTGTTTCACGTACAGAATTCAGTCTTAGCATGGACGACCGCAACAAGGCAATACAGGCAATCCTCAAGAGAAAACCATTCAGCATGCGATTCAAACCGGAGGAGATTTCATTCCTGGTTACCTACAAGCAAAGAGACGGATTAACCCACCTGAATTACATAAGAAGCGAAGTTCGATTTAAATGCGACTGGAAGAGGCGCCTGTTCTCTACAAACTATACAATAGTATCAGAAACTGTAATTACAGGAGGAAAAACAGACGTAGTAAACAAAATCCCGCACAGATTTGCATTCAGCAACAACCAGTCACTTTCCGACAATGTAATCAATTTCTTTGACAAGGATTTCTGGGAAGACTACAATATAATTGAACCTGACGAGTCACTGGAATCGGCAATCGGAAGACTTAAAAAAGAAGAAAAGAGATAAATCAGACACTTTTTGTATATTTGGAATAAGTATTCATTAAGACAACAATATGCTAAACGATCTGTTGCTGATAAAAAAGGTAAGAGAGGGGGATATAAAGACATTCGAAGAGATTTTTCGGAAGTACTACTCCCCCCTTGTCTTTTTCTCGGTTAGCATAACAGGAAGGATGGATGTGTCGGAGGAGATTTTACAGGATCTGTTTTATGTTTTGTGGAGGGACCGCGCAAACCTGCAAATACTACGATCCCTTAAAGCTTATCTCTATTCTGCAGTAAGGAACCGTTCCCTTCAGTATTGCGAAAGAAAGAGACTTGATAATAACTACAGGGAAAGTCTGCAATCACCGGATGTAGAGGTTGACGGAATGGATCCACAGGAGAGTATGGAGTACAGGGAGCTGGAGAGTGTAATAAACAAGACAATGGAACGGATGCCCGAACGTCGTCAGCAGATTTTCAGAATGCATCGTTTCGATAACAAGAAGTATATGGAGATAGCAGAGATTCTCTCACTCTCCGTTAAAACAGTAGAGGCAGAAATTAGCAAGGCTCTCAAAACTTTAAGAAAAGAAATTGAATATCATACAAGTGTATTATGACATTAAAAGATAACAACAAGACAGATCAGGCCTGGAACCGGCTTCATTCAAAACTGGAACAGGATGGGCTGCTTAAGGAGACAGTGGTGGCAACGCAACCCATATTCCGGAATGCTGCTTTAAAATGGGCGGCAAGTCTGGCAATCCTCGTAACAGCAACCCTGTTCATCATAAATGGCGTAAACACATCGCGCCCGGAGATGCTCTCAATGTATAACAATGATGAGAACTCCACTTACGTAAGTACCCTTGAAGATGGCTCTGTAGTCTATCTGGCCGGGAATTCCACCTTGTCATATCCTAAACATTTCAAAAAGAACAAGAGATTGGTTTCTCTTAAAGGAGATGCTTTTTTTGAGGTAAGTAAAAACCCTGATGCTCCATTCATAATTGAGACCGGTCTTATGAAAATTGAGGTGCTTGGAACATCGTTCAATGTAAAAAGCAACGGGGGTGCATACCCTTCACTATCGGTAAATTCAGGGGTGGTAAAGGTGACATTGAAGAGTGACGGACAAAGCACTAAAATAGAAGCAGGAGAGACCGTGGTTATCCGGTCGGATCGCCTTCATAAAATTGACACACAGGATCTGGAGCAGTTTTCACACTATTCTGAACGCATGCACTTCAAAGATGAGAGGCTGTCAGATGTAATACGTGTGATCAACCGAAATATCACAGGTGTGCAGATGGAAATCTCTTCTGAGTTGGAGGAGCGATTACTAACAGCGACATTTTCCAATAACTCTGCAGACTCTATGGCTCAGCTGATATGTATCGCTCTTAATCTGAAATTTTCTCAGGATCAGGACACTATACGTATTCATGAATAATTATGATAAACAGAACAGGATACCTTTTTAATTGTCTTATTCTGTTCATTATGATGTCTGTATCGGTTAATCTGCCGGCAGAGAATCAGAATGGACAGGATATTAAAATTAAAATGCCAAAAAGCAAAGGAAGCATTTACGAACTGCTTAACCGCGTATCGGGGCAATCGGGGTACCTTTTCATTTATGACAGTCAGCTTATTGAAAACGACAAGAGTGCCAGAATTCCTGCCGGAGAGTATAGCCTGCAGGCAGCGGTGCATAAAATAACCGGCAATGACCAGCTGAAAATAAGAATAATGGGCAATCATATTTTGCTGTATGTGCCTGTCGAGGAAGCGTCGGTCCAACCGGAAGCAAAAAAAACTGAAGAGCAGAAATTCTTCTCACTGGAGGGAACCCTCATAGACCGTATGTCCGGAGAACCAATTATTTATGGTACTATCAGCGTGAGTAATCACCCGTATGGAACGGTAACAAACCAGAATGGAGCATTTAAACTCATTCTGCCGGATTCATTATTGACCTCCAACATAAGATTCTCTCACATAGGATACATTACCAGAGAGATAGGGGCAGTACTTCTTGCAGAGGGGCATATAAACTTTTATATGGACCAGAAGGTGATACCATTACAGGAGATTGTAGTACGAGTAGTTGATCCTCTTAGGACAATAAGGGAGATGATGCTTAGAAGAAACCAGAATTACTCGCATGAACCTGTTTACCTCACAGCATTTTTCCGTGAAGGGGTAGAATATAAAAGTAGCATGACATTAAGCGAAGCCGTATTCAAAATATACAAAACCGGATATGTGAGCAGTGCCGGCAGCGAACAGGTGAAGATGCTCAAAATGCGTCGGATAGTCAATCCGGACGATAAGGACACTCTGGTTGCCAAAATCAAGTCCAGCATCAGTTCATGCCTGTTACTTGACCTGGTCAAGAACCCACCGGAATTCCTTTTGCAGGAAAATCACCCACAATATGTGTATACACATTCAGACATTACAACAATTGAAGACAGAAGGGTATATGTCATTTCATTTACACAAAATGAGCTTATTACAGATCCTTTGTATTGCGGGGAACTCTTCATTGATGCAGAAAACTTCTCGCTTTTGAAGATTCGTTTTGAGATTAACCCGGCTCATGTCTGGAAAACATCTGACGATCTTATTGTAAGGAAAAGCAAAAACTTTGAAGTAGCCGCAGAAAAGGTTGTTTATGAGGTTACTTACAAACCATGGAATGGTATTTACTACATCAATCACGTAAGGGGCGACCTTAACTTCAAGGTGAGAAAGAGGGGCAGGTTGTTCAGCTCGGAATTACATGTATGGTTCGAGATGGTTAACTGTAATACAGAAACGCAGGATGTAAGGCGTTTCACAAACGAAGAGAGAATCTCAACACGGGATATCTTTTCTGAGACGACATTCATATATGACAAAGACTTCTGGGGTAACTTCAATGTCATACTTCCTGAAGAGAAGCTCAAAGAGGTAATTATGCAGTACAACTTCAACCAGGGACGCAAGTAACCCTTCAGACTCTTTTGTCTACACATTTTCCTGTTTGGTCTACATTAATTGCACTTAGAATTACTGGTGGATACATTTGTGAGGCACTAAACTCACAATTGTATGCGCAGATTTTTATTATTGATTCTTATCGGCTTCTCCACGCCATTACTGACTAATGCCCAGTCGGTGGAAAACCTGCGGTTGACCAGAGATTACAGGGGCAATCTTTATGATATTCTTACAGGGATAAGTAAAGACCTTAAGATACGTTTTGTATATGATTCAACACACATTGGCAGATACAAGACTGCATTCAACCGATATGAAGAGAAGACAGTGGGTGGAACGCTCAAAGTAATGAGAAGTGCCTGGGACATGGTGACCCTTGTAGGGAAAGATGGCTATATCTATATAGCTAAAGATTCGGCTCATCTCGTTCATTTGCAGCAGAATAGACACCTATCCACTCAGAATGTCGAGACAAAACATATAGAAAGCAGGAGCAGGATGGAACCGGTGAAAAGAAATTTTCTCCTCTCGGGAGAGATTTTCGACAAGACAAACGGAGAGAGGATTCCATTTGCTTCTGTTTACATTCAGGGAACGACACAGGGAGTATCTACAGATGCCAACGGACACTTTGCTCTGGAAAACGTTCCATGTGATACATCGGTAATAGTTGTCTCGTATCTCGGGTATGAGACAAGAGAGATAGAACTGGTGCCTGACAAAAAAAATAACCCTCTTACAATAGAGATTGAACCTCAGAAGCAGGAGATTGCAGAGGTGTTTATTTATGGACGGAAGAACGACAAGGCACTTCAGCAGTCCACATCCGAACATAAAATAAAGATGGCACCGGTTGCATTAAAGGTTCTGCCTAACGTTGGAGAGAAGGACATTATGAGGGGTTTCCAGCTCATGCCCGGAGTAAGCGCTTCAAATGAAGGCTCTTCGGGCATGTACGTCAGGGGAGGCACACCGGACCAGAACCTTATAGTTTACGATGGGTTTACAGTATATCATGTGGACCACCTTTACGGATTCTACAGTGCTTTCAATTCAAATGCAATAAAGGATGTCCAGTTGTACAAGGGAGGCTTTGAATCGAAATTCGGCGGCAGGCTTTCTAGTGTGACCGAGATTACCGGAAAAGACGGAAACACAAAGAAATTAAGTGTGGGAGCAGAGGTGAGCCTTTTAAGCTTCAATGGTTGTGTAGAGATACCAATAGGAGACAAAATCACATCGCTATTTGCATACCGACGCTCCTATCAGGGGTATCTCTATAAGAAGATATCCGATCAGAATAGTTCAACCACAGTGAGTTCCCTGCCTAAGTTTGGAGGACGCACGGCCCAGGCAAACTCATATTTTTACGACATAAACGGTAAGGTGACAATAAAACCCACGGACAAGGATATAATATCGATGAGTTTCCTCAACGGGACCGACTATTTGGACAACAGCCCCAGATTTGGTATGCCTAAAGGAGGCTTTCCGGGAGGAGAGGCGTCGGGTATGACAATTAAAATGGACAACTCCGACTATACAGAGTATGGAAATATTGGAGGAAGCGGACGATGGGCAAGAAAGTGGAACGAAAAGCTCACCTCCAACCTGCTGCTGGGCTACTCAAACTTCTACAGTACCCGTGACCAGAGGAGATCAATCACCTTCTCGGGAGAAAACGGGAAAGGGAACATCAAAAACGGAATCCTTGAAGACAACAACCTTATCGACTACAGCGTAAAGAGTGACTGGAAGTACAGCTTTAACGACCAAAACATAGTTGAGGCAGGTCTGTTTGGAACATATTACGATATTGCCTACAGCTATTCACAGAATGATACCACTAAACTTCTGGACAAATCGACTCGCTCCCTTCTTGCCGGTATATATCTGCAAGACAAAATTTCCTTTGCAGACAACAAAATCACTTTTACACCCGGATTCAGGGTCAATTATTATAGTGAGACGGGCAAGCTATATATGGAACCCAGATTATCTGCCAGTTACAAGATTTCGCAAAAAATAAGCATGAATCTGGCGACAGGGTATTATTCACAGTTTGCAAACAGGGTAGTAAGAGAGGATGTAATGTCGGGCAACAAGGATTTCTGGATACTATCAGATGGAAAAGATATTCCGGTAAGCTCATCTACACACTTCAACCTTGGTTTAAATTATGACCTTCCGGATTATCTGTTTAGCGTTGAGGCCTATTATAAGCTCAACCACAATGTGACAGAGTATACAACAAGATTTAACTCAAGACCCGATTCTGAGACAAAAGTGTCAGAACAGTTTTTTACAGGAAATGGCTATGCTACAGGTGTAGAGTTTCTGGCCCAGAAAAAGGCCGGCAACTTTAACGGTTGGGCAAGCTACACAATAGCAGAAGCCAAAAACAGGTTCCTGGCACAGTCCGGCAAATATTTCTATGCAAACCAGGATGTGACTCATGAATTTAAAGCTGTCGGAATATATAAAATAGGGAACTTCGACTTTTCTGCCTCATGGATATATGCGTCCGGCAGACCATATACCGCCCCTCTGGGGGCATACTCAATGGAGTTGCTTGACGGAACGACTGCCGACTATTTCTCTGTTAGCGACAAAAACACGTTCCGACTCCCTGCCTACCACAGGTTCGACATATCGGCATCGTTCCGTTTCAACATGTTCGGAGGATCGGGGCAGCAGAACTCTGTCAGCTTTTCTATATTCAACCTTTACAACCGGAACAACATAAGTTCAAAGCAATTCCAGATTGTGGACCATACGATACTCGAGAGTGGTTTAAGCTATCTTGGCATTACACCAAATCTATCCCTAACCATTAAATTTTAATACATCATGCGAAGATTTCATAAACTTGTGATAATCATTATATCTGCTGTAATACTGGATTCTTGCCAGAAGACAGAGGTTGCCGATTTTCAGGACAAAGCTGTTGTGGAAGCCTATCTGTTTGCGAACCAGACACCAGTTGTAAAAGTTTCCAAACTTATACCATTTTCTGGCAGTGCAAGCTTTTCTGATATGGATATAGATAAACTCTCCCTTCAGATTACAGAAAAGAGCACAGGAAATATATTCGTTCTGACATCTATAGGAGAGGGCAGGTATAAAAACGAATCTCTCAACGTTAAAACAGGAGATACCTATAGCGTCACCTTTCCATACAACGGAGATATTGTAGATGCTGCCACAACGGTTCCGGAGAAACCACAAAAGGTAAAAGCAACTCCGACATCGGTAACTGTAAGTCAGCCGGGAGAGATTGGAGGAGAACCGGGAGGTATGCCGGGCAGACCAACGAATATCCTGATTACCTGGGAAAATAGTGAAAAGAGCTATTATCTTATTGTTGTTCAGAATATGGAGACGTCACCGGTTGCTATATATGACGAAGAGGAAGAGGATGACAGACCATCTATGAGCTTTCGTTCTGAGCCCACACAGGCCGACAGTTGTAAAATCAACTCCATGACATTTCAGTACTATGGACGGCACAGGGTTATGGTAAATAAGATACAGCCCGAATATGCATTGCTTTACAGCAACAACAGCAACAGTTCGCAATCGCTCACAGAGATTCATGCAAATGTAACCAATGGATTTGGTATTTTTACTGCGATTAACTCAGACACTCTGTTTGTCAGGGTATTAAAACCCTAGACAAAGTCAAGGAACCTGGTGTAGTTCTCTTTGAAACTATTGCTTAAGGGAAGACAGGTGTTTCCATGGAGATAGATACATCCTTTCTGAAACTCCTTCATGTAATTCATATTCACAATGTTTGACTTGTTTATTCGTACAATCTCGGGCAAACTGAGAATCTCGCCGATGGACTTGATTGTATGCTTTGTGACAATGGGTTTTGACTGAAATGATGTAAAAACCTTCACATAATCTTTAAGTCCCTCTATGTAAATTATGTCGGATTCTTTAAGCTTTATATTTCTGTATTCACATTTGAGCACTATATGTGGTGAGTCCGGAAGATGGTTATCGGACCTTGACATTGAATAAAATAACCGCGCTTTATCCACAGCCTGTCTGAACCGCTTGACTTTAATGGGTTTAAGAACATAATCCAGCACATTGTGGGCAAAACCTTCTACGGCATAATCCGGATGGGCAGAGACAACAATAACCATTGGAGGTTCGCCCATTTTCTCAATAAGCTGCAAACCATTGAGCATTGGCATCTGAATATCGGTAAAGAGCAGATCAACAGAATGATGCTCCATATAATCGAGCATCTCGCCGGGGTTACGTCCGTAATTCACAAGTTCTAGTTCCGGGAACTGTCTTATATTGTCGCAAAGGAGTTCCAGTGCATATTTTTCATCGTCAAGGGCAACACATTGTATCATCTGCAATCAATTTTTAACATAACAACAAACCATTCGTTATCCACTCTCTTTTCTTCAAACTCATGTTTGCCTGGATACAGCAACTCCAGTCGTCTTTTTATATTGGCAAGACCCAGTCCGGAGTATGTAGAGAGAGATGTGGTATTCTGCATAGTGTACTTATTCCTCACCATAGTAGTAAGAATGCCGTTATGAGTGGTTAGAGATATATCTATGACCGGTGAAGAAACCATCGATGTCCCATGTTTGAAGGCATTTTCTATAATTGGTATCAGCAGCATGGGTTCTACCATAATATCTTTGCCGGACAGTGTAAAGGAGGTCTTTATCTCTACCTCGTTTTCGAATCGGAGCCTTTGCAGCGAGAGGTATTGTTCAATAACCATAATTTCATGGCTCACCTTGCTTTTGTCCTGTGTATCGTAAAGCATGTACCTCAGAATGTCGGACAATGTATTTACTGCAGTCTCCACCCTCTCCGGATACTTTCTGGAAAATGCAACTATCATATTCATGACGTTGAAAATAAAATGTGGATTTATCTGGTTTCTCAAAAAGGATATTTCGCTCTCCCTTAAATGTTTGGCTGTAATATTCTGTATTTTGAAAATTGTAATACTTGTACTTAACAGGAACATGAACAGAAAAATCAAAAAATCGAAGAATAAATTTCTGATACCGACTTCCCATATCCATAATTCCAAAACCGACCTTAGACCGAGAAAAGCCACTACCGTAATTATGTTCCACATCACAAATTTCAAGTACTGCCTCTGTCCGTACCACTTAGAAAAAAGCAGATAGTTAAGGTAGAAGTAAATTATGAGAACAGGAAAGAGTGTCAGTAGCGGACTATGCATAGCCGGATGAGGACCCGGAAATACCATGTTGCCCGACCGTGGAGGAACAGGACCCTCTCGAAGGAAGAGTGGGGCTATTATGAATACAAGCCAGAAGAGAATATGGATTACATATTCAAAATTTGCAGATTGTTTTTTCTCTCTATTCATTAACTATCTCACTTAGCAAAAAATATTCCTAAATGAGATTTTTAGAAAAAATTAAAAAATTAACCATTTCTGGTAAATGGCATCGTAGGTGCCGTCACTTTTAAGCAAACCAAGTGTAGTCTGCCATTTATTGACTATTTCGACAGGGGTGTTTTTTGAAAAAGCTATATAATAATCCGATGACATTAATGAAAATGCAGGAACAACCTGATTATACTGGTATCCAAGACCGCCCAGAATATCTGGAAATGTGACACCTGAACATACAAATGCATCAACCTCTCCTCGCATTAGTTTCTCTGCCATCACTGAAGGATCGCTGAATGAAACCAGGTTCGTGAAGCCTAGGCTTCTTAGATATTGGTCAGAAAACCAAGAGTTTACTGTTCCTACTTTAGTCAAAGCTTTTGCCTGAGTAATAGAGGAGATAGTAATTCCTGAACCTGCCTTTGTATAGAAATAGGTAGTATTTGTTCCGATTGGCCCAACCCATTGGAAGAGGTTGCTCCTTATCTCTGTTCGGTCCATTGTAAACAGACAGACATTGGGATTATTCAGCGCAAGTTCGTAACCATTGCTCCATGAAGATAGTTTGATGTCTATAAAAAGGTTGTTGCGCTTCATGATTTCATATACTATATCCGATCCGAAACCTGTAATCTCGCCGGAACTGTTCCGGAAAGAGAGCGGGGGATATTGTTCTGTATAGATTTGCAGGGTACCGGGAAAATCAGAGGAGTTCAGGTATTTTTGTGAGAGCGTCCTTAAAGTACCATCTTCCTTGAGACGGTCAATCTCTCTCTGGAAATCAGCCACAATAGCGTCCGGAACCTTTTTGTTAAATGCAAAGTAGATAAGGTCGGTGCGGATTGTAAGTTTTTGAGTAACGCCGAAGTACGATTTATTTAACTGCTTCAATGCAGCCTCTGCAGTAATTTTATCTGATGGGAAGAGATCTATCTCACCTTTAAGAAGCTTGTCAAATGCATCAATATTGTCTATGCAATAAACCAGATTTGTAAATCCCTCATTTGTAAGATATTGTTCTATTGAGTAATCTTCAATGACACCTATCTTGCCCACACTCTTTGCGTCATCCAGTGAGCTCAGCTTTATCTGAGCCTGCGGCCTGGCATAGAAAAACCAATCGATTGAGGCAAAAGGACCCGCCCACTTAAAGATGTCTTTTCTGTCTGAGTTCAGGATTGTAGAAAAAAGAACTGCATTGTCTGTGTTTACGGCTTGTGTATAAGCTTCGTTCCAAGGCAGGACATTTACGTTAAAAGGTATCTTTAGTCTGGTACATATTTCCCTGAGCAGGTCTGGAGCTAATCCGGTAACTGTATGAATTTCAGTATAATTCAAGGGTTTGTAATTTTCAGTCAAAAACTTCAACTGATAAGGGTACTTGTCATTCGCAGTTTTGTCACATTGTGTGGAAAGTACAATCATGCATGCGCATAACATTAGAAACAGAAAGCCTTTTGAGAATTTTTTCATGGTTAATTATATTTCAAAGAGAGATAGAGCAATAAAGTTAATAAAAATTGTGTATTTTTGACAACGGGACAGTCATAAACAGACATTTAAACCTATAACGATGAAAACTTTCACATTTAAAGCGGTCATTCTGCTTTTTCTCCTGTTTTCCCCAACTTACGTTCATGCACAACTTCCTAAAATAACCTTCGCTCCCCAATGGCTGCCACAGGCGCAATTTGCCGGATACTATGTGGCCCAGGAGAAGGGATTTTATAAAGAAGCCGGTATAGAGGTGGAGATTGTCCATCCCTCTGCAAACATTCAGGCAACAGCTCTTCTTTCTTCCGGTAAGGCAGATTTAATCTCGCTCTTTCTCATTACGGGTATGTCAGCAAAAAATCAGGGGCTGGATATTGTAAACATTGCCCAGATTTCGCAACACTCTGCAATTCTTTTTGTTACAAAAAAATTCAGTGGAATTGACAAGCTCGGCAAGTTAGACGGAAAGAAAATAGGCATTTGGAAAAGTGGATTTGACGAGGTCCCCAAGGCACTTATGAAAGAGAAAAGTTTAAATGTGGAATGGGTCCCCATCTTATCTACGGTAAACCTCTTTATGATGGACGGAATAGATGCTATGACGGTTATGTGGTACAATGAATACAATAACATAATAAATTGCGGAGTAAACGAAGACGAGCTGAATGTCTTTCCTGTAGCCGAATATGGATACGATATACCAGAAGATGGGTTGTACTGTCTTAAATCTACATATGAGAAGAGAAAGCCTGAGCTTCTTAAGTTCCTTGAGGCAACCCTTAAAGGGTGGGATTATGCAGCTGCTAACAAGACAATTGCAATAGATATGGTACTTGAGAGAATGAAACAGGCACATATACCAGCCAACCGGGTGCATCAGGAGTGGATGTTGGATAAAGTACTGGAAATGATAATGATATCAGATAAAAAAACAAAAAGAGGCGAGCTCCTTGAATCTGATTTTCTTAAAGCAGCCGGAATTCTGGATAACAGCACAAAGAGTAAGTGGAAGTACACTTTTGCGGAGTTTTATAAACCTCTGGATAGGTAATATACATTTAACAATATGATTTTATGAAAAAAACGACACTCTCCCGCCATATAATCCGTAATGTATTATTATTCTGCATTGCTCTTTTTCTAGTTACATTTTCTGTCTATTACTATTTCACCCGCAATACAATAAGGGAAACAACAAGAGAAAATGCCATTTTCCTGGCAAACAACACTGTCAACCGTATTGAACAGGTTTTGACACCGGCAGAAAAAATTCCCGAAATTGTTGCAAAAATGCTGGAATCGGCATTTCTGAGCAAGGACTCACTTATCCCGTTCTTAAAATCTATGCTGAGCATCAACAAGAATGTATACGGATCAATTATAGCGTATGAACCTGATTATTTTCCGGAACAGGGTATGTATTTTGCTCCCTATGTCTGTAGACAGGGAGATACAATTCATTCAGTTGTTCTGGGCGACAAGAACTATGAATACTTCTACATGGATTGGTACCAGATTCCAAAAATGACTAATGCACCATACTGGTCAGAACCATATTTCGACGAGGGAGGCGGCAATGTGCTTATGACAACATATTCTGTCCCTTTTTATACTTACAAAGACGGAAAAAGAACATTTTCAGGTATAGTCACAGTGGATATTTCTCTCGAATGGCTCACTGAAATAATGTCACAGGTTAAAATACTGAATACCGGTTATGCCTTTCTTTTGTCGCGCAACGGTGTTATCATAACGCACCCCAACAAGGATTACGTGATGAACCAGACTATTTTCACTATTGCCAAGGAGAATAACCAACCTGCAATGAGAGAGACGGGACGGAACATGATTCAAGGGAAAAGCAATTTTGAGTCGGCAGGATTCAGAAGTAAATGGAAAGCCGGGAAATTATGGATAAACTATGCGGCATTGCCATCGAGCCATTGGTCGATAGGGGTGATTTATCCCGATGACGAGATGTTTGCATCTTTGCACAAGATCAATATCATTCTGCTTATTCTTATTCTGGTGGGTCTCTCCATGCTTTCATTTGTCATCTACAAGATTGTCAACAAACTTACATCGCCACTTAAACATTTTGCCGCGTCAGCAAGATTGATAGCTGCCGGCAATTTCAACGTACATCTGCCGGAAATAAAGACAGAGGATGAAATGAAAGAGTTACATAACTCATTCTCTTTCATGCAAAAGGAGCTGGGAGATTATATTGTCACCCTCAAAGATACCACGACAGCAAAAGAAAAGATTGAGAGCGAGTTACGCATAGCCAAGGAGATTCAGATGTCCATGATCCCCCATATTTTTCCACCATTTCCTGATCTACCGCAGATTGATGTATTTGCTGTATTGAAATCGGCAAAGGAGGTCGGAGGCGACCTGTATGACTTTTTTGTAATTGACGGAAATAAGTTTTGTTTTGCCATTGGCGATGTTTCGGGCAAGGGTGTTCCGGCGTCACTTTTCATGGCTGTTACACGTACACTTGTACGCTCGATATCAGACAAGGAGTCCTCTCCATCTGTCATTGTTGGCACACTTAATAAATCTATATCGCTCAATAATGAATCAAGTATGTTTGTCACCTTCTTCCTTGGCGTTCTGGACCTCTCAAACGGAGAACTTAAATATACAAACGCCGGCCATAATCCTCCTGTGATTATCAAAAAGAACAAAGAGGCTGTCATGTTCGATAAGACCAAATTCATTCCGGTGGGGCTTTTTGAAGATTTTGATTATGGTCAGTCCTCTATCCAACTTGAACCGGGAGACAAGATATTCCTTTACACAGATGGAGTCAGCGAAGCTGAAAACTCTGAAAGTGAGCTTTTTGGAGATGGAACTATAATGGATATAATAGGTAGGAACGTGACAGCTCCACCACGTGAACTGATTCATAAAATGGAAGAGGGTATATCTGCTCATGTAAATGGTTTTGCTCAATCGGATGATATCACTATGATGACAATTGTTTACAATGGATAAAGTTTTACTTGTCAATAATAAAATAGAGGAGTTGACAAAGGTTGCTCGGTTTATGGAAGAACTTGGCGAAGAGTGGGGTTTACCGGTTCCGCTTGTTTTCTCCCTGAACCTGGTTATGGAGGAGGCTTTAACCAATACCATATCATACGGGTTTGACAATAATGGAAGTCACACTATAGAGATAAATATTAATAAAACAGGACCCCTGCTTACAATTATTATTACTGATGATGGACGCGAGTACGACCCCACTCAGAAGAAGGATCCCGACATATCTTTGCCTGCAGAGGAGAGACCCATTGGTGGATTGGGAATATTCCTGATAAAAAAGATAATGGATAGTGTCCGGTACAAACGGACAGATAACAGAAATAACTTAATTCTTACTAAAAATATCGAATCATGAATGTAAACGTTGTAATTTCAAGCGATTACTCAATTATCAGTGTGGAGGGCAGAGTAGACACCACAAATGCAAACGAATTTGAAAAGGCTGTAATGGAGGTTGTCGCAAGCGGAATAAACAGGATAATCCTCGATTGCTCCGGACTGAACTATATAAGCAGCTCCGGACTAAGGGTATTTCTTATTGTCCAGAAAAAGATGATGGCCAGTAAAGGCGAGTTAAGACTTTGCAGTCTTCAACCGGGAATTCAGGAAATTTTTGATATTTCCGGGTTCACATCAATTTTTTCCATATACCCTGATAAGGACCTGGCATTAAAATGAAGAAGAAATATTTGCATTGTCTCGTTATTTCTGTAATCGTCACACTGTTGGGTTGCAGCGATAAAGATGTAAGAATCACTGCCCTTTCTATGCTCGAAGGAGGAAAGACATTTGCTGTTCCCACCGGAACTGCTGCCGACCAGTTTGTATTACAAAGATTTCCCGATGCAAAACTGGAATATTACAACAGCGTTCTTGATTGTGCCCTTGCAGTAAAGGGAGGTAAGGCAGTTGCTGCAGTATATGATAAACCGGTTCTGCTGAATATTGCAGGCAAGAATGAGGGACTGGCAGTACTTGAGGAGATGCTTGTCGGCGACAATTATGGTTTTGCGGTACAACTTAATGATGTTGAGCTTAAAAACAAGATAGACGAAGTGCTGGAAGAGCTAAAGGCAAACGGCACATATGATGATATGAGTAAACGCTGGTTCCCGGCTAAGGGAGAACCGGCAGCTATGCCAGTGATAGAGTTTGCAGGAGATAATGGAGTTTTACGCTTTGGTACTGCCTCTGTTACAGAGCCCATGTCATTTGTGGACGGCAACAGAAATATTGTGGGATTCGATATTGAATTTGCCTCATACGTTGCCAAAAAACTTGGCAAACGCCTTGAAATAACAAATATGGAATTCGGGGCAATGCTCCCTGCACTAATTTCCGGAAAGGTTGATATGATTGGTGCCGGTCTCTCCATAACAGAGGAGAGGGCAAAAAGCGTCCTGTTTTCAAAAAGCTACTATTTGAGCGGTCTTGCTGCAATTGTCAAAACTGACGGAGTCTCGGAAGAAAAGGCAGAAGGACTAAACCTGTCATCGATAGATGATATCAGGAACAAGTGCGTAGGGGTATTGCAGGGTTCTGTTCACGATGCTTATGCTACCCGCAATTATTCCGATGCATCAATAATGCAATACCAGAGTATTTCCGACTTGCTTCTGGCAATTAATTCCGGCAAGGCCGATGCTGCATTTTTCGACCATTCGGCGTTAAAAGATATTTTAAGTACAAATAAAGAGCTGGATGTATTAGCAGCAAATGTGTTTTCTGTACCCATAGGAGCAGGTTTCAACAAGGACAATGATGAGCTTCGTGAAAAATTCAATTCATTTTTGAAAGAGATTAAAGCTAATGGCATTTATGACCAGATGTTTGAAAGATGGATGGATAAGAGCACATCTGAAATACCTGAAATGCCGGAAATTAAAAGCGTGAAAACCAACGGCATCCTTAAAGTAGGTATTGTCAGCGACCTGGGACTTCCATTTACAATTACAAGAGAAGGAAATCTTTCCGGCTTTGATATAGAATTGACTAAACGATTCTCGGAACATATTGCCAGGGAGTTTGTACCTGTGGACCTTCCTTTCGGAAGTATGCTGGCCTCGCTATCCACAAATAAGATAGATATGGTAACCTGTTCTCTCATGATTTCCGAAGAGAGGAAAAAACAGATCGAATTTTCGGATCCCTACTATGAGTCAGGTGTAAGTGTAATAGCGAAGAAAAAAAATATTGCCGGTTATTCAGCAGACAAACTGACTGGTATGGATGATCTTGCAAATAAGAAAATCGGAATCTTTTCAGGTACCGTTCATGACGCCTTTCTTGCAAAAAAATATCCAAAGGCATCGGTAAGCAGGTTTGAAAGTACCGCGGACCTCATATTGTCGGTATCAACCGGCAAGACTGACGCAGCAATGCTTGATTTGATAACTGCCAGGATACTTCTGAAAAGAAACAATGAACTGGCAATTTTATGCGACGACGCACTTGACACTCCGTTAGGTGTCGGCTTTAACAAAAAGAACCATGCCCTCAGGGACGAATTCAATGGCTTCCTTAAGGAAATACGGGCAGATGGAACCCATGGAGCCATGCATAAGAGATGGTTCGAGGACGACCCGGAAAAAGCTGTAATGCCTCCATTCAACAATCCATCGTCAGATAAAAAACTCGTAGTCGCTGTGTCGGTGGAGGATCTTCCCTATGTTGCATTCATGAATGGTTCTTTTGTGGGGTTCGACATTGAGATGATAAGATTGTTTGCAGAGCGCAGGAACTATAATCTGGAAATCATAACGATGGAGTTTCCTTCGCTTATAGCTGCACTTGCAGCCGGTAAGGCCGATATGATTACAGACGGAATTTCAATAAGCTGGGAGAGGGCGGAGCAAATCGATTTTTCCGACAGTTATGCCGAATTTAAAACAGCTGTGGTTGTTCCCAAAAAGAGTATGACAAAATATGCAGGCGAGCAGAAAGCGGTCACCAAATTGTCGTTTTGGAAAAAAATATCAAACAGCTTTTACAATAATATTATTAGAGAGAAGAGATATCTGCTTATAATTGAAGGGTTGAAGATTACAGTCTTCATCTCAATCTTTGCTGCATTGGTAGGCACCATTCTTGGAGGGCTTGTCTGTTTTATGCGTATGTCAAAGAGAAAAGCTCTATCTGCTTTTGCAAAATTGTATATTTCAATATTACGAGGGACTCCGGTACTTGTATTATTAATGATAATATACTACATCGTCTTTGCATCGGTAAACATAAATCCTGTATTGGTAGCGATTTTCGCATTCGGACTCAACTTTGCGGCTTATGTGTCAGAAATGTTCAGAACATCAATAGATAGTGTAGACAATGGACAAAAGGAGGCAGGAATTGCGGGAGGTTTCACTAAGGTCCAGACATTTGTTTATATAATAATGCCTCAGGCTTTGAGGCATGTACTGCCGGTTTACAAAGGAGAATTTGTATCGCTGGTAAAGATGACATCTATAGTGGGATACATTGCTGTACAGGATCTTACAAAGGCAAGTGACATTATCCGCAGCCGTACATTCGACGCATTTTTCCCTCTTATTATGGCAGCAGTCATATATCTGATGATTGCCTGGCTCCTTACATGGGCATTGGATTATGTCGAAATATCGGTTGATCCCAAAAGAAAAAAAATTAAAAGAGCTGAGGAGGTAAACCAATGATAAGCATAAGAAACCTTTCTAAACATTTTGGAGACCTTGTCGTTCTTAAAGATATTAGTACGGACATAAAAAAAGGTGAGGTAATTTCTATAATCGGCCCGTCGGGCACAGGAAAAAGCACGTTCCTGCGTTGTCTTAACCTTCTTGAAACACCAACCGGGGGAGAGATATTAATAGACGGTCTCTCGTTGCTGGATAAAAAATCGGATGTACCTAAGATACGGCAGAAGATGGGAATGGTTTTTCAATCCTTTAACCTGTACTCGCATCTGACAATTCTGGAAAACCTTACAATTGGCCCCGTTAAGTTATTGAAAAAAGGTCGTGATGAGACAAATAAAAAGGCATTCGAGCTGTTAAAACTTGTAGGACTTGCAGAAAAGGCCTATAGTTTCCCCGACGAACTATCCGGAGGGCAGAAACAGAGAGTGGCCATTGCACGTTGTATGGCAATGGAACCGGAAATCCTGCTTTTTGACGAACCTACTTCTGCACTTGACCCCACAATGGTAAGTGAGGTGCTCTCTGTTATCCGCAGGCTTGTAAGAGAGGGTATGACTATGGTCATTGTAACCCACGAAATGGAATTTGCCCGTAATATATCGAGTCGTGTATTCTATATGGACCAGGGAGTAATATACGAAGAAGGCACACCTGAACAGATTTTCGATAACCCGCAAAAGGAGAGGACCAAAACCTTCATCCACCGCATACGCAGCCTTACCCACCACATATCCAGCAAAGATTACGATTTATATGCACTTCAGGGAGAGGTTGAGACATTTTGCGAAAAACATATGTTGTCTAAGAAAGAGAGTGATTATCTGGCACTTATAACAGAAGAGGTGTTATGTCTGCAATCAGATTTTTCAGATATAGATTTAAGCCTCTCATATTCAGAAAAGGACGGCACTCTGGAGTTTGTGTGTGCTAGTAAAGGTACTCCTCTCAATCCGCTGGAAGAGGGAGTGGCAGACGATGACATAGGGTTGAGGCTTATAAAGAGCAGGTGCAAAAGTGTCGGATATAAATACGAAAATGGTAAAAACATACTAATGCTGACGGTCAAGGGAGAGTAGAAGTTTCCGGATTCGTCGGGGAAATGCGGTTTCTTACAGATTTCCGGCAGGAATACGACAGATTTCTGTTGCCTTGCCCTTAAATACAAAATACTTTTGCGGCATATAACAAAAACAAAAATTTATTATGCATGTAATCAACAAAGGGAGCAGCCCCCTTCACGGCAGACTTAATGTAGTGGTAGTTGCTGCAATATTCATAATGGCAGGATTCCTTTTCCTGGGAAAGAATCTCGGTTTCGTAGAACCTTATCTTCTGCGGATATTCATCTCATGGCAGATGCTGCTGATAGTAATAGGGCTTGTCTCTTTGTCTAAAGGACAGTCATCCGGTGGCCTCATACTTATTGGAGTAGGCTCTTTTTTCCTTATACCACGCCTTATAGGGGTAGGTCCTGAATGGCTGGGTACTTACTGGCCTCTGGTTTTTGTTCTGGTAGGTGTCCTGCTTCTTGTCAAACTTTTTCGCCCCGACAAATTCCCATACAGAAGGGATAGGTTCACTCAGGAGACCACATACACTACAGATAAGGGGTTTGTGAACTCAACATGTACATTCGGGTCAGTAAAACAGATTGTACTTGATCCTGTGTTCAAAGGAGCAAAAATTCAGAACACCTTTGGCGGAACCATCCTGGACTTGCGACACACTGTATTGGAGGCAGAGAGGACATTTATAGATCTTGAGTGTACTTTCGGAGGTGTAGAGATCTATGTTCCGGGAAACTGGACAGTAGATGTAAATGTACAGCATATGGCCGGCGGAAGCGAAGATAAGCGTTACAGGATGAGGGAAAACTCTGACACTGAACACAGACTTGTAATACGCGGAAGTGTAACATTTGGGGGACTGGAAATCAAGAGTTAAAAAATGAGTCCACATCCATTCACAGAGTCGTTTATTAAAAAGGCAACCGGAACAGCACTGGCAATCCTTGCCGCAGCTGTCCTCTGGTTGCTTTTGACTTTGTACGGAAATCTTAATGTTCTAAACACTCTGGTTGCCTCAGCTGCCTATGTCTTTCTGCTGTCCCTCGCCGGATATCTTTACTGGTATATTATCGATTATATCCCCACATTTGTTTTAAGGGTCTTAATTGCGGTGGTAGTGCAGCTTGTCTGCATTGCAGGTACATTTGCAGCAATTATGATCCTGGAGACAGACGAACCGGAGGTGGCGGTCGCAATATTCCCGTTATGCTTTGTTTACGGCCTTCTGTGCCTCATAGTTCTTAACCAATGGTACCATTCTGTAAAGGATCGGTTGCAAATGCAGCAGATTGAGGAAAATTGCAGAAAGGAGAGTATGGAGCCGGAGAGGGGAGAGGTTATTGACAGAATTTCGGTAAAGGAGGGAGTACAGATTCATATTGTTCGTCTGGAAGAACTGCTATACCTTCAGGCTTATGGCGATTATGTAATGCTGTTTACAGACAAGGGAAAGTATATAAAAGAGCAGACAATGAAGTACTTCGAGATGCACCTCCCTTTGTCATTTGTCCGCATTCACCGCTCATGCATAGTGAATACAGAAAAAATAACCAGAGTGGAACTTTTCGGTAAGGAGAGCTACAATGTCTACCTGAAAAATGGCACCAGTGTACGCGCAAGCACAACCGGATACAAGCTGCTGAAGGAGAAACTGCTTCTTTAGACACTTGTTGAAGTTTCTCATGTATGCTTTCGTCGTGGCACAGTAAGTAAGGATGAATTTTTCATGGTTTTCAGGTCATGATAGCTCTAATTACAAAGTTAACAGGATTGCCAACCTAAATACGCTGTCAACGACTGGAAAAACAGCATAGACGTCGGCAGTTGTATTGGTAATTATCATATATTCAACAATATACGTAATGGTCTAATAATCAGACTATTTTTTAAATATTTGTAAATCATGTATATGCTACTCACTCTGCCAGAGACTCTGGCAGAGTGAGTAGTACTTCGCTTGAAATGAGAATTACACATATTTGTCTGTTAATCTGTTATTTACTAACAGCTTTGCCAAAGCTGTTAGTAAACACCTAATTTGCAGCTGAATATAAAACCACATGTAGGCAAATCTTGCCGACACATACCTTCTTGGTCTCTTTGAATTCTCCTAAATACCCATTTTCAACACGGGTTTAGTAAATTTTCTCTTTTTAGGTTCATAAGGCCACCTGCTTATTTAGAACTGGACCATGGTCTCGTTTCAACTTCAAGCCCCCAATGAGGATTTTTTATTATGACATCGTTCTGAATTGGCATTCGGAAATAGTCGGAATTCACATTTGCAGTATACGTTGTCCCTTTGACAACATGAGTGATTGACTCTTTAGCCCAAGGTTTTCCCTTTTCAAGAACAAGGCGTTTCAAATCCAGGAACCTCTTCTGAGAACCTACAGGAAGTTCACGACGACGTTCATTCAGAACCTCTTCAATTACAGCATCCTGACTGGTTGATGCGAATGGGGTGAAGCCTGGTTTCATTCGGAATTTTCTTAGCAGGTTCAAATCTGCAATGGCACCGGCAAGATCGTTTGTTCTGGCACGGCCCTCAGCTCTTATCAAAAGAAGCTCCGGATAGCTGAAACCCGATGTTCTGGCCATCTTGCTCTGATAATTTAGAACCTTCCTTCCATCGTCATATGTAACTCCGGCTTGGATGGTTTTATAACCATTGTATTCAAAGAAGAAAAAATCACGTCTAAGATCCTGCCCTGTGTTAAATAGATTATGAAATGATTGGGATGGGTATGCATAAGAAGATCCTGGAGGATTAGCACACTTTCTGTACAGTAACATCTCTCTGTTATAATTAGCAGTTAAAGCATCGGATCCTTGTGATGTATTTATAGTACTTGCATTTTTCTTATTAGGATCAGTTACAACCCCTGCATCTGCCCATGTAAACTTATTGTAGTCATAAAAAAGGTTATCTATTCCTCCCTTTTGAGTAGCCGCAAGAGTTAAAGCTTGGTTCGCATACAGAGCAACGCTATCATATTTTTGTGTAAAGAGATGATAATTTGCCAGAAAAGCTAAAGTTGCTCCTTTTCCAAATCGGGAAGGACTTGCAACCTCATCAGGAATTACTTTTAATGAGGAGTGAATATCCTTTAAAACCTGAGAGAAAATCTCTCCATTAGTTGAGAGGTCCTCCATTGGTGCCATAACGTCACTCTGTGTCCTCATTGGTATAGTCCTGAAATCATTAGTGCCGTTTGGATTATAGACTGGACCATATATCAAGGCAAGATTAAAAAAAAGATACGCTCTTGCAACTTTTGCCTGTGCAATTGTTTCATTCGCTAATTGCTTCTCTTCTTCGGTTCTGACACTATTTATACCGTCTATACATACATTGAAGTACTCAATTGCTCTGTAAAAATCCATCCACCAGATGTACAGATCCGGCTCTGTAGGACTATAATAAGGAATTTTATAAACGTAGGCATAGTATAAATCCATAGCAGGAGAAGAGCTTATCCAAAAATAGTCTGCCTGATTGTTTGAGATCTCAATATCATCGGTTAAATAGTTTAGCCTGCAAAATCCATTAGCATCGCTTCTAAACCCTCCTGTAAGAGTGTAGTCGTTGTTGAGTAATTTTTCGTAAGAGGCAACATCTCCTTTTTCCGGGATTAGTTTTCCCGCTGGTTTTACATCAAGAAATTTTGAACATCCCGATAATTGCACCAAAATAATCAATAGAATAATATTTTTAAATCTTTTCATAGCCATTTTATTACAGATTAATAGAAACACCAAAATAAACTTGTGGACGGGAATATAATCCTTCCGGATCCACATCAACACCTTTGGCTGTAAAGTAGAATAAGTTTCTTCCTTGGGTATATAATTTAACACCCTTAAGACCTAATGCTTTCGAAAAAGCTGACGGAGCATCGTAGGAAAGTGTTATATCTCTTAGTTTAAGTAGATTTGAACTTACAACAAAAACATCTGAATTAGGAAGATAGGAACTTTCCACATTTCCTGATATCAGTTTTGGATAAATCGTTACGTTTTCATCCCCGGGATTTTGCCATCTCTCACCTACGTATCTGCTATTTATTGTAGCTCCATTAAACAAATCCGACCTGAAGTAACCACCCAGCTTTGCAATGAACATAATTGACAAACTGAAATTTTTATAGGATAAATTATTTTTCAGTGCCAGCTCACATGTTGGAGTTGAACTTCCAATATACTTTGCATCTGCTGGACTAAGGTTTCCGCTACTTATTTTTTCGCCGGCAGAATTATAATAAAGAGGTTTTCCAGTATTGTCAAGACCAGCATACCTTATTGCCCAAATTCCATATAACGGATAATTTGCAACCAGAGAACCAGAAGTTGTAGTATAATTCAGAATGCTTGTCAGATTTGCGTTATATGTCAGAAGCTTGCTGTTATTGGCACTTAAAATAAATTCAGAATTCCACTTGAAATTATCTGTTGATGAGATATCTCCTGCAACTGTTAATTCATATCCTCTGTTTAATACCGATCCAATATTTTGATATAATGTATATGCTCCTGTTGTGTAATCTACCAGGTCTGACGCAATTAGGTCTGAGCTTCTTTTTGAATAATATTCAGCAGTTACTCTAATCTTATCATTCAGAAATGAGAAATCTGCTCCCAGATTGATAATCTGGGTTTTCTCCCATCTTAGTTGGTTATTAGGGAAACTTGATATTCCATATGATATTCCATTTGTATTCAAATTATAAGAGCCTACGCTTAATACTAAATATGGGAAATGGTTTAAAGATATATTACCGTTTACTCCATATGATCCTCTTAAATTCATTCTGTTTACAATATGTTTATAAGATTTGAAAAACTCTTCCTCTGATAGTTTATACGTACCTCCAATTGACCAGGTTGGTTTATATCTGTATTTTGGATCAGTTCCGAAGAAATTTGTAAGATCAAGTCTGGCACTCCCGCTTATGATATATTTATTATTTAGCTCATAAGATCCATTTGCATACCATCCGGCAAATCGACTGTCTCTTACAGTTATAGAACCGCCATAAGTTATACTGCCTAAATTAGCTGGAGCTTTTTGAAATAACATATCGCCCTTAATATTATTTGTATTTTTATTATACTCATATGGATCAAAGCCGGTGTTAACGCTTGCAGAGATAGGATTATAGCCCAGATATGTTGGTAAAGTCATCGTTTCATATGTGTCTTTACTAATCTCAGAGCCAACCATAGCAGTTATTCTGTGTTTATTATTATCTAATGACTTCTGGAAATTTATCTGCCCTCTCATAACCCAAGTTTCAAGACTTCCTCTAGACCCATCGAGTTTACCCCCGTCTGGAATGTATCTTTTAACGCTACTGGTTCTTGATGCTCCATCGTTGTAAGCAGATCTCATCAAATATGACTCACCTAACTTAACTGTTTTGGTATTGTCCATTCCCTTAACCCATGAACCCCCTCCAGAAACTGAGATCTCATCAGAAATTTTTAATGTGACATCGCCTCCAACTCTTATTTGCAAATTTTGATTATTTGTGTATTGTAAATATAGCTCTTCAGATGGATGATACAACATTGATTTCATTAGAGAGTATTTATCATATTCTGGAATCCGTCGCTGTCCTGCAGGATTATATAATATTGGTTCGCCTGAGTCTGTATAAAGGTCTGTATATGGATTAATTCTGAACCCATAAAAGTTTTCGCCCGATGAAACAGATTTAGTGTAGTTAATATTAGAAAGAAATTTAAAAGTGAACCATTTAGTGGGTTTCCATATATTATTTATGTCTGCTATAAATCTTGAATTTGTGTTATTGTCCAGATTACCTGATTCATTATTAAGTTTTAATGAAGCATTAAAAAGGTTTTTCTCTGTTCCACCAGAAATGCTGATACTATGCTGTTGGGATCTTTCAGATTTAAGCATATATTTTTCAATTTCCTTCAAAGCATCATTTTTTCTAAGCAATTCAATTTTAGAATCTGCTTCAGTTGCACTCATCCATGATTGGCTTTTTGCTAGTAAAAGATATTGTACATCTGTTAAAGTATTCCATGAATTGTAAGAAGTTAAATATGATGTGGGGTTTTGATTAAAAAGATCAATTTCTGCATCAATATAATCACTAACAGGAGCATAGTTAAGAGAAGCAAATTTAAGTTTTTGTGTAATTCCGTAAGTTCCTTTATATGAGGCAGAGACTTTGCCTGTTTGGGCTTTTTTTGTTGTTATCACAATTACACCGTTAGAAGCTCTTGCGCCGTATATCGATGCCGCAACAGCATCTTTTAGAATAGTTATATTCTCTACATTATCTGGATTTACCGATTCTATGTCCATTCCGTTTCCAATCAAAGGATAGCCATCCACAACAATTAAAGGGGTTTTTACTCCCATTATTGTTGATAATCCTCTAATTACAATACTTCCGCTTTTTGATATTGTAACACCTGCATTCTCTCCTTCCAGCATACTTTGAAATGATGGTTGAAGCTTATTGCTTAAGGATTCCGAAGTAATTGTTGAATATGACCCTGTTGAGCGCTCTTTTGACAATGTCTGATATCCTGTTACAATAACATCGGAAAGTTTAACCACATCTGCTTCCAGCAATATGTTTAACACGCTTCTTCTGTTTACAGATACTTTCTGTTCCTTCATTCCCAGAGAGTAGAAAACAAGGATGTCGTCGGGATAAGTATTGATTGTGTACTTTCCTTCCAAGTCTGTAATTGCAAATTTGTTACTGGTAACCGATTTTACACTTGCTCCCGGCAGTCCCAGTCCGGTTCCATCAGTAACAATTCCCTGAACCGTGACACTCTCTTTTTCATCTACACGGGGCTTCTGCTTTTCATATGAAGGAGCCTGATTCTCTCCTGCAACCTTTAATGGGGCAAGTGCAACCTGTTTCCCTTTGATAGAATAAGAGATGTTGTTTGAAGAAAAAAGTTCAGACATCACCTTGTTTACATCAACCTCTTTAAAGTTGGCGGATACAATTATTTTATCTACATCCAGCTTACTTGTGTATACAAATCTGTAGCTGGTTACCTCGCTGATCTTGTTCAAGACTACCTTTAATGGTACGTCTTTGAAATTCAATGAGATTTTTTGTGCGAATGCTCCGGAAGGAGCCATCAATAACAAAAAAGAGAATATGGTTACCACTATTCTCCAATTTGACAAAATTCTGTTGTTCATATAAGTTTTAATTGTGGTTTCATTAAATACAAACATGTATGTATAAAACCACATTTTTTAATAGAAAATTACTTTGTCCTCATCAATTCTGTATTTCACACTAGTACAAAATTCAATAATTCCCAGAATCTGTATTAACGATTCATTCTTGAACGAGGCGTTCAGATCAAAGCCATTCAGTGACTTGTTGTTGACCACAAATGTCTTTCCATACCACCTTTCCAGAATTTTCAAAACCTCAGGCATAGGCGTGTTGGTAAAAATAAGTTCTCCTCTCATCCACGCATCGTCATTCCCCTCTTTCCTGGTTTTTGTAACAAGAAGTTCTCCCTCTGCAGGAACGACAACACAGTCGTTAGGGCTCATAATAATTGATTGCTCTTCTCTGTTTTTCCCCGCTTCTGCCGTTAGATTGATTTTGCCGCTATAAAGAATGGCCTTTGTTTCACTGTCGTTGTCATATGATTTTAAGAGAAATTTTGTTCCCAGAACCTTTACTTTTATGCCTTTGATAGTGGTGACAATCATAGGATTAAGAGAATCTTTTACAACATCGAAATAACCCTCTCCCGACAATTCAACCTCTCTTGCTGAGCCAGTGAATTTGTCAGGATATTTTATAGTTGAACCGGAATTAAGCAATACAACTGATCCGTCAGGTAAAACTACCTTGCCTTTAACTCCTTTGTCGGTATACATATACCTTTGGTTAACGGCGGTAAGATTTGCTAACTCTTTTTTGTCGGTAGAAATACTATCTTTAAAACCAAGTATTCCAGAGAAGAATCCAACAAATAAAATTACAATTGCGGCAGAGACTGCAGTGGCAAATCCATACCAGAATTTACGATCTTTTACTGAGAATGCAGATCTTGCCGAAATAACCTTTTTGAAGTTTATCAGATCTTCCTCCCGTGCCATCTCATCAGGAGTAGACGATAAGGTCCATATCATCTTTAGTTCAGAGAATTCCTTTAGATTATCATCCGACTCTCTAATCCAATCAAGCATTCTCATGTTCTCTTTCTGAGTGGCTTCACCTCTGATGACTCTTATTATTATTTCTTCATCCATTTTCATTTCAGGGTAAGTAAGTTATTTACAATAAATACAATTTAACCAAATAATTCCGCAAAGAAACTTATAAACCATATAAAATAATCCTTGAATGCCTTTTTTAAAATTTCCATGGCAGTTTTTAATCTGGTTTCAACTGTTCGGAGTGAGACGCCTTGTAAATCTGCTATCTCTTTTTGTTTCAACTTGCCCGATCTGCTCAATATAAAAGTTGAGCGAACTTTGTCTGGCATCACTTTAATAGCATTATCCAGAAGAGTTGAAATCTCCTTCTCTATCAATTTTCCTGAGGTATTGTTAGATAAAGAGAGCATATTTATCTCTGCCTGTAATTTGTAATTACTGAAATCCATGAATTTTTTTTCAGTTACTCTTCTTTTTAATATATTAATACATAGATTTTTAGTTGTAATTAAAAGATAGCCGTATACCCCTTTTTCAGGATCAATAATCTCTCGTTTATCCCAAAGTTTGAGGAACACCTCCTGAGCTACACCTTTGGCAGATTCCATATCGAAGAGATAAGAATAAGCAACATGCTGTATCTTAGGGTAGTACTTTAGATAAAGCTGATTGAAAAATATATCTTCATCAGATCTCATATTTAAGTCAAGAGTTTAAGACTAAATTTCGGATAATCTCATCTGTAAATATACAACGAAGTACGGATAAACCACATTCAAAAATCAATTTTATTTGTGTATTTTGAACTTCATACCGAATGCACAAAATGTGGGAAAAGCTCTGTAAGTTGTATATTGTTTATTAATCAAAAATAATATTCATAATGAAAAGATTTGGAACCGTAATTCTATGCCTTATGATGTCTGTGACTTTCATTGCACAGAATAAGGCGCAAAACCCCGGTGTTCTCTTTGAGGAGGGAGCATTTGCTCAGGCGCTGGCAAAGGCAAAAAACAACAAAAAAGGGCCGAAAATAATCTTCATGGACTGCTATACAACATGGTGCGGTCCGTGCAAGTATATGTCGGAAAAGATTTTCCCTCAAGAACTAGTAGGTAAGTTTTACAATACCAATTTTGTTAATATAAAAATGGACATGGAAAAGGGCGAGGGAATAGAACTTGCCAAAAAGTATGAAATAAGTGCCTATCCTACTTTTTTAATTCTGGATGCTGATGGAAACGAGATAAACAGAATAGTGGGCATGGGAGATGCTGATACGTTTATTGAGAAGACAAAAAAAGCGATGGATCCGGCAAATAATCCAAAAGCTTTAAAGGCAAAATTTGAATCATACAAAAATATGGAGAATGCGATTACTTATCTTGAGGCTCTTAAAGCATCATCCCTTAATAAAGAAGCTGATATTTTTATAGAAGAGATTTTTTCAATAATGCCCCCAAGGGAGAAGTATTCCGATAAAATGTGGCCTTATCTCTCTCATTCACTACAAAATGCAAATTCAAATGTTTTTAAAATGGTGCTAGCTGAGAAACCACTTGCAGACAAGATAGCTTATAAGGAGAGGGTTGACATTGCTATCTGTAGTGCCATTAAAAATTTAATAGGGAACTATACTTCAGGCAAAATTAAAGAAGCCGACCACAATGCGATTATGGACCAAGTTAATTATCTCAATCTACTCTCTGGAAATGATGAGACTGCATCATATTTTGTAAATGCAGCCAGATTTTATGGAGAAAACGACATGGATGGTGTTGCAGGTATTCTTAAGGTTGACGATATTATGAGAATGGGTGAGAATAATAGAAACACTATTGAGAGACTCCTTACTTCAGTTAATGGATTACCTAAGGATAAGGTTCTTGAATATTTCAAAGCTAAACAGGAGTACTTAAAAAAGCAGTCAGAGCAGATATCTGCAAATATTAAAAGGCTTTCAAATTAAGTATGTGAGCCGATATTTTGCTACATTTGGGGCATCATAAAATAGTATTAAATCAAATAAAAATCGATTTACATGAAAAAATTATTACTGTTATTAGTGCTCTGTTTTTCAATTTCAGGCATATATGCACAGGAATCCAACGGAGAGAAAAAACTATGGGCAAAATCCTTTTTAAATGAAAAAGCTCCTGAATTAGTGGTTGAACAGTGGTTATCGGCAAAGCCGGAAACTACAGGAAAGTTTGTATTGATCGACTTTTGGGCAACTTGGTGCGGACCTTGCAGAAAGGCCATTCCGGAACTGAACAGTTTTCAGAAAAAATTTGCAGGAAAGCTTGTAGTTATCGGGATTTCCAAGGAGCTGGCTGAGAAGGTGCTTGCATTTAAAGAGCCATTGATTGAATACTCAAGTGCAATCGACACGAAAGGAACGACATCCGGAATTCTTGAGGTGAAAGGAATACCTCATTGTATACTGATTGACCCTAAGGGTATTGTCCGTTGGGAGGGTTTTCCTTCATTGGAAAACTATGAGCTTACAGAGAAGGTTGTCGGAGACCTTATTGAGAAGTACAAATAAGAGTTACAAACAAAGAAAAATTAATTACCTGTATTCCGATTTTATTGAATTCAGTATTTCCATATCACTGGTGGAGATACTGAATTTTTCTATTTGAGTGTTCTCAACCATCCGCTCAAACGTAGTCGTTTTTGGTAGTGGAAGTGTTCCTCTTTGCAATGCGAAACGAATAAGAAGCTGAGCAACTGAAACGCCATATGATTGTGCAATTTTGTTAAGTTGTTTGTCGCCAAGTGCCCGCCCGGTTGCCAACGGAGAATATGCCTCCACAAGAATATTATGCTTGTTGCAAAAAGCTACATACTCCTCCTGGGTGCGACCGACATGGAAAGCAATCTGGTTTGCCATGGGTACAATCTCACAATTGTCCAGCAGAGCCTGTATGTTGGCAGGGCTAAAGTTTGATACTCCTATTGCCCTTATCCTTCCATTGTTGTACAACTTCTCAAATGCCTTCCATGATTGCACATTCTGAGCGTTATAATCACCTCCCTTGTCGGCCCATGGCCAGGGAGCATGAATCAGATACAAGTCAGGAAGTGTGCCGAGATTCCTAAATGTTCTCTCAAATGCTTCCAATGCTTTGTCATATCCTTTGATTTCTGCAGGCAGCTTGCTTGTAATAAAAACCTCCTCTCTCCTGAGACCGGATTCTCTTATAGCTCTTCCGACGCCCTCTTCGTTGTCGTAGGCCAGAGCAGTATCGATGTGCCGGTAACCGGCTCTTAATGCATCTGTAACTGACGTGAAAGCTTGTTCATTAGGGATTTGCCACGTGCCAAAACCAATTTTTGGAATGCTGACGCCATTGTATAGTGTGTAGTTTTCGTTTAGAATAGACATTGTAAGGTTTTTTGAAATGATATGTATTTAACAAAGAATTACTGATTTTGTTGGAGACACAGCCGCAGTTTGTGGTAACAACTTAATAATGCGATAGATGTAAAAATAAAACTATGGCGTACCTGCTAATGTGGAAACTTCAAGGGAGTTTTTTGCGCTGCAAATTTTTGGATGTGTAAGATGTGTAGGATGTGAACAAAAAAACCGCAACTAAAAAATAGATACGGTTTACAGTTTTTTTGCTCCTTGTCTAGGACTTGAACCTAGGACCCCCTGATTAACAGTCAGGTGCTCTAACCAACTGAGCTAACAAGGAATTTTTCCCGTCTTGGGAGTGCAAATGTAAGCGGAAAATTATAAAACTGCAAATCTTTTGAATAGATTTTTTAACTTTGCGCTACAACCCAGCGATAAATTATGGATTTAATCACTCTTTCCAAACTTTTAAGAGAGCTTTTACTCACCCACGACAGAGTTTCCCTGCCGGGAATGGGCAGTTTTATTGCAGAACTGGCTCCATCGGTCTTTTCAGACAGAGCACTGGTGATTCACCCCCCTTTCAGAAGAGTACTCTTCAGAACAAGCGAAGTCTGGAACGACGAACTGTTGGAAAATTCCTATGCGATAGAAATCAACACAGATTTCAGAACAGCAAAGGAGAAGATTCAGGCATTCATGAAAGAGTTCGTCAATGAACTCAACATTAAAAAGAGCATAAAGATTCCGGATTTTGGCACAATGCGGGCAACTGACCAACGGGACTATTTCTTTGTTGCCGACAAAGATCTCTTCATATACCCGGAAGCGTACGGACTGGAACCGATAAATGTGAAGCTTTTAAACAAACCTGGGCGAATAGAGCTGCTAAGCTACAAGGAGACCAACAAATTGTACCAGCCTCAGCCCGACAAGGAATCGAAGATTAAGATGCCAAGAATAAAAGCCAAAAAGATAAAAGAACCACTAAGCAAGTCGGCAAAAAGGACAATCCTGACATTTTCTGTACTGTCGGCAATTGTGGCTATTATTGTCCTTATGGTGGTATTCAAAGACCAACTCCAACCGTTCTGGGAGTGGCTCCTTTACAGCAGTGACGACAGAGAGCTGCTCAAACAACTCTAGACAGCAAGCGAACTCTGGCAAAGCTTTAACTGATTGTAGCCCCGTTTGCAATTGACTCACCCGGTGTGACTATCCGCATATTTCCAGACTCCTCCTTTGCCATAAGAATCATACCTTTCGATTCTATTCCCTTAATCTTTCTCGGGGCCAGATTGGCAAGAATACATATCTTTTTGCCTACCATCACCTCCGGAGAGTAGTATTCTGCAATACCCGAAACAATTGTCCTGATATCAATTCCGGTATCAATAGTCAACTTCAGAAGTTTGTCGGTCTTAGGAACCCTCTCGGCCTCAAGCACAGTTGCAGTGCGGATATCCATCTTCATGAACTCATCGTATGTGCACTCATCTTTTTGAGGTACAATTGAAGGTTGAGAGTCTGTGGCTTCAATTTCAGAAGCAGGGGCCAAGGCAGTTTCGTTCTGCGAGCGGGTTGCTTCAAGCTTTGCAACCTGAGCCTCCACAGCAGAGTCTTCGATTTTGTCGAACAAGAGTCTGGCTTCATTTATTATATGACCGGGTTGTAAAATAATGTCGCAGCCAAAGTCTTCCCAGTTACGGTTCTTCATGTTAAGCATATAGGCCAGCTTATGAGTAGTGTGAGGCAGGAACGGCTCAAAAGCAATGGCCAGGTTGGCACATATCTGAAGCGATACATTCATTATGCTGGCAACACGCTCCATATCGGTTTTGGCGATTTTCCAGGGTTCAGTCTCGGTAAGGTACTTGTTGCCGAGACGAGCAAGGTTCATTGCCTCTTTAAGTGCCTCACGGAAACGGAAAGTCTCAAGACTCTCCTCAATGGCGGCCTTTATTACCGGTATCTGGTCAAGCACCTCCCTGTCTATAGGTTCGCTCTTGATGTCGGCAGGAACCTCTCCTGCAAAGTATTTATGTGTAAGAACAACTGCCCTGTTCACGAAGTTGCCGAATATTGCAACCAGTTCGCTGTTGTTTCTTGTCTGAAAGTCCTTCCATGTAAAGTCGTTGTCCTTGGTTTCAGGAGCATTGGCGCAGAGAACATAACGAAGTACATCCTCCTGACCCGGAAACTCCTCAAGATATTCGTGCAGCCATACGGCCCAGTTACGGGAGGTGGAAATCTTGTTACCCTCCAGGTTAAGGAACTCATTTGCAGGAACATTCTCAGGAAGAATATATCCGTCGCCATAAGCCTTAAGCATTGCAGGAAAAACAATACAGTGGAAAACGATGTTATCTTTTCCAATGAAGTGAACCATCTTGGTGTCGTCACTCTTCCACCACTTCTCCCAGTCATTAGGAAGAAGCTCTATTGTATTGGAAATGTATCCTATAGGAGCATCGAACCAAACATAGAGAACCTTGCCCTCAGCACCTTCAATCGGCACTGGAACACCCCAGTCAAGGTCACGGCTAACGGCTCTGGGCTGCAGACCACCATCCAACCACGACTTACACTGTCCGTAGACATTGCTTTTCCACTCCTTGTGACCCTCAAGGATCCACTCCCTGAGCCACTCCTCATACTGATCAAGAGGCAGGTACCAGTGAGATGTCTTCTTCATTATTGGAGTGTTTCCGCTAAGGGCAGAGCGTGGGTTTATAAGTTCGGTAGGGCTGAGGGTGCTTCCGCACTTTTCGCACTGGTCGCCGTAGGCATTCTCGGCACCGCACTTAGGGCAGGTACCAACAATGTAACGGTCGGCAAGAAACTGCTTTGCCTCCTCGTCGTAATACTGTTCGCTCTCCTTCTCAATGAATTTGCCATCCAAATAAAGTTTTCTGAAGAACTCCGATGCTGTCTTATGGTGAATTTTGGAACTTGTCCTTGAGTAGATATCAAAGCTTATACCCAGTCTTTCGAAAGAGTCCTTGATAATCATATGATATTTGTCCACAACCTCCTGCGGAGTGAGACCTTGCTGTTTTGCCTTTATTGTAATTGGAACGCCATGTTCGTCAGAACCACAGATAAACTTGACATCCTGCCCGCGCATTCGGAGGTACCTCACATAGATATCGGCAGGTATGTAAACCCCAGCCAGGTGACCGATATGCACAGCTCCGTTTGCATAAGGAAGAGCTGCAGTAACGAGATGCCTTTTGTAGTTCTTTTCCATTTTTTCGAAATTTTTAGACCGCAAAGATAAGAAAAATGTCAGATCGTCAACCTGTGAAGCTCTTTAGCAAACGAGTTGCGTATATGCATTAATATCTGCAGCTGTTTTAAAATATTGTCCTGTTGTTCTTTGTCGTTGACACCCTGGACCTTGGTGAGCTTTTCGCAAAGATTCTTATATGCTATAGCAGTGATTTTTGCCTTGTAGACAAGAATCGATTTGGGAACAACCGTAGAGAGAACATTCTCTTCCGGAATTACAGCCTTTATAAACTGTTTTATAGTGAGACTGTGTTCCTGATGAAGCAGGCTCAGCACCACGTTTACATACTCCTGGTTCCTGTGGTTGAGGAAATGTTTCTGGATGGCGGCCTGACCAATTTCGCGGATCTGGAAATATTCGTCGAAGATGCTCTTATACACCAGATTCTGGAGTTCAAGATCATCGTTCTGAAGTTCTGTGAGAATAAACTGAGAAACCTTTATAGTGGTATCCTCGCCCTCATCCTTACCGTAAAGAGCATGTTCCCCAAACTTTATAAGATAGTATAGAAGCTCCTTCTCGGCAGTTTCGCAATATGTGTTGGTAACGAATTCAGGAACCCTCTCACCGGTCTCAAGCGGAGGAAAATACCTGGGAACTCCGGGTTCAGTATCAAAAGATGTATCTGCAGAGTAGGCACCATATTGCCTCTTCTTTCTCATCTTCTTAACTTCGTCGGCCAGAATACTCTCGTCAATCCTCAGTCTTTGGCTGCAATCTTCGATATAGACGGTCCTGCTTATAGCATCCGGAATAACGGCAATGCTCGCCACCACCTCAGAAATAAGCTGGGCCCTTTTTATTGGGTCCCTTTTTGTCTCTGCAGCAAGAAGCTGGGTCTTGAAGGCGATAAAATCCTGTTCGGCATTGGTGAGGAACTCCTTCAGCTGGTCGGGAGAGTGCTTTCTTGCGTAAGAATCGGGGTCCTCGCCATCTGGGAAGAGAACCACCTTAACCTGCAAACCCTCTTCGAGCAGCATGTCGATACCCCTTATAGAGGCCTTTATACCTGCAGCATCGCCGTCATACAATACAGTAACCTGCGGAGCAAAGCGTTTTATCATCCTTATCTGGTCGGTTGTGAGAGACGTCCCGCTTGAAGCGACTACATTCTCGACCCCGGCCTGATGCATAGAGATTACGTCTGTGTAACCCTCAACCAGATAGCACTTCTGATATTTTGATATTGCAGATTTTGCAAAGAAAATCCCGTAGAGCGACTTGCTCTTATAGTATATCTCGCTTTCAGGAGAGTTAATGTATTTGGCAACGCTCTTGTCTGCCCTTAGTGTCCTCCCGCCAAAACCGATAACCCTGCCGGAAATGGAGTGAATGGGAAACATGACCCTCTCGTAAAACCTGTCGGCAATATCTGCTGTGGACTCTCTCTCGATTCCCAAACCTGTGGCAACCAGAAACTCCTTTTTGTATCCCGCCCTCAATGCTGCGGCACACATGCCACCGTCACGACTGTCGGGGGACCATCCGAGCATGAACTTCTTGATTGTTTCGTCGGTGAAGCCCCTCTCTTTAAAGTAGCTCAGACCAATTGCCTGACCCTTCTGGGAATTCCACAAGGCGTTTGTGTAGAAGTCCTGTGCATACTGAGATACAATCAGCAGACTTTCGCCTCTGAGCCTGTTCTCTACATCCTGTGCACTCTCCTCCCTGTCGGCAACCTCTATTCCGTATTTCTTTCCCAGGTACTTAAGCGAATCTACATAGGAGAGCTGTTCATGCTCCATTACGAAGTTTACGACATTGCCTGCCTTTCCGCAACCGAAACACTTGTAAATGCCTCTTGAAGGTGATACAGAGAACGATGGCGTCTTCTCATTATGAAAAGGGCAGCAAGCTGTAAAGTTTGCCCCCCTTCTCTTAAGAGTCACAAAATCGCTGATAACATCAACAATCTGAGCTGCATCAAGAATTTTGTCTATTGTGGTCTTACTAATCATTCATTTTTCAGAAGCTCTTGAACCCTACAACGGCCCTCACCTCTCTGAGTGTCGCGCTGGCACTCTCGCGGGCAAGTTCTCTACCTCTTTTGGCTACATTGTGGAGGTAAGCTTCGTCGTTGTAAATCTCTTCTATCCGTTCCCGTATTGGAAGAGTATGTTTACAGATATCTGCTGCAAGCTGCTTCTTGAGGTCACCGTACCTGATAGAACAGTTGTTGTATGCTTCTGTAAAGTGAGCAACGGTATCCGGCGTAGAGACTATCTTTAAAAGAGTGAAGATATTCTCAATGGAATCCGGCATCTTGCTGTTTGGTTCAGTAGGGCCCGAATCTGTGACGGCCTTCATTACCTTCTTATGGATAGTCTTTTCATCATCAATAAGATATACTCCGTTCCCTTCGCTCTTGCCCATCTTGCCGCTTCCATCCAGCCCGGGAACCTTTACCAGGTCGCTTCCGAAGTTGAATGCCTGCGGTTCCGGAAAAACATCGGTACCATACATGTTGTTGAACCTTCTTGCAAGAACCCTGGCCATCTCAAGATGCTGCTCCTGATCCTTGCCAACCGGAACCTTGTGGGCCCTGTGGATAAGAATGTCTGCCGCCATGAGTACAGGGTAGGTGAGGAGCCCTGCATTAACGTTGTCCTCCTGCTTTCGAACCTTCTCCTTGAACGATGCCGTCCTCTCTAGTTCTCCCTTGTATGCAATCATGTTGAGAAGCACATAAAGCTCAGAAACCTCAGGAACATCGCTCTGTACAAAGATTGCAGACTTTTGGGGATCCAGCCCTGAGGCCAGGTACTCGCAAAGTATGGTCTTTACCCCTGCATGAAAATCAGCAGGGTGAGGATGTGTTGTTAATGAGTGCAAATCTGCAATAAAGAAGAAGCAGTTGTACTCATCCTGCATCTTTATGTAGTTTCTGAGGGCACCGAAATAGTTTCCAAGGTGTAGGTGCCCCGTAGAACGGATGCCGCTTAATACTGTTTCCATTAATCTCTGCTTTCTTTCAGTTTTTCCCTGATTTTTAACTCTATCTCTTCCATTAAGGCAGGATTGTCCATAATAATCTGTTTTACAGCATCTCTGCCCTGACCAAGCTTGGAGTCGCCATAGCTGAACCATGAGCCGCTTTTCTTGATAATTTCAAACTCCACGCCAAGATCTACAATCTCTCCCATTTTTGAGATACCCTCGCCAAACACAATGTCAAACTCTGCTTTTCTGAAAGGGGGAGCCATCTTGTTCTTGACAACCTTTGCACGTACCCTGTTTCCTGTGGCATCTTCGCCATCTTTCAACTGGGTTATCTTGCGCACGTCTACCCTTACAGATGCATAGAACTTAAGAGCGTTACCGCCGGTGGTTGTTTCCGGATTGCCAAACATGACTCCGATTTTGTCACGCAGCTGGTTTATAAATATACAGCAGGTGTTTGTCTTGCTTATGTTTGCAGTTAGTTTTCTTAGAGCCTGGCTCATAAGACGAGCCTGAAGACCCATCTTGGAATCACCCATCTCTCCCTCAATTTCAGCCTTAGGAGTAAGGGCAGCAACCGAGTCAATGACAATAATGTCAATTGCACCCGAGCGGATAAGATGATCTGTAATTTCCAGTGCCTGCTCGCCGTTATCCGGCTGTGAAATAAGCAGTGTATCTACATTAACGCCAAGTTTCTTGGCATAAGTCCTGTCAAATGCGTGTTCGGCATCAATTATTGCAGCAAGACCGCCAAGCTTCTGGGCCTCTGCAACAGCATGAATGGCCAGTGTGGTTTTACCGCTCGATTCCGGTCCGTATATCTCAATAACTCTCCCTCTGGGATATCCGCCTATTCCCAAAGCATGGTCGAGGCCAATAGAGCCCGACCCAATGGTTGATACCTCCCATTTTGGCTGTTCACCCATCCTCATTACAGTTCCTTTCCCGTAATCCTTCTCAATTTTGTCTAAAGTGGCCTGTAAAGCCTTCAACTTCTCGGGACTTGTTTCAGAACCCTTTTTTACTTCTGCACTCTCCTTTGCCATAATGTTTGTGTTTTAAATTCATGCAAAAATAACAAATGATTTTTAATTTTCCGTACATTTGCCGAATGAAAAAATGGTTACTTGGCAATAGTCTTGCCGAACTTAAGGAAATCACAGAGAGTCTGTTTCTTCCGAGCTTTACAGCAAAGCAACTTGCAGACTGGTTATACAAAAAAAAGGCATCAGATATAGCCTTGATGACCAACCTTTCCAGACAAACCAGAGAGAGACTTTCGGAAGAGTACGAGGTTGGAGGATTTACTGCTATTGATACACAAATTTCTTCTGACGGAACAAAAAAATACCTCTTCCCTTCAATTTGCGGAACACCAATTGAGGCAGTGATGATTCCGGATGAAGATAGGGCAACACTCTGCATCTCTTCGCAGGCTGGTTGCAAGATGGGATGCAAGTTCTGCATGACCGGACGAATGGGTTTCAAGGGACAACTCACAGCCGGAGAGATAATATCGCAGTTTATAAATATCGAAGAGAGCGACAGCCTCACAAATTTCGTCTTCATGGGAATGGGAGAGCCGCTCGACAATATGAGGGAGGTCACCAAAAGTATAGATATACTGACATCGGACTGGGGTTTTGCATGGAGCCCTAGAAGGATAACAGTTTCTTCGATAGGTATTTATCCTGAATTAAAGGAGTTTCTGGAAAACAGCAAGTGCCATCTGGCAATATCGCTGCACAACCCTTTTGACGAGGAGCGTAACGAGCTTATACCTATGCAGAAGGCTTATCCAATATCAGATACGGTAGAACTTATAAGAGATTACGACTTTACCGGGCAGAGAAGGGTCAGCTTCGAGTACATAATGTTCAATGGCTGGAACGACGACAAGAGACACGCCGACGGTCTCATACGAATGCTGAAGAATCTGGAGTGCAGGGTAAATCTCATAAGGTTTCACAAGATACCGGACTTTCCACTGAGCCCGTCGCAAGAGGCAATAATTGAACTGTTCCAGGCCAGGCTAAACAAAGCAGGAATCCTTACAACACTAAGGTCGTCCCGCGGGGAGGACATACTTGCCGCATGTGGTATGCTCAGCGGCAAAAACAAATAAAAGTAAAATCTCAAACTACATAACTTGGAAAAGAGAACACATTATCAGGGCCTTTCGGCAAAAGAGGTTTCAGAGAGCAGAGCAGAGAACGGAGCAAACATTCTAACTCCGCCCAAAAAAGAACCGCTCTGGAAACTGTTTATAGAAAAATTCGAGGACCCTATTATAAGGGTTCTTTTAATTGCAGCCTTCCTCTCGCTGGGAATCTCTTTTATTCACAACGAATTTATAGAGACAATAGGCATTTTCTGCGCAATTTTTCTTGCAACTGGTGTCGCATTCTGGTTTGAAATGGATGCAAACAAGAAATTCGACATTCTAAATCAGGTTAATGACGAGACATCCGTTAAGGTCATCAGAGACGGAAACATAAGCGAAATTCCAAAGAGAGAGATAGTAAAAGGCGATATTGTACTTCTGGACACAGGTGAGGAGGTGCCGGCAGACGGCGAACTTCTGGAGGCAATATCGTTGTCGGTGAATGAATCTACGCTCACAGGCGAACCCGTGATTGAAAAGAGCACGAACCCTGAGTTTTTCGACCATGAGAGCACATACCCCACAAATCATATACTCAGAGGGACAACAATTGTAGAGGGACACTGCATATACAGGATTTTTGCGGTAGGCGACTCAACCGAGTTCGGCAAGGTGGCCACCAAATCTACTGAGGCAAAACAGGAGGAGACACCTCTGAACAGGCAGCTTGCCGGACTGGCAAAGTTTGTCGGATTTGTCGGGTTCCTGCTTGCAGTCCTCACTTTCTCAACTCTGTTTGTCAAGAACATATTATTTGGAGATGCAAGCTTTTCACTAGGGCAGCTTGGCCTGCTTGGAGCAGTTATCCTTGGAGCAGTTGTTGCTGTGGTAAAAGTCTGGATACCAATTCTATATGATGGGCTTGAAATTATGGGAAGAAGAGTTGTTCTTCCAAAAACTGTAAGTGAAGGTAGTTGGGCAAAGTGGGTTCTGTTTGGAATCCTTACCACTGTCATCATATCATTGTCAACATATCTTTTCGGGGTTGACCCTCTTGATTCCGCTTCGTGGATATCTATAGACCTGGCCGGAAGGATTCTTCAGTATTTCATGGTTGCGGTAACTCTTATAGTTGTGGCAGTTCCGGAGGGGCTCCCTATGTCTGTGACACTTAGCCTGGCTATGAGCATGCGCAGGATGCTGCAGACAAACAACCTTGTGAGAAAGATGCATGCCACCGAGACCATGGGGGCAACAACCGTTATCTGCACAGACAAGACAGGTACGCTCACACAGAACCAGATGCGGGTTTCCGCAACAAATTTCGAGGGCATCGATAATGAGCAGGGCACTCTTGTAAAGGAGAGCATTTCAATAAACTCAACTGCGTTTCTCGATTTTTCTGCTGAGGGCAAGATAAAGACACTCGGAAACCCGACAGAGGCGGCGCTGCTTCTCTGGTTGCATGATAAGGGGGTAAACTACCTGCAGATAAGGGAAGAGATGACTATCATTGATCAGCTTACATTCTCTACTGAGAGAAAATTCATGGCAACCCTTGTCGATTCTTCAGGACTGAACAGGAAAATTCTATATGTGAAGGGTGCTCCGGAGATTGTTATTGCCAAATGCAAGGAGGCTCCGGAGGGGATCCATGAGTTGCTTCTGAAGTACCAGAATCAGGCAATGAGGACACTGGGTTTTGCTTACAAAGTTATATCGGATGATCTGCTTGGCCACTCAGTTGAGGATATGGCTAAGGAGGGACTCACATATCTTGGTGTGGTTGCAATTTCTGATCCTGTGAGGGAAGATGTGCCGGATGCTGTTGCAAGGTGCCTTAATGCAGGCATACAGGTGAAAATTGTAACTGGTGACACTCCGGGAACGGCTAAGGAGATTGGCCGGAAAATAGGGATATTAAGCGATGCTGATGGCGACGATGCAATTATCACCGGAGTGGATTTTGAGAATCTTTCCGACGAGGAGGCTCTCAAGAGGGTTCTGGTTCTAAAGATCATGTGCCGGGCAAGACCGTCGGACAAGCAGCGCCTTGTACAGCTGTTACAGAAGACCGGAGCCGTGGTTGCGGTTACCGGTGACGGTACAAATGACGCCCCTGCCCTCAACCACGCCCATGTGGGGCTTTCTATGGGCTCAGGCACCTCTGTTGCCAAGGAGGCCAGCGACATAACCCTTCTGGACGACTCGTTCAACAGTATTGCCACCGCAGTAATGTGGGGAAGGTCGCTCTATCAGAATATCCAAAGGTTCATTCTGTTCCAGCTTACAATAAACGTGACCGCACTTGTTGTGGTCTTTATCGGTTCCATATTCGGTCACGAACTGCCGCTTACAGTTACACAAATGCTCTGGGTCAACCTTATAATGGACACATTTGCCGCAGGGGCGCTGGCCTCACTTCCTCCAAACAACAAGGTGATGCAGAACAAGCCAAGAAGCTCTTCGGACTTCATTATCACCCCATCTATGAGACGGAACATACTACTTACCGGAATTATGTTTGTAGGCGCACTGTTTGGTCTGCTCGATTACTTCACAGACGCAAACGGAGATATATCGAGATACAACCTCTCACTCTTCTTCACCATTTTTGTAATGCTCCAGTTCTGGAACATGTTCAACGCAAAGACCTACGGCATGGGTGGCTCCGCATTCAGAGGACTCTCAAAGTCGCCCGGCTTTGTAGTCGTTTCCCTGCTGATTGTAGTGGGTCAGTTCCTTATTGTACAGTTCGGCGGCGAAGTCTTCCGTACAGAACCAATAACCCTCCGCGACTGGCTGCTGATAATCGCAGGAACATCTGTGGTGCTGTGGATAGGGGAGATTACCAGAGCAATCTCCGGCAGAGTTTCACGTTCCGCCTAAATTTCTTGTTATTATGCAATACAAACATAATGTTTGTGTTGTATAATAATACTAAACCCTGCTAAAGTGCTTGACAATTGTCATATAATCTGATAGTTAGGTATTTGATTGATTCTCAGGCTATTTCGCAAGTATCTGCAAATCACACATATGCTAACACCTCTGGCAGAGTCTCTGCCAGAGGTGTTAGCAGTTCACTGAAAATGAGATGTATGCGTATTCGTCTGCTAATCTATCATTTACTAACAGCTCTGCCAGAGCTGTTAGTAAATACCTAATTTGCAGCTGAATATAAAAACCATGTGGAGGCAAATGTTGCCGACACATACCTTCTTGAGCTCCTTGAAGCCTCTTCAAAACCGGAAACTTCCTTGAAGTTTCCCACATTGAAAATAGATAAAAATTCCAGAGAAATTGATGTGTTTCTCTGGAATTTTATTAATGGACAGTTTTTGTTATTGTCTAATTATCAGATAAATATACACACAAAAAATTGCAAGAGAATATAGTATTTTGTAACTTTAAGTTGCTAAACCAAACGATTACAAATACTTATACCTTCTTGCAATGATACCAAAGATAAATTCTTTAAGCGAAATCTCAAATTCTTACTCAAATCCCGAAGTGGTATGTAACTCAGTAAGTACAATTTTAAGGAGGTTAAATATTACAAAGGCACTATCATCAGGCAAGGGATTCCAAAGGAACGGAAGGTCTGTCTCATTGTTATATATATTGATAATAATGAGGCTTTTAAAAGGCAATCACAGTATTCACAGTTTTTGGAGAAACAATTTTTTCAATTTT
>MEOK01000041.1:16646-63248 GCA_001769195.1 Bacteroidetes bacterium GWF2_40_14 | reverse complement strand
TCATATCCTTTTATTTTAAACGCAAAATTAAGGATCACAAATACATATAAAAAGGCGGGGCTCAATGAACGGTTACCGAGACTCTGCCAGAGCCATTAGTACTTCATTGGAAATGAGAAGCTTACGTATTAGCCTGCAGATTAGATATTTACTAACTGCTCTGGCAAAGCACTTAGTAAATATCTAATCTGCAGCTAAATAGAAAAACCATGTGTCGGCAAATCTTGCCGACACATACCTTCTTGAGCCTCTACCATTCTGAAAAAGTATTTTTTATTGGGATGAGTAGTTTGCAGACAGATTTTAAGAAATTAAAGCATCCGATGTTTAACTTCTTGTTTTAGTGGGATCAAATGCTTTTTGACTATAGCCCATACCATTGAAGAATCAATAGCATCATATGCATGAATCAACCTGTTGCGAAGTCCTACAATTTTTTTAGCATTTTCTAGGCTGTTCTCTGGGAATAATTGGTCAAACTTATTTACCGCTTCTCCGATTATTCCAAGTTGTCTTTCTACGGCGCTTTGCGTTTTGAAGTCCTCATCGAATTCATTATAATTTGAAATTGATTCAGTAAAGTCTTCAATAAGTTCAATAGCCTGAAGTATATCAGATAAGTACTTTTGACCCCTGTCCATCATAAATGAGTATTTTTGTAGATTCAATATCCTTTATTAAATACGGATTGCGAAGCGATGAGTTGGTTAGCAAATCCACTTTCCTTTGAAAAAGAATTTCAAATGTATCCCATAAAGATATCAGCTTTTCTCCTCGTTCAATTGGGTCTGGGACATCAATTTCTACAAGTAGATCGATATCGCTGTTATTATAATCGAAGTTAGCTGTAGTAGCAGAGCCGAATGCATATAATGATTTTACATTATGTGTTTTACACAAATATTTAAACTCAGTTGAGTGCTTAGATATTTCATCTCTAATAACCATGTAACAAATATAAGAATTTTTTATTAAGATGCTGAGCGGATATATAAAGGCTCTCGCTAAATTTCTACAGGTTGCAAAGTAGAAATTTTAGCGTTAGGATATTGTGCAAGTACTAGATTATTCAATTTTAAAAAATTAATGTACTATTTAAAACACATTAAAATGGATCGAAACTTATATTAGCATAATAATCAATAAGAGAAAAAGCTATGTGGGAGATTGATAACAAATTGAGGATTCAGCAGGGCAACATCCATGTTTATTTCAGTGGAAATAACCAGAATAATGTATTTTATGACGATAATGACAAGATTGATTTTTTAAGACGATGTGATTATGCGGCCAAGCTAAATGGCACTAAAATCCTGGAGTTTGCATTGATGAACAATCATGTGCACATTCAAGTTATAACAAATCAAGTCACAAACTTCATGAAAAGTTTGCTGATAAGCTACGTTCAAAAGTACAATATCAGGAAAGGAAGCAAAGACAAGCTTTTCAGCACGCCATTCCAGAGTGCCTGCAAATTTACTGAGCCCTGGATAATAAAAAGTATGTTGTATATCCTGCAAAATCCACTAAATGCGAAAATCTGCAATCACCCATCCGACTTCAAATGGAGCTCCTATGGATTCCATTTCGGGGGTCATTCACCGTTAAGAAAATACATAACAATCGACACCTCATTTATGGACAGCCATTATGAAAATAGATATAATCTTGATAATGCTATAATTAACGACAAAGTGAAGGAATCTGAAGTAGCAGAATTCGAAACGGAGAAACCGATGAGAATAACCTATGATGAACTTATATTGTTGGTAGATAAATTTACCAATGGAACAAATATATACAAACTCAATCAAGAGGAGCTCACAGAACTTATACAATTTCTATATAAAGAAACCAATGCTTCATTCCGACAAATCGCATCGATAACTCATGAGCATTATGATACAGTAAGGAAAATCTGTAAAAAGTAGTGCCGATCTGCAAACCCAAGCTAAAGATCTGACGAACTTGCCGACATATACCTTCTTACAATTCTATTGCTAATAACTCTTCTCCTAGTTTATGAAGTGCTGTTTCAATTTTTTTCCTTTGTTCCTGACGGGGTTTTTTAAGCCCGGAAGCGTAGTGATGTAATTGCTTTTGATTAATGCCAGTCATGTGTTCAAGAGCTACTTTGCTGAAAATGTTATCATAATAATTAAGGAAACTTTAAATCTCAGGCAAATCATCTTTTTGTTTTGTTTCGATAAAAAGTTTTAAGCCTTCCAAAACATTTTCTTTTGCTGTATCAACAGTGTCACCAGCACCATAAACACCAGGGCAATTTATTGCATATGCATCATAAAAATCGACGCTTTTTTCTATAATAATTTTTAGTTCTTTCATGGAATATTCAAAATGTGACCTTTAAACAAAGTCTTCTACCAAATATCAGTTGCGGAGTTAGTGAGAAAATTTTTGATATCATCATCGGCAACTGCCTGCGCGAGGTACTCGACAGGTTCTGTGTAGTCTATATCGTTATGAAACGCCAATTGTTCGCGAAATAATTTCTCTGAAAATTGCTGACCGAAAATTTTCTTAGCCTCTGTGCATATTTCTGCAATAGAGTAATAGTCGCGCAAAATGAAATACAAATCTACATAGTCTTTCCATTTTGCCCTTCGCCCGAGAGCAAATGCCTTCATTGCTGCCAGTGAAAGTAACTTTTACCTGATTGATAAGCAGATGTAGTTGGTCGTAATCTTCAAAAATTGGCAACTGATTAAAAGAAACTTGATGAAGTGTTGATTTTATCTTCAACCTGTTTGCCTGTTAAAATCTCTTTGTGCATGCTTTTTGAATCAATGCGCATATTTTTTAAATACTTGAGTGAAGTAGTTTATGGTAATTTCGTGATAGTTGCCTTTTCTCCGTTCACTTAAATTAATTGAGTTGAAAAATATTTCTGCAACTTTGTTAATTCCTAGTATATGAAATAGTTGAACAACTGAATCCATATCACCATAGTTTAAAATGGTCTCAACCAGAAACTCATGACTTATCTCTGTTTTTTTATCTTCAGGAATGTACCAAAAGAGATTACTATTCTGAGAGATAAATTCTTTTATTTCACGAGAGTTCTTCATGTTTTTAATGGATTCAATTATCAAAGTTAATAAAATCATCTCAAATATCCGCTAACAGCTCCGCCAAATCATTGCCCATTGCCTAATGCCCATTGCCTAATGCCTAATGCCTACTTCCCCCCCCAACGGTAGTTCGCCGGCAGTTGTGCTATGCCGGCCAGGTCCAGGATCCGGCTGACAAAATTGTCGACTAGTTCATCAAGGTTGGCGGGGTGCATATAGAACGATGGTGAGGCTGGTGCTATGATTGCCCCGGCTTCTGTTAGTGTTGTCAGGTTGCGGAGGTGGATTAGGGAGTAGGGGGTTTCGCGGGGTACTATTATGAGTGTTTTTCGCTCTTTGAGCTGCACCTCGGCAATGCGGGATATGAGGTCGGTTGTTGCACCGCTCGCGATTCGTCCGATTGTGCCCATTGTGCATGGGATTATTATCATTACGTCGGCGGCGTTGGAACCGGATGCGTTGCGGTTGTAGTAGTTGTTGTTGTCGATTAGGGGTTGGGGCGGTTCTTCGCCAATTTCATCGAGGTAGACGCTCCTGGCGGTATCGGTGAAAATGACATCTGTCAGGATACTGCCTGTGTATTCCGATATGCCTCCATCCGTAGAGCAAATTCGTCCGATAATCTTCTTTGCATAAATCTGTCCACTGGCGCCCGTTACGGCTATCACTATTCGTTTCATATTATTCCTTAATTATCAGATCAATCTGTTCAAAATCATGAAGAACATCTAAAGAATCCTGCTGAACCAATTGTGATTCTATATGTAGCCTTTTCTCAAAAAATAAACTTTTTGATGAAGACATTTCAGCGTTTTCGCTAAAACCCGATGAATATGTATTTGTGGAAAGTGGGGTCATTATTTTACATTCTAATGTTGCCGAAAAATTTACTTGCCCCAGTAAACGCGTTTAAGCCAGACTTTGAAGATGGGGTCGAGGAAGAGCCATTTGTCGCCCTCTTGTTCCAGTATCTCTTTTTTCTGAAGGGCGTCCTTTAGGCGGACGACATTTGCCGATGAGTTGAATTGATATTGCTTGAGTACATCGTTTGCGCTGAATTTGGTTACGCCGTCCAGGACTGCTTTTAGGAAGTTCATCTGGTGGTAGCTCAGGCGGCTTGTGGTTTGCCGGAAAAGATATGAGTGCAGCTCTATTAGATCGTCGAAGGCATCGTGAAGCAGGACTTCGGTTAGAAATCCACGGGTGTGGTTGAACGCAATTTCTGCAAGTTGTTGTGTGTAAAATGGTTGTCCTTCTGTAAAGTTGTACATTTGTGTTACGAGCTCTCTGGAAACCACGCGTCCTGCTTTTAGGAAGTTCTTTATTATGAATTCTGTGAACAGTCGTTCTTCAATTGGCTCGAGCTTTACCCTGGCTGCAAATCGGTAGAAGTTTTTGTGGTTTACAAATATCTCCTTCATTGCGTTTACGCAGGAACCTGTTATTAGGTAGGTTGTTCCTGTGTGGGTGCGCCATACCCGCTCGAGCAGTGCCAGAGTCTCCTCCGGATTCTCGAAGTTAAGCAGCTCCTGGAACTCCTGGAAGTATACTACTACGTTTGTGTCGAATTTGGCTGCGAGAGCCTCAGAGAGGTTGAGAACAAGGTCGCGGTACTCAGTCATCTCCCTTACGTGGTCTAGCATGAGATCTTCCTCCAGCATCTCCTTTTCTACCTGTGTACTTGCAAAACCGTTTACCAGCGCGGTTCTTATGCTCATAAGAAGGTCCTCTTCTGTGCGGACATTAAAGAGGTCTATTTTGCATATTCTAAAATTATAGGCATCCTGACGGAGCTTGGAGAAAAGTTGTTGGATGAGGGAGCGTTTGCCGCTTTTGGGTGGTTCGTATACCAGGGAGTGTTCTCTTTTCTTTATTCGTTCTTCCAGAGTTGTCAGCTCATTTGCTCTTGGTATGTAGTTGAGTCCTGTGACGTACTTATTGAATATAAATGGTGAGTCCATGGGGAGTTTTTCAAAATTTAAAATGCGTGATAAATATGAAACAGAGCAACACAAAAATAAAGAAAGTTTTGTAGAATAAAGAATTAATTATATATTTGCCTTCCCAAATTGAAAGGAAGAAGATTGTTAAGCTATTGATAAAGAGTTACTTATTGGTAACCGCTTGCAGTCAAAATTATAAATTATATTTATTTATGTACGCAATTGTAGATATTGCAGGACAGCAATTCAAAGTTGAGAAGGATAGGAAAATTTTTGTAAACCGCCTTAAGGCAGAGGAGGGTGCTTCTCTAAGTTTTGACAAAGTTTTACTTATTGACGAAGATGGATCTGTAAAGATCGGGTCTCCTTATGTTGCCGGTGCAACTGTTAAAGCAACAGTTCTTCAGCATCTTAAAGGTGAAAAGGTAATTGTTTTCAAGAAGATTCGCCGCAAGGGTTTCGACAAGAAAAATGGTCACCGTCAATATTTGACACAAATCAAGATTGAAGAGATTGCTTAATTATTAAAAGAAAAATTTTTAGATTATGGCTCATAAAAAAGGTGTCGGTAGTTCAAAGAACGGCCGCGAATCACACAGTAAGAGATTAGGCGTTAAATTGTTCGGTGGACAAGTCGCCAAAGCTGGAAATATCCTTATCCGCCAGAGAGGAACAGTACACTGTCCTGGTGACAACGTAGGAATTGGCAAGGACCATACACTTTATGCATTAATTGACGGTGTTGTGTTTTTCCGTAAGAAAGCTAACAACAAATCATTTGTATCTGTTTTGCCTAAACCTGTGGTAGAAATACCTAAAGTGGTTGCTCCTGAAGCAAAACCGGCTAAAGCTCCAAGGGCTGCCAAGGCTCCCAAAGTTGTAGCAGAAGCGTAAACAAATCGCACTCAGGTTTCGTTTGACCCACTTTGGAGAGAACGTTTAACCGGGTTGAACAAGTTATAAAAAAGAAGATCTTTTGGGGTCTTCTTTTTTTTGTTAAAATTTCTTGGAAATACTTCTTTTTTCTATACCTTTGATAAAGAATATAATACTAGAAACTTTGTCAAAGCGAATCCTAACCATAGTTGGTGCTCGTCCGCAGATAATCAAGGCGGCGGCTCTATCCCGTGCAATCAGAAATCATTGTGAATGTGTAGATGCTGATAAGTGTGAAAAGTCGGTAAGGGAGATAATTCTTCATACCGGTCAGCATTATGACGCTAATATGTCGGATATATTCTTTGATGAGCTTGGGGTTCCAAAACCGGACTACAATCTTAATGTAGGTTCCGGATCGCATGGGGTTCAGACGGCGGCTATGATAAGTGGTATTGAGGAGGTTTTACTAAAGGAGAAGCCGGATGCGGTTGTCCTTTATGGTGATACTAATTCCACTCTTGCGGGTGCTGTTGCTGCTTCCAAGTTGCATATACCTGTGGCACATATTGAGGCTGGGTTGCGCTCTTTCAACAAAGCTATGCCTGAAGAGATAAATCGCATCATGTGCGACCATTCATCTACTTTCCTTTTTACTCCCACAGTTGCGGGTATGAAAAATCTGGCGCGCGAGGGGTTTGATATGGATGCAAAAGGGCCATATAGTATTGATAATCCGGGTGTTTTTCATACCGGAGATGTCATGTTCGACAACTCTCTTTTCTTTGCTGAGGTGGCTCACAGTGTAGCTCCTCTCAATGAGGTTTTCTCGTCGGATGAGAAATATAGTCACATTACGCTCGAGCCCGGGAAGTTCATACTGGCAACAATTCACAGAAACAACAATACTGACGATAGTGAAAGGCTCAGCAATATTTTTAGGGCGTTGGTTGATATTGCAGAAAATAAAGGAATTGTGGTGGTATTACCTCTTCATCCGAGGACTTCCAAGATGCTTAAACAGTCGTTGAGTGTTGAGCTTTACGACAGGGTTACCAACTCCCCGGAAATTGTCCTTACCTCTCCTGTCTCATTTTTTGAGATGATTACTCTGGAAAAGGGGGCAAAAATGATTATCACAGATTCAGGTGGTGTACAGAAGGAGGCTTTCTTCTTCCGCAAGCCCTCTCTCATACTTCGTCCTCAGACTGAGTGGGTGGAGATAGTCGAGTGTGGCTCTGCTCTGCTTGTTGATGCAGATTATGATAAAATTATTTTAGGTTACGATTCTTTGCTTGGCCGGCAGTTGCATTTTCCGTCTATTTTTGGTGACGGGCATGCCTCTGAGGCTATTCTGGATATTATTTTGAATTATTAATTTCAGCTATATGAAAAAGCAATTTCTGATATTACAGATTTCTGTAATTGCAGTAATAACTTTATTTACAGTGATATTTCTCCCAGGGTGTGCTTCACTTTCTAAGAGCCAGATGGGTACAGTGGCGAGTTTCTCAAACTCCTGCGACAGTTTTGCAAAGTATCCGAGTATACTTTTTACAGAGATGGCCAAAATTCGGGCCGACAGGGGTTGTTTCTATACTGCCTCTTTGAGCGACCCGCTTTTAAGAATAAAGGAGTTGAACTCCCTTAGCAAAGCTCTTGCTGCAGATCTTGAGCTGGCTAAAAAGATGGACATTTCTCTCGAAATTCTTGTCTCATACCAAAGGGTCCTAAAGTCGCTCTCTCATACGGACCGATACAACAATACTGGAAGGGAGTTCAGGTCGCTTGGCAGGAACCTGGATTCTCTTATAAACAGATATAATCTCATAGATATCTCTGACCCTTTGCCTCTGGGTGTTGGCAAGGCTCTCGGCAGAATTGTCGGTTATGGGGCAGAGCTTTGGGTGAGAAGTGTACAGACAAAAGCGGTGCGGGAGTATGTGGTTGCAGGGGATTCATTGGTTGGGGCTGTTTCTGCCGATATTGTCAAAATCCTCTCTTCTAAATCTGTTGGTGAACTTATTGATAATGAGGCTAAAGGATTGGATGCGAATTACCTGTCATATCTAAAGTCGGGAGAAGGGAGCAGAAATGTTGGCGGGAATAACTTTTCCGGCAGGGATTTTTCAGGAGATAGGGAGTATCTGATGTTGCTGGACAGAGTCAACAAATTGTCTGTAATTCGCTCCAGCTGTGTGTCTGCTGCCAAGGCTCTGGCAAAGGCGCATGGCAAGATCGCGACTGAGGTTGTAAAGCGGAAGAAAATCAAGGAGTTGTATCCTGAAATTGAAAAACTGGACGATGAACTGTATGCCTTAAGGTTGGCAGTAAAGAAGATGAATCTGTAGAGTAGATTTTTGAATTATTACATATGGCAAAGGCAAAACAAAATACAATAACGAAGGAGCTTGGTGAGCTTCGCCTTGCTCTTGGAGAGATTGAAAGGTTACGTTTTAATAAGGGTGTTTCTGAGGCTGAACTGACCCGTCTGGAGAGAGCTTCTGTGGAGCTTAGGGAGAGGGAACGTGTGGTTATTTCCCTGATTGGTGAAGAAATAGCCGCTCAGATTAAGGCATCGGCGGTTTCATTGTCGGATTTATCCAAAAGAATTAAGGCTCGTACCGAGAAGCTCTCCAGGCTCCCCAAAAGCTTGGACAAAATCTCTTTGGTAATTTTAGAAATTATAGACATTGCACGGCGTGTGAATAGAGAATTTTAAGGGAACTCTTATTATATTTGTGTGGTGTTAAATCTGTGGTTTTATGAGTTGGTTTGTGTTGTATACCTCTGCCAGGGCAGAAAAGAGAGTAGCTGATCGTTTGAGGGATGTGGGTGTAGATGTCTATTTGCCTCTTCACAAGTCTAAGCGAAAATGGAGCGACAGGGTAAAGGAGGTGGAAATGCCTCTTTTTAACTCCTATGTTTTTGTACGGCTCCCGGAGCACAAACTCAGAGATCTTCTGCAGGTCTATGGTGTTTCAAGGATACTCTTCTATCTGGGCCGGCCGGCTGTTGTAAGGGATGTCGAAATTGATGCGATAAAGGAATTTCTGACTATTGCAGAGAACAGGGAGATTATTTCTGCCGGCGACAGGGTTCAGATTTTGGGCGGTGTTATGGAGAATAAGAAGGGAGAGGTGCTTAAAGTGGAAGACAAACTTGTTACTCTCTATTTAGAGGAGTTGGGTGCCAAAATTTATGTATCTTTGTCTCATGTTAATAAAATTTAACAAATCGTTATAATGGATTACAATACTCAAAGAATTAAACTCATTATGCCTGAGTATGGTAGGCATGTACAGAAGATGATAAAGTACGTGAAGGATATTCCGGACAGAGAAAAGCGTAATGAGCAGATCCGTGCGGTTGTGGGTACAATGGGTATTCTTAATCCTGCACTAAGAGATATAAGTGATTTCAGACATAAGTTGTGGGACCATGTTCAGATTATCTCGGATTTTGAAATCGACATTGACTCACCATATCCGACTCCTACGCCGGCTACATTCGCCACCAGGCCTGACCCTATTCCTCTGGAAAAGTCTCCTCTCAAGGCTGCCCATTACGGGCGCAACATACAGAATATGATTGATATGGTTGCCAATAAACCGGAGGATGAGGTTCGCAGGAACATGATTCAGATTCTGGCCAACTACATGCGTCAGCAGTACCTTATCTGGAACAAGGACACTGTTTCGGAAGAGACTATCTTTAAAGATATTAATATTCTGTCGGAAGGCAGGATAACGGTTCCTGAAGATCTTCATCTCTCTGCTTTTGTACCTTCTGTGAGCAACTCATCTTCCTACAATACTGGTTTTACCAGTCATTCAGGTGGTCACAACAAGAGTAACAGCTTCCGCCCGGGGAAAAAGAAGATTACCAAGAGAAAATAAAAAATTAAATATCAATGGCTGTTTTTAAGGTTGAGGGTGGGCACCGTCTTAAAGGCGAGCTTATTCCGCAAGGGGCTAAAAATGAGGCCCTCCAAATTCTTTCTGCTGTTTTGCTTACAGATGGAAAGGTGACAATTCATAATCTTCCAGATATTCTTGATGTAAACAAGCTAATAGAGCTTCTGGTTGATCTGGGGGTTGAGGTGGAACGGGTACACAATGTGCGTCCCCATGTACCCCCGGCATTCACATTCTGCGCAAAAAACATTAACCTTGATTTTGTGCGGTCTGCTGAGTTCTGCAGGAAATCAGCCGCACTGAGGGGTTCTGTCATGCTGGTTGGTCCGCTCCTGGCTCGTTTTGGATTTGCATATATGCCTAAACCCGGTGGAGACAAGATTGGCAGAAGGCGCCTTGATACTCACCTTATTGGATTTGAAAAGCTTGGAGCGGAGCTTAATTTTGAAAGCAGCGGTTCTTTTTTTGAGTTGCGTACCAAAGGTCTTAAGGGTTGCTATATGCTTCTTGATGAGGCCTCTGTAACTGGTACTGCAAATATTGTAATGGCAGCGGTCCTGGCCCAAGGGGTTACCACTATCTACAATGCTGCGTGCGAACCTTACTTGCAGCAGTTATGTAAGATGCTCAACCGAATGGGGGCAAAAATCTCCGGTATTGGTTCCAATCTGCTTACCATTGAAGGAGTTTCATCTCTCGGAGGCTGTGTGCACACTATTCTGCCGGATATGATTGAGGTTGGTAGTTTTATTGGCCTTGCCGCCATGACAGCCAGCGAAATTACCATTAAGGATGTGGCTTATGATGAGTTGGGAATTATTCCGGCTCAGTTCAGAAGACTGGGCATTACCGTTGACCGCAGAGGTGATGATATTTTTATTCCTGTGCATGATCACTACGAGATTGAGAGTTTCCTGGATGGATCAATTATGACTATTGCAGATGCTCCGTGGCCGGGTCTTACACCTGACCTGTTGAGCGTTTTTCTTGTTACTGCTGTTCAGGCAAAGGGTTCTGTGCTTATTCATCAGAAGATGTTCGAAAGCAGGCTTTTCTTTGTGGACAAGCTTATTGACATGGGTGCCCAGATTATTTTATGTGACCCTCACAGGGCTACTATTATTGGACACGACCGTGCGTTTTGCCTTAAGGGTACCCGCATGGCTTCGCCGGATATTAGGGCTGGAATAGCATTGCTGATTGCGGCTATGAGTGCAAAGGGTACCAGCATAATAGAAAATATTGAGCAGATTGACAGGGGTTATCAGAACATCGATGGTCGTCTCAATGCTATTGGTGCCAGAATTGAAAGGGTGTAAGGTATTTTGATATTAAGAGTATAATTTATTTAGAGTATAATAGGTTTTATATATGGCTAAGAAGAAAAGTTCTACAAATGGCGAAATTGCTCCTCCTCCTCAGGGGAAAGAGGCGTTTCGTCTTATTAACGGCTTGTTTTTTGCCGCTTTAGCTATTTACACTTTTGTTGCGCTTGCTTCTTACCTTTTTACATGGGCCGAGGATCAGTCACTGCTATCGCGGACAGACGTGTGGAGCAATATGGTTCCGGTTGAGAATGGTGGTGGCAAGGTTGGTTTCTTTTGGGCTAACCTTCTACTTTCACAATTGTTTGGTCTGGGAGCGTTCATTATTCCTTTTTTCTTTTTGGGCATATCTATTTATTCGCTTAAAATTAGAAAAGTCAGGTTATTGCGGGTTTTCTTCCTGTCGGCTTTCGGGGCAATTATTTTGTCGGTATTTTTCTCATATGTTTTTGGATTTACAAAGTTTGACACTTGGTTCGGAAACGGGGTTGGTGGGTCTTACGGCTACTATGTAAATGAGTGGCTTATATCCATGCTGGGGCCAATGGGTGCTGGTGCTGTGGTTGCTGTCCTGCTTATGCTTTGGCTCGTGCTGCTGAACTACAAGATTGTTGTTTGGTTCAATGCTCTTATTGCCGGTATTTTCCATAGAAAACCGAGAGAGCTGAAGGAACCAAAAGAGAGTAAGTCTGAGAAAGCAGCCGCTCTTGCTGCAGCTGCTGCTCTTGCGTCGGAATCGGCTTCTGCTGAATCTGGTTCTCCTAATATTTCTGCTTCTCCTGATGTTCCGGGTTCTTTCGTAATATCCGGTTCAAATTCCATAAACAGGGATGTAGTTTTTGAAGTAGAGGGGGCAGATTACTTGTCTGTTAATGATGTTGCCGCAGCTTCAGGGATAGCTGCCAAAGGTGTATCCGCTGCTGGTGCAAACAGAAATACACAACCGGAAGGTTTTGAAATGGGTGAGATTGAGCTGGATGAAGATGATGATGTTGCTGAGGTTGAAAATGATGATGAGGACTTTCTTAAGGATTTTCCTAAAGGGTCCTTAGACACGCTTTTTGATCCTCGTCTGGATTTATCGGATTACCAGATTCCTCCGCTGAACCTTCTGGACGATTATAAGGATAAGATTTACAAGGTTCCTCATGATGAGCTTGAAAAAAACAATCGTAAGATTGTAAAGACTTTGGGGGATTATAAAATAGCTATTGAAAGGATTTTTGCACGAACAGGTCCTACAGTCACTCTTTATGAGATTGTTCCGGCTGCCGGTGTGAGGATTTCTCAGATTAAGAGGCTTGAAGATGATATTGCTCTTTCTCTGGCAGCCCGTGGTGTCAGGATTATTGCTCCTATTCCCGGGACTAATGCTGTTGGTATTGAGGTGGCTAACGACAAGCCGAGCATTGTGCCTATGCGTTCTGTGCTTGAGGATCCTAAGTTCAAGAATTCCAATTATGATTTGCCTGTGGTATTGGGAAGGACAATTTCCAATGAAGCCCTTACATTTGACCTTGCTAAGATGCCCCATCTTCTTGTTGCAGGGGCGACCGGTCAGGGTAAGTCTGTGGGTCTGAATGCTGTGATTACATCGTTACTATATACTAAACATCCTTCTGAGCTTAAGTTTGTTCTGGTTGACCCTAAAAAGGTTGAACTTTCTCTATACTCTAAACTTGAGCGGCATTTTCTGGCAAAACTGCCTGATTCTGATGATGCTATAATTACTGATACTCAAAAGGTTGTATATACCTTAAAGTCGCTTACCATTGAGATGGACTCTCGTTATGATCTTCTCAAGATTGCCCATGTCCGTAATATTAAGGAGTACAACGAGAAATTCTTGTCGCGCCGGCTTAACCCCAACAAGGGACACCGGTACATGCCTTTTATTGTTGTTATCATTGATGAGTTTGCAGATCTTCTGATGACTGCCGGCCGTGAAGTTGAGGAGCCTATCGCGCGTCTTGCTCAGTTGGCTCGTGCAATTGGAATTCACCTTGTTATTGCTACTCAAAGACCTACAACAAATATCATTACGGGTTTGATTAAGGCCAATTTCCCTGCTCGTATTGCTTTCCGGGTAATTTCAAATATTGATTCTCGTACAATTCTTGATACTACGGGCGCCAATCAGCTTATCGGTCGTGGGGATATGCTCTTCTCTAATAGTGGTGAGCTTACTCGTGTTCAATGTGCATTCATTGATACTCCGGAAGTTGAGAGGATTTGTGAGTTTATTGGTTCTCAGCGTGGTTATTCTACGGCACATTTCTTGCCTGAATATGTTGGCGAGGAGGGTGAAATGTCGGGAGCTGGTGAAATTGATCTTGGTAAGAGGGACAAGCTTTTTGATGAGGCTGCTAAGTTGGTGGTTCAGTTCCAGCAGGGTTCCACTTCGCTCATTCAACGCAGGATGAATCTTGGTTATAACCGTGCCGGACGTATAATGGACCAGCTTGAAGCTGCCGGTATTGTGGGCCCTTTCGAAGGGAGCAAGGCGCGTCAGGTTCTGATTACAGACTTCAACTCGTTGGACCGCATACTGGCGTCGCTGGAGTAGACCTTGCCACAGTTTTTGGCAAAGAGCTCTTAGATAGCTTGTTATAAGTTGAATATTTTCAAATGTCTTAAAATGCCTTAAAATGCCTAGAAATGCATTTCGTATATCTCAGTCTTTCAATAAGTTGCCAAAAACTGTGGCAAGGTCATTCTTGCTCTTCTTCCTTTTGGTCTCTTCTTCTCCTCTTTTTCCTAATCAGCAGCAACAAACTTCAAACAAGCAGTTGCAAACATTAAATAATCTGTCTACTAATTCGGAGATTCTAGGTCAGTTTACCGCTAAGCTAAAATCCTATCCGGCTTTTGAGATGAAGTTTTCTATGGTTGTTGATGGCTCTGAATTTGAGGGTGTTGTACAATCACAGGGCGAATCTTTCAGGCTGACAAACTCCCAGCTGGAACTTTACTGCAACGGTACCACAAAGTGGATATATAATATTGATAACAAAGAAATTACGATAACAGGAAATGATCCTTCTCAGACTGACCTTACGGAGAATCCGATGGCTTTCCTAACCTCTCTGGAAAAGGGTTACTCATACAACGAAAAGCCTGTTTCGACAACTGAATCTGGTAAAGCTGCATGGAAAATTGAACTGAAAACTGTCAACAAAAAGCTGGCTTATACTTCTATAACTCTGCTTGTCGAGAAGAGTTCCCTGAAACCTCTCGCTGTGGAATACCTTGCTAAAAATGGCACAAAACATGTCGCCAGGATTTCCTACTTCCTGGGAAAAAGGCCTTGGCCGCTAAGCTACTTCTCCTTTCCGGAATCACGGATGAACGGTTTGTCTGTTACCGACCTCCGGTAGAATTATCTCTATTAATATATTAGAGGCTCTTACTACAACCCACGATGTACGCGGAAAACTTCTTGTATGGATGGGTAGGTATGTGAAAGGTATTCAGGGAGCTCATTTGGAGCTACCCAGATTGCGCGTTCAATGCTCTCTTCTGTCTGTGGTTTTGTGTATGGACAGCTTCCAAGATATTCCATTTTGTACCAGTGTGTGCACTTTAGCATGAACTTTCCATTCATTTCGTAGGTATGATAAGTGTCGCAGAGATGCTCTTTTATCTCAAGATCGTGAACACCGCACTCCTCTTCTACTTCGCGGAGGGCGGCCTTGCGGATGTCTTCGTTAGGTTCTTGTTTGCCTTTAGGAAGATCCCACACTCCGTGTCTGAATATCAGAAGGTATTCCCCCTTGCAGTTAGTTACCAAACCGCCGCCCGCCTGAATAGATGTCAGTTTTGTGCAAAGGCGCTTGAAGGTGACTGATTCCTGATGAGTGGGTATGTAAAGCTTTTTTATATTGGGAGTATTCTGGAAAAGTACAGGGAGGTCTGACAGATCCATCTGGCTTAGCTGGATTGGAGGAGCAGTAAGCTGAATAGAAGGAGTTACAGCTTTGTCTTTTTTGCAAGATTTCACATTAGTTGAAGATGGACTAAATATAACGGCATCGGTGTCGTTGAGAAGATGCTCGGAGCTTGAGCAAACCGCAAGACAGCGATTGTTGAAGTATATGCTGTACATTAATTTTGGATTGTTTTACTATCTTTGTACAAAGATACTTTTTTATGGAATCTATAGAAAAAATAATTGCAAAACAACTTTTGGATTTAAAGGCTGTAAGATTGAGTGTCGACAAGCCATTTACGTGGGCATCGGGCTGGAAATCACCTATATATTGCGACAATCGCAAGATTTTGTCATATCCGAGGTCCAGGGCTATTGTTAGCAAAAATTTAGCACGTATCATTGAGCAGAATTATGAGAAAGTGGAGGTTATAGCAGGAGTTGCAACCGGAGCTATAGCATGGGGCGTTCTGGTAGCAGAAGAACTTAACAAACCATTTATATATGTTCGCCCTCAACCAAAAGATCATGGTACTGGTGCTCAGATAGAAGGTGAGTTACCGATTGGAGCAAATGTAGTTGTTGTAGAGGACCTTATATCTACCGGTGGCAGTTCGCTATCTGCAGTGGATTGTCTCTCTAAAGCAGGAGCAAATGTATTGGGAATGGTAGCAATCTTCTCTTATAACTTTGATAAATCGCGCAGGGCATTTGAATATGCAAATTGCGAATTGAGAACTTTGACTAATTACGATGCACTTATAGATCAGGCGCTTGCTTGTGAATATATTGCACAAAACGAAGTTGATACATTGCGCGAGTGGAGGTATCGTCCGGAAGTATGGGGCCGGGAGGGTTAATGTGCTAATGGGTTAATGTGCTAATGTGCTAATGGGTTAATGTGCTAATGGGTTAATGTGCTAATGGGTTAATGTGCTAATGGGTTAATGTGCTAATATGCTAATTATATGGGTGTGACTCAGGTAAAGGGAAGGAAGGTAGTTGTTCGGCAACCGTTAAATGTGTTGTTTGAACTTTTTTTAGATTTGAACAATTTCACGCGGAACTTGCCTGATGGTATTCAGGAAAAATCGGAAATTAAATCGACAGCAGATACTCTTTTGGCAAAAGTTCAGGGTTTTGAGATGGGATTGAAGGTAGATGAGAGAACGCCATACAGTTCAATTAAATATGTCCAGTACGGAAAGAGTCCTATAGCATTTGTCTTTAAGGTATTGTTAAATCCGATTAATGAAGCTGAAACTGAATTTCATCTGGAACTTGATGCAGCGTTGTCCGGCTTTTTTAAGATGATGCTTGGGTCGAAACTCCAGGGAGCCATTGATAAAGTTACTGACGAACTTGAGAAAGGGTTCAACGGTGTAATAAAATATTAGCAATGAAAAATCTACTTTTTGCAATTGCGGCTTTTTTTCTGTTATCGTCCGATAATTCTTTAGCAATGACACCAAACAGCAAGTTTCTTAAAACTTCAATTATCCCCGAACCTGTTAAGGTTGTTTCCGGGGATTCATCATTTGAGATTAATGATAACACTTTAATTGTAGCGCGCGATGCCGACCAGTTAAAATCTGCTGCTTTTTTAAATAGTTATTTGTCCAGGTACTACGAGTTCAATCTTAAGGTTGTAGCAGAAAAACCTAAGAATAAATCAAAAAAACAAAAAACGCTGCAATATATAAATCTTGCTATCACCGATATAGCCTATTCGCACGCAGGGTTTAGTCCCTCTGATCTTAAAAGGGAGGGAGCATACTCGGTTTCGATTAAGAATGGAACTGCAAATCTGTCAGGTTCAAATCCTCAAGGTCTTTTCTATGCCGTACAGACATTCATTCAACTGCTTCCTACATCAAAACCTGTTTCTGTATTGAACTCAAAAAGTGCCACTCTTCCTGTTCAGGCAATTGAAGTTGTGGATTACCCACGTTTTATGTACAGGGGAATGCATCTGGATGTTGTAAGGCATATATATTCAGTGGAATACATAAAAAAATATATTGATTATCTTGCTTTGCACAAGATGAACTACTTTCACTGGCACCTTACAGATGATCAGGCATGGAGGATGGAGAGTATGAAGTACCCTAAGCTGAACGAGATTGGATCATGGAGAGCCGGAACCATTATCGGCATTTTCCCGGGAACAGGGGTTGACAATACCCGTTATGGTGGTTTCTATACAATTGATCAGATGAAGGAGATTGTCAAATATGCAGCAGAAAGATATATCACAGTTGTTCCTGAAATTGATGTTCCCGGACATTCTATGGCTATTATAGCATCTTATCCGCAATACAGTACCACACCTGATATTCCTAAACAACCGGCAATAACCTGGGGCATCTTTAACCGTCAGAATAATGTACTGGCTCCTTCTGAGGAGGTCTTTACATTTCTGAAAGATGTTTTTGATGAACTGATGGATGTATTTCCCGGACCTTACATTCATATAGGGGCCGACGAGTGTTCAAAGAAGTGGTGGAAAGAATCGCCCGAAACTCAAAACTTTATGAAAAGATATGGGCTAAAGGACGAGGATGAGTTGCAAAGTTATTTTGTGAAGAGAATTGCAGCGGTGGTTACGGCTCGCGGCCGTCAGATGGTGGGTTGGGACGAGATTATGGAGGGAGGTTTGGTAGATGGTGCCATAGTTATGAGCTGGCGCGATGCCGAACATGGTTGGAAGGCTGCCGCAATGGGACACAAGGCAATTCTGACTCCAATTTTGCGCAGCTACTTTAATATTGCACAAAAGCATAACGAAGACTCTCTTTGTCATAAAAACTGGTATGTACCGGTTGACTCTGTATATCTGTTTGAGCCTCTTCCGGAGAGTGTATCTGAATCGGCTTCTGCAAATATTCTTGGTGGCCAGGGATGTATGTGGACAGAATACTTTTCTAATGTAAAAGCTCTTGAATATGGTGTTTTTCCAAGACTCTCAGCTATTGCAGAGGTTTATTGGTCCCAACGCAGACACAAGAACTGGCCGAAATTTCAGCTTAAGCTTATTGACCAGTTTAACCGTTATGATATGTGGGGAACAAATTACTCCACAGAAGTCTTTAAATCGGGAGGTTATTCAAGATAGTCATTACAGACATAATGTTACCAGAGAAATTTATTGAGTATCTTACAGAGGCGGCAGGTGTTTCAGATACACCGGTGATTCTGGACGCAATCCAAAACACAAAGCCAAAGGTGTCTGTGAGAATTAATCCTCTTAAGGTTATGTCTATGGGGGTACATGGGGACGCATCAGGTGTACCCACAACACCAATCCCCTGGTGCAAAGATGGTCTATATCTCTCAGTAAGGCCGGTGTTTACGCTCGATCCTGCTCTGCATGCTGGTGGGTATTATGTTCAGGAGCCATCGTCTATGTTTCTGGCGGTACTGGAACCGGTGCTGAATATTTTAAACTGTAGGAACTTGCTGGATCTCTGTGCTTCACCCGGAGGAAAAACAACTCATCTGATCTCTATGATGCCTCGTGGGGCACAACTAATTGCAAATGAGGTGATAAGAACGAGAGTTGCTACTCTTAAAGAGAATGTCATTAAATGGGGTGACCATACAGTTGTGGTCACAAATATGGATCCGGATGGTTTTTCCAAACAAATTAATAAAGGTGAGCAGGGCACGCATGCAAAAAAGAGTGGTTCAAAAAGACAAGACTCATCTGAGGTTGCCTTTTTTTCTGTTGATAAATCGGCTGGCTGCCATATAAGTCCTTTTGATTTCATTTTGGTTGATGCTCCGTGTTCGGGTGAAGGTATGTTTCGCAAGGACCCATCTGCAATTGTCGAATGGTCAGAAGAGAGTGTGAAAATGTGCGCTGCGCGTCAGAAAAGAATTCTTGCCGATATATGGACCTCGTTAAAACCAGGTGGACTTCTGGCTTACTCTACTTGTACATTCAATTTATATGAAAACGACAGAAACATTTCTTGGCTCAAGGCAGAATTTGGTGCAGAAATCTTTGACTTGTATGAATTCTACCGATCAAACTCGATAGAGGATAAATTCAATAGGAAATTGGTAAATGAATGGGGAATAAGACCAACGAAAGAGGGTGGTTTCCAGTTTTTTCCCGGGTTGGCTGAGGGGGAGGGGTTTTTCTTTGCACTGTTGAAGAAACCGGGCAATAGGCAATGGGCAATAGGCAATGGGCAACAGGCAGTGGGCAATAGGCAATTGGCAATGGGCAATGGGCAGCCGGATCATGAGTACGCGCTTTCAATAAATTATAAGGGGGAGTGGCCTTCTGTTGAGTTGAGCAAGGAGGATGCTTTAAAGTATCTTTCGCGTAACGCCTTACGATTAGAGGGTGCCCCTATGGGCTATTTGCGGGTTACTTATAATGGTCTTGGCCTTGGTTTTGTAAAAAACGTGGGGAGTCGTGCAAACAATCTTTTGCCAATGAACTGGCGTATCCGTATGGATGTGTAGTAACTCTGTTGAGGTTTTCCAAACATCTTACTCTGCGAGTAGCAGTTAATTGTAAATGAGAGGTATGCATATTTGCCTGTTAATCAAAGATATGCTAAAAGCTCTGCCAGAGTAATCAGCATAGAATCCTCCTCATCACCAATTACCAATTTTCAATACTGTTTTTTTGTAAACTTCGCATTATTCAGTACCCTTTGCTGTTTTACATGATTTTGTGGACATGTGGAAACTTTCACAGAGTATTTTGTGCTTTCGCTCGGAGTTGTACGCAGTAAGGGTATGCGAACTCTTCAAGATCACAATGTTCCAGCCACCTGTCTTCATCTTCTGCCCTTAATATGACAGGCATTCTTTTTTTGGAATTATGTATTTGCGACATTAATTCGTTGGCTTCTGTGGTCAAAACGGTATATGTATTGTAGATTTCACCTGTAATGGGGTTTGTCCACGAGGAGTACAGGCCGGCAAAGGAAAAAATCTCTTCGTCCGGAAGGGTTATAAGGAATTTTTTCTTTTGGATCTTGCCGTTTCGTGTAGAACTTATCGAACTTACATCCTTTTCAAATAGATGTTGCCATTCATAAAAGCCGTCTGCAATAACAAGACATCTGTTATTCACAGAATCTTTGAATGACTTTGTACTCCTTACGGTTTCTATGCGCGCATTAAGTGTGTATTTTCTTATAGACAGGTCGGCAATTCTATATTTATCGGCAATTACACCGGAATTCTCAGGGGCCAGGCGCCAATAAGGAACCAGTCCCCAGTTGAAATTCTGTATTACCGAAGGGGCCATGTCAGTCACAACAGGCGTTGAAGGGTAACTGTATGCGTTTATAATATCTTTTGGTACATAGTTGCCGGCAGAGGGATAAGTTGCCTTAAATCTCTTTGCAATCGCTAAAGCGTCTTGAGATAATTTGCTGTAAAAACACATGATCTAGCCGCCGAAATCGTCGAAGGCAATGTTTTCCGGTGGTACTCCAAGATTGTCGAGCATTGTGGTTACTGAGCTGTTCATGATTGGAGGGCCGCAAAGGTAATATTCAATATCCTCAGGGGTCTCGTGTTTGCTCAGGTAGTTGTCGTACAGAACCTGATGTATGAAACCGGTATAGCCTTTCCAGTTGTCTTCTGGTTTAGGTTCGCTCAAAGCGATATTAAACTGGAAGTTAGGGAATTCTGCTGCAATCTCTTCAAACTCCTTTTCGTAGAATACCTCGCGGACAGATCTTGCTCCGTACCAGAAGCTTACCTTGCGAGTTGTCTTTTCTGTCTTGAAAAGATGGAAAATGTGCGAACGCATTGGCGCCATTCCTGCTCCACCTCCAACGAATATAATCTCATTCTGAGTCTCTTTTATGAAGAACTCACCGTAAGGGCCGGAAATTGTAACCTTGTCGCCCGGCTTGCGAGAGAATATGTATGATGAGCAAATACCGGGGTTAACGTTCATGAATGTTCCTCTGCTTCTGTCCCATGGTGGAGTTGCTATACGAATGTTGAGCATGATTATGTTGCCTTCTGCAGGGTGGTTAGCCATAGAGTAGGCACGGAAAGTAGGTTCAGTGTTCTTCATTTTGAGGTCCCAGATATTCATTTTGTCCCAGTCCTCACGGTATTCAGGTTCTACATCAACTTCGGTCTTGTAGTCAACCTCACATACAGGGATATCAATCTGGATATACCCACCCGATTTGAACTTCAGGTGCTCGCCTTCAGGCAATCTTACTACAAATTCTTTTATGAAAGTTGCAACGTTGTGGTTACTTACTACTTCACATTCCCATTTCTTGATACCAAGAACCTCTTCAGGAATCTCAATCTCAATGTCTTCCCTCACTTTAACCTGACAACCTAGTCTCCAATTGCTGTGCTGTTGCTTTCTGGTAAAAAAGTCAACCTCTGTTGGGAGAATCTCTCCTCCACCCTTTGTCACCCGGCATTTGCACATTCCGCAGGTTCCACCTCCACCGCATGCCGAAGGAAGAAATATCTTTTCGTTTGAAAGTGTTGTAAGTACAGTCGAACCCGGGTCAACTATTAGTTCCTTCTCCTCGTTTATGGTTAGTTTAACCTTCCCGGACGGTGTCAGCTTAGCTTTTGCATAAAGCAACATAATTACAAGAAGGAGTGTTACAATAAGGAACGATACTATTGCTACAGTTAATATTGTTGTTAAATTCATGATTTTCTTTCTCTTATAGTTTAATACCCATAAAGCTCATAAAGGCGATGCCCATGAGTCCTACTACAATAAATGTGATACCTAAACCACGTAAAGGTGCCGGTATATTTGAATATTTGAGTTTTTCACGTATGGCAGCCAGTGAGACAATTGCCAAAGCCCAGCCGATACCCGAACCTAATGCGTAGGTGGTTGCCTGACCAAGTGTTTCGTAGCCTCTCTCCTGCATGAAAAGTGAACCGCCAAGTATTGCACAGTTCACGGCAATAAGTGGAAGGAATATCCCAAGAGAATTGTAAAGCGATGGCGAGAACTTTTCTACAATCATCTCCACTAACTGAACTATAGAGGCAACAACAGCTATAAATATTATGAAGCTTAAAAAGTTCAGGTCGAGGTCGGCAAAGCTGGGGTCTAACCACGCTAATGCACCTGCTGTAAGGACATATTTATAAATAAGATAGTTGACAGGAAGGGTGACCACAAGAACAAAAATTACTGCTATACCCAGGCCTGTGGCTGTCTTGACACTTTTGGAAACCGCCAGGAAAGAACACATCCCCAAAAAATAGGCAAACACCATATTCTCTACGAATATGGATTTGACGAACAAATTAACTAAATCTTGCATATTGGTATGTGTTTATTATTTTTCAATTAATTCCTTTGTAAAGCTTCTTTGTATCCAGATAATCAACCCCACAAGAATGAGGGCAGCAGGTGGAAGAATCATGAAGCCGTTGTTTTCGTAAAACCCCCCATTGACAGAGTACCAGCTTAACGGAATTACCTGAATCCCGTATAGTGTTCCAGATCCAAAAAGTTCACGTACAAATGCGAGAGCTACAAGAATGAGCCCGTATCCAAACCCATTTGCAAGCCCGTCAACAAGTGAAGGAATAGGTTTATTGCCAAGGGCGTATGCCTCTATCCGGCCCATTATTATACAGTTAGTAATTATCAGCCCCACAAATACCGACAGCTGCTTGCTTACTTCATAGGCGTATGCCTGAAGAATCTGGTCCACGAGAATTACGAGCATTGCTACAACAACAAGCTGGACTATAATACGTATCCTGTTTGGAATGGTGTTTCTGATAAGTGATATTATGAAACTTGAGAATCCTGTCACTATTGTTACGGATAGAGCCATAACTATGGCGGGTTCAAGTTTTGTTGTTACTGCCAGGGCAGAACATATACCCAGTACCAGTACGGTAATTGGGTTCTTTAGAAATATTGGTTCTATAAATATCTTTTTGTCCATGTCTGCTAGTTTTTAGTAGTGTCAATCTGATTAATCAACATGGTGCTGTCCGACGGATTAACCATAGTAGAATCGTAAAGAGGAGCCGTTGCTTTATTAAGGTTTGCTTTAAAGAAGTTGAGATAATCGCCAATGCAGCTTTTCAACATTGCTTCAACAGCCTTGCTGGTTATTGTACCTCCCGATATGGCATCGACCTCATGGTTTCCCTTTGCTCCGCCACCTTTTACAACCAAAACAGAAACAAAATTTTCTCCTTCAAATATGGTTTTATCAATAAACTGACCAGAAAAATGGTCAGTAGAAATTTCTGCTCCAAGACCGGGAGTCTCTCCCTTATGGGCAAACACTGCTCCGTATATTGTGCTTAAGTCACTTTTAAATGAGATGTAACCCCAGATTGGCCCCCATAGTCCGGCTCCGTGAAGCTTGACAATGTAGTACTTATCCTGATTTTCCAGCCTGCAGATATAAAGGGGGAAAGTCTTGTTACCCTCTGTAATTGAAGAGTCAGTGATGTACTTTGAATACTCCTGCTCAATGTAAGTTGGCTTGTCATCTGCTTTGGAAGCATCCTTTGCAAGGTTGACAGATTTGAGTATCATCATTTTAGTCTCGATTGCTACGTTTCTCTGTTGTCTGTCTTTAAGCAGGTATGAGGCAAGAGCCAGAATTACTGCTACAACTACAACAAGAATTGTAGAATAGACTATGGTGTATAAGTTTTTATTTGTGTCCATTTTCATTCTCCTTATTTGTTATTCACAGCTCTCTTAAGCCTGCGTTTGATGTTTGCTTCCACGATGTAATGGTCAATAAGAGGTGCAAAAGTATTAAGCAAAAGAATGGAGAGCATCATACCCTCCGGATATCCGGGGTTGAAAACCCTTATTATTATAGCCATGGCTCCAATCAGAAATCCATATATCCATTTTCCCCTCTCAGTCTGCGACCCTGTAACCGGATCGGTTGCCATGAATACGGCACCAAACGCAAAACCGCCCATAACCATATGGTTCCAGGCAGGCATTGACATATAAGAATCAGGACCTGGTGAGAGCGCATTGAGAAGCAATGCAACCAGAAATCCGCCGGCAAATGTAGAGAACATTATTTTCCAGCTTGCGATGCCCGTATATAAAAGGAGTGCTGCACCTATAAGTATAGCCAGTGTAGATGTCTCTCCCACTGACCCGGGTTCGAAACCGAAAAACATGTCTGAAAATGAAGGTATTGCGGTGCCTGCTTTTGCATTTGCAAGAGCAGTGGCTCCTGAAAAACCATCAATAATACCCTCACCTTTAGTCAGTCCTGCAATCCAAACGGTATCTCCAGATATTTTTGAAGGATATGCAAAGAATACGAAGGCACGCGCCAGTAGTGCAGGGTTCCAGATATTCATCCCAGTTCCTCCGAATACCTCTTTGCCAACTATAACTGCAAAAGCTACTGCGAGAGCAAGTATCCATAGCGGAACATCGACCGGCATTATAAGTGGTATGAGTATTCCGGAAACAAAAAATCCTTCGTTAACTTCGTGACCCCTTATCTGTGCTGCTGCTATCTCTATTCCAAGACCTACAACATATGAAACAATAATCAGTGGCAATACCTTTAAAAATCCGAACCAGAACATTCCCCAGAGATCAAGTGTGCCGCCGACTGAAAGGTTATGCTGATACCCGGCGTTCCACATTCCAAATATAATTGTAGGAACAAGAGCGATTATTACAAACATCATAGATCGTTTTAGATCTATTGAATCCCTTACATGAACTCCCTTCCTGGTTACAGTATTTGGAACATACAGGAAAGATTCGAATGCATCAAAGGCTGAGTGGAGAAAGCTTAGCTTTCCTCCATTGCTGAATGTAGGTTTAATATTATCTAATAAATTTCGTATGGCTTTCATCTCTAATCTTTTAAGACATTTCTTTAATCATCAGTTCAATTCCTTTAGAGATAATCTCCTGGATATCTGTTTTTGAAGGACACACATACTCACAAAGAGCCACATCCTCCTCAATAATTTCATAGATTCCCAGAGCCTCCATCTTATCGATGTCTTCTGCAAGAATTGCCTTAAACAGGTGCATCGGATAAATATCCATCGGAAGGACCTTTTCATAAACTCCTGTCATTACAAACGCTCTCTCTCCTCCATTCAGGTTTGTATCCATGGAATATCTCTTATTTGGTGATAACCATGAAAAATAAGAGCGTGAGAAACTGAATTTGTTATGTCTTAAAGGCTTGATCCAACCGAACATTTCGTGATAATTTCCCTCTGAAAGGAGGGTAACCTGGTTATGATAAAAACCAAGATAACCATGGGGGCCTACATTGTCACCGGTGAGAACGTTACCACTCACGTATCTTATTGGCATTTTCTCAATTTTGGTCTCTCCTTTTATAAGGGCATACTCTTTAATGTCTGTCATGCACATCCCGGGGAGACATTCTACATAGCTTGGTCTTTTTACCCTTGGACCTGTTATAGCTATTAGCTTCCTGACATCGTATATTCCTTTTGTGAAAAGCTTTCCTATTGCTGCAACAGAATAGAGATCTACGGTCCAGATAACCTCGCCTTTGTTAACAGGGTCAATATTATGAATCTGCACACCTACGTTTCCAGCTGGATGAGGGCCATCAAATGAATGATTTATAACCTTTTCCAGTTTGTGAAATGGACTGCTGGCATAGTTCTGGGCATGAAGGCTTAGATGTATTCCTCCTTTTGTGAGCATATTCAGGATATCTATACCAATCTGCACCGTTTCGTATTCCGCTTTAAGGGCAAAATCTATGTCAGGGGCAAGTGGTGATGAATCGAATCCGGATATGAATATTGCCTTGGGTTCTATTTCAGGATTTGGAATTATGCCGTAGGGCCTCTGTTTGATTGTGGGCCAGAGTCCGCTTGTTAATAATGTATCTATGAGTTCTTTTCTTGATGCGGAGCGAAAATTTGGAGTTGGGATATGGCGATACTCGTTTAAATTGTCCGACTGAATTCGGATTTCAAGTAGTTTGCGTTTTTCCCCTCGAAAAATTTGAGTTACTATACCGCTTGTTGGTGAACAAAATACAATCTCCAGGTTTTTCTTGTCTGCCATAACCGGAGTGCCGGCTTTAACTGCATCGCCCTCTTTTACAAGTAGTTTTGGGTTCAGCGACTTAAAGTCTGCCGGTTTTACCGCAAGAATATCCGATGATATGGTCTTTGTTATTTGGTTTAATGCATTGCCTTTTAATGGAATATTTAAACCTCTGCGTAATCGAATATGGTTTGACATTATTATGAAAAATTTTGCGGCAAAGATACACATTATTTGTTATTTTTGTCGCCAATGAACACACAAATTTCGTCGATATTTGAAGGCCTAAATCCTGTTCAAAAGCAAGCAGTTGAACAATTTGAGGGCCCATCTTTGATTGTTGCGGGAGCAGGGTCGGGAAAAACAAAGGTACTTACTTGCAGAATAGCCAATATACTGAGCAATGGCAACAAAGCAGGCTCAATTCTGGCTCTGACATTTACTAACAAAGCTTCTAAGGAAATGAAAGACAGGATATCAGCTTTGGTTGGTCTTGAGAGGTCGAGGTATCTCTGGATGGGAACCTTTCACTCTGTTTTTGTCAGGTTTCTTAGGGAAGATGCTGAATTACTGGGCTTTCCAAAGAGTTTTACAATATATGACACATCTGATTCAAAAAGCGCCATACGAAGTTGCATAAAGGAGTTGTGTCTGGATGAAAAGCTATACAAAACAAATGAGGTACTCTCCAGAATCTCAATGGCAAAGAATAATCTGGTTACTTCGGCGGCCTATTTTTCAAATGTAAACCTTATCCAGAACGATGTTGCTTCGCGCAAACCCAGAATCTGTGATATTTATGCACTTTATGAAAAGAAATGCAAACAGGCAGGGGCCATGGATTTTGACGATATTCTGGTTTATACAAATATTCTTCTGCGAGATTTTCCTCAGGTTTTGGATAAACTACGTGCAAGATTCTCATATATACTAGTGGATGAGTATCAGGATACAAACTTTTCGCAATACCTTATTGTCAAGAAATTGTCTGCAGTTCACAAAAATATATGTGTTGTGGGTGACGATGCCCAGAGTATATACTCTTTTCGCGGGGCACGCATTGAGAACATTCTGAATTTCAAAAAGGACTATCCCGAGGCAAAAGAGTTCAAACTGGAGCAAAATTATCGTTCCACACAAACTATTGTCAATGCGGCCAACAGTCTTATTGCCAGGAATTCCATGCAGCTTAAGAAGGAGTGCTTCTCAGCTGCTTCCGTAGGGGAGAAGATCGAAGTTGTAAAAGCATATACAGATCAGGAGGAGGCTTTCCTTTTGGCTTCGTCGGTATTGTCTAAAATATATTCCACCAAAGCTCCGTATAGTGATTTTGCTGTTTTGTACAGGACTAATGCTCAGTCTCGTGCTGTTGAGGAGGCGCTCAGAAAGAGATCATTGCCATACAAAATCTATGGTGGCCACTCTTTTTATGAGAGGGCGGAGGTTAAGGATATAATGTCTTACCTGAGGTTGCTTACCAATAAAAAAGATGACGAAGCATTCAAAAGAGTTGTAAATGTTCCTCCGCGCGGTATTGGTGAGACCACAATCGGGCGTCTGGCGGCGGGGGCTAACTCTGCTGGTCTTTCTATATGGGAGGCTCTTCATAGCGGGGATCTGGCAGTAATGGGTATCAAACCAGCCACCGCCGCCCGTCTATTCGAATTCACCTCACTTATTACAGATATGAGTCAGAAAGTGGAGAGTGCAAATGCGTATGATCTGGCAATGGAGGTGTTCATAAAATCGGGCTATATGGAGTTTCTGCGCATTGACACCTCAGTAGAGGGGCAGGCACGGGTAGACAATGCCGAAGAGCTTATGAACAGCATAAAAGCATTTGTAGAAGAGGGTGAAGAGGAAACGGGAGACATGGGGGGGGACATGGGGACGCACCATGTGTACCCGGGGAATAACCCTGACACTGTCGGGTTAGAACCGGATGAACAAACAGAAGAAACCGCTCTGCCGATAATCATCGGAAATCCCCTAATTTTGTTGCCCAATTATCTGGAGAACATAACATTGATGAGTGCGGTAGATGAGAATAATGGCGAAGAGGACTCAAACAAGATAAGTCTGATGACGGCTCATTCTGCAAAAGGTCTCGAGTTTCCATATATCTATATAATTGGGATGGAAGAGAACCTTTTCCCTTCTATGAATAGCTCCAGCAGCGAAAGTGAACTTGAGGAGGAACGGCGCCTTTTTTATGTAGCAATCACGAGGGCAAAGTTAACTGTTACATTATCCTATGCACAGTCCCGCTTCAGGTGGGGCTCACATGTGAATTATCCGCCAAGTCGTTTTCTTAAAGAGATTGACCGCAAGTTTCTGGACTGGCCAGATCTTGAGAGCGATAGTATGCAACAGACGGGTAGTTGGGAGAGAATTTCGGAGTCGAAGCCTTCGAGGCCTGCCTGGCAATCGGGAAATTACAGAAATGATGGCACGAGAATTGCCGGACAAGAAAGACACTCACAGGAAAGGCGGCAATCTACGGAGGTGCCTCAGAGATCAGCAAACTCATCGTTATCGTCGTCCTCTTCATCGTCCTCTTCGTCGTCCTCATCCTCACCCAGACCTCTGCCTTCTTTTCCTCATAAGGCTCCCGATCCCAATTTTTGTGCAGATCCGGTATCGAAGCTTAAGGCAGGTCAGAGGGTAGAGCATGACAGATTCGGTTTTGGATTATTGTTAAATCTGGATGGTGACCAGCTGAACGCAAAGGCAATTGTAGATTTTGAGGGGAGTGGAAAGAAGACATTGCTATTAAAATTTGCAAAACTGAGGGTAGTTGAAGATTAAAGAGATTATTCAGAATTTGCATAAATAAATTAATATGCAATAAAACAGATACATAACTTAAATGATAAAAAATATTTTCTTAATTTTAATTTGTGGCACATAGTTTGTTACTATATGAGATGAAGTTTTTCATAGTTTAAGTTTAGGTTAAGTAATGGGGTTTTATCTCTTAGAGATAAGACCCCATGAAGTTTTTAGGGGGTGCAAGAAAACTCCCTTGAAGTTTTTTGAAGTTTCCCACATGTCCGGCAAAATCATGTGAAAACTGCAAAGGACACTGAGTAACAGCTACTGAGTAATGAGAAATTTACTAAAACAGTGTTGAAATTTGGCTTTGATTAGGATTCAAAGAGCTCAAGAAGGTATGTGTCGGCAAGATTTGCCTCCACATGGTTATATATTTAGCTGCAAATTAGGTATTTACTAACCGCTTTGCCAAAGCAGTTAGCAAATAATAGATTAGCAGACGAATACGTATACCTCTCATTCCCAGCGAAGTGCTAACCTCTCTGGCAAAGACTCTGGCAGAGTGATTAGCACATGTGTGATTTACAAATACTTGCAAAATGGTCTGAGAATCAAGCAAATACGTAGTTAATTGATTATCTGATAACTACTAACCGCTTTGCCAAAGCAGTTAGCAAATAATAGATTAGCAGACGAATATGTATACCTCTCATTTCCAAAGAACTGCTAACCCCTTTGGCAGAGCTGACTGGGAATCCCTTTGGCAGAGCTGATTGCGCAGAGCTGACTGCTCCTCCAGAATCTCTACTTAAATGCTTGCTCGCTCAGACCTTTGCCTGTGAGTTTGAGGTCATGGAAATAATCCGGAACCTCTTTTCCCAGAAGTGAGTCTACATATAGTTTTGCGATATACTGAGAGAGCATGAAGCCATGGCCGCGTAGCCCTACAAAGAGTCCCTGCTGAGGATCTACAATGTATCTTGGCTCTATGTAGTATCCCGACCAGACAGCCTGGAAGCCTATGCCTGAAAGTTGAGGAATCCAGTTTGTGAATATCTCAGTTGCCACTTCGAGGAAATCCTGAGTTGTAACCTTAAGGTTTTTGTCGGTCTCCCGGGCATCGATTGTCGGTGAGACACATCCTATAATCTGGCCTGTTTCGAACAGCTGTTGTCCGTATACAGCTGAAAAACCCTTGTATTTCCGTCTGTCAATAAGCATATCCAGACTTGATCCGTTCTTGCCTAGCATTGGAAGACGTTTTGTTATAAATGCCTGATGTTTGACAGGGTATAAACCTGTGTCAATCCCAAGTTTCTTAGCAAATTTATCTGCCTCGCTACCAAGTGCATTTATGAAAATTTCAGTCTGATATTCAATGTATTCGTTATTGGCATTCTGAAGGATCACCCTGTACTCCTTATCAATTTTGTAAACATCTACAAGCTTTGTATTTTCGAGAATGTTTCCTCCGTTTTCCCTGCCAATGTTTCTGATCGCGTCAATTGTCAGGCCCGGATTTGCCTGCCAGCAGTCATTTGTAATTAGAGCGTGAGAGTAGATGTCAAGATTTTTGTTGAAGAATGGAGATACTTCCTTTTGGAAATCTTTTTTATCTACCATATAAGCGTCGGACCAACCCTTAGAGGCATCAAGGGCGCGGTATGTCTCCTGGTCATGTGCAAAGCTGACGTATCTTGTTAACCTGAAGTCGATGTCTCTTTTTTTGTGCAACTCCTTGAATATTTCAAGATTGTGTGCAGCTATGTCGGCAAGGGCAGGAAGTGAAAACGCCGGACGTCCGCCTGCTATGTTTCTCCAAGAACTTCCAAGACCGTCATTTACCAGCAATGGTTTGTAGCCGGCCTCAGAAAGATACCTGAACAAAGAAGAACCTGCAGCACCTCCACCGGCGATTATTGCAGATACTTTTTTTACTGAACGGCCATTTTCTGTTTGTCCTTTTACAGTTGGTAAAATTATCTCTTCTTTTTTGTCGGCCCTCACCAGTTCACCAAGATTAACCAGATTGGACATTGGGCCACGAGGTGTAGGCTCTCCTACGACGGTTATCCCATATGACCCAAGCAGGGTCTTTGCCCGTGGAACGCAACGGCTCCCTCTGCAGGCACCCATTCCCAGACGTGATATATGTTTAAGTTCGTCAGAAGATATTACTTTCCTGTCTCCTATAACCTCAATCAATTTCTCTACTGTAACATCTTCGCAATGACATATATATGTCTTTGCATCGTGTGGCTCTTTCAGGGGAGTGAGTTCTAGTTTCTGAGGATATTTCTCTTTGATTATGAAGCCTCTTACTGCAAGAAGGGCCTCACCCTCCAATGTAGTTGCCTTAACTCTTGCGGTATTGGTTTTATTGTTGTTTTTCAGAATTTTCTCAATGGTTCCCTCTCCAAGTATTTCTCCGTTGTTATTTATCAGAAATACTTCCGATCCCTCCGATGCCTTATATTCAATTGGAAGGAAGAGCCAGTTTTTGTTGAACTGATATCCGAAAATTGCAAGACCCGGGCATTGATTAACACATTGCATGCAACCTGTACATTTGTCGAAATCTATTTGTGGAACTGTAGATGTGGAGGTCTTTGTAATTGCTCCGTATTTGCATGCAAATGCACAAGGGTTACATGCAAAGCCATAAAGGCAGTCAATCTGTACAAATCCTTTTGCATTCATACGTTCCGATGTTGGCACAAACGGCTTGTCCAGGATAAGTTCAGGATGTTGCTGAGAGTCTATGTACTCTTTTGAAACTGACAAATAGCTGTCATAATCATACCTGATTCCCAGATCCTGCATAATTTCATACGCACATTGTTTGCCTCGCAGCACAGCAGATGTACCCTCTCCGATTTTTACAGAATCGCCTACCCCGTGACACTTTCTTCCAAACACCTCTATACCCTTGCGGAACAGTTGATTATCGGGGATAAGACCTGTGCAGATGTTTATGCAGTCTATACCGTCAATTCTCATTTCTGTTCCTGGAATAGGTTTGAAATCTTCACACTTCGCAATTATTGCACCTACTACTCCGGTCCTCTCTTCATTAGGGATTGCTTCAAGTAAAATATGGGATGTTAGTATAGGAATGCCCAGTCTTCTGACTCTGTTTGCCTGTACCGGAAAACCACCCTCGCGCGGCATAGCCTCTATGATAACCTTTACACTTGCCCCGGCCTGCATAGCCTGATATGATGTTAAGTAACCAATGTTGCCGGCGCCGACGGTCAAAATATTTTTGCCAAGAAGAGTAAGTTCGTTGTTCATCATACGCTGCACAACAGCTGCAGTATAAACGCCCGGAAGGTCGTCATTTTTGAATGCTGGCATGAAAGGAACGGCGCCGGTGGCTACAACTATCTGGTCTGCATCTACATAAAAAATCTCTTGCGATGCTATGTTTTTTACAACGAGCCTTTTTCCCTCAAGAATATCCCAGACCACAGAGTCCAGAAGAATTCCCGAATGGTCGTCGCCTGCCAGAGAGGAGGCAATATCAAATCCTCTAAGCCCTCCGAACCTCTTCACCTTCTCAAAGAAGAAAAACTGGTGTGTCTGCATTAAAAACTGACCACCAATCTTGCTGTTGTTATCTATTACCAGATTGTGAACTCCTACTTTGTTGAGTTCTTCCCTTACTGCAAGACCTGCGGGACCAGCTCCTACAATAGCAACAGTTGTCTTATATACCTTGATATCATGCTTAAGGTCAGATGCCTTGATTTTTTCACCAACGGCAGGTATTTCCAAATCAGGAAGGTACGACTCATCTATCCTTCTGACGTTTTTTACATCGTCAACCTTGGTGATGCAGATACGGCGTACTTTTCCGTCGACCAACATTTCGCATGCACCACACTTGCCAATTCCACATTCGAGGGTGCGTTCCCTGTTCGCCAGACTGTGCTTGTGCACAACTAACCCAGACTGATGAAGTGCCGCAGCAATTGTAAAACCTCTCTGTCCAGCCACTTTATTTCCTTCAAAAATGAATTCTACTCTATCTTCCTGCGGAATTGGGAGAATAGGATGTTCAGTTATTCTATACATCGTAATTTTAAATTTGGACAAAATTAATAAAAATCCGAAATCATAATTTTAAAATTAAATATATTTTGTCTTTTGTACGATTCTGTTACATATTGATAGAGGTTTGTTATAAATTCGAGAACTATTAACCAATTAAAATTGTGAGGTATGAGGGGATTTTTTTCATTTGGGGCAAAGCTGAAACTATTCAAGGAATGGTCCATGCTTATCGGGTTTACACATGCAGTAAGACTTTTCTTGTCTGCAGGAGTGTTGTTATGTGCTGTTGGTGTCATTATTATGTCCGTTGCCGGGCTGCATTCCTGTAATGGACTAACCTTTGAAGATGACACCAAAGGTGTACTAAAAATTGTATTTACTCCTGAGAGTATTACAAAGGCAGTTGTTCGTGAATTTCCTGACAGCAACCAGTTTACACTGTCAATAAAGAGCAGTAGCGGTTCCGTGATTTACAACGGTAAGTATGGCTCAAGACCAACAAACATGCAGCTTGATGCAGGCAGTTACGATATTAGCATCTATTCAAAGATGTTTGTCACTCCTGCTTTTGAATCGGTTTGTTATTCAGATAACAAGACAGTTGTGATACAGTCTGGTAAAACATACCTTCTGTCACTAGTCTGCAGACAATCCAATGTGGGGTTAAGATTATGCTTTACCCCGGAATTCATAAACCGGTTTGTCAAGTATAAGCCGGAGGTTCTGGATATCAAGGGATCCATTCTCTATCCCTATACTGAGACAAGATTTGTCTATCTCAACCCAGGGAACATTTCTGTGAGGTTAAAAGAGGTTTTGCCGGAAGGTTCAACGGCCACTCCGGAGTTGATTCCCATTCTTGACCGTATTGTAGCAGCAAGGGATATGCTTACGATTAATCTTCATGCAAATCCCGATGATCCCTCTTCGTCAAAATCGGGAATTGTAATAGATACTTCTTCTAACTGGGTTTTTGAAAACATTGTAATAGGAGGGGGTGGCGATGGCATGACCAAGGAGAGTGCGTTCAAGGTAGAGCAGATTGCTCAGAATGTAGGAGCAAAGGATGTCTGGGTTACCGGATATATTGTCGGAGGCGACCTTACGGCATCGGGGATAAATTTTGATGCTCCTTTTGGATCTGCAACAAATATTGCTATTGCCGACTCGCCTACGGTGAGGGAGCGTATCAAATGTGCATCAGTTGCTCTTCCGGCAGGTACTATAAGAGACTTGCTTAACCTAAATACCACACCTTCCAATCTGGGGAGGAGAGTGTATCTTAAGGGCACATTGGTAGCTTCTTACTTTGGTTTGGCGGGTGTGAACCCTGTGTCAGCTGCACAGTTCTGATTTTATTATTTTTCATAGCTGCATGTGAAGATTTTATCTAAATTTGTAGCTATGGAAAATTCAGAAAAAGACTTTTATGCACATGAAACGGCTATAATAGACCAAGGTTGTGCAATAGGGAAAGGTACTAAGATATGGCACTTCTCCCATGTTATGAGCGACTCTGTCATTGGCGAGGAGTGCAATATAGGGCAGAATGTTGTAATCTCTCCGGGTGTTGTTCTGGGGCGTAATGTGAAAGTTCAGAACAATGTCTCCATTTATACCGGTGTTATTTGTGACGATGATGTCTTTCTTGGACCTTCCTGTGTCTTCACAAACATAACCAATCCGCGTAGTGCCGTGAACAGGAAAAGTCTTTATGAAAGGACCCATGTTGGTAAAGGGGCCACTATTGGCGCCAATTCTACAATTGTATGCGGACACGATATTGGTGAGTTTGCATTTATCGGTGCAGGAGCTGTTGTCACAAAAGGTGTTCTTCCATATGCCCTGGTTGTAGGAAACCCTGCCCGTCAGGTTGGTTGGATGAGCGAATATGGCCACAAACTGGTGTTTGATTCCAATGGGAGGGCAACCTGTCCGGAAAGCAAACAGAATTATTTTCTGCAAGAAGGAAAGGTTACAAAGGGATAATCTGCTAATTTCAAAATTGATGGATATAAAAAGAGATCTTCTGCACAGAATAATCTATTCTACAGATGCCTCTGCATATAGGGAAATGCCATCGGGAGTTTTCTTTCCCGAGAGTAAGAAAGATCTCTCCGATATTGTAATGTTTGCAAGAGAGAAGGGAATCTCAATTATTCCAAGAGGAGCAGGAACTTCCCTTGCCGGTCAGGTGGTGGGCAGCGGTTTGGTTGTAGATGTGTCTAAATACCTTAATAAAATACTGGAAATAAATCCTGAGGAGAGATGGGCACGGGTTGAGCCCGGGGTTGTGCTTGACGATCTTAATATTGCTGCCGGAGTTCATGGACTCTTCTTTGGTCCGGAGACATCTACCTCAAACAGATGTTGCATGGCCGGTATGGTTGGCAATAATTCATGTGGTTCACATTCATTGGTTTATGGCAGTACTCGTGATCATCTTCCGGAGGCAGAAGTAATATTGTCGGATGGTTCGATTATAGTTTGCAAAGATCTTACCAAGAAAGAGTTTGAAGAAAAACTTTTAGGTGACACTCTTGAAGCAAAGATATATGGTTTTGTTGCCGACCTTCTAGAGAATAAAAGGGCACTTTCTGAGATAGAGGAGAACTTCCCGGACCCTGTAATCCGCAGGAGAAACACAGGATATGCCTTGGATGAGCTTGTTCACTCTTGCAGATCGGATGAACACTATATTAATCTTTGCCCGTTGCTGGCCGGGTCGGAAGGTACTCTGGCATTTATTTCGGAAATCAAACTGAATCTTGTACCAATCCCGCCTAAGGAGAGAGCAGTTGTTTGTGCGCATTCAGCATCATTTGAAGATATTTTCAAGGCAAACCTTATTGCCCTTAGACACTCTCCTGTAGCAGTGGAAATGATGGACTCCACAATTCTGGAACTTAGTAAAAGCAACATATCACAAAATAAAAACAGATTTTTCATTAAGGGCGATCCTGCTGCGATTCTAATTATTGAGATAGCAAATGAGAGCAAGGAGGAGCTAGATAATGTAGTTTCGGCAATTGAGTCGGATCTTATCTCCTCCGGGTTGATATATTATTGTTCAAGGGTTTACGGTGCCGATATTTCCAGAGTCTGGGAACTTAGAAAATCGGGGTTGGGACTTCTCACATTAATGAAGGGTGATGCAAAGCCGGTATCGGTTACAGAAGATACAGCTGTTGCCCCGGCAAGACTCCCCGAATATATGAAAGAATTTGCAGCGATGCTCAGCAAATATGATCTTTCGTGTGTCTATCATGCCCACATTGGAACCGGTGAGCTACACCTCAGACCAATACTCAACCTTAAGGATTCAGGAGACGTGGAACTTTTCAGGACCGTTGCAAGAGAGACTGCTTTACTTGTAAAGAAGTATCGTGGCTCTCTTTCCGGTGAACATGGGGACGGAAGGTTGAGAGGAGAATTCATACCATTGATGTTTGGAGATTACATTTACGGAATTATGAAGAGGGTAAAGGAGGTTTTTGATCCGTTCAACCTGTTCAATAACAATAAAATCGTAGACACTCCTCCAATGAACTCCTCGTTGAGGTATCAGCCAGGTGCAGTTGTTCCGGAATTCAATACCTACTTTGATTTTTCTGCTCAAGGTGGATGGATAAGGGCCATTGAGCAGTGTAATGGTTCGGGAGATTGCCGTAAAGCCAGCCAGTTCGGAGACACCATGTGTCCGAGTTTCAGGGCTACGGGAGATGAAAAAGATGTTACACGAGGACGTGCAAATATTCTGAGAGAGTTACTGACCAGACCGTCCACTGCAAAAGTATTTGACCAGAAGGAGATAATGGATGCTCTTGAACTTTGCATATCTTGCAAGGCTTGTAAAAGCGAATGTCCTTCGAATGTAGACATGGCAAGGTACAAGGCAGAATTCCTTCAACACCATTATGACTTGACCTCACCGACATTCAGGGCGTTTATGGTCTCAAGAATGGCCGATATACAGCAAATAGGCTCTTGGTTTACACCGATATACAATTTTTTCGCGGCCAATAGGCTTACTTCTAAGGTAATAAAAGGCATACTTAAGTTTTCCTCTAATAGAGAGATACCATCAATCTCCCGCGTCACTTTCCGTAAATGGGTATATGGGGACGCACATTGTGTACCCGGTACAAATCCAAATACTAGCAACTCTGTGGGTACACAATGTGCGTCCCCATATACCCGCCCGGTGTATGTATTTGCTGACGAGTTTACAAATTACAACGATGCCGAAGTTGGAATGAAGTTTGTCAAACTTCTTGAAAATTTAGGTTACCGGGTTATTGTCCCTGCTCATTCTGAGAGTGGGAGGGCAGCATTTTCCAAAGGTATGCTAAAGAGGGCACGGAGGCTTGCTATAAAGAATGTGCATGCATTAAAAGATATCATATCTGAAGAGTCCCCTTTGGTGGGAATCGAGCCATCCTGCATACTATCGTTCAGGGACGAGTATCCGGATCTGGTGGGCAAAGAGTTAAAGGATGAAGCATTGAAGCTGGCAAAAAATTGTCTGTTGTATGACGAATTCATTATGAAAGAAGTGGCTGCCGGAAGGATAAGGTCAGAATTATTTACTGATAAGTATCTGAATATAAAGCTTCACGGACACTGTCATCAAAAATCCCTTGCATCAGTTGCTTTATCTAAGGATATGCTCTCTTTGCCGGTTAACTACAGTGTAGAGGTTATGCCAACAGGTTGCTGTGGAATGGCAGGTTCGTTTGGCTATGAAAAGGAGCACTTCGATATTTCCATGAGTATTGGTGAGCAAACTCTGTTCCCGATAGTAAGGTCGGCACCTGCCGATGTTGCAATCTCAGCTCCCGGAACATCCTGCCGTCAGCAGATCAAGGACGGCACAGGAAGAGTTGCAAAGCATCCTGTGGAACTTCTTTATGAGGCATTAAAAAAAGCACCCGAAACAGCTGAAGCTAAATCGAGTGCCTAAGAAAATGTATTAACTTTTTTAGAAAATTCTGTAAAGGTGTTTGCCAACGGTGTTGTAATGTCCCCTGTTACCAGATCCATTATGAGATGTTCTGCCGGAACCGTCACGAAGGCCTCTGCCTGAACCATCACGAAGACCTCTGCCTGAACCGTCATGCAATCCATTTCCTGATCCATTGTGGAGACCATTACCTCTTCCGGATCCGTCCATCAGTCCTTTTCCGTTGCCGGTTGTGCAGCTCTTATCTTCATAACTGTCGCATACACCATTCTTGTTTGCATCTACATAACATGTCCTTGAGTCATTTTTTTGAACTTCTGTTTTTTTATCTTGTGCAGACATAACTGCAATTGATGCTACCAAAGCCAATGCTATGAGGGTTACTTTTGTTTTCATTTTTTTAATTTTAATTGATTGTTAGTAAATTGATATATAAATTCTAGAATTAATTTCTATTTCTATTTCCATTCCCATTTCCATTTTTGTGGCCATTTCCTCCTCTTCCACCCATATTCTGATGGCCTCTTTCTTCAAAAAGGGGAGAAAACATGTTCTTTAAAAGCTCATTCTGATCTTGATTGCAGCACTCTTTGAGTTTCAGATAAAAGTCAACAGAAGCCTCTTTGAGATTGGCATGGGCGATTCCAATGCTGTCAGATATTTCACGGGTTCTTTTCCTATCGGGATGGGGCCTCTGCAATTCATTAAACAGACTTCCCTTTAATCTATTCATGTTCCCGATTATTTCATTTGCTTTATATCTGAAATCGCGGCTTTGTTCCCGGAACTTATTCATCTGTTCGTTGTCAAAATTTAAATTCTCTCTGAACATCCTTCCATTAAGCGGAGAATTTTCTGAATTAATCACTATTGATTCGTCCTCCGTGGTCTTATGGTATTTCCCATAAAAAATTGTAGTGAGGGTTGTGATATTCAGAATTGCCAGAAGGATTACTGTCCAAAAAAGCACTTTATTTATTCTTTCAGTTTTCATTTTAATCTTCTGTGTTAACATTAGGGTCTGAGAATATTTGTAAATTTTCTATCTGTGAATCATTTATATTGAGTGCATATGAGTCTGTCGTTTCCTTGTTATAGAGTGTCCCGAGTGAAATTCCCAATAGTACTACTATCGTTATGCTAAATGCTACAACTGCTTTTTGCAGAGAAGATAATTTATATGGTTCATTATGTTCCAACGACTCAAGTTTTGCCATTATCTGAGTTGTAAGATATGGATTAGGTTCAATCTTTAATTTTGAGTCTATAAAATCAGTTATGCTCTTTTCTGTTTTCATACTTATTTAGACAGGTGTTTATTAGAAATCCTATGAATTATTTTATTTTTTTTAATTTATTAGTGAGATTTACCTTTGCTCTCTGTAGCAATTGTTCAACGGCACCTTCTGATAAATTCATTATTTTTGAGATATCCTGCTGAGATAGGTCCTCGTACCTTTTTAATGTAAAGGCTGTTCTTTGTTGTTTAGGAAGAGAGTCGATTGCATCCTGGACTGCTTTTTCCTTCTCCCGGGAGAGTAACTTTTCTTCTGGATTTTTGTCGTCGGACCTAATGTTAAAAATACGAGTTACAGTATCCTCTGCTTTTTGAAAAAATGAATATCTCTGTTTCTTCTCAATTGCATTCAGACATGTGTTTACTGTGATTCTATACAGCCATGTAGAAAATTCCGACTTTCCCTTAAATCCGGAAAGTGATTGGTACGTCTTGATGAATACCTCCTGAACAATATCTTCTGCATCATCTTTCGTGTGCATGTATCCAATTGCAATCCTGAAAACACTCTCTTTGTACAGGTTGACAATTAGGCTGAATTTCTCTCTCTCACCAGCTAGAATATCAGAAATTATATTTTTTATCTCCTCGGGATTAGTCATTAATTCTCTTTTGATAGTATTTAGACACCAATATGTTCAAAAACCTACGGTAAAAAAAAATCTCACAGAAGAATCTGTGAGATTAAATGGAGTAAATGAGACCCAAATAGAAGTAACTACTTAACTATTTTACTTTTGCAGCTTTCACTGCTTTTGCTGGTTCTGCCGGTTTAGCTGGTTTAACACTCTTGTCAGCTCCTTCACAACAGCTTTTTGGTGCTGCCTTTTGCTCCTCACAACAAGCAGATTTTTTTACTTCCTTCTTATCCTTATCACAGTCTGAGCAATTACCTGAGCACTCATCTTTCTTTACAGCTTTCACCTCTTTTTTCTCGCAATTGCCTGTGCAATTACCTGTGCATTCTTGCTTCTTTTCAGCTACTTTTTCAGTAGTTTTAGCAGAGCATGGGCATGCAACGGTTTTGCCATCCTTTTTATCTGCAGTTGCCTTTTGTTCTGTTTGTGGGCAGCATGCCTTTTGTTCAGTTTGTGGGCAACATGCTTTTTCTTTAGTTGATTTAACCTCTTTTGTTTGTGTGTTCTGTGCAGATGCAATGCTTACAGTGGCAATAAGTGCCAGTGCAATTAGTGTTAGTTTAGATTTCATTTTTTTATTATTAAAGTATTTACTCAAATTGTCGGAAATGATCGCCGCAATTTTCGAGCCAACTTTAATAATTATTTCAACAGAACGTTTTCTATGGCCTCTTTGAAAGAAGCCTTAGGCAGTGCTCCCTGGGCCATTTGTGGCGGGCCGGACATAGGTACAAACAATAGTGATGGGATACTGCGGATACCAAATGTTCCGGCAAGTTCTTGTTCTTGTTCTGTATTAACCTTATAAACATATATTTTGCCTTCGTACTCAGCAGCAAGTTCCTCCAATACGGGGGCGATAGTCTTGCACGGGCCGCACCAGTCTGCATAGAAGTCAATAATTGCTGGCTTGTCACCAAGATATTTCCATTCTGTGGGATCGGTTTCATAATTAGCAACTTTTGCTAAAAACTCATTTTTTGTTAAGTGTATTGTTTTCATGATTAAAATATTTTTTCTGTTTTTATATTTTTTTTGCGATTATGATAAATTGGTCATAGTCACGGTTATTCTTTTTAATTGTATTGTATGTATATGTGGTAACAATGTCTAAATCGCACTCTTCCATTTGTTTGGAGAGGGATTCGATATTAAATCCGTTATGTGGGACACTCTCTTCACCATGAAATGATCCGTCTTCTTCGCACAAATCACCTATTATCAGAACTCCTCCAGGTTTGAGAATTTTTGAAATATGTTCTAAAAGAGCATCAATATTATCTATATGGTGAATTGCCATAAGAGAAAAAACTACATCCAGGTCCTTAGTTGTATATTTGTCTACAGATCCATTTATGATTTTTACTTTTTCTTTAAGAGCGGTTTTGCTGTTTTGCTCAATTTCTTCAAGTTTCTCTTTTAACTTGTCAATCATTGCCTTAGAGTTATCTACCATGATGAGTGACTTTATCTCATTGACTATGCTCAATCCCACAAGACCTGTTCCACAGCCCAAATCCATTGCCTTTACAGATTTGTTGAATTTTACGTTACTGACCATCTCTTCTACAAATCGTCCGGACATATCAACCTTCATAGGAGAGTCCCAATCTGATGCTTTATTCTTAAAATAATCAGTCATAACTAATTTTTCTTTTTCTCTTTTTTAAACATACTGAAAAATAGTCCTCCCATAATTGTACCATAGATTGTACTGTTGAGAGGTGATGAGGTTATGGGGCAAGTACCGCTTTGACAGCCGATAAAGTACCAGTAGAGGTAGCCTGCAATGGCACCTGTTCCTAATCCCGCAAAAATGAGCCAGTTAATCTTTATATAATTAAGTAATCTTTCCATCAGTTTTTTCTTTAAGAAATACAGTGCAAAGATAAATACATTTTCCATAAAAACAAATTTCCAATGGAAAATATATTTTATGTACGAGGGGTGAGTATTTGTGGGTATATATGTGGGTACATGGGTGGGTACATGGGGACGTGGCAAGTGTACCCATCGTATGATTACTTGCATCATTTGCATCAAACATATCAGAACTGCTATTTCTGCTTTTAAAGTTTTCCAGATGTCCAGCAAAATCATATGAAAACTGCAAAGGGCACTGAGTAATGCGAAATTTAGCTCAAGAAGGTATGTGTCGGCAAGATTTGCCTCCACATGGTTTTATATTCAGCTACAAATTAGGTATTTACTAACAGCTCTGTCAGAGCCGTTAGTAAATGATAGATTAGCAGGCGAATACGTATGCCTCTCATTTTCAGAGAAGTGCTACACCCTCTGGCAGAGTCTCTGCCAGAGGGTGTAGCATATGTATGACTTACAAATACTTGCGAAATGGTCTGAAAATCAAACAAATATATAATTAGCTGATTATTTGACAACTGCTAACAGCTTTGGCAGAGTAGTTGGTAAATTGGTGATTAGCAGATGAATATGCATGTTTCTCATTTCTAATGAAGTACTAAAACCTCTGGCAGAGATTGTGGCAGCAGAGATTGTGGCAGAGCGGCTGTCAGAAAAGAGCAGACATTAGATTGTAATCAATGTCCGTAGTAGTAAAACGGTAGAAAGATTCTGGCAGTTTTGTCAGACGTAATTACTGATAAGCATCTCTGCAGTTGTAGGGTCTACCTGTTCCCTTTTGCGAATCTCATCAAAGAGAGCAAGCAGGTCGTGAGTCTTGATCCGCTTCTTCTCCTCTCCCTTAATGTCATAGACAATCTTACCGTTGTTAAGCATCAATATTCGGTCACCCATATTTACCGCCTGTTGCATGGAATGTGTCACCATCATTGTGGTAAGGTTGTCTTTGCTTACAACCTCCTCGGTAAGCTGAATGACTTTGTTTGCTGTCTTTGGGTCCAATGCTGCCGTGTGCTCGTCAAGAAGTAAGAGTTTAGGCTTTAGCCATGTAGCCATTAATAGTGTAAGCGCCTGTCTTTGACCTCCAGAAAGTTTTCCTATTGGAGAGTCGAGCCTCTCTTCAAGGCCCATGTTCAACGATTTGACCCGTTTCTTGAATTCATCAACAGAACTCAGGGGAAGGGCCCATCCTAATCCTCTGCTTCTGCCCCTCCTTACAGCAAGGGTAATGTTCTCTGCAATTGTCATGTCGGGAGCGGTTCCGCTGAAAGGGTTCTGGAAAACCCTGCCAATATATTTTGCTCTTTTGTGTTCCTGCAGATTTGTAATATCCGAACCATCCAGAAGGATCTTTCCACTATCAGGGAAAAAGTTTCCTGCAACCGCATTCAGGAGTGTGGACTTTCCCGACCCGTTTGTACCAAGAAGAACAACGAAACTTCCCTTGTCTATTGTACAGCTTACATTGTCAAGGGCACAAACCTCGTTTGGGGTGCCGGCATTGAAGGTTTTTGATAAGTTGGTAATTGTTATCATTTTACTGTCACTCCTCTCTTTTTAAATTTTTTAGACAAACCCGGCAGGACAAGGGCTATGAATACAAATATGGCAGTAATGAGCTTAAGGTCGTTAGGATTCATGCCCCAGCGAAGAGCTATGGCAACTAATAACCTGAATATCAAAGAACCTAAAACTGCACCAACAATTAGTGAACCGATGGATTTGTCTCCAATGACTGCCTCCCCGATAATTACACTTGCCAGACCCCAGACCAACATCCCGATACCCATCTGGACGTCGGCAAACCCCTGAAATTGTGCAAGTATGGCCCCCGATAGAGCAATAAGAGCATTAGCAATAGCCAGACCCAGAATTATCATGTGGTTTGTATTTACCCCTAAGGCTCTTATCATTTGAGGGTTGTTTCCTGTTGCCCGCATTGCTGTCCCAAGATTTGTCTTCAAAAACAGATAGAGGACAATTCCAAAAACCGATACAATCAAAAGAGTCGAGAGCAGGATGGTCATCTCCTTGTTTGCCATAAGATTGAGAGATTCGATCTGTGTAATTATGGTATCCTCCGACAGTAGGGGGAGGTTGCTCTTTCCCATGATATGCAGATTTATTGAATAGAGGGCGGTCATTACTAAAATTCCTGACAATAAGCCATTGATGTTGAATTTAGTATGGATTATGCCCGTTAATGCACCTGCTATAAAACCGCCAAACATTGCAATTATTGTAGCTGTCACCGGATCGACCCCTGCTACTATAAGTGCCGCTGCAATTGATGCTCCCAGAGTTATTGAACCCTCTGCAGTGATATCTGCAAAGTTGAAAATCTTGAAACTGATAAAGATTCCCAATGCCAACAGAGCTAATATCAAGCCTATTGTGATTGCCCCAACTAGTAAAGACATATTTTTGTCAATTTAAGTTCATATTATAAATCCAAAGGACCCACCCAGCAAATTCCCTGATAAAATTCACTCTCTCCTATACCCACAGCCTCCCGCTGATCGTTGAGAAGATGCATTACGCTGTCAATCTTGTCATCTTCGAAAAGAGAAAATACTGTTTTATCTAAATCCTGATCAGACTTACTTAAAGGGAAGTAGCTGAAAATGGCTGAGTGCATATGCTGACGAAGCTCTCCACCCTCTGCTGAAGGCCTTGTGAACCGGGCAATGTCGCCACCCTCCTTTTTTGTCACTATACCCGTGGTCAGCGCAACACTACCTCTGAACTCAGGTTCTGTTGTAAAGTTGACACTCTCCTTAACCTCGGGATAGCCAAGCGGATTCTCTCCGGTTTTTGAGAGCGCAGGGGATTTATGAAGAGAGGCTCCTACAATTCCCGCACTCTCGCCGACCATAATCATGGCAAACGATTCATATCCTGTTAGAGAGGATATTGTATTAATTATTGAGCTAAAAGGCAATCTTTTTCCCGGGGTAAGAGGTGTGAATCTGATAAACCTGCTGAACTCTCCCTCGAACAGGATACCATAAAGGAGATTGATCTCGGGAATCAAAGTGCCCGCTGTTACCAGATAATCAGGGCTGTTGATCTTCCCAGACGGCATGTAGGCCACTGCTTCGCCAGCTGCAACAAACTCTCCGAACCGACCCTCACAATCCTTGTACCCTGTACCAAATGCCCCCAGTCCCAATCCATACTTTCCCTTTCCGAATTTTACACTCTTAAGGTCATTTTCGGTAAAACTGCTGTTGAACAACTTTTCAGGATGTCCAACTAATGTGCATTTGAGTAGTTTCTCTTCCAGATTTTCTGCCGGTTTTTCTGACAATGATTGCGACTTGAAGCAGAAACCTTCATTCTCAACCTTGCAGGCAGAAGGATTTTCTGTTTCTGTTACTGTGACTGATGGTTCCTGCCATTTAAGCATCGAATCCAATCCAACCATGTCAAGTATTGAATGAACATTCTGAGAGGCTTTTGTAATGCCGAATGACCCGTCGATACTCTTGAAGAGCTTTACGTACTTTACGAATACTCTTATCCCCAGAGAACTCAGATAATCTACCTCTTCGAGATCGAGCGCTATGTTCTGGTCTCCTGCGCGTATGGCAGCATCCAGGGCCTCGTCCAGCATTTTGGACCAGTATCCGTCTACCCTTCCGCTTACGTGCAACAAAAGGTAGCCTTGTTTGGGCTCATTGGTAATGACCAGTTTTTCGTCCATAGTTGTCTTTATTCTGAGATTATTACTCCCTCTCGTTTAAGAAGCTCATCCGGGAAAACAATGCCGTATTGAGCTGCTGCCTTGAGATTTATAAGGATATTTGTTTTGCTTACAAATTCAAAAGGTATATCTGCCGGTTTTGCTCCGTCAAATATTTTTTTTGCCAGATTAACTGCGTCTACACCTGCCTGGTGATAGTCTCTGGAAACAACCAGAACTGCCCCTTTTTTTGACTGGTCACTCACGAATCCGAACATTGGAACCTTGTTGCTTTGGCAGACCTTTATAATACTGGCAATTGATGAAGATGTTAGATTATCTACTATCTGACAAACGATTTCTGGCCTGCTTTCTATGAGTGACAGTGCTGCGTCTGTAACTTCTGTTGTGGAATTTACCGGAACTGTCACAAGTTCAATTCCTGCAAGTTCTGAGTACTTCTTAAGTTCGCTCATGTTTTTAACTGAGTTTGCCTCTGCGGGGGAGTAGATGGTTCCTATCTTTATTGTGCCCGGACGTATCAGAACTATCCATTTTACCATACCTTCATAATCACCAAGGGTGGAAATTCCTGTGACATTTGGCAGATGCTCTGTGAAACTTGTTCCTGCTCCTGCCACTATAGGGTCCGCTACAACTGAAAAAACTACAGGAATATCCTTGATTTTATTGGCCGCAACCTGCAAAGTGGGGGTGGAGGTGACAAAAATTAGGTCCGGTTTGCTGCCGGCTACTGCATCTATCATGAGGTTAAGCGTTGCCATATCACCTTGAGCATTGTTTACTGTGAGGTCATAATCCTTGCCTGCCTTTAATCCAATCTGCGACAACCCATCTTCGATCCCGCTTTGTGACAGCTCAGATAAAGGTGAGTCATTATACTGTATGAGAACTAGTTGTAGTTTTCCTTCTGAATCTTTTTGAGATGTTTTGTCAATAATGAGGAGGAGAGAAATAGCAATGGCAATCAGAACGACCACCCTAAGTAATGTTTTTACAGAAGTTTTCATTTGAAGCAGTTTAAGCGAAATTTTTAGGTTATCAAATGTACAAAAAAATATTTCAATTGGGTGGGTGGGTTAATGTGCTAATGTGCTAATTTGCTAATGTGCTAATGGGTTAATGTGCTAATGGGTAAGGTGGGGGATTTTCCGATACGTGTCCCGGCTTTAC
>MEOK01000041.1:0-16617 GCA_001769195.1 Bacteroidetes bacterium GWF2_40_14 | reverse complement strand
CCGGTAAAGACAGCTGCAAGTTTTCCGCTTGTTGGCTTTTCTAACGCACTGCTCCTTAAGTGGGTACCCAAAGCCTATTGGCAAGTATCTTCAAATCCCGCACCTTTTCCTTGTTTTGGCACACAATATGCGTCTCCATTTACCCATGTCCCCATTTACGCACCTTGCACCCTAAACAATTTTACAAAAGATGTGTTACTATAAAAAACATACGTATGTCTTATAATTTACTTAAAGGAAAAAGAGGGCTCATTTTTGGCGCCCTGAATGAAAATTCCATCGCATGGAAAACAGCGGTGAGGGCTTATGAGGAGGGTGCTGTATTTGTTCTGACAAATACTCCTGCCTCTATGAAGATGGGCACAATTGACCAGCTTGCAAAGCAATGCAACACAATTGTAATTGCTGCCGATGCCACAAACGTTGAGGATCTTGAAAACCTGATTCATAAGGGAACCGAATATCTGGGCGGAAAATTCGACTTTATCCTTCACTCAATTGGTATGTCGCCGAATGTTAGAAAGGGTCGCACCTATGATGACCTTGATTATCACTATCTGCATCAGACTATTGACATCTCTGCTCTCTCATTTCATAAGGTATTGCAGACATGCCATAAGCTGGATGCCATAAACGACTGGGGGTCTGTAGTTGCTCTCTCTTATATTGCCTCACAGAGAACACTTTACGGTTACAACGACATGGCCGATGCCAAGGCTCTGCTGGAGTCTATAGCCAGGAGCTTCGGGTATATTTACGGACGTGAGAAAAATATCAGAATAAACACTGTCTCTCAATCGCCTACAATGACAACTGCAGGAGGTGGAATCATGGGATTTGATAAAATCCTTGACTTTGCCGACCGCATGTCGCCTTTGGGAAATGCAACTGCGGAGGAGTGCGCAGACTATCTTATCACCCTCTTCTCCGACCTCACCCGTAAAGTCACCATGCAGAACCTCTTCCACGATGGCGGATACTCCAGCATGGGAATGAGCAAGGCCGCAATGAGTGTCTACAATGAGGGGTTGGAATATACTGACGTTAAGATAGACAGGAGCAAGAAAAAGTAGGGAGGGTACAAGGGGATGCATATTGTGTACCCTATTTACCATTAAGGTGCGGGATTTTCCGATACGTGCCCCGGCTTTACCCACTTTCAATTCGTTCCGCTAAAAAACAAAGGCGCAAACCAATTATGCCAGTACAAAAGGGCTACAGGGTTTTGCGCTTGTTGTTTTTCTTTACTCTTCTCTCATTGAGTGGGTGCCCAAAGCCTCCAGCCAAGCACCTACAAATCCCGCACCTTATCTTTTTTGGGTACACAATGTGAGTCCCCATGTACCCCTGCGTTCCCTTGTAACCTCCTTAATATCCCCAAAAACTCCGACGTTTCCTGACACTCATTAACCTAAAAACTAACTTTACAAACCTAGTACTATTGGGAAAATCAGACAACGCCGGAGAATTTATGTTTAGGAATATTGTTTATGGATTATTTACAAGTCTTGGGTTTTGTTCAAGAAGTTTTGGATTAAACCTCATAGTGAGTCTTTCCGGTTTCAATGTATATTTAGTCCCTTCCGATCCATCGGCATTATATACTGTATGGGTATATTTTACCAGATTACTGTACTCGGGATCGACAGATAATCTGCGCATATCAAACCATCTGTGTCCTGTAACAAAATATTCTCTGATCCGCTCATCAAAAATATATTTGACAAGAGCTGCTTTATTTGTAGCAATATTTACAGGAACAGGAACATCTGCTGCAGGCATTCTTTTTGATCTAAGTATCTCTACATCGGATTTAGCTCCAGGAAGATCGTTCAGTCTTGCCTTACATTCAGCTCTTAATAAATACAAATCAGGTAAATGAACGCCCATCTGAACCTGTGGAAATCCTAACCTTCTAATTATTCCGTTAGGAAAAGGTACAGAAGCAAAAGCCGGTAGGGTTGATGTAAATTTTAGTCTTAAGTCGTTAGAAGAGAATAGTGCCTTTGTTTCGTTGTTAAGTACAAAATCACTCCACAAGTATGCAAAGTTATTCATTGAATATCTATAATAGAATGTCTCTTCAAAATTATTATATGTTGGTGCTTTTGGTCCTGTTGATGAGGATATTGGTAAAAAAATTCCGCCAGATGCAAACGTGACATTATAGTCATAAAGTCTTATAGGTATAACAGTTGATGCAGTTACAGTTGAAATTGATGAGTTTAAAAGCGGGAGAGCATCAGTGAATTTCCCCATAAAGACATATACTTTAGCAAGCATTGCTTCTGCTGCCGGTCTTGAAGCTCTGTAACGGTGTGTCACTGTCTGAGGAAGATCAGGCAAAGCTTTTGTTAAATCTTGTATAATAAAATCGTATACCTCTTTTGATGTAGGTCTTATAAAATCTGATGAAGATGCATCGGCTTCTGTAATAATTGGAAATCCAAGATCGGTAGATGCCGTGGCACTGGTATACGGTTTCACATAAAAATTAACAAGACTAAAATAGCAAGATGATCTTCCAACACGTGCTTCAGCAAGAATAGATTTCTTTTGAGTTTCACTACCACCTTCAGCGTTCATCACGCCGTTAATTATCATATTATAAGTATATACCTGTCTCATAATAACGGTAATTTCTGATGCATCCTGCCCCGGATCGTAGATGTCATCCTCCCAAGTAAAATATCTGCGGGGATTAATATTCCCATTTGAGCTGAAGTATGGCTCCATTGCAGCCACTTCGTCGCCCAATTGAGTGGGAGAGTAAAGCTGAGTAAGACTGATACTGTTTAACAAAAAGTCATAATCTGATGTTTTTGAAGCAACCAGTTTCCCTTTTGGAATGATTTCAAGAAAGCTCTTCTGACAAGATAATAATGTGGTCATTATTAAAAAAAGCGAAAATATGATTTTGTATATATTTTTCATAATTCAAACGTTGACTAATTTAAAATGATATATTTACCCCTATTGTAACTGTTTTTTGATTTGTTGGCATTGTACGGTTTGAGCCAATCCCTGCCACAAAAGTATTTTGAAATTCCGGGTCAATTCCATATTTATTTGCTTTCCATAACATTAAATTTGAAAGTTGAATCCTTAATGTAATGTTATCAGCCTTTATCCTCTTTACAATTGATTCAGGAGCTGAATATGAGAAAGTAATATCCCGAAGTTTTATATACGAGGCATCCATAATGTTATTATCCCCTCTTGCGTAATAGTTTAGATCTCTCCTTGATGAGCTAATAGAAGATGGCATTACATAAGATGGAATATCTGTAATATTCTCATCTCCCGGATTTTTCCACCTGTTTAGAAATTCAGAATTTATGTTGGGAGTTTCGGAGAGTAAAGGGCTGAGTGATGTAATTTGCGAAGAACTAGATAGATATAGCCGTCCTCCAGTATAGAAAGTATTTACATCTCTTACTAATACATGTCCCAAATTGTAAGATATATTGGCATTTAATTTAAATCCTCCGTAGCTGAATGTGTTTGAAAATCCACCCGACCAGACAGGCTGATATGTACCACTCCAAACAACATCTTCTCTTTTTGCAATATTTTTTTCTTTTGTTATTGTACCATCAGCAAGCATGATCTGTGGATCACCCATAGCATCCAGCCCGGCAAACTTATATGAAAAGAGACTGAATGCAGGGTATCCGGTTACAAAGGAACTTGTTATCATGGCCGATCCAGTTGAAACCACTGTATTATTGTTCATTTGAGTTACCATATTTTTATTGTAACCTAAAGCCAGAGAGCTTCTCCATTCGAATCCTTTATTTTTCAAAATCAGTCCAGATAGAGATAGTTCAATACCTTTGTTTGTCATATTGCCATAATTTCCTGTTACCGAAGCATAACCTGTGAATGCATTTGCATCCATAATCCCAATAAGATTATCCGTAGCTTTACTGTACAAATCAATAGAACCAGACAATCTGTTATTTAAAATTGAAAAATCAATCCCTAAGTTAAATGTTTTTGTACTTTCCCATGTGAGCTTTCTGTTTGCAGGACTGGATATATTCATGTATAGTCCTCCGGGAACCAGAGTGCTGCTATAACCTTTTATAATATCTGAAGATGAAGCTGTCCCTGCAGCCGGCGAATTTCCTGTGATACCGTATGTAACTCGAGTAGATAGATTGTTTATCCATCCCCTCTCTTGGATAAATTTCTCTTTATCCATGTTCCACTTTAACCCTACGCTCCAAACAGGCTTGTTCTGAGCCGATTTGTCAATCCCGAAGAGATTGCTCTGGTCAATTCTCCAGCTGCAGTTGAAAGAGTATTTTTTATTGAATGTATATGCTCCGTTCGCATAAAATGAGGTAAGCCGGCTCTGAATTTCACTATTTGAAAAATTGTCATTTACCAAAGTGCTCTTACCGGCATAAATTGGAAAAACAGGACTGCTTATACCAGAAGCAAGCACTGCATAATCAATGGATGAATATGTAAGAAGATCTGGATTGTACCCTCTAATAGTTGTCTTATTGATCGATGAAAGTTGCTCCTGTGCCTCCTGTCCGGCCAGCAGTGTCAGTTGATGAGTACGATCTTTCCACGATTTGTCGTATATGAACTGATTACGGATGGTCCAGTTTGACTGTCCTGTATTCGTAACTACGTATTTACCTCCGCTTACAGGTAGATAGTAGACAGGTGTGACAGATGGAGTAGCTGCAACAGAGAACTGTGCTGCTTCTGACCTTACAAGATAGCTTTTATCACTATCAAACGCACCCATATTATTTTTCACTGAAGTGTAACCATAAGTGCCCTCGAATTTAAGGCCATCTATAAGGTTAATTGTAACGCCACCCACAACCCTGTTTATATTGTTGTCACCATTGGTATATCCATATTCTCTCTCGTTAAGAGGGTTGTAATCAAGGTTTATACGGCTCCTGTTTTGATAGCTGATTCTCAATGAGTCACTTAAATATGCCATATGGTTTACATTCAGATTGTTACCCTGAGAATCCTGAAATAGCTGGTAAGGATAAAAAAGAGAATTCAGTGAAATATTTCTTTTCGAATAAGTTATGTTTTTTGTGATATCAGTTATTAAATATATTTTAATACTCTTATTTAAATTAAGATCTTGTCTGAAATTGATTTTAAATGTATTATTCTTATCGCCCGGTGTGCTGGACCGTGTATTAGTAAAAGCGAACGAACCGTAGAACGAATATAGTTTTCCGCCTCCGGACATTGAGACAGTATGATTCATAAGTGATGCATTCCTGTAGAAGAGATCTTTCATCTGCTGGCTGTTATCTATAGATGCAAGACTATCAAGACTTTTTTCTGCCTGTGCGGCTGAGATTAATCCTCTGTTTCTATTGTAAAGAATCTGTTCGTGGGGAGGTATACCGACACAACTATAAATAGTAGAACCCAAACCTGATACTGTACTCCATTTATTGTTATTCGGGTCAAACAGCTCCTTTGCTACATCTATAAATTGTCTGCTGGTTAGGGATGGAAAATAATCAATGTCCGGCTTTCCCTGAAAGTTTATGAATGCATCATACTGTACCTTTATCTTTTCGTTTTGTGTTCCCTTTTTTGTTGTGATAACAATAACACCATTTGATGCTCTTGAACCCCAGATAGATGCAGATGTAGCATCCTTTAGAACGGTCATATCGGCAACATCCTGTGGGTTGATAGAAGAGATATCTTCAATAGGTATCCCGTCAACAACATAAAGAGGATTTCTATTTGTAACCAATGCATTTGTTGATGATGCAGATAATGTCCCAAGTGTTGTTAGCCCCCTTATCAAAAGCGGATTCTTTGATGCTAAGGGAGAGTTGTTTACAGTCAAACCGGCAATCAATCCGTCCAACCGTTGCAGTATGTTCATACTTCCCGATCTCTCCTTTATCGTCTGGATATCCGGTTTTGTGAATGAACCGGAGCTCCTCTCCTTGGAAAGAGTCTGATAACCGGTAACTACCAAATCGTTTAAAAACATTGGATTAATTTTTAGGCTTATCCTGATATCTGTCTGTTTTCCCAATAGTAGTTCCCGAGGTTCAAAACCCAATAACGAGAATATAAGTATTATGGACTTATCGGCAGGTACTTCAATTGTAAAAAAACCATTGGCGTCAGTTTCAGTTCCCTTTTTGGTCCCCTTTATAATAACCGCCACGCCAGGTAAAGTGACCCCCTGCTCATCTGAGACTGTTCCTGTGATTTTTATTGGTTGAGGAGGTTCTGCCGGTGATTTTTCATTACTCTTTGCCGGCTTCGATTTTACGATGATAGTTTTCTCAACAATGCTGAATGTCACAGGCATATTGCTGAAACACATATCAAGAGCTTTTTCCAAGGGAGTATCTTTTACCTCAATACTAATATTACCTGCCAGGTTTGCAACTGCATCTTTGTAAAAGAACTGGTAACCAGTCTGTTTGTTGATCTCCTTGAACACCTTTTGAATAGTAGCGTTCTTCATAGAAAGTGACACTGTCTGAGCAGAGCCGATTGCACTTAACTGCAAGCAGGTTGCAAGAAGGATAAATGCTGTGAGTTTCATGATAATCAGCGCTTTGACAATTTCTTTGCGCCTAAGCGAGAGAAATTGATGTGTAAATAAATAATTCATACCTTTGTTTGGTTTTGGTTAAACAATTTGTGAGAAGTTTAGGACTTGTCTATATTTATGTTGACCAGGACTGTTGCCGTGCGGTGCGCCAACACTGCACGGTTTTTTTAATTTGGGTCATTAATTACAGTTATTTTTTTCCCTTCAATTTTGAATTTTATACCAGCCTGCTCCATTATCATTAACACCTGTGATATATTGCTCGACCGGCTGACGATACCCGAGAATGTTTCCTTGCTGATTTGTCCGTTGTACTCTATGTCTACATCGTACCATCTTCCTATCCTTAGCATTATCTCTTCAATATTAAAGCTATTAAATTCGAACCACCCATTTGTCCATGCAACTATTTCATCGGTATTGACACCCTTGGTTACTGTAATATCCCCATCTTCATTAAGCTGGGCTTGCTCTCCTGGAGATAATAATGCCAGGTTTATACCCTGAGTTACCTTAACAGAGCCTTCCAGCAATGTGGTTTTTATGCTTTTATCTTCTTCGTAGGCCGAAATATTAAAATGGGTGCCAAGTACCTCTACGTTCATTCCTCTTACTGTTACAATAAATGGCATTTTCCGGTCTTTTGTTACCTCAAAATATGCTTCACCTGTAATCTCAACTTTTCTCTCTGCTCCTTTAAAAGCAACAGGGAAGCGAATTGATGATGATGCATTAAGCATTACCCTGCTTCCATCGGGTAGATTAAGTTCATATTGCCCTCCTCTTGGTGTCGAGATCATATTATAGACAGTCTCTGTATCATCACCGCCTATTGAGTTGTATGCTATTCGGCCGTTGTCAAGTTTCAGTACTTTGGTATTAGCCTGACTTGCAACTACTCCATTCTGAGCACTGTCCAGTAATATAGTTGACCCATCGGATAATGTAAGCAAAGCCTTATTCCCACCAGGAGGGAGATCTGGTTTTAAATCAATGACTTCATTTTTAGCAAGAGAAGAGGTTTTAATATTAGAATAAATAAAGTAACCGCCCGTCCCTAGTGTTAGAATCAATGCGGCTGCAGCTGCAACTTGTCTTAATAGTACACTGCGCTTAAATTTCACTACTGGTTTTTCTGTCCCGGTTCTTTTTAGGATTTCTGAGAGCATCTCTTTTTTAAGACTCTCTTTTTCAGATTCTGAGAGTTTTTCAATAATGCCGGATTCTTTGTCAAAGTATTGGTAGAATTTTTCCAGGAAACGTATCTCTTTCTGCGATGCTTTGTTATGCAGATACTTGTTTATGAGTCTTAATATTTCGTTTTGACTATCAAGGTGTGCCATGGTATAAAGGATTAATCTTTCCCTTATGTACCATGAGCTGTAAAAAATCCCAAAAATATTATTGTGTTATTTTGCAAGAAGACTCATTGCAAAAAAGAGTACCGATGAGAGTACCATTTTTTCATGAAGGTCATTAGTTGCCCGACCCAACTGGTTTTGCACAGTCTTCTGTGAGATATTCAGGTGGTCGGCAATCTCCTTGGTTGTCATATCTTCCCTGTAATGTAAAATAAATATCTCTTTTCTCTTTTTTGGCAATGTGTTCAGCCACTCACCGAGGAGCTCCTGAAGCTCCTTTTCCTGTATGTTGTTTTCTGCACTATATTCCAAAGAGGTTATAGTGTCTAACAATTCAAAAATGAGGGGAGCACTCTTTTTTCGGGAGACTAACTTGAAAAACTGAAAGCGGACCGCAGTATTTAGATATGCACCAAGGTTTTCGATATTCACTTTTCCTCTTCTTTGCCACAGATCTGTGAGCACATCCTGTACAATGTCCTTGCTCTGATCCAGGTTTTTTGTTCTCCTGTAAGCTGTATCCAGAAGCGGAGCCCAATATCTATGGAAAATCTCTTCAAAAGCGATGCTATCATCCTGCAATAGCAAGTGAAACAATTCTTTATCGCAATATGAAGAATATGCTTTCAGAATAATATTTTTTAGATAGTTACGTCAAATAATTGCTCCACTAAGTTATATTATTATTTTGATGTTTCGAATGAATAACGCTCTTTTTTCTATGTACCGCAAATGTGCAAAACTCCCAAAAAGGGGTACATGGAGGGGGGGTAGATGGGGACGAAAAAATAGTGACCAAGTCATTCAAGGGATAGCATTCATAATCAAGGCGTTGTAATATTTGGCAACTTTTTACAAAGTGTTGATTATCTGCCATATCCCTTGAATGACTTGGTCACTATTCCACCTCTTTAATCATAGCCATCATTTCATCAATCAAATGGCTATAAATGCCACTGCCAAGGGCTTTGTAGCGTATTATGCCATTTTTGTCAATTACAAATTTGGCAGGTATGCTTTTTACTTTATATTTTGCAGCTACCGTATCACCTGAATCAAAGAGTACTTGAAAGGAGAATTTTTTTTCTTCCATAATTTTTTTGGCTCCCGGCTTCATTTTATCCACAGTGGTTCCTCCGGTGTTACCTTCAAATGTGTCTATGAAAAGAAATACAATGTCGGGGTTGGATTTATAATGATCTACTAATTGTTGCATGGCAGGAAAGCTTGCACGGCAAGGTCCGCACCATGTTGCCCAGAAATCAAGAATCACGGTTTTTCCTTTTAAATCAGAAAGTTTCACTGTTTTCCCATCCATATTCACTAATGAAAAATCCGGGGCAGTTTCGTTGACTTTCATTTCCTCCAGTTTTTTGGTAATTTCAGTATTGTCAGTTTTCTTAAACTCCGTCATAAATGCGTTAAATCCATTATCGTTGCCGTTTTTCTTCACATACAACTCTTTTAGGATTTCAACAATATCTTCACTATACTGTCCATTACTAATAATTTTCCCGATTGACTTGACGGCTTCGTCTAATGGCATGCACTTAGGTACAACAACTGCTATAGTTGACATTAAATCGAGTTCCATGGATTTCTCAGTATATCCCATATCCTGTGCCTCTGGAAGAGTGGCATAATTGCGACATTCATTTAATTTTGACAGAGCATTCTTACAATCTCCGCTTTGTGAATAAATTACCGCTTGTGTCTTAGCCAGTTGAATCATCTCCCTCAACAGATTAAACTTCATCTCCTGCTTGGTAAGATAGGCCTCGCTCTTATCGCCAGGACTGAAGCTGGCAGGGTTATTTTTAAGTAAATTAAATTTTTGCCTGCAAATTGAATATAAGGTATTGCTGTAGTTAAGAGCAGCATTATAATTTTTGATTGCCATCTCAGCGTTAGATAATTCCATGTATGGGAAATATTTTTCAAAGCCACAGTTTATCTCATTTTGAATATAATTAAGGGCTTCGTCAAATGTCTTTTTATCTCGTGTATTATAAGCTGTCACCAGATAATTATCTATCAATGAAGATAAGAAACCGCCAGCCATTGCTGTATTGTACCTAATGTAAAAATCCATGTTTTTAAAGCTGACAATGGATGAATCCAGCAGTAGCTTCTTCTTGGCTAAATTTGTCTCATTAATTGTCCTGTCATATAAATTTGATGTCCTGAAATATCCCTCAACATTGTTTTGTGTAGCATATTCCGTGAAATAGGATGCTGTCCTCTTTAACCCCATCGCATAAAAAAATGTATTGCAAGCCAGATAATCGGCATCGGTGGTTGGTTTGTCTTTAAATATCCTTTCTAATTGCTTTACAGCTAATTTTTTAATTTCAGCAGAATCAATTTTAGGATTGTAGGTCCGATAAATATCAACGGCAATAGCTGAGCTTTTTTCAGGATAGTTTTCCATCTCCTTAAGATAATACTCCCTTGCCAAAGAGAGGTTCTTGGGTTGCCATTTATTGAAGAACGAATCAGACAAATGCTTTCCCATTTTTGCATATGCAGTGGGACATGGTTTGTTTTCAGCTGTGTAAAAAGGGACGAAATAACCGTTATTGTTATTGTTTTTCGTTTTATAATCTCCCCATGTAAAACGAAAAACAAGCCCGTAAACACTCTCTTCAGTAGTCAATTCTCCTACATATTCATTACCGCTTTTTTTAATTTCCATCTCTACCGGTTTTCCCAGAGGACTCATCACCCCGTAGAAGTCGTCATAGTTTCCCATTTTATAGATAGTACATTGCAAGGGAGCTTTTTCACCAGCAAATTCTTGCGGAGGAGTGTAAGAAAATTTAACCTTATCACCAGGATGTGGCTTCTCAGGCATTATTTTCAAATTGTTTTGTGCATATAATCCACTTGTGATTATAACTGCAAGTATTGTAAGGTATATATTTCTCATGCTTTGTTTTTAAATTGAGAAAATCCTCTCTTCCTCCCGGGAGGAAGAAAGGATTTATATTTTAAAAAGATATAATGTAGGTTTAGTAACCCGGGTTTTGAACTAATTTCTTATTGATAATAAGTTCATTGGTAGGAATAGGTAATAGTGATTTGTGTGATTTCCAGCCAGTTTTGTTGCTCTCTTTGCTTAAAATGGCATCGGCCCTTCCTGTTCGTACTATATCGTACCAACGATGAGATTCACACATGAATTCAATCCTGTTTTCATGTTCAAGTGCTAAAAGAAGCGCAGCCTGAGTAGTAGCAGTTGTGTTGGCTAGTTTCCCATGTGTTGTTCTTATCAGGTTAAGGTCTGCTGCAGCACCTGTCAGATCTGGTGAGGATTTACGGACTTTTGCTTCTGCCCGAATCAAATACATTTCTGCAAGTCTTAATATACAGAAATCTTGTGGATCTTCATCGGCCATCTCCTGGGTGATTATTCCATATGGGTATTTAAGGGTAAAGACATTTTTTTCTAATGAATAGGTGAATAATTTTGAAAACCTTTGGTCCCCGGTTTCGAATTCATTAATTGCACTCTGTGTCAAACATCCCCAGCCAGAATATTTCCACCTGTATGGAACCGGCATCATCTGATACATCATAGGCATTCCCTGCAATGAATAATAAAAGCAACTATTAGGTGCACTTGCCATAGATCCATCCATAGAGAAGATTATCTCTTTACTTCTTCTCATCAATACTGTAGTCAGGTCTGCTTCTAAAGCATATTTGCCGCTATTTATAACTTCTGTTGCGTATGTTTCTGCATTTATCCAATCACCCATATGTAGATAGACTCTTGCCAGCAATGCTTTAGCCACATTCTTGTTGGCACAACGTCTGGCATCCATACCACTTATATTGGTTTCCGGCAATTTATTTATGGCATCTTTAAGGTCAGTGATAATGGATGCATATACTTCAGCTTTGGGTGAACGAGCTAACATTGCTGACTCAATAGGATCGGAGTTTAAAACCAATGGTATATCTCCATAGAACCTGAGCAGCTCAAAATGCATTAATGCTCTTATGAATAGATTCTGTGCTAAATATTGATCAATAACCTGTGTGGAGAGTTTCGCTGGTGATATGGGTAAATTTTCCAGCATTACATTTGCCTCGTAAATTACCGAGTAAGGAACACTCCATAACGAGCTTAATGTTGCCGAATTGTTGGCATCGTATGCGGAACTTGACATAATATCCATAGCCAATGGGGGATTTCTACTTAAATTATCAGCTAAACATTCCGTTCTATAAACCATCGATCCGGAACCATAAAATTTTGAAGCCTTTGAATATATTCCCAACATGGCCATTTCTATGGTGCCTTTAGAGCCAAATACTTTTTCGGGGGTTATTTTATCCGGAGGAAGCGGTGCATTCAGAAAGTCTTCGCAAGAAGTTGTAAACAATGATAGTACCGATACTATAGCAAAAAGCGATATGGTTTTATATATGTATTTCATGATTTTCATTTTTTTAGATAATTAAAAGGAGAGTTGAACACCAAATACCCAGCTCTTTATTGGCATACCTCCTGATGCACTTCCTGCCTGGGGATCTTTTCCTAAATCAACTGGAGAGTAAAACAGAAGGTTTTGTCCGCGTGCATATACCGAAGCTCTGCTCAAACCGGCTTTTTCTACCCAGTTTGAAGGCAAAGTATAAGAAAGTGACACATTGCTCAGTCTGAACCATAGGATGTCATTATATGCAAGATTTGAAAAATTCGTATAGGATATTTGCTGGACATTAGCATTGTTCACCATACCTGTTATTGCCCTTGGGTATTTGGCATGGTCGCCCGGTTTCTGCCAGTAGTTACCCAACAGTTGGACAGGAAGATTTCTTGCCATTCCCGGAAGAGATGAGCCCATGAACCAGTTAGTAACCATTTGTTGCGCACATGTTACAGAAAAACTAAATTCAAAACCTTTGTAAGAGAAGATGTTTTCCATACCACCATAGTTTCTTGGTGAAGGGGAACCTAGTGTCACATAATCACCAGGAGTGGTAAGCGAGCCATCTTTATTTACATCTCTTAAAAAGGCATAACCGTTAATGGTAGAAATTGAGTCAACATAAAAGCTCCTGATTATATCAAGAGGTTTTCCTATCTCGTAATTACCGGCATAGGCAGATCCTGCTAAATCGTCATATTTGTATAGCGAATTTTTAGCAATGGTAAAATTGACATTGGTTCTCCATTGAAAGTTTTTATTTTGTATATTGTTAGTTCTCAGTTCAAATTCCCATCCGGTGTTCTGAACAATACCATCAAAATTGTTTACAAATGAACCAAAGCCAGATTGTGAACTAATTGGTTCAGATATCAGGAAATCGGTAGTCCTGTTTCTATACCAGGAAACAGAGCCAGAAACACGGCTTTTAAATAATCCAAATTCCAGAGCAGCCTCCAGCTTTTTAGTCTGTTCCCAATGGATGTCCTGGTTGTATAGATATTGAGTGTTCAGGCCAATTGCAGTACCATAGGAAACACTTTCGGCCGAGTATAGGTTTAAATAATAGTAGTCAGCAATCTGGTCGTTGCCTGTTACTCCCCAGCTAGCCCTTAATTTTCCGAAACTTAAAAATGGTAAAGCCTCTTTTATGAATGACTCATCGGAAAATATCCAGGAAGCACCAATGGCACCAAAGTCACCCCACTTGTAATTATCTCCAAACTTTGAGGAGCCATCCCTTCTGTATGATAGATTCAAAAAGTATTTTTGAGCCCAGTTATAGTTTACCCTGCCAAAGAATGAGCGGAACCGCTCATCTGCCCTTGAACTGGATTTTGATTGCACTGTGTTTGCAAAATCCCATGAGCCCATAAAATCATCTCCAGGGAAGCCTGTCAAATCTAGTGACCTATTGGAGCTGGAGGCCTTAAACCAGGTAGACCCCACCAGAACAGAGATGTTTCCATCTGATATTTTACCATTATAGGTAAGCTGAGGCTCCATATTAAGTGAACTGTAATTTCCAAATGATGAAGAGCTAAATGGTACTGATGTACTTTCGGAGAGTGGATTAAAGGATGTAGAAGGGGCTATTTTCTCAGACTCACTACCCTGATTACCATAAGAGAATGAAACTTTTGCTTTAAGCCCCTTGAAGATTAAATAGCTAAAATCTGCACTCATTAAAAAATTAGAACGTAATAACTTAATCTTTTGAGTCATACAAGCTTCAGGGTTTGAGAAAGTGAATGAGCTTGATGATCCCCAGTAGTAATCCCCCTCATCTGTATACAACGGGTAATTTGGAGGAAGAAAGCGAACGCCACCTACAATATTACTCGCAACCTGAGTAGGTTTTAATTTATCTACTGAATATTGAACCGACAAAGATGATTCGAGTCTGTCGTTCATACTTACACTATTCAGATTGAGACGAGTCGAGATTCGCTCCTGATATGGGTCACCGGGTTGTATGTCATACTGTTTCAGATAGCCGGTGCTGAAATAATAACTTAAACCCTTTGTCCCTCCTGACATATCCAGGTTTGCGTTCATAATTGGAGCGCTATTCCCTAATTCGTAATTTGTCCAGTCTGTATAACCATTCTCTTTCCAAGGCGAAAGATTTGTAAGGTCGGCTGCCGTACTTTCTGTAGGAACCTTATTGTCCAGTTTGAATGCCTCCTTGCGTAATGCTATGTATTGTTCTGTGTTTAATAACTTTGGCAAATACGTGGCTTTGTTAAAACCTGTATACATATCCAGATTCACTCTTGTCTTGCCTAATTCAGCCTTTTTTGTAGTGATCAGAACTACACCATTTGTTGCCCTCGAGCCATAAATTGCTGTAGCATCTGCATCTTTAAGAATATCGATGCTGGCGATATCATTTGGATTTAAGGAACCTAATGGAGAAGAGCTATGTAAATAGCTGGAGTAGCCTGCACTTGAATTAGCAGCATTTATAATTACACCGTCAACAATATACAAGGGTCTGGTACCTGAACCAAAGGAGTTCAATCCCCTGATTATTATGTCTACTCCACTACCTACACCCTCACTGTTATTAACTACTACACCTGTCATTTTACCTCGTAAAGCCATAGCAAAATTAGATACTGGCTGTTTGCTCAGATCTTTGGCTTTGACAGAGCTTATAGCTCCTGTATTTTCTCGTTTTGTAGTGGTTCCGTAGCCGATAATCTGAACTTCGTCCAGTACATTGGCTCCAATTTTCAGTATTACATTAACCGGACCGTCTCCTACAGTTACCTCTGCAGTCTGATAGCCAATGAACGAAAATACCAGAATATCTCCTTTTTTTACATTGATTACGAACTCTCCGTTATCGTTACTGACCACTCCGATTGTAGTACCCTTTATCACAACATTAACAAAAGGCATGGGCCTCCCTTGTTCGTCGGTTATTCTTCCTTTTACAGGAGGTGGAGGGAGCTCCTTCATCTTTACAATCACAGTATTGTCTTCATCAATTATATAAGTGATTGGTTGTCCTTCGAAGCATAGCTCCAGTGCCTCCTCTAGAGTTACATTTGTAAGGTTAATATTAACAGGATTTGTCGCCTTAAGCATAGTAGGAGAGTAGACAAACTTACTGTTTGTCTGTTTCATAATCTCGACAAACACGTCCTCAAGCTGAGCATTTTGCTGCTTGAGTGTAATCATCTGAGAATAGCCCCTTGCCTGAACCTGCATCATGGCTACTAAAAGAAGGATAATTGTGAGTTTCATTTTTAGTAAGAATGTGGAATTTTTCATACATTTGTGTGTTTGGTTAGTGAATTTGATTGTCTATCGTCGATTTTTAAATGGCACTTCCGAACTCGGGGCGGAGTCCTGCCCAACGGGACTTCGCCTTTTTTTCTTCGGTTGCCGGGTTATTGCAAAACAGTAATTATTTTTCCATCAATTTTAAAATGTATTGTCTCAGTCAGCTCCAGCTTACGCAGAACTTCTGAGATGTTTTTAGCCCGTGAAATATTAGCGCTGTAGAGAATGGATTCATCTGTAGTTTCATAAACCACATTTACATCGTACCAGCGTGACAGCTTCTGCATCACACTCTCAATAGGTTCGTTCTTGAAAATGAAGAATCCGTTTTTCCATGCGATTGCCTCTTCCATATCTGCCTTGACAACAGTGAGAGCATTGCTTATATCGAGCTGAGCCTGCTCTCCGGGTTCCAGTTTTATAACCGGAACGCCCTGTTCACCTTCTGCCTTTTTTAAGACAGAAACTTCAACGCTTCCTTCCAGCAGTGTTGTCTTTAGCAGCTTCTCATCGGCATAAGCCATAACATTGAAGTGTGTACCAAGTACCTTTATCTCTGAATTCCCCGCCTTTACTATGAATGGCATTGCCTCATCTTTAGCAACCTCGAAATACGCCTCACCTTTTACTTCAACCTTGCGTGTTTTACCGGCAAATGCTACAGGGAAGCGTAGGGTAGTGGATGCATTCAGCCAGACAATGGTGCCATCCGGAAGTGTCACGCAGTATTTTCCTCCGCGAGGAGTAGTGAGTGTATTGTATTGAATAATCTTTTCAAGAATTGGTGATCCCGATCTTGTATTGTATGCCAGCCTTCCGCTGTCCAGCTTTATAATGGTAGTGTTTCCCTGCTCATGGAGTTTTCCCTCCTTTGCATCGTCCAGCACCACCTTTGTCCCGTCGGCCAATGTTAGTATGGCTTTGTTCCCTCCTGGCTTTATGT
>MEOK01000040.1:361-9491 GCA_001769195.1 Bacteroidetes bacterium GWF2_40_14 | reverse complement strand
GGCTTTGTTCCCTCCTGGCTTTATGTCGTTCTTGTAGAGCGGTTTCTCCATTGGTTTTGCAATCTCCACAATCTTGTTTATCTCCATTGCCGGGTTCTCTTTTTCATTGTTGAAGATATAGAGGGTGGCGGTTATGAAGATAAGTGCGACAGCTGCCACAGCGGCAATTCTGTTGAAATATCCACCTCTTCTGAAGGATGTTGAATATACCGATGCAGAAGGTGTATGGGTTCTTATATTGCTTTTATCAGCGATTTCACTGAAAATTCTCGCTTTATCTGCTTTGTCCAGTTTGTGGTTTACCGGAAGATTGTCGTAACACTCTTTTACAATTTCTTTAATGTCATCATCGGATGATTTGTCCAGCAACTGTAAAAGTTCCGATTCCTCATCCCATGTTATCTTATGTTCAACGTAACGTTGAAAAAGGATATTTATTCTCTCTATACTCATATTACATTATTGTCCCTTTGATACATTAGACAAATGAGTAGAAAAAAAGAGGGGATTAGAAATTTTTGAAAAAACAATTTAAATGCTAAATATCTGTTTTACAGAGAGATAAATTTATGTGTTTTTCAGTCATTTATAAAGAGTTGTGCAGCAAGAATAATTGAAAGCTCTATTTTATTATCTACAAATTTTCTTATTGAGATTACTGCATATTTCATGTATTCCTTTACTGTATATAGAGAAATTTTCATCTTTTTGGCAATCTCCTCCTGTTTAAGACCCTCATAACGACTTAGAATATATACTTTTCTTTGTTGTGGTGGTAGGTTCTGAATAGCTTTCTCCATGATTTCATGAATCTCTTTATTTATAACTATATTCTCGACAGATTCGGTAGTCTGTGTTGATTCGTTATAAATTGACCGGAGGATTAATTTTTCGGTTGTCAACCTTTTCATATAGTTACAGGCTACATTAGCTGCAATTGTCCTCATATATGAGTTTATGTAACAAATCCCCTCCAGCTCTCTCCTGTTTTGCCATAATATACAGAATACATCCTGCGTAATCTCTTCTGAAATATATTCAGAGTGAGTGATATTCATTGACATTGAAAAAATTTTGTCACTGTATTTCTCGAACAGGTATTTGAAAGATGCTTCATCACCTCCCGCAACTTTGCGAAGCAGCTCATTTTCAGATAAACTCGAGATACCGGAAGGCATTATTTGTATTTTTTCAGATTATTCTATACAAAAATAGCCAATCGCTTTGATAAATCTGATAAATCAAAAAATATTTCGTGTTGGTACATGGGGACACATATTGTGTACCCTGTTTTAAGGTAAGGTGCGGGATTTGTAGATGCGTGCCCCGGCTTTACCCACTATGCAGTTGCAGTGCTAAAAAACAAATGCGGAAACCTATTTAGCCGGTATATATGGCTGCATGGTTTCCGCTTGTTGTTTTTTTCAACGCACTGCTCCTTAAGTGGGTACCCAAAGCCTCCAGCCAAGCATCGACAAATCTCGCACCTCATCCTTTTTTGGGTACATAATGTGCGTTCCCTTGTATCCCCGTCCCATGTACCCACAAAAACTCCGACGTTGTCTGACTCTTATTAACCTAAAACTAACTTTACAACCTAGTACTATTGGGAAAATCAGACAACGCCGGAGAATTACTATTTGAGTAGATATTATATTGTTATTTTGCCGGTATGCATTTTATAACGCCACTTGTCATAGATGCCAGATAGACATTATCTCTTGAGTCAACTGCCATTGGAATATACCTGCAGCCTTTAACCAGTTCGTCAATCCCTGAGATAACTTTAGCCCCCTCTTTGCTGTATGTTTTTATGCGTGTAGGGTCTTTCTCAACTGTAACAATACCTCCTGTTGAAAGAAACGCTACGCCTACAGGGTTGCAGCAACCGTGAAAATCGTTTATTCCGTTCCCACGTTGGCCAAATGAGATGGTTGCTTTGCCTGCATAATCAAATCCGTTAACCCTGAATGCACCTAAATTTGCCACCAGGATTTCATTGTTGCGTATGCTGAAGTCCAGAATACCGCAGCAGGTACGTAACTTCTCAATAGCAGAAATTTTTTCTCCGGTTTCGGCATTGTAAATTGCAATCATCTTGGTTCTTGTGTCGGCAACCATGATTTTATTGTTAGCAACTTTAGCACCGGTAGCCGTTACTATGCCTGCTAGCTCAATAGTTCTGACAGTAACGCCTTTTAAGTTGAAAACCAGGCACTCAACCTTGACAGGAGTCTCAATCTGAGTGGTTTTTCCTCTTGATTGTACGCTTTTGTTCTCATAAATAGAACCAAAAACATAAATATTCTCTGATTCATCAACAGCTATTGCAGATGGTTTTCCGCCGATCTCCGATTTGAATTCCATCACCTTACCCCCTTTAGGGTTGATAATAGTTACAACTCCATCTTTTCGGAGTGCACAGATATTGTCATTGGGTAAAGTTGCCAGGTAGACCATATCCTTATAACCGGCACCAGTAAAGGTTTTGTCTACAAAATAACTCATCTCGGGAGCATTATTGGTAAATGTATCAGCTTTTACATCAGATGTTTTGAGATTTTCAATCATTTCGCGGATTCCTTTGACAATCTTCGTATCGTTTAGCTTGGGATCAAGCATTAGAAGATCATCTTCAATATTTGCAGCACTCTTGCCAAATGCAGATTGTTCGATAAGTATTGCAGAATAGTAGGAAGCCGGATTCTGTTTGATATAACCCAACTGATATTTATCATATGCAATCCTGAATTCAGCAGAATAGACATCAATCAATTTCTTTGTGCCTTCGTCTTTGGTAGCCGCATATACTTTTAAAAGGGAATCTGCCTTGAATTTGTCTTTGATTGATTTTACAAGTTTATCTAAATCTGTCTGGAAACTTTTTTCAGATTCATTAACTATTCCACCTGTTATAATCGCTTTATACAAAGTATCGGCATCACCGGTCATAGTCATTTTAGCGTTTTCTGCATAGAAGTATGCACCATGCTCCTTTCCTTCTACTTTTATTACACATTGAGTTGGTTCTGAAATATTTCCTGTAAAAATAAATTCCCCTTTTTTAATGAGCACGGTATCCGATTTTTGAGACTCATCTTCACTGCATAAAGTGAGTATGATTTTACCATCTGTTATTCCACTCAATTTGCCTTTCAATTCGAATTTGGCTGAGTTTTGCTGACAACTTGTAATTGAGACGATGAGTAGAATTATTGTTAGTAATTTCGTCAAATATCTTAACTTCATTTTATTATATATTTTAAGATTATCTTATTCAGAAAAGAGGCCTCATACATTTAGTTGACGAGACCTCTCAGAATAATGCAGATATGGTTAATACCCCGGATTCTGTTTAACGCCGGTAACATTCACCTCAAATTCAGGAATAGGGAAGATTACGCGGTAATCGTTCGGTTGGATAGTTCTCACATCTTTATCCGGGAAACCAGAGGTATAACTCCTGGTCATCGGCAATCCGTTCCGGTAGTTATCTAGTCCGGTAAGGGATTCTCCAACCAATTCCCTGCGTCTTTCATTTAAAATCTCATTAAACAAAGCCTGTCCGCTTAAACCTGTCAATGGTGCCAGACCTGCGCGCGCCCTGATATAATTCAAATCAGCTAATGCTTCGGCCGATTTGCCCAATTTTACATATGCTTCGGCCCTGTTCAGGTATATTTCGCCTATACGGATTTGCGGGTTGGGTGTAGGATCACCAAATATATCCATAGTGCCGGAATATTTGCCAGTGATAAATTTCGTAGTGGTATACGTATCATTGTCCCAGGGGGCAGTATGATAATATGCAAAAGGATCGGGCCCTACAAAGTATTGGTACCTCCTGTCATTGTTCTTGTCGAACAGACTTAGCAAATCAGGGGACAATAAATAACTGGCACCTGTTGCAAACCAACTGTTTTCATCTGATGAATAAGCTTGAGTCACATTGTTCCCATAATTCGTACTCATGATAGTACCGTCAAAGCACCAAAGGTATTCCTTGTTGTCTTTTGAGGGTTTGACACCAAACATGCCTTTAATATATGCATCACTTTTATCAGAACCTGGGACATATCCGCCCCACGAGCCTCCGAGAATTTTGGTGGCATTATCTACTGCCAATTGGTTGTTGGCAGCGTTGGGCTGTGTAAAACTACCTCCCATATCGCGGTAAACCCTGGATAACAACCCGTAGCAGGCATACCTGTTGGCCAGGTTCCTGTTGGGCACTGCATTGTCGGGCAATACAGCAATAGCCGCTGTTAGATCGGCAATTATCAGGTCGTACAATCCTTTTACTGTACCCCTGTCAGTAACAACTGTATTGTCCGAAGTCAGTTTCAATGGCAGACCCATATTGGTGCTCGGGTTGTCGTAAAATGGACGGCAAAAAAACTGGGCGAGGTTGTAGTATATATACGCCCTAATGAACAGGTTATCACCTTTGTACTGCATCAGATCCTTATCGGTAGCCTTAGTGGGTTGTTTTTCAATGGCATCCAGCACATTGTTACAACTCCCTATCATGGCATAGCTCAATTGCCAAACACCCTCGGCAAATCCGTTATCCTTCACACCTGTTTGATAATAAAAGATGGACAACCCATAATCCAGACCAAGCTCAGTGACATTCACGTTGTTGCTCAATCCTTCGTTTAAATAGATCATGCCCTCCAGCATAGATCCACCAGAACCGCTTCCGTGGGTATTATAGGTTTGACTGCCTGCCGTAGTCCCAAAAGGTGACATAAAATTAGCATAATTAGAGCTTGTTACCAGCTTAATACCATCTTTGGTTGACAACAGACTTTCCTGCGTAATAGCGTTATGGGGTTTTAGTGCGTCGAATTCTTTATTACAGGAGAGCAAAAAACTAACACATGTAATAATTGCAATTAGAAAATATATTTTATTTTTCATCGTGTTAAATTTTTATAGGGATTAAAAACCAATGTTGAAAGTAAGATTTACGCGCCTTGGTGAAGCAGCAAAGCCATAATTGTAGTTTAAACGGCCAGATCCGCCTGTATCGTTACCTGAGCCCTGGTAAGTAACTGCCTCAGGATCGGCTCCAATGTAGTTTTTATTGGTAAAGTACTTCAGGTTATCGGCCGAAAGTACAACCTGAAAGCTCGATATCTTCAGTTTTTCCAGTAACTTTGCCGGCAAATCGTAACTTAGTCTTACATTGGCTATTTTTACCGCGTCACCCTTTATCCAGGTCATTGATGATTGTGATCCAGAGATAGTTGCATATTGAAATCCTGGTCCCGGCACATTTGCTTTATTGTTGTTGGGACTGCCGGGTTTCCAGTATACCTGGTTTGCAGTTAACACAACTGGATTGTAATTGGCCCAGTTTGTATTGTATGGATTCCCTATAGTGTTGATGATAGCTTTCGACTGCACCATAGAACCAAATCCATACGTTATAATTATGCCCAATCCGAAATTTTTATATTTGAATTCATTGATAAATCCGCCTTGTACTTTTGGCATGGCAGTGCCTATCTTTTGCTTCGATGCCGGGTTGCCCAGGAGATTGCTAAATGAAGAGGTCGGTGTAATCACAACTTCGCTCTTGCTACCGTCGGTATCGCTCACATGTTCAAAAACAGGGTAACCGGTCGCATTTTCGAAACGTAAGAATTTAACCAGTTTAATATCGTTTATACTTTCCCCCACTTTAAAGTTTCCGGAATATCCATAAGTCCAAAATGTAGCATTAGTAGCGAATACCGGCACATCTTCGGCGGATGCAGGTGGTCTTATCTTGTCTATCCTGTTTGTGTTATGGTACATGGTAAAAGCTGTAGTCCAGCTGAAATCTTTGTGAATAACATTAATGGTTTTTAATGCTAGTTCCCACCCTTTGTTTGTAAGGTCTCCAATGTTCTGATACTGGGCAGGAATGCCCGATATGCTCGTATACTGAGCCCTGATTATCAAATCTTTACCTGCTTTGTTGTACATGCTAAAATTAGCACTTACCCTGCCTTTGAACAGTTCAATGTCAACACCAGCCTCAGTGGTATTGGTAGTTTCCCATGTTAATTTATCGTTGCCTAACTGGTACAAATAATAGCCTTGATTTCCTTTTTCCAGATAATCAGATGGAGGATTGGTGCCTGTCCTTTTATAAAGTGTCTGGTTGAGGAAATCGGCCCCGGCATCTTTTCCCGAAATACCGTAACTTCCCCTGAACTTCAGAAAAGATACCACATCGCGGATTGGTTCCCAAAATTTCTCCTTGCTTACTGCCCAGCCACCAGACAACGACCAGAAGTTTTTATACCTGCCTTCGCGTGAATAACTTGCTGAGGCATCGCGCCTTACTGATGCTGAGAATATATATATGCCTTTGTAATCATAGTCTGCCTGTCCGAATAAAGAATAGACAAGGTATTCCCTTTCATTACCAGTTGCCATTATATGGTTTGTCGAATAGGTATCGGTTGCACCTGCCGACAGGTTTCGTTCGCCTTCCAGTACATCAAATTTTGTGGCTGATGTAGTGAGTAAGTGTTTATATTGATATTCCTGCCCCGCCAATACACTTACATTGTGGTTTTTCTGAAAGGTTTTAAGAAAATTCAACACGTTTGATGTAAGGAATACATCGTTCTGTATTGTATTGACTTCGAGTTTTCCTTTCATATTTTGAGCCTGCCCAAAACCGCCTGCCACCGTTCTCCTGTCACTTATATTATTGGAGCCACTTTTGTATTGCGACCAGGTGTTGGTTGAGGTGAAATAGAGCCAAGGGGTAAAGTTTACTTTTCCCCAGAAGCTTCCCATCAGATTCGAGTTTTTCACCAAGGAATTATTGTACTTAATATCGTAGAATGGGTTCCCGGTCTTTCGATATGGACCAGCTGCAGCGGTTGTTCCCGGCCCTCTCCATGTACTCATAATGGTCGTGTCGCTGGTTTTACCGTCTTTATAAGGGTTATAAAAAGGTAAGTTCATCATTGATCCTTCTGCACTAACTAAGGGATTCTCCTGATTTTCAAACATTCCGCTCACATTCATGCCAACAGTGAGAAATTTGGTAAACTTACTTTCAAGTTTTACACGTAAACTGTTCTGGGAATATTTCGAAACAAAATCATTTCCACCTTCATTATAGGTAGAAAAACCAATATAGTAATTGGAAGTGGCATTGCCTCCCGACAGGTTGACTGTTGCTCTTTTCAATAATCCGGGTTTAATTATATTTTTTTGCCAGTCGAAGGAAGAAGTGGTATCGAAAAGGGCAACCATTCCACCCATTTTGTTTTTCCACAAATCCATATATCCATTAGGAAACTGCGTTTGGTAAGAGGGTATCTGTGCCCAGGATATGGAGGCTGCATCTCTGGTCCACTGCATCCATTGGCTTGTATTCATCAGATCTACATTTCCGAAATTCGGATAGTTTATACCTGATGTTAATGTGACATTTACTCTTGGTTTACCGCCGGTACCTTTTTTGGTTGTTACCAATATAACCCCTGTGGCCGCCCTTGAACCGTAAATGGCAGTTGAGGCAGCGTCCTTCAGTAAGGTTATCGTTTCGATATCAGCAATACTTACAGCCTGAGCAATGCTTGTAAACTGGGTGACAACCCCGTCGATTACGATCAATGGCGATGTCTGCACATAAAAAGCATCGTTAAATTCCCCGTTAATGGGGTCAACACCTCCGGAAAAAGAGCCTTGGCCCCTTACGGTCACGGTTGCCTTCACCGCTGTATATGGATTTGAATTTACAATGTCTACACCGGTTACCCTGCCCTTTAAGGCCGAAGTTGCATCGGGGGTGGTAATTGAGTTATTAAGCTCCTTCGAGTTAACTGTTTGTACCGATCCGGTAAGTTCTCGTGCTTTTTTCATTGTATAGCCAACAACTACAACCTCCTCGAGGTTACTGATAGATACTTTTAAAGAAACGGAAATGTCGGTTAAACTGGTTATTTTTATCTCCTGAGTTTCGTACCCCAAAAAGGATATTACTAAAATATCGCCAATTTTAGCATTAATGGAAAAATTGCCGTTGTCATCGCAGGCAACACCATTGGTTGTGCCTTTTATCCTGATATTCACAAAAGGAAATGGATTCCCCTTTTCATCAAGAACTTTTCCTTTAATGGGAGGTGGAGGAAGCTCCTTCATCTTCACTATCACTGTGTTGTTTTCAATGACATAGGTGAGTGGTTGCCCCTCGAAGCATAGCGAGAGAGCCTCATCCATGGTTACGTTTGTAAGATCGATATCAACAGGTTTGGCATCCTTAAGCATTTGGGGAGAGTAGATAAAGTGGCTGTTAGTCTGTTTCATGATCTCGACAAACACATCCTCAAGCTGAGCGTTTTGCTGCTTGAGTGTAATCATCTGTGAATAACCCTTGGCCTGAACTTGCAGGAAGGCTACTACTAGAAGGATAATTGTGAGTTTCATTTTTAGTAAAAGTGTGGAATTTTTCATACTTTTGTGTGTTTGGTTAGTGATGTTAATTGTGTTGATTAATTGCAACTTTTATGGCACTTCCGAACTCCGGGCGGGGTCTCGCCCCACGGGACTCCGCCTTTTTTACTTCGGTGGCCAGGTTCTCTTTAACTTTTTTACATAGTTGGTCTTTTATTTTTTTTAATTTTTCTCTACTATCTTAATTAAAACAGACTGTTATCGTCTTTTTTTCAATTTTAAAGTGTACGACATCAGTTAGTTCCATTATCCTCAGAACTTCTGAAATATTCTCTGCCCTTGAGATATTAGCGGTAAAATGCAAGATGTCGTTGGTGGTTTCATATACGATATTCACATCATACCAGCGTGCAATTTTCTGCATCACACTCTCAATTGGCTCATTTTTGAATATAAAGAATCCGTTTTTCCATGCAACTGCCTCTTCCAGATCTGCCTTGACAACTGTGAGAGCATTGTTGATATCGAGCTGAGCCTGCTCTCCGGGGACCAGTCTAATAGCAGGAATTTCTTCTCTCTCCGTAGATTGCTTGCGGACTGCTATCTCTACACATCCTTCCAGCAGTGTGGTCTTTACCAGCTTCTCATCGGCATAGGCCATAACATTGAAGTGGGTTCCCAATACCTTAATCTCTGAATTTCCCGCCTTAACAATGAATGG
>MEOK01000040.1:0-354 GCA_001769195.1 Bacteroidetes bacterium GWF2_40_14 | reverse complement strand
TCATTTTTTGCAACCTCAAAATATGCCTCACCCTTTACCTCTACCTTACGTGTCTTGCCGGCAAATGCTACAGGGAAGCGTAGGGTAGTGGATGCATTCAGCCAGACAACGGTGCCATCCGGAAGTGTCACGCAGTATTTTCCTCCGCGAGGGGTAGTAAGAGTATTGTATTGAACAATCTTTTCAAGAATTGCTGATCCCGACCTGGTATTGTATGCCAGCCTTCCGCTGTCCAGCTTTATAATTGTAGTGTTTCCCTGCTCCTGGAGTTTTCCCTCCTTTGCATCGTCCAGCACCACCTTTGTCCCGTCGGCCTCCTTTGCATCGTCCAGCACCACCTTTGTCCCGTCGGCC
>MEOK01000039.1:30159-54329 GCA_001769195.1 Bacteroidetes bacterium GWF2_40_14 | reverse complement strand
TACACAATCAAATATTGCAAGATGGCTTAGAATTATCATACCCAACTCTTCCTGATAAGCATTCGCCAATCCGACTCCAATTCCGTATTTTACTCAATCAGCATTCATTTATCTGTGTAAACCTGTTATCGTTTTTGCTTTTTTACGCTCAGCTCGCTGAGTGGGTGCCCAATTGCTCATTGCAATGCCCATTCAGACAATTACACAATCAAATATTGCAAGATGGCTTAGAATTATCATACCCAACTCTTCCTGATAAGCATTCGCCAATCCGACTCCAATACTTTACTCTGCCAAAGTCTTTGCTAATGCCTCTGGCAGAGACTTTGCCAGAGGTGTTAGTAGAGGTCTAGCCCTTTGAATCCTCCTAGACATCCATTTTCAACACCATTTTTAGAAAATTTCTCATTCTTCAGTATCCCTTACTGGTTTACATGATTTATTAGTTACGTGGGCGCTTCTTCATCTGCCAGTTAAAATAAGATGTTGCTGTTTATCTGCTGTTTATAAAATTATTTTCCAGAAATTTTGACATAAAATATTTTGTATATGCCTTAATATGAGCGACATGTTAAAACAACTGGCAGTTCTGAAACTTTGACAAAAAAATAAGAGACCCCCACTTAAGAGAGTCTCCTATTTATCGATTGTAATTTAATTACGCCTGGCTGATTGCTCCTACGGGGCAAACGTCTGCACAAGTACCGCAATCAGAACATATATTTGGATCAATTTTGTAAATGTCACCAGGAGAGATAGCCTCTACTGGACACTCGTCGATGCATGTTCCGCAAGCAGTGCAATCTTCAGAAATTTTGTACGCCATTATTTTTGATTTTTAAATTGGTTTAATTGTTGCAAAGGTATAAAATTGGTTGGAATAGAACAAATACAAATTGTATCTTTGCAAACAGGTTTTCTTAAAATTATTGATGTCATGAGAGTCTTCTTTCGTCTTAAATATATTATTTCAACAATAGCTATCCTTTTTACAGCATCACTTTCCGGTCAGGACCAAAAGGGGGCGAGCATTGAATTCAATAAGAAAATTCACGACTTTGGAGATATTCAACTTAGCGCAGGAAAACAGAATTATACCTTCACATTTAAAAATATAAGCCAGCAACCCGTTATAATCCAGACAGTGATATCGTCATGTGGCTGCACAACACCAACCTGGACCAAAAATCCCGTAAAACCCGGAGAATCAGGAAAGTTAAGTGTTACCTTCCTAAATGATCAGGGCCCCATTCCTTTTGACAAATCCCTTACTATATACGTCACAGGGTCTCCCAAACCAATAATCTTAAGAATCAAAGGGGTTGTTCACGCAAAGAAAAAAAGCATAAAGCAGCTCTTTCCGGTTCTGTTCGGGTCAATGGCTTTGAGAAAATCGCCCATTGATATAGGACAGATAAATCAAGGAACTATAGACCACGAAACAATAGAGGTTGCTAACATTTCAACTGCTCCAATAAAGTTGACTTTCGCCGATTTATCAAAGGGTCTTTCTATGTCAGTAAATCCAGAAACACTTGCACCAAATAGTAAAGGAGAGCTTATTATAACAATTGACACAAAAGTACAGAAGAACTGGGGATTGACATCATATATTGCAACACCTGTGATAAACGGTAAGAAAGCATCCAGAAAAATTGAGATTACTGCAACAATAAGGGAAGATTTCTCAGATTTGAGCAAAGCCGATGTTGACCAGGCTCCTTTGCCTATGGCTACCAAAAGCTCATTCAACTTTGGCACAATCTCTTCCGGCAACAAGATTGATACCATATTCGAAATCAAAAACCTGGGGAGGAAAGACCTTCTAATCCACAAGATTGACTTAAATGAGAAGGGTGTGGAGGTAGTTAACCCGGGTAAGATTTCTCCGGGAGCCTCAGCAAAAATAAGTGTTAAGATTAATACTGCCGGGCAAATAGGAGAAAAAACATACATCCTTACACTTATTACAAATTCTCCAACAAGACCAATTGTAAACCTTCTTTTATCCGGAGATATAACTAAATAACTGATAACCATGAAGGAATCAAATAAAGAGAGTGCACTTATTGTAAACGACGGAGTAGAACAACCTCCTGTTATCAACCCATATTTTCCCAATTTTTACAAAAAGAACAAAGTCAGGACGCTATCAGTAAAAGAGTATGTCGATGGTATTCTGGCAGGTAATACTGCAATTTTAAGTCAGGCAATAACTCTCATAGAGAGCTCAAGAAATGAAACCCGCGATAAAGCCAGACAAATAATAGAGGCATGCCAGCCACATACGGTAAAGTCCATGCGAATAGGTATAACCGGAGTTCCCGGAGCAGGAAAAAGTACATTTATTGAGGCATTCGGAGGGTTAATCACGGGAACCGGCCATAAGCTGGCAGTGCTTGCAATTGACCCGAGCAGCGAAAAAAGTAAAGGGAGCATACTGGGCGATAAAACAAGAATGGAGACACTCTGTGCAGATCCTAATGCATTTATAAGGCCCAGCCCTACCGGCGGATCCCTTGGCGGAGTTGCCCGTAAAACAAGAGAGAGCATCGTTCTTTGCGAAGCTGCAGGTTTTGATGTTATCTTCATAGAAACCGTGGGTGTTGGCCAGTCAGAAACAACCGTTCATTCAATGACCGATTTCTTCCTTCTTCTGATGCTTTCAGGAGCAGGTGACGAATTACAGGGAATAAAGAGAGGAATCATGGAGATGTCCGATCTTATTGCTATTACCAAAACAGATGGTACAAATATAGACAAGGCAACACTTGCAAAGGCACTGTATTCAAACGCACTACACCTTTTTCCACCCACAGAATCGGGATGGGTTCCAACAGCAATAACAACATCTGCCGTTACAAAAGCCGGTCTTCAAGATGTTCTTGACAAGATAAACCAATACTTTAAACTAACCGAAGCAAACGGATACTATCTCCACAACAGGAGGGAACAATCGAGATTCTGGATGTACGAAACCATCAACGAAGAGCTTAAAAACAGATTCTATGAAGATGACATGATAAAACAGAAGCTGGCCGAGTATGAAGAGATGGTGCTGGACGGCCGGATTGGGTCCTTTACTGCTGCTACTGAGGTGTTAAAATTTTATAAAAAACTATGAGTTTCTTTTTTGACGCATTAAAAAACAGCATACTTATTACCGGTCTGGTAATGATAATGATGCTGCTGATTGAGTATATAAATATTCATTCGCATGGAAAATCCTTTAAAAAGCTTCAAAGCTCCCCTGTAAAACAGGTCATACTTGCCGCATTACTGGGTCTGGTACCCGGATGCGTAGGTGGATTCGCCGTTGTTTCGCTATTCACCCATAACCTTTTGAGTTTCGGCTCATTGGTAGCCATGATGATAGCATCATCAGGAGACGAAGCTTTTGTTTTGTTATCGATGATACCCAAAACAGCACTGATTCTTTTCTTTTCCCTTTTAGTTTTAGGTATTGTTGTTGGAATTGTTGTCGACAGAATTTTCAAAAAAACACCAGTACCATTTGACCCGGGACACTTTGAAATTCACGAGAACAGCTGCGACATAGACGCATCCCATACAGTTTTCGGATCAAGCATAAAAGAGAACCTGAGAAAACCAAGCAAGCAGAGAATACTCATCATGGCAGGCATCGCCCTCTTTATTGTTGCTGTTGTGTTTGGTCTACTTGAACATGAACATGTTGCCGGAGATGCACATGAACACGAAGAGGGAGGTTTTGATATATTCAGCGAAAGGTGGATCAATCTCGTTTTTGCAGGGCTAAGTCTTTTCACTATGTTTCTAACTGCCAGGGCAAACGAACATTTCATTCAGAGTCATCTCTGGAACCATGTAGTCAAGAAACACCTGAAATCTATATTCTTCTGGACCTTTGGTGCACTGTTAATAATCCATTTTGGTGAACAGTTTCTGGATATAGACCATTGGCTAAAGGATAATATTATAATGATGATATTAATGGCTGCCATAATAGGGCTAATACCGGAATCGGGCCCACATATGGTATTTATTGCACTGTTTGCAAGTGGCCTGGTACCATTCAGCGTCCTTTTTGCAAGCTCGATTGTTCAGGATGGACATACAGCATTGCCATTGCTTGCCGAGAGTAAGTCGAGCTTCTTTAAAGCAAAACTGATAAACCTTGTTGTAGGTTTATCAGCCGGCTTAATACTTCACTTTTTTGGATTGTAGCTTATTCTCCGTTCATAGAGAGTAGAAACTCCTGATTGCTTTCAGTTCTCAGAAGTCTTGTCTTCATGAACTCCATAGCTTCTACCGAATTCATATCGGCCAGATAGTTTCTTAATATCCAGATTCTGTTGAGAGTCTCCTTGTCAAATAGCAGGTCATCCCTTCTTGTACTGCTCAAAGTAACATCAACAGCAGGGAACACCCTCTTGTTGGAGAGCTTCCTGTCCAGTTGGAGTTCCATGTTGCCGGTTCCTTTAAACTCCTCAAAAATAACCTCATCCATCTTTGAACCGGTCTCTGTCAAAGCTGTTGCCAAAATTGTAAGAGATCCACCGTTTTCGATGTTTCTTGCTGCACCAAAGAAACGTTTTGGTTTCTGAAGGGCATTTGCATCAACACCACCACTGAGAACCTTGCCCGATGCAGGTTGAACAGTATTGTATGCTCTTGCAAGGCGTGTAATGGAGTCAAGAAGGATAACAACGTCATGCCCGCACTCTACAAGTCTTTTAGCCTTTTCCAGAACAATGTTGGCAACCTTTACGTGCCTCTCAGCAGGTTCGTCAAATGTAGAGGCAACAACCTCGGCCCTTACGCTGCGTGACATATCAGTAACCTCCTCAGGACGCTCATCAATAAGCAGGACAATCATGTAAACCTCTGGGTGATTAGCTGCAATCGCATTTGCAATATCCTTGAGTAATACGGTTTTACCGGTCTTTGGCTGAGCTACTATAAGCCCCCTCTGCCCTTTTCCAATTGGTGCAAAAAGGTCTACTATTCTTGTTGACAGATTATTGTGTCCGTTTGATGTAATATTGAATTTCTCCTCAGGGAAAAGTGGCGTTAGAAAATCGAAAGGAACCCTGTCCCTTATGAACTCAGGAGATCTTCCATTTATCTGACTTACCTTCACTAGAGGGAAATATTTGTCACCCTCTCTTGGCGGGCGTATTTCACCAACAAGTGTATCACCGGTTTTAAGCCCGTAAAGCTTTATCTGTGACTGAGAAAGGTAAATATCATCTGGAGAGTTAAGATAATTGTAGTCTGAAGAACGTAAAAAACCATAACCGTCAGGCATAATTTCAAGTACACCGGTTGCTTCAACAACTCCCTCAAATTCAACCTTCTTTGCTATTGGTTCTTTAACCCTTCTATCCTTGTTTTCATCCGGATTAATCTGATTCAGTTGATTCGACTCTTCTTCTGCCACATTGAAAATCTGACCCTGAACCTGCTGTCTGTTGTCTTTATTCTCTTTTGTGAACTGTGCTCTTTTATGCTCTCTCTGAGGATTTTGATTCGGATTCTGATTCGGGTTCTGATTGGGGTTCTGATTTGAATCCTGAGGTTGTCCAATAATCTGAGGCTGATTTTGATTCGGATTTTGATTCGGATTTGGTCTTTGGTTTGGATTAGGCCTCTGATTAGGATTTTGCCTCTGGTTAGGGTTCTGGTTAGGATTTGGTCTTTGATTCTGATTAGGGTTCTGGCTTTGTCTTTGAACTTGATTCTGATTCTGATTAGGAACAGGAATCTGTTTTACAAAGTTTTCTGGCTGCTCATTATTTACGACTATATCTCTAACTTCTGTGTCTGCAATAACCCCTCCTGTAACCGTCTCCTCTTGTTTCTTAACAATATTAACCCTTGTTTCCTTGATCCTGGCATTTTTTCTGACCTTCGAAATCTGTTTAACAGTTTCGTTTTTAGGTAATTGAACAGCTGGTTTCTCTTCGCTTTCCGGAGCTTTTTCACTTTTGACAGTCTCTTTTTCGGTAACTGCTTTTGGTGCCGGCTTTACCCTCTGTTTTTGTTTTTGCACAAGAGGTCTCTTCAACAGAGGTTCATTTGACATGCTTCCCTGCTTTGCCTGCTCATCCAAAATCTCATAAACCAACTCCTCTTTGGAGAAACTTTTAGCTTTATTTACATTAAGCTTTTGTGCAATAGCAATTAAGTCATCCTGACTCATCTTGCTCAATTCATTAATATCGTACATTTAAATTGTTGTAGGGGTATAGATTTATCTGAAAAGAAAATCGTGATCTGTCGCAAATGTAGAGATATTCTCAACAAAAACAAAAAAAAGCAGACAAATCGCCACTTTATCTATCTTGCTGCTATTACGTCAATCTCTACCAAGGCTCCTTTTGGTAGTGAGACAACAGCAAATGCTACCCTTGCAGGAAAAGGCTCATTATAAAATGTTGCATAAACCTCGTTCATAACTGCAAAATCCTTAATATCGCTCAGATAGACAGTAGATTTTAGAACATTGTCAAAGCTGCATCCTGCCTCTTGTAGTATATAACTGATATTTTTTAAAACCTGAATGCACTGCTCCTTTAAACCACCGGGTACAAATTCACCTGTTGAGGCATCTACCGGTAATTGTCCGGAAACAAATATAAGACCATTTGACTCAACTGCCTGACTATAAGGTCCGACAGCTTTTGGAGCTTTAGAAGTGGAAAAAACCTTTTTGTTCATAATAGATTATTTTTAATTAAAATCTTCTGTCCCAGTAACTTGCATTTCTCTTGTATTGTAGAAGATCTGCCAGGGCAGAAGCCTTTGCATTTATTCTGAAACTCCAGCTCTCCCAGATACCTCCGGGAACCCAAGAGACTGAAATCTGGAAACAGTGAAGATCGTAAGTTGCACTAAACTGAGTTGTTGTTAATTTTAGCTTCATTACATCTACCCCTGTATTGAGATTTACGTTAAGGTCGCGGCCCAATGCCACCTGGGCAGATATTCCCAGCGTCTGAGTATGATTATGCAGAGTTTTAAGCTCCTGACTTGCATACTGATAAGACTTACTATATGAGTAGTTGTAATTTACATTGACAGACCATGGAAGTGAAGGGTCAAGATAGTAAATCCAGCCCCCCGGGATATATTCCCCTGTTACAGGATGGTTGTATATTTTAGTATACAAAGATCTCTGGTCTTCGTGGCTTCCCGTTTTACCGGAAGCATTTTTATTGCCCGAATCACTGCCGCCACCCCTCACACCTTTGCCGGAAAACTGATACGACAGCGACACGGTTCCGTTCATCAATCTGGCAAGATGGAACCCACCCTCCTTTACAATATTGAACTGAGCTATTCTCCTACCCTGTCCGTCAATTGCATAAGGGTCAAGATTTGCATTGGCACTAAAGCCAAGTTTTTGCATTATGGTTGTACCAATACTTACTGATATGTTTGAAAGCCTCATAGAGTCTGCCAGAAAGTTATAGGAACCTCCAAAATTAAGCTGGTCTATCAGTTTGAACTTCCTTGTCCCTCCGTTTGTAGTGTCCTTATCATCTCTTACTTTGGCTTCGAGATTATTTCCTACTGAGAAACCCAATCCTGCGTTTCTGCCCTTTCCCGGGTATCCGTAAATCAAACCTTCGTACTTGTTGTACTCCTGTTCATGCTCAACACCGTTAATGTCCAGATAAGACAATGTCCTGTATCCATTTGAAGGAGTACCTAGTTCCGGTCGGTAGCTGAAACTCAGAGAAGGTGTGATCATGTGCCTGATAGCCTGTAATTTTCCTCTTTTTCCGAAATTAAATATTCCGTATATTCTGGTACTCATAGATATGGAAGCTGCAAAATCCTGTGTTACTCCAAAATCACTGAATATATCAGATGTATTTGTCTCAACCAACTGGGTCTCCTCGTTGAAAGCCTTATTTGTACTTTGAAAATACCAGTTCATACCATAACTGATACCCGGAGAGAACTGAAGATATTTTAACAGGTTGAATTGTGGTAACCCTATGCTGAAATCATGCTTCATACCACTTCTGAATTTTGACATGAACTCCGGTCCGCCGAATTCCTTTGCCTTGAAGTTGATTTTATTGTCCAGTGCAGTATTGTAACCAAATGTTATCTTTTCGTAGAAACGCTCCTTACCCACAGCATCAGATCGCTTGAAAGGATATATTCTGTTAAGGGAGAAGGTGAAGTTTGGAAGGGTGAATGCATATGAGCTGTCCAGCGAATTCTGGCTATGAAGGAGGTTAACCGAAAAGCTATATGGTTTACCGGTATATGTCTTGGAATAGGATATTGACGAAGAGATCTGATTCTGCAGACTCTGTTGTATTTCCAATGAGTTGTATCTGTTGTTAAGAGGAGTCGCAAAGTTTACAGATGCCCTGAATGAGGTCCCGGGCCTTGCCTTTGAATCCTGAGAGTGGCTCCACCTGACGGAAAAGTCTTTTGAGCTATAGAAGTCGGCACTCCCCTTCTCCCCTGTCTGATTGTATGAATAGTTGAGCCCAAATCCCCCGTCAAACTTGTATCTTTTTTTGTATCTGCTCTCTAACACCACATTATATGACCCCAGTGAGAATAGGTCGGCAGTCACAGACGCATCGAAATGGTCACCGAAGACAAAGTAGTAGCCCAATCCTCTAAGACCGAAGCCTCTTGCCGCCTCTTCATTGAAAGTAGGTATTAATATACCGCTTGTCCTCTTTATCTGATTAGGTACAAAACCGAACGGCAGGGCAAACGGAGTAGGAACATCTTCTATTACAACGTATGCCGGTCCGAATACTGTGATTTTGTTTGGCTGGTTAATAATTTTGGCATTTGTCATCTGCAGGTAAAAATGCGGATGCTCCAAGTCACAGGTGGTATACATACCCTTAGATATATTAATGGAATTGTCCGGCATTTTTTTCAATACTTTGCCATGCAGGAATCCCTCCGACTCCTGAGTTATCAAATTGGTCATCTTGGCCTTTCTGCTCACAAAATTGTAATAGACAGTTTCCATCTCATACTCACTCGACCCCTCCTTCATTTTTGGTTTGCCCTGCAATACTCCCGCCGTATCCTTTATACCAGATGCAAAGACAGTTTTTGTATCTAGGTTATACTCCATATAGGCCGCCTTTAACTCCAGTGAACCATACCTTACTGTAACGTCTCCATAATAGTAGATTATTCTTTTCCCGTTTGAGAAATCCTCTACAATGGAATCCTTTGCTCCGGAATAGGCAGGCATTGTTATGGAAGCTTTCTTCCTTGCAAGTGAATCGGGCTTGAGTGCAGATGTGTCTTTTGCTACCCCCTTTATATCCTGCAAGACCGGGCGTGAATAAACAAGTACCGATATATGTATGGAAAAAGCAATCAGGAATAACTTAAAGATGTTTCTGCGAGAGACCAAAATGGAGAAAGTTTAAATAAATTATTACTACTTTTGTAGTCTGCAAAGTTAAATATATTTAGCAACAATAATGCCATTTAGATTACTTTTAACAATATTTTGTCTATTCTTCATCTCCTTAATTAATGCGCAGGAGAATCAATCCGTAAAAATAAGAAAGGTGGTAATAGATGCCGGTCACGGAGGTCATGATGCCGGTGCCGTGAGTCCGGACAGAAGGGTCTATGAAAAGAATATCACACTATCCGTTGCTCTTAAGCTTGGAGCGATGATAAAAGATAAATATCCAGACATTAAAGTTATATATACCAGAACAACCGACATTTTCATACCTCTTATTACACGTACGGAGATTGCCAACAAAAATCAGGCAAATCTGTTTATATCCATACATGTCAATTCTGTAAAGGCCAGATCGGCTTCGGGTTCTGAGACATTCGTTATGGGTATGGATAGAAGCAATTCCAACCTGGAGGTTACAATGAGGGAAAACAGCGTCATTGCTTTGGAGGGTGACCATGAATCCAAATACGAAGGATTTGACCCGAAAAACCCTGAGTCATACATAATATTCAGCCTGCTTCAGAATGCTCACCTTGAACAGAGCCTCATAATGGCGTCATTAATACAGGATCAGTTCTCGAAAGGAGTTATTAAAACAAACAGAGGAATAAAGCAGGGAGAACTTCTGGTTTTATGGAAGACAACCATGCCAGCTGTTCTTGTTGAGCTTGGGTTTATCTCCAATCCATCAGACTATCTAACACTTATAAACAAGGATAACCATTACAGATTTGCCGGAAGCATCTTTAAGGCTTTTGAAGAATTTAAGCATCAATATGAATATGGCAGCAAAATTGTTGCTGACACATTAAAGGATGAGTTGGTTGCGACACCTATTATAAGAGAGGAGCCAAAAACAGAAACGAAAAAAACAGAGAAAGCCAGTTACAGAATTCAGATACTTGCTGTAGCCAAAATCCTGCCTGCAAATTCACCCGACCTCAAAGGAGAGCGAAATGTCCGGTTTATAAGAGTGGGCAAATTTTACAAGTATGGTATAGGAGATTACGAACGCCTGGAAGAGGCAGAAAAAGACTTGCCACTTATAAGGAAAAAATTTCCTCAGGCGTTCATTATAAAAGTAGAAAAAGGAACTATTGTTCCATTATAAAATAATAAATCATTTTATGAAGATTAAATTCACCAGAGAACAGAAGATTGGACTTTTCGCAATACTTACTTTATTTTCCTTGTATGTGGTTATCAACTACCTCAGAGGTGAGGATCTTTTTGGTAAAAGCAATGTGTATTTTGCAAAATACGAGAGTGTCGAAGGACTTAACACAACCGGACCAGTCTTTATCAAGGGATTGAAAGTAGGTACAGTGGAGTCAATTGAATATGTTGAGAAGAGTAATAATTTTCTCGTCACATTAAAGATAGACTCTCAATACAAGATGTCTGACAGCTGTGTTGCGCAGATCTACAGCTCCGACATTCTTGGCGGAAAGGCAGTAAGAATAAATATGGCTAAAGGGACAAAGGTTATTAGTGACCAGGACACACTGCTTACATCAATTGAACCAGGCATGATTGAGATGCTAAGCAACGAACTTGTTCCACTCAAGAACCAGGCAACTGCTCTTATTGAGAATATGAACAAGACATTCGATAACGTTAATGATGTACTGGACAGCAATGCAAAGGAAAATCTTGCAAAATCTCTTGAAAATCTCAACAAGACTCTTAAAAGCGTAAAGGCAATTGCGCAGAATCTGGAAAATAACGGGCCTGAAATCTCTTCTATACTTGATAATCTTGATAAATTATCAACAACATTAAACGGAAGTGCCGGACATCTCGACTCATCGCTGAAAAATTTCTCAGAAATTACCGATTCTCTAAAGAAGGCAGACCTTGCTGGCACCATTGAATCACTTAAAATGCTAATTTCAGACATAAACAACCCTCATGGTAGCCTTGGAAAACTTATCAAAACAGACTCCTTGCATAACTCTATTGACAGCCTGCTTAGAAACCTTGATGTTTTAGTAGCCAACATAAATCGTGACCCTAAAAAGTACATAAAAATTTCCGTATTTTAAAAATTATTTTCTCTTTATTTAGCTGATATTGAATATATTTTTTTCTAAAAAAATTTTCGTATTGAATAACAGCTATTTGAAAAATAATTGATAATTCCTAGTAAAAATTTGTTTTTTTTTAAAGAATTTATCCCCATTTTTGTTGGGCAATCTAAACTTAAATCTTAACCATGACTGAAACGCAACATTCTATTGTGTGGGGTAATTGTCTGCAAATCGTAAAAGACAATATCCACCCTCAAAGTTTCAGAACTTGGTTTGAACCCATCAAGGCAGTCAAACTCCTGGGTAATGTTCTTACAATTGCCGTTCCATCTCATTTTTTCAGAGAATTTCTTGAAGAACACTATATAGATCTTATAAGCAAGGCTTTAAAACGCGAACTGGGCAAGGATGCAAAACTTGAATACAACGTAAAGGTTGTATCAAACGAAGCTGCTGTTCAGATTCCGCAACAATCATCTGCAGAAATAAAAAATAAATCGATACCTTTTCCAAATCAGGCCGGGCTTATTGCGAACCCGTTTGTAATACCGGGACTTCAACAGTTGCATATCGACCCACAGTTGAACCCCAACTACAGTTTCACTAATTTCATCGAAGGAGAATGCAACAGACTTGCCCGTTCTGCAGGTCTCACAATCTCTGCAAATCCTGGCAAGAGCGCATTCAATCCACTCTTTCTGTACGGAGGGTCGGGATTAGGCAAAACACATCTGGCTCAGGCAATAGGTATTTCAATAAAAGAACAGTTTCCGGATAAGATAGTTCTCTATGTAAGTGCAAACCGTTTTCAGACTCAATTCATGGACGCTGTAAATGTGAAAAACAAACTTACAGACTTCCTTCACTTCTACCAGATGATAGATGTACTCATTATTGACGATGTACACGAATTTGCTGGAAAATCCGGTACCCAGAATGCTTTTTTCCATATTTTCAGCCACCTGCACAATCTGGGGAAACAACTCATACTTACATCTGACAAGGCGCCAGTCGACCTTCAGGATCTTGAGCCAAGAATGTTATCGAGGTTCAAGTGGGGGCTCTCGGCAGAACTGGTACCGCCAGATTATCAGACAAGAGTAGCAATCCTCAAGGCTAAAAGCTACAACGATGGTATCACACTTCCAGATGATGTTGTATCGTATATAGCATCAAGAGTAAACACTAATATTCGTGAAATTGAGGGGACACTCATTTCTCTTCTTGCACAGTCTACTCTCAACAATAAAACCATAACTCTGGAACTTGCCGAAGCTCTTACAGAAAAATTAGTCAGTAAAAACAAAAGCGAAATTTCTGTCGGCAAAATTCAGAAGACTGTCTGTGAATATTTTAAAATAAGTCCCGACCTTTTCCTCTCAAGCTCACGCAAACGTGAACTGGTACAAGCTAGACAAATTGCCATGTTCCTTAGCAGAAACCTGACAAACAGCTCACTTGCCTCAATAGGGTCCCAGACAGGAGGAAGAGATCACGCAACAGTTCTGCATGCCTACAACACAGTCTGCGATCTTATAGACACCGACAGGTCGTTCCGCAAGTATGTAGTTGACATAGAGAAGCAATTAAAGTCATTTTAACATGGAATCATCAAAAGTTTTTACTTTCTTTTCGGAGATCTGTCAAATTCCAAGAGAATCAGGTCACGAAGAGCATATAATAGCCTACCTGCAACAGTTTGCAAAGGAGAGATCACTCGAATGCAAAACAGATGAGGCTGGAAATGTACTAATTTGCAAACCGGCTTCATACGGAATGGATAAGGCACCTATTGTTGTGCTTCAGAGCCATTCAGATATGGTTTGCGAAAAAAACAGCGGCAGCAATCATGATTTCGCTAAGGACCCCATAAGTGTAACTGAAGAGAACGGATGGCTCATAGCCAAGGAGACTACTCTTGGTGCAGACTGCGGGATTGGCATGGCAGCACAGCTAGCCATACTTGACGACGAAAATATTGTACATGGACCTATCGAAGCTCTTTTTACAACAGAAGAGGAGACAGGCCTGACAGGTGCAAAATCACTTAAACCCGGATTTCTTACCGGAAAATACTTGATTAACCTCGATTCTGAAGATGAAGGGGAACTATTCATCGGTTGTGCCGGAGGAATTGACACAACAGCCAGGTTTAAATACAAAAAAGAACCAGTAATCAATGGTAAAGTGGCTTTGAAGACTGGATTCTATGGTGCAACCGGAGGTCACAGTGGCGACGATATTGAAAAAGGCAGGGCAAATGCAAATCAGCTACTTGCCCGTTTCCTTTATCAGGCAATGGAAAGTCACGATATTTCTATCTGCGGCATTGATGGTGGCAATAAAAGAAACGCAATATCCAGGGAGGCATTTGCAATAATTGCCGTAAAACCTGAGGAAAAGGAGTCTATAACCGCAATATTCAATAAGCTTGAAATTGAGGTAAAAGAGGAGTACTCAAAATCTGACCCTCAGTTATTCGGAAAAATTGAAACGACGGAGATACAGGACTGGAGCATAGACAAAGATACAGCAAGAAGGTTAATATACTCAATGCATGGTTGCCCTCATGGTGTACTGGCAATGAGTCAGGATATTGCAGGTTTTGTTGAAACCTCCACAAATCTTGCATCTGTTAAGATGAGCAATGAGGGAGTCATTACAGTGTGCACAAGTCAGAGGAGCTCTGTAAACAGTGCCCGATATAATGCTTCCAAAAGAATTGAATCTGTTTTCAAACTTGCCGGGGCAGAAGTTGAACACGAAAGTGAATATCCGGGCTGGAAACCAATGCTTGACTCAAAGTTACTGACCCTTAGCAGAAGTTCTTACCAGGAGTTGTTCAATGTAGATCCTGTTGTAAGAGCCATACATGCTGGTCTTGAATGCGGTCTTTTCCTTGACATATACCCTTATCTTGATATGATCTCCTTTGGACCTACGGTAAAAGGATGTCATGCTCCCGGAGAAAAGCTTGATATTGCATCCGTTGAAAAATTCTGGATGCTTCTTATACACATTCTCAGAAGATTAAAATAAAAGAGACAGCCATGAGTGTTATTATCGCTCCTTCTATGCTCTCTGCAGATTTCGGCATACTGGACCAACAAGTTGAAATGGTAAACAATAGCCGTGCAGATTGGTTTCATCTTGATATTATGGATGGGGTCTTCGTTCCAAATATATCGTATGGTTTCCCGATAATCAAGGCAATTGCAAAGATTGCCAAAAAGCCAATGGATGCCCATCTGATGATTATCGACCCTGACAGGTACTTCGAGAACTTCAGGGAACTTGGCGTAGAATACCTTAGTGTCCATTACGAGGCTTGCACACATCTGCACAGATCAATTGAAAGGATTAAATCGCTAGGTATGAAAGCCGGAGTTGCACTTAACCCACACACACCAGCACACATGCTTCACGAAATTATTTCAGATACAGATTTTGTTCTGGTTATGTCTGTAAACCCGGGTTTCGGAGGACAGAGTTTTATCGAAAATACCTACAATAAAATAAGAAAGATAAAAGAGATTATTAAAGATCACTCTGCAAACTGCCTTATTGAGATTGACGGAGGTGTCTCTATCTCAAACGCCTCTAAGCTTATAGAAGCCGGTGCAGATATACTTGTGGCAGGCAATTCTGTTTTCGGTGCTTCTGATCCGGTTAAGGTAATCAGTGATTTAAAATGTATCTGATCTCCTTGAATGCATAACTTTTATTTGATCCATCTCTTTTTTCAAGAACAAGACAAGCATTTTTGTCTATTCCTGTAATTCTGGCCACAAAAATTTCTTGTGTGCTTGTTTCCTGGTAAAGGGAAAACTCACCAAATTTATACAGTGACTCGGTATATAACTTCTCAGTTACTTCCTTGAATGCTTTGTATGCCTTTACATTCAATTTGTCATAATACTCCTTTATTGGAGAAATAATTGCCAGCAGTTCTTTTTCAGGCATGTGCTCCTCCCCTGTCTCCAACAGCAATGATGTTGGATTGGGAGCGTCTGAAGCAAATTCACTCTGATTCAGATTTAATCCAATCCCCAGAATTGAGACTGACAAATTGGCACCACTCAGGTAATGCTCAATTAAAATACCGCAAATCTTACTGTTTTCCACATAAATATCATTAGGCCATTTGATTTTAGCTTTTATCCCAAAACCTTCTAAATATCTTAGTATGCCTAAAGCAACAATCTGAGATACAAGAAACTGATCTGTCGCTTTAAGAAGTACCGGTTTTATAAGAATAGAAAATGTCAGGTTTTTGCCAAGTGCACTTTCCCAGCTATTCCCCTTTTGGCCTCTGCCAGATGTCTGAAATTTAGCAGCATAGATTGTGAAGTCCTGTGCACTTTCAATTTGTCTAAAAGCCTCATTGTTAGTAGAATCTATAGTATCGAACCATTTAATCTCAAGTGCCATAATAATTAAATTATAATTGGTCGCAAAATTGCAGTATTTTTGCAAGATATTAAAGGAAATAATTTAAAATACACAATAGTGCCAACAAAAAAAATTACTAATACAGAGGAGAAAAAGCCTAAAAAGGCTGCAACGGCTGTAAAGAAAGAAGATGTGACAATAAAGAAAATTGAAAATATCGATACCGACATAGTTGAATTGAAGTGCATAGCAGAAGCCATGCTGGAAAAAAGAGCAAAAAATGTCTGCTCTTTAAATCTAAAGAAAATAGGCACGGCAATTTCTGACTACTTTGTAGTGTGCAATGCAGATTCTACTCCTAATGTACTTGCAATCGCAGACAATATAGAGGAGATGATGCTCAGGAAATGCAACAGGAAGGTTGTCCGTATGCAGGGAAAGGAAAACGCATTCTGGATCATCCTCGACTACACCAATATTGTAGTTCACATATTCCAGACCGAATACAGGCTTTTCTACAGACTAGAGGATCTCTGGGCTGATTCGGAAAAAACAACATACAAAGATCTAGACTAACTTATTCAAGTAATATCACATAATGGAATTACCAAAAAACAGCAATTCTACTAAACCGAGCTCAAAATACTGGCCACCAAAATTCAATATAATGTGGATATATGTCATAATGCTGGCAGGCATTGTGTATATGTGGAGTTCGTATGATGGCGGCGAACCAGTCAAGACTGAGTGGTCCAAAGTAAAGGAACAGATGGCATCTACGGGTGACGTCGAGAAGATCGTATTTATCACTAACCTCAACAGAGCAGAAGTTTTCATCAAAAAGGACCGTCTTGTCAAGTATAAAAATCAATTTGGCGGAAAGGAACCTAAGTTCGGGCCTCAGTTTTATTTTATAGTATCTGCAAATTTCAACGCAGAGGAGCAACTCGAGGAGGTAAGGCAGCTTCTTCCTGAACCAAACAGATTTTCAATAGAGACAGAAGAGAGGACAAACTATTTCGGCAAAGCCATGGAGTGGTTATTGTTTCCTCTTATTCTGGTTGCCCTATGGGTATTCATGTTCAGGAAAATGAACAAAAGCATGGGTGGCGGATCACAGGGCGGAGGAGGAATCTTCTCGGTAGGAAAGTCTCAGGCCAAACTTTTTGACAGAGAAAACGGAAACACTAAGATAACATTCAAGGATGTGGCCGGTCTTGAAGAGGCAAAAGTTGAGGTTATGGAGATTGTCGATTTCCTTAAGAATCCAAAAAAATACACAAATCTTGGAGGAAAGATACCAAAAGGGGCACTGCTTGTTGGCCCTCCGGGTACCGGAAAAACCTTACTGGCAAAAGCAGTGGCAGGAGAAGCCAATGTTCCTTTCTTCTCGATTTCTGGATCTGATTTCGTTGAGATGTTTGTGGGTGTGGGAGCTTCAAGGGTGAGAGATCTTTTCCGACAGGCTAAAGAAAAAGCACCATGTATCGTATTCATAGACGAGATTGATGCTGTAGGAAGGGCGAGGAGCAAAAATGCAGGATTCTCATCTAATGATGAAAGAGAAAACACTCTTAACCAATTACTTACAGAAATGGATGGTTTTGGTTCTAACTCCGGGGTAATAATTCTTGCTGCAACAAACAGAGCAGACATTCTCGATAAAGCTCTTATGAGAGCCGGACGTTTCGACAGACAGATACATGTAGATTTACCGGAACTAAAGGAGAGAGTTGAAATATTTGAAGTCCACCTCAGACCGCTTAAGCTTGCTGAAGGTTTCAAAATCGAGTTTCTAGCAAAACAGACACCGGGATTTTCGGGTGCAGATATTGCCAATGTTTGTAACGAAGCAGCTCTTATAGCTGCCAGAAACAATAAGGAATTTATTGACAGGCAGGATTTTCTTGACGCTGTTGACAGAATTATAGGAGGCCTTGAAAGGAGAAGCAAAATCATATCTCCTGAGGAGAAACGGACAATTGCCTTCCACGAAGCCGGACACGCTACAGTAAGCTGGATATTGCCAAATGCAAATCCACTGTTAAAGGTTACAATCATTCCACGGGGAAGGTCTCTGGGGGCTGCATGGTACTTACCTGAGGAGCGTCAGATAACCACCACTGAACAGATGATGGACGAAATGGCTGCTACATTAGGTGGAAGGGCTGCAGAAGAAATTATTAACGGAAAGATTTCAACCGGTGCCTTGAGCGACCTTGAAAAAATCACAAAGCAGGCATATGCAATGGTTTCTTATCTGGGGATGAGTAAAGAGATTGGAAACATCTCTTTCTACGACTCAACGGAATCATCGGGATTCACAATTGGCAAACCTTATAGCGAAAAGACTGCTGAGCTGATTGATGCAGAAGCAAAGAGACTTGTTGCCGAATCATATGTTACTGCCAAGCAGGTACTGAATGATCACCTTGAGGGCTTTACAAAACTTGCAGAACAACTTCTGGAGAAAGAGGTTATTTTTGCAGAAGACCTGGAGACCATATTCGGGAAGCGTGCAGGCAAACAGTTTCCCCAGGAAGATGTCCTGCCCCCTAAAGTTGAAGACAACGGAGCTATACTGAAAAATGAATAATACAGTAGTCAGAACAATAAGCGGAACAATATTCTTAGCAATTATGATAGGAGCTCTATTAACGGGCCCTGTCATTTTTGCTTTAGTGATGTTGTTCTCAATAGGACTAATGATGGTTGAGTACGTCCAGATGAGCTTAGGAAAGAGTTTTAAGACAGCCCAGATGCTCTCTGTTACATCGGGGCTAATGTTATATCTTTTCATGTTCATGCACAAGGGCTTTGGAATGGATATCAAGTACATCTATCTGGTATCTTTTCCTGTATTGGGGATCTTTATAACTCTCCTGTATGAAAAGAATGTAGAATCTTACAGCCGACACCCATATCTGATAAGTGCCATTTTGTATGCAGCCCTACCGTTCGCTCTTACGAACTTTATTCTTTTCACTAGTACTGGTGAATACAAACCTCTGATTTTGCTCTCATTGTTTATCATAACATGGTCCTCAGATGTTGGAGCTTATGTGATTGGGATGTTGTTCGGTCAGAAAAAGGGACACAAGTTGTTCCCTTCAATTTCTCCAAAAAAATCATGGGAAGGCTTCTTTGGGGGATTGTTCTTTGCCTTGCTTACCGGGGTTTTGCTCTTTATTTTCAAGCTTACCGATTTCCCTCTTTTACATATGATTGCAATATCTCTGATAATAAATCTTTTTGGCGTTCTGGGAGATTTGGTCGAATCTCAATTAAAACGTAACTTTGGGGTCAAGGATTCAGGGAAACTGATGCCGGGACATGGAGGTCTGCTGGACAGGTTCGACGGTACATTAATCGCTTTTCCTGCTGCCATTGCATACATTAAACTTTGTTCACTCATATAATTTACTAAAATGCGAATTCACAAGGAGGGGTACGGAATAGTTCTCAAGGGTTTTTTTCTGATTTCAATTGCTGTCGCAATTGTTATTTTATGGAAAGGCTTAACCATAACAAGTTATATATCTGCTCTGGCAGGCTTAGTTATATTCTCTTTTCTGCTAAGATTTTTCAGGTCTCCCAACAGAGTTGTTTTGACTGACGACACGGCCGTACTTGCACCTGCTGATGGAAAAATTGTAATTGTTAAGGAGGTTTATGAGGGTGAATACCTAAAATGCAACTGTATTCAGGTTTCGGTTTTCATGAGTGTATTTAATGTACATATCAATTGGTTCCCTGTAGGTGGAGTTGTAAGTTACTTCAAGTATCATCCCGGAAACTACCTTGTTGCCATGCATCCTAAGTCCTCTGAGAAAAATGAGAGAACTTCAATTGTTGTTGACCATAACGGAACACCTGTGCTTTTCAGACAGATTGCTGGTCTTCTTGCAAGAAGGATAGTATGTTATGCAAAAGAGGGGACTGAAATCGAACAGGGTGACCAGACAGGTTTCATTAAGTTTGGTTCAAGGGTAGATATTTTTCTGCCAATAGATTCCCGGATTCAGGTTACAAGGGGACAACATGTAAAGGGTCGTCAGACCGTTATAGCAAGGTTTTAAGAAGAACGGCCATCTCTGTTGCCATCTCCCTGGCCTTTTCTGCTGCCACAATTGCGAATTTATCGCTTCTGTCGGCAAATATTATTGCCCTTGATACATTCACAAGCAGACCACAATGTCTGTTCATGCCATTTGCAGCAACTTCTGCTATAGAACCGCCTTGGGTACCTACTCCGGGAACAAGAAAGAAATGGTCAGGGCAGTACTCTCTTATTTCTGCCAGCTTTTCGGGACGGGTTGCACCAACAACAAACATCGTGTTCTCTTTAGTGCCCCAGGTCATTGACTCCTCCATAACTTTACGGAATAAAGGTTGCCCGGATTCCAGCTTTTCCAATTCAAAATCTTCGGCAGATGGGTTTGAGGTGAGAGCAAGAATTATTGCCCATTTGTTTTTGCATGTCAGAAATGGATCAACAGAGTCTCTTCCCATATATGGAGCCAGAGTTATGGCATCAAAATCCATCTTCTCAAAAAAGGCTTTGGCATAAAGTTTAGCTGTGTTCCCGATATCTCCCCTTTTGGCATCTGCAATAATGAAAATTGAAGGGTCAGTTTTTCTGATATATTCTACTGTCATAGCCAGCTGCATCCATCCTGCCACTCCACAGGCCTCGTAAAATGCAAGGTTTGGCTTATAGGCAACCGAATATTGTGCAGTAGCGTCAATAATTGCTTTATTGAACTCAAAAATAGGATTTGCAAGTGCACTTATATGTTCAGGAAAGAGTTCGGGGTCAGAATCAAGCCCTACACAAAGGAAACTGCCTTTGCGAACTATATTACTGTATAATTCGTCATAGTTCATCTTTACTCTCCGGATGCTTTTAACCTCTCCGAGTTTTCTGCTATCTGCAGTTGGTCTATTACCTCCTGAATAGCTCCATCCATAAAGACCGGAAGGTTGTACATTGTATAGTTTATCCTGTGGTCAGTCACTCTGGACTGAGGATAGTTGTATGTCCTGATTTTTGCAGACCTGTCGCCTGTAGAGACCATTGTTTTGCGTTTTGCAGAAATTTCGTTCAGGTACTTCTCATATTCAAGGTTATACAGACGTGTTCTCAGTTCGTCAAGAGCCTTCTCATAATTCTTGATCTGAGATTTCTCGTCCTGACACTGTACCACAATACCAGTTGGAACGTGAGTCAGACGAATTGCAGAATAAGTTGTATTTACAGACTGTCCACCCGGTCCGGAAGAGCAGAATGTGTCTTTTCTAACGTCACTTATGTTGAGTTCAACATCAAATTCATCTGCTTCAGGAAGAACTGCAATTGATGCTGCAGATGTATGAACCCTGCCCTGTGTCTCTGTCTGAGGTACACGTTGAACGCGATGAACACCGCTTTCATATTTCAAAACTCCATAAACACCTTGTCCTGAAACCTTACAAATAACCTCCTTGTAACCTCCCGAAGATCCTTCACTCTGGCTGTTAATCTCCATCTTCCACCCCTTTCTCTCAGCAAACTTTGCATACATGCGGAAAAGGTCGCCTGCAAAAATTGAGGCTTCGTCTCCACCAGAACCTGCACGAATTTCGACTATTGCATTTTTAAAGTCCTGTGGATCAACAGGTATGAGCAGGAGTTTAAGTTCCTCTTCTGCGATTGGCATCTTCTCTTCAAGAGATGTTATCTCCTCCTTGGCCATTTCGCGAAGTTCTTCATCTTTCTCGTTCTGTATGATATCCTTGGCAGCTTCCAGGTCCTCCACCATCTTTCTGTACTTGTCGCCTGCATTCACTATAGGTTCGAGCTCTCTGTACTCTTTGTTAAGAGAGACATATCTCTTCATATCCGACATCACGCCGGGGTCAGAGATCTGCTCCGATATTCCTTCAAATTTTTCCCGAAGCCCGTAAAGCTTCGTCACTAAACTGTTATCGCTCATATAATATTAAATAGTTTGCAAAAGTAGTGAATTTAACCGAGAGTAAAATATTTATTAGAATTCCTTCAGTTATGGCTTGCTGTCAGCCTTCCAGCTTGAATCTGATTCTCAACCTATTATCCGCATAATCTGTGCTAATTATCCTGAATATACCTATTTCTGAAGTGTTTTGAACATGTGAACCAATACACGCACAAACATCATAATCACCAATGGTGACTATTCTGACAGTATTACTAGCCTCATCCGGAAGTTTACTCAGGTCTACCTTCTCCGGAACCTCTGTCCGATCAACAAATGAAATTGTAATTGGCAAATTCTGATTTATCGTATCATTTACTTTATTCTCAATCTCCTTTATCTGGTCCGGTGTTGGTTCTTGATCGATTAAATAATCACACTTGCTCTTTTTTCTCTCTATATGAGTGGAAATTGACCTTTTACAACCAAACAGTCTTACCATAGTTTGGTTTAAAATATGTTCAGCCGAATGCATAGGTGGATATTCCGCCTTATTGTGATCATTTAATATTATTTCATCCATATTTATATGCAGTCAATTTCTAGTCGTTTAGTCGTGACTCAAAATCCATTTTATGATGTAGAATTCTGATAATTTCTAATTGGTTATCTTTCAAGTTTATTTTGTAAAATATGAAATGAGATTTTACTCTCGAACGAAAATATCCCTTTCTTATGTGACTGTAATCTGTTCCGGATTTTGGGTTTACAGTCAAGTATTCAATTTCGTCCATCAGTAAGTTAAGATACCTGTCAGCTTGTTCAAGAGACCAAGTCTCAAAGGTGTAAAGCCATAATAAATCAAGGTCATTGAAAGCTTCCTTGCTGATTCTATACTTCATTGCTTAATTACTTAACGGAATGTTTTTGTTGAAGACTTTTTAAAAAAGATTTTCGATTAAAATCTTCTACAAAACCGGATTTTTCACCTTTTTTAAGTTCGTTAATCAGTTCTGTTTTTTTTGTTTCTTCGTGTTCAAACATTCTTAAAGCGGTCCTCACTACTTCACTCGCAGAAGAGAATTTTCCTGTTTTAACTTGTTGGTTTATAAAATTATCAAAATAATCTCCTAATAAAATAGATGTATTTTTTGCCATAACCTTACTTTCAATTTTATTTCAAAGATACCAACTCTTGGTATAAACAACAAATTTTTTATGTGATAAGATAATACATGATTACATGGGGGTTGATGTTGATGTTGTTTGAATTTTGCTTCTCTTTTTTATTTGATTGATTAATTGCCTTCTAAGGCCGTGCGCCGCAATTACCCACTTTACGCTCCCACGCTAAAAAACAAAGGCGATTACCGAGATTATTCTAATGCCGATTAGATGCCGGTAATCGCTTGTTGTTTTTTGTGCGCTTAGGTCGCTGAGTGGGTACCCAATTGCTCTTCGTAATGCCTTCTCAGGCAATTACTCAATCAATTTTTAGAAGCAAAATCGTTACTCGCCTAAAAAGAGCTTCATATCCTCATCAACAGAACCAATCGGAGCAATACCGAAATTCTTTACTAGCACATTTGCTACATTAGGAGAGAGGAAGCCAGGAAGTGTAGGGCCGAGGTGTATGTTCTTAACACCAAGGGCAAGAAGTGCAAGCAGGACTATCACAGCCTTTTGTTCGTACCAGGCAATATTGTATGCTATAGGGAGGTCGTTTATGCTGTTTGCGTTGAAAATCTCCTTCAGTTTCATGGCAATAACTGCCAGCGAATAAGAGTCATTACACTGACCTGCATCCAGAACACGAGGAATTCCTCCTATATCGCCAAGCGCAAGTTTGTTGTAACGATACTTTGCGCAACCTGCTGTAAGGATTACTGTGTCTTTTGGAAGTGCCTGAGCAAATTCGGTGTAGTAATTTCTGTCCTTCATTCGTCCGTCACATCCTGCCATAACAAAGAATTTGCGAATAGCTCCCGATTTTACAGCTTCAACAACTTTGTCTGCCAGTGCAAAAACCTGAGCATGGGCAAATCCGCCAATGATTTCACCTGTCTCAATTTCTGTTGGAGATGCACATCTTTTAGCATGTTCTATTATTGGTGAGAAATCTTTGGCAAGGCCATCTTTTCTGTCTGCAATGTGCCTGAACCCTGCAAAACCAGAAGCCCCTGTAGTGTATATCCTGTCATTATATGTTGATGTTGGTCTCGGCGGAACAATACAGTTTGTTGTAAATAGTACAGGACCATTGAAGGTTTCAAAATCCTGCAATTGCTTCCACCATGAACTTCCGTAGTTACCTGCAAGGGGCTTGTATTGCTTGAACTTTGGATAGTAATTGGC
>MEOK01000039.1:4453-30153 GCA_001769195.1 Bacteroidetes bacterium GWF2_40_14 | reverse complement strand
CATCTCAGAATGGGTGTAAACGTCAACTCCTGTGCCCTCTGTCTGCTTAAGGAGTTCTTCCATATCCTTGAGGTCATGTCCCGAGATAAGGATAGCAGGGTTCTTGCGTACTCCGATATTTACTTTTGTAATTTCCGGATTGCCATAAGCAGAAGTGTTGGCCTTGTCCAGAAGAGCCATTACCTTAACTCCGTTTTCGCCTGTCTCAAGTACCAGTCCTGTAAGCTGGTCTACCGAAAGGTTGTTCTTTGTAACATCTACGAGGGCCCTCTGCATAAAAGCATAGATATTGTTGTCTTCGTGACCCAGATTGAAAGCATGTTCTGCATAAGCCGCCATACCTTTAAGTCCGTATACTGTAAGTTCCCTCAACGAGCGGACATCCTCATTTTCTGTTGCCAGAACACCTATTTGTGTTGCCTTCTCTTCCATCTCCTCGAGTTTGTCGGATGCCCAGAATGCTCCTTCGAAGGTGATCTCTTTTATATCGCCTCCCTTTGACATAAATACCGCTCTTACAGCATCTCTTATAACAATTGCCTGCCTTACCCTGGCAACAAAACGGTCCTTATCGAAGTTGGCATTTGTTATTGTCATAAACAGAGAGTCGGTGATAAACTTGTTCACCTCTGAATTCTCAACTCCCATCTCTCTTAAAGGGACTGAGTACATTGATATGCCTTTGCATAAAAAAACCAGCAGATCCTGCAGATTTGCCACGTCTGCGGTCTTTCCGCATACGCCTTGTATTGTGCAACCGCTGTTTCTTGCGGTCTCCTGACACTGGTAACAAAACATTTTACTCATAACAGTATATATTATTGGTTTATTTCTAATACAAATTTAGCATCGGCAAAACCATTAAAGTGTAATAATTGTTACACTCATGAGAAATATATATATTTACCAAACATCTCTTAAGTTAATGAATAATCCTGATATTAAAAAATGCCCCATATTCGGGGACGCTCTCTTAAGCGAAGACCCATCAATAATGGATGGTATTGAAAGCAAGACAAAAGTATATGAGAAGGGAGAGATTGTTGCCCGTCAGGGTGACATCTGTAAGGGTCTCTATCTTCTAATGAAAGGATCGGTAAAGACCGAAATGATTAATGAAACCGGAGGTGTATTAAGCATTGAGAAAATCGACGCAGTCCGTCCCCTTGCTCCAGCCTTTATTTTTGCCAAAGTAAACATCTTTCCTGTAGATGTGACAGCAACTGAAAAATGCGAGATTCTATTTATTTCTAAGGAGGATATTCTTAAACTATTCCAACGTGACACAAGCTTTATGGAGAGATATATCCAGTTCAATGCCAATAAGGCTCAGTTTCTCTCAGAAAAACTGCAGATGCTTACAATTAAAACAATCAGGGGAAAGCTGGCACACTATATACTAGGGATGTATTTTCGGCAGCAGAATGTAAATCAGAATATAAATCAGAATGTAAGGCTTCAGAAAAATGTAGTGTCGCTGGACAAGAATCAGACTGAACTGGCAAAATTATTTGGTGTCACCAGACCCTCCCTGGCCAGAATACTTCACGAAATGGAGCAAGAGGGACTGATATCGGTAACCAGAAAAGAGATCGAGATCCTGGATATGAATGGTCTGAAGGAGGCTAGAGGATGACGTTGCTAGTGTCAATAGCCAGAGCATTTTATTAAATAATATCATTGCATGTAATTGATAAACAAAGATTTGCTAAAACTACTGCAATGTGTATTGAAGTTTCCCACATGATTAAGTGCCACATTATCTGTAGGAAAAAGAGATTTTCGATTTTTTTTGTTTCTGATTATTTTAAATTTTCTGTTTTATTTTCTGATTTGACACTTTGGTGCAGTTTGATGTCTCGTAAACACTGCCAAAACTTTTGGTAGTTATCAGAAAATCTGCTATTTGTGTATTGGAAATAAGACACATATATATTGGTCTGCTAGTCAATTATTTACTAGCCGCTTTGCCAAAGGTGTTAGTAGAGTTTTGGAAAATTTAGCATTATTCAGTGCTCCTTAATATTTTTACATGATTTTATTAGTCATATGGGAAACTTTTAAAAACTCCCTTGAAGTTTTTTGTAAGTTTTAGATTTGTACACTAATACGCGATTTTTTTTAAATTAAAATTTTCAATAAATTTTTATAAGCAGCTGTATGATTGCTGTATATGAAAAACTTCAAGGGAGTTTTTCAATTGATCCGAGTTTTATGGATGAGTACTCTTAAGTTTTGGTAAAAAATAAAAGAAAAAGAGGCTGCCTTTGACAGACAGCCTCCATTTCACATATATCAGAAGACAAAAACTAGTCTTCGTAACTATCCAGAATCTCTTTAACCTGATAAGCTTCGAGTCTTCCGTACACCTTGTCGCCGATCAATACTACCGGAGCAAGTCCACATGCACCTACACATCTGAGGCAATCAAGAGAGAATTTACCATCGGGTGTGACACCTCCAACCTTGATCTTCAGCTGCTCCTTAAATTCATCCAGAACCTTCTCTGCACCACGAACATAGCATGCTGTTCCCATACAAACCGATATAGCGTGTTTGCCCTTTGGGGTCATAGTAAAGAAAGAGTAAAATGTTACAACCCCGTATACCTTGGCTACAGAAATATTGAGGATCTTTGCAACTACACGTTGAACATCCTCCGGAAGATATCCGAAAGCAGTCTGACACTTGTGCAGAATCTTTATAAGGTCACCAGGATCGTTGTTATATGAGTTACAAATATCCTCTATTGTTTTTTTATGACATTCTTGTAATTTAAATGCAGTCATGGTGAATTAGTTTTTATTTTTTTCGAAGTATTTGGTGTGAAGAAGATGATGTGCTTTTTCGCTCATAGGGTGACCAAGATAATCTTCATAAAGTTTTATTATATAAGGATTCTCGTGTGATTTGCGAATTGTCTTGCTTGCATCTTCTCTGTAGATTGCATCAAAACGGGCTTGAATAATGCTAGAGTCGCCATGGTGAAGCGGCTGACCTGCACCACCGATACATCCACCCGGGCAAGCCATGATCTCAATTGCATGGAAGTTATACATTCCGGAACGGATTCCGTCAAGCAACTTACGAGCATTGCCAAGCTGATGAGCAATACCAATGTGTATAGGAGTTCCGTTGAAATCAAGAGTAGCTGTTCGTATACCCTCAAGACCACGAAGCTCCTTGAAGTCTACCTTTGTAAGCTTCTTGCCTGTATAAAGCTCATAAGCAGTACGGACGGCTGCTTCAATAACACCACCGGTTGCACCAAAAATTACAGCAGCTCCTGTTGACTCACCCAAAGGACGGTCAAAATCCTCTTCAGACAAAGAATTGAAATCTATGTTTGCAAACCTTATAAGACTGGCAAGTTCTCGTGTGGAAATAGAATAATCAACATCCGGGTTACCATTGGTTGAGAACTCCTCTCGTTGGCACTCATACTTCTTAGCCAGACAAGGCATCACAGAAATTACCACTAAATCTTCCCTCTTAATGCCAAGTAGTTCTGCAAAGTAGTTCTTTGCAATAGAACCAAACATCTGTTGAGGCGAGCGTGCTGTTGAAGGAACGTCCAGCATTGTAGGATAGTTCTCTTCAAAGAAGTTTACCCATGCAGGGCAGCAAGATGTAAGAATCGGAAGCTTTACATCCTTATCTCCATTAAGAAACTTAGAAATTCTGTTCAGCAGCTCCGTTCCCTCTTCCATAATAGTAAGGTCAGCAGCAAAGTCAGTATCAAACACTTTGTCAAAACCCATTGTGCGAAGAGCCGAAACCATTTTACCAGTAACAAGTGTACCCGGTTCTAAACCAAACTCCTCACCAAGTGCTGCACGGACAGCAGGTGCCGTCTGAACAATAACTGTTTTTGTTGGATCTGCCAGGGCACGTATCACCTTTGCAGTATCGTCGAATGGTGTCAGGGCTCCTGTAGGACATACAGCAACACACTGACCACAGAATGTACAAGGTGAATCAACCAGATCCTGTTCAAATGCAGGAGCAACAACCGACATAAATCCGCGGTTTACTGCACTCAGGGCACCTACTGTCTGGACGTCATTGCAAATTGTCTCACAACGACGACACATAATACATTTGTCCATATCTCTCCTTAATGCAGGGGAGTAGTCCTTTCTGTAAGTAGACATCTCTGCATTCTCAACAGCATGTATCTCTCTTATTCCCATTTTCTGAGACAACTTCTGAAGGTCACACTGGCCTGAAGATGAGCAAACAAGGCACTCTTTAGGGTGGTCCGAGAGAATCAGTTCAAGAACTGTCTTTCTTGCATTGAGTACCCTTACTTTATTAGTGTAAACAACCATACCATCTGCACACAGAGTAGAGCATGAAGGTGCTAGATTCTTACGTCCCTCAATCTGAACTACACATACACGGCATCCACCGGGACGATTCTCAATATTAAGGTGATCAAGTTTTAAATAGCAAAGGGTGGGAATATCAATTCCATTTGCCTTTGCTGCATGGTAGATGGTAGTACCCTTACTAACCTCAACCTGTTTGTTATCTATAGTGATTTTAATTTTTTCCATAAAGAGTACGTTATTGAACATGAATAGCTGTAAACTTACACTTGTCGTAACAAGCCCCGCATCTGATACACTTGTCCACATCAATTATATGAGGTTGACGTTTCTCACCTGAAATTGCTCCAACAGGACATGCTCTTGTACAAGCAGTACAACCGGTACACTTCTCAGGGATTATAGTGTATAATTTCAATGCCTTGCATTGTCCCGCAGGGCATATTCTCTCTGTAACGTGAGCTTTATATTCGTCCAAAAAGTGCTCGATAGTAGACAAAACTGGGTTTGGAGAGGTCTGACCCAATCCGCAAAGTGCTGTATCCTTAATAACCTTGCTCAGGTTTTTCAGATACTCGATATCTGCCTCTGTACCCTTTCCATTGCATATTTTCTCAAGAATTTCGTGTAGTCTCTTGTTGCCTATACGGCAAGGGGCACATTTTCCACACGACTCTTCTACTGTAAACTCAAGGTAGAATTTGGCAACTGATACCATACAATCGTCTTCGTCCATAACAATCATACCACCCGAGCCCATCATCGAACCGGCAGCAATCAGGTTGTCGAAATCTATAGGAGTGTCAAGATGTTTCTCAGTCAGACAGCCGCCCGAAGGACCACCAGTCTGTACAGCCTTGAACTTCTTGCCATCCTTTATACCGCCGCCAATTTCGAATATTACCTCTCTTAGTGTGATTCCCATAGGAACCTCAATAAGCCCTACATTGTTTATCTTGCCTGCAAGTGCAAACACCTTAGTACCTTTGGATTTCTCGGTCCCGATACTTGCGAACCACTCAGGACCCTTAAGGAATATTGCAGGTACATTTGCATATGTTTCTACGTTGTTAACGTTTGTAGGTTTTCCCAGGTAGCCTTTTTCTGCAGGGAACGGAGGTTTTACTGTAGGTTCTCCGCGAAGACCCTCCATAGACTTGATCAAAGCAGTCTCTTCACCACAAACAAACGCTCCTGCTCCATATCTCAATTCTATGTCAAAAGAGAATCCTGTACCAAGCACATCATTTCCTAGAAGTCCGTAAACTCTTGCTTGTCTTGCAGCAATCTTAAGACGCTTGATTGCCAATGGATATTCAGCTCTGATATAGACAATCCCTTTATTGGCTCCAATACAGTATCCGCAAATTGCCATTGCCTCAATAACAGAGTGAGGGTCACCTTCAAGAATTGAACGGTCCATGAATGCACCGGGGTCGCCCTCGTCTGCATTACAAACCACATACTTCTGATCAGCTTTATTCGACGAAGCAATCTCCCACTTCAAACCTGTAGGGAATCCTCCGCCACCGCGACCCCTGAGTCCGGATTTTTTCATTATATCTATGGCCTGCTGAGGAGACATCTCTGTCAGGATGTTTCCAAGAGCTGCATAACCATCACGTGCTATATACTCGTCAATATTTTCAGGATCTATGAATCCGCAGTTTCTAAGGGCAATTCTTATCTGTTTCTGATAGAAACCCATATGTTTTGAATCTTCCACATGCTTCTGTGTCTCCGGATCTTCATAAAGAAGCCTGCTAACCTTGCGCCCTTTAAGAACGTGTTCGCTTACTATCTCTGCGCAGTCTTCCGGCTTAACCTGAGTATAGAATGTATTGTCAGGAACTATCTTGACAATAGGCCCCTTTTCACAAAAACCAAAGCAGCCGGTAACTACCACCTGTGCTTCATTTTCAAGGCCAAGTTTTTTTATCTCTGCGTTTAGGTTTTCCGTAATCTTTTCACTTTCTGAGGCTCTGCATCCTGTACCACCGCAAACCAGCAAGTGCATTTTGTAATGTGACATATCTACTACTTTTTATCGTTAATGGTTTGATAATTGACAGGAATGATTCCTTCAAGAAGTTCTCCTTGCAGTACGTACTTCTCAATTATATCAATGGCAACTTTTGAGTCTACATAGCCAAATACAACCGGATCTTTACCGGGTACCTTAACTTCTACTGTCGGCTCGGCATAGCAATAGCCCATGCATCCTCCCTGTGTTACAACTGCTGGGATTTTGTCTTTCTCTATCCTTTCGATAAGAGTGTTCATAACCGCTCTCGCTCCGGAGGCTATTCCGCAGGTTGCCATGGCTACACGGATCTGAACCAGAGACTCGGGCGAATTGCTTTTTTCACGGATGTTCATTCCGTTTTCAAGATTTTGCTTCATCTTTCGCAAATCGTCAAGTGACTTGATTTTATTCATAAATAATGCGTTATTTAAATTATTTCACAAAAGTAATAAAAAATTATTAAGCAAATAATTAACATTTGTTATATGTTGTCTGACATGAGCTCTCTCATCAGCTTAGGAAGCCCTGTTACAGAGCGCTCCCTTATATATGTTACTTTTCTGCTATTTATCTCAACAACTGATGGATCCACCACATAAATCACTGCTTGAGGAGGTGCATTATAAATCAAGGAAGAGGCCGGATAAACTGCAAGTGAAGTTCCTACAACTATAACAATTTCAGCAGTTGAAATAATTTCTTCCGCTTTTTCCATCTCGGGTACCTGTTCGCCAAAAAAAACAATGTGAGGTCTGAGTTGCCCCCCCTTTGGACATAAATCACCAATGTGAAGGTCGCCCGTAATATCTCTTATATATGTATCATCCTTCATGCTTCTGCATTTAAGCAGCTCGCCATGAAGATGGAGAATTTTTGTACTCCCTGCTCTTTCATGCAGATTGTCTACATTCTGTGTTATTACATCTACATTGAAGTTCTCCTCAAGTCCTGCTATTGCCAGGTGACCGGCATTTGGCTCAATTCCAAACAATTGCCGTCTCCTCTGGTTATAAAAATCCAGAACTAGTTCGGGATTGTTTTCAAGTGCTTCCGGGGTACATACATCCTCTACCCTGTGTTTTGCCCAAAGACCGTTGGCATCCCGGAAAGTTTCCACACCACTGTCGGCACTCACTCCTGCTCCCGACAATACTACCAAATGTTTTTTTATCATTGTTTTAACTCCTTTATATTCTCTCTTATCATATCCGTCAAAGTACGGATAATTGATGCATCATTAAGGGGAATCCCCTCAAGGATCTCCTTTACCTGAACAGTGTCAAAGACATACTCCTCCCCATTAAGCTTATAATTCAATATGAACTCTATCTCCGGATTGGAAGAGACTGTAAGTATGAACGCATTTGCCACATCACCCAAAGGGGGTCTGTCTATATTACTGTACTGGAAACAAGCTGTCACTGTTGTTCCTACCCCGGGTTCCGACTCAACCTTTATATACCCTCCACTCTGCTCTGCCGATTGTTTAAGAAGCGGAATTCCTAACCCCACTCTGCGTGTTGTCCGCGATGTATAAAAAGGGTCACTCAGCTTCTCAACCTGATCTGCCGACATCCCTTTTCCATTATCTTCAATCGTAATTGTAAGTCTGTCTCCTCTTATATCTTCATCAATGGAAACTATAACCAGTCTGGCTCCGGCACTCAAGGAGTTTTGAATAATATCCAAAATATGCAGCGCCAGATCGTTCATATTGGCAATTTATTAATGGCTAGTGCCTCTTTAATAGCATTAAAAGAGGGAGTGTCTATGTTCAGTTTTGTATATACCTCTCCAAAATCGCCAGGAAAATGGGCATCAGATGACTTTATAATATTATACTTCTTCAAATAACTGTTTTGTAACATGAAGGTGTCTGTATCTGCGTTTTTAGTCAATTCAAGCGCATCGGCCTTCAAGCCGGGAGGAAGAAAGCCAAGCTGACTTAATACAGAATTCTGACGTTTATCTATATGTGCCGGAATAAAGATACCTCCAAGTGAGTGTACAAACCTCTCAATCTGCTCAATACTCTGGTCTATTGCACTTATCAGAAGGTACTCTTCCTCTTTAATTATCTCCTCTTTCTCGTTTACTACAAGCTGATAGCCAAAAAAACCGACATTGTTGGGAATTTTGGGAAGGTGATCAGTAAGGTAAACCTGTAATTTTTCCAGATTCTCCTGACCATCTACAAATGCAAGAACATGAACCTCCTCTTTTGTGGTAATCTCTGCACCACATAACACAAATACACCCTCCTTGTCCCCTATTCGCTTTATTTCCGCACACTGCAGCGTTGAATTGTGGTCCGTAATGCCAATAATACCCAAACCGAACTCCTTTGCCTTTGCAATTATGAAGGCAGGAGTCATCTCAATGTCGCCGCAGGGCGATAAAACAGTATGTACGTGAAGGTCGGCCTTAATCATTTTAGCATATTGAACAGTATTCCTGAAAGTTCGAAAGCTTCCAGATCACTACCCAATACCGGAATACCCTCTGAGTTGGCAGTTTCAAGCGTGTCTGCCTCAGGTTCAAATCCTTTGACAAGAATTACAGCTGCAAGATCCTTCAAGGTAGCAATTGCCATTATGTTCTTGTGAGTCTGGAGGGTGATCCATATCTGTCCCTCTTTTGAATATCCCATTACATCGGATAAAAGGTCTGATGTATAACCGCCTTTAACCTCTCTGTCAAGTCCCTCTTTGGAAGAAAACACCTTGAGGTTTAATTTCTCTACAACTTCTTTTACTAACATATATCAGGTAATAATTATTTCTTTTTAATAAAACGGTCCTTGCCCCAGATATTTTCCATGATTGCAATAGTCTCTTCAAGAGACATTTCCCCACGTTTTTCATAAAGTGTCCTCAGGAATATGCATGAGTTTATATCTGCCTGATCCTTTACAATATCTTCTGCCAGAGCCTCACAGCTTGGTGCACCACAGGCACCACAATCTATTCCCGGGAAAAGCAGCTTAAGCTCCCTTGCTCCCTCCATCTTCTTTAGTGCCACTTCAATGTCTCTGTCGTATTTGACCATGGAGCGCGGTTCGATCTTCTCCATATGAATCACAGCAGAACAGTATTTTTTATAATCCTCTGTCAAATTATGTGTAACGGGCATTTTACAAGCATACTCCTTCATGCTGTTTGCCATCAGGAACCTGTTTCTGTGAGAGAGTATTCCGCCGGCGCAAGATTCATCACAAGCTCTCAACTCCAGAAAATCCATCCCTTCTATCTCCTCATTTTCCAGCATTTCAAGAAAATCTATAACATTGGCCATGCCGTCTATAGCCAGAGTCTTGCCTTCAATGTGCACCGACTCACCGCCGGTAGTGGGAAAAAGAACTCCTTTTGAAGAGATCTCCCTGCTCACCTTAACTGTCTGAGTAATTGGAATTCTTTGTTTATATGCAAGAAAAACCTTGTTAAAAAAGAAATCCATGTTTATTACTCCGTTTATTGGCGATGTGTACCCTCCTACCGGCGATTTTATTGCTGCAATTTTACCTATACATGGCGTCAGATAGAAGATACCCAGGTCATTTTCCGGAATTCCCTCTCTCTTGAACTTGTTCTTATAGTATTGAGCAGTAATCTCTATTGGGGGTAGAAGTTGCATTATATGATCTACAAGTGACGGGAACCTTACCTGAATAAGACGAATCACAGACGGACAGAATGACGAGATTGCAGGTTTGACTGCAGTTTTGAGATACTCATTCTCCTCATCCAGAAGCGAATCCACACTCTGCTCAACTGCACAGATTTCTGTAAAGCCTAATTCACCAATAATAGCATATATCTTTTCCTTTGATATGTTTTCGTCAAACTGAGCATAAAAAACCGACGGCACAAGCAATACTCTGTGCTTGAAATCAAAAATATGCTTAAAGTCATCGTCCATAACCCTGATTGCCCTAGTCGGGCAAATCCGGTAGCACTCTCCACAGTCGATGCACCAGTCCACGTGTATCTTTGCCTTACCGCCCGATACTCTGAGTGCCTCTGTTGGACATACCTTCATGCAATGAGAACATCCAATGCAGATATCGCTCATAATTTCCAGTGCTCTATGGTATGTTGTCTGGCTCATCTCTGTTTCTAAAATTTAATCTCAATATTGAGTGTCGTTCCCTTTCCTACTATTGTATCTATTGAAAAGTTGTCGGCATTTTCACTAATGTTGGGAAGTCCCATACCAGCTCCGAACCCCATCTCCCTTACCTCTCGCGAGGCTGTAGAGAAGCCCCTTTTCATTGCCATATCCACATCTGCTATGCCTGGCCCTTCATCTGCCAGCCTGAGCTGGATACCTGCTCCATTTATATCTGCATAAATCACTCCACGATATGCATGGGCGACAATATTCACTTCTGCCTCATAAAGGGCCACTACAACCCTTTTAATTACAGTTGCGTCTACATTGAGTTGCTTGAGGGTCTTCTTGATTTGAGACGAGGCATAACCTGCACGGGTAAAATCACCTCCCTCTACATTGTATTCCAGATGCATGCTAATAGACTGGTTTTAGTCCTGCAGAATAAAGAATGCCAGAACACCTGAACATGGAGTACGGACTCCTTACCAAAAGCATATGGTTCTCCTTTGCAATATTTATCATCTCCTGAGTCACCTCTTTGTTTCTGCATAAGAGCATGAATGGCACATCGGACATCTCCGCGGTTCTTATTGACTGAATATTTGCCAGCCCTGTAATCAGAATGAAGTTCTGGATCTTTACAGTAAGCACATCGCTCATGAGGTCAGAAGCAAAAGCATACTCCACATTATCATCCAGCCTTGACTCCCCGCATACAACGGTCCCACCTACCAATGAACATAGATCTTGAATTTTCATATTATGTCTTTTATATAACAACGTCTTTTCATATATGGATAGTGCTCATACCTCTCCCAAACCTTGTATGCAGAGTTGTCCTCTGCCTGAGGATTGGAAATTGCATATTTAACATCTAAGTTTTTAAGTCTTTCAGATATTGCTGTATGGTAAACAGCGGTTATGCCTTTGTTCTGCCATTCAGGAGCAGCCCCAATCATCATGAGGTCAATTGAATCATATTTACGGAATCCTCTCATTATATGGTACCATCCGAATGGAAAAAGTCTGCCTTTTGCTTTTTTAAATGATTCAGACAGGTTTGGAAAACAAATTCCGAAACCTGCAATATTATCATGTTCATCCTGAACAATAATGGTAAGTTCCGGTCTTAACATTGGAAAATAGCTCTTCCCTATTGCATTTATCTCTTTGGGGGTAAGAGGAATGAAATTGACTATGTTTTGAAAACTTTGATTGAATGTTTTAAAGAACTTCTCGACCAATACGTCAATATTCTTTAACTTTTTGATATCCATTATATTGAGACAATGTCTATCCATAAGGGACTCACTTATTCTTTTAATCCTTTCAGGAACATCCACTTTTGTGGGAATTTTCAACTGTATCCAGTCTACCTGCTTGTTGTATCCAAGCTCTTCCATTATTTCCGGATAATACGAGAAATTATACAGACAGTTGACAGATGGGGTATTCTCGAAACCCTCTATAAGCATACCCTGGCGGTTCCATGTATTGTAGCCCAATGGTCCGTGAATTTCGGTTTTGCCCTCTTCTCTGCCCCACTCCGTAACTTTATCCAGAAGAGCCTTTGCAACTTCAATATCGTCTATAAAATCAAACCACCCGAACCTGATTCTTTGGTAATGCTGGAATTCGTCTGCCCGTGGGTTAATAATTCCGGCAACCCTGCCTACTATCTTGTTATCTTTTGACCAGGCCAGCCACATCCTTATTTTACAATACTCCAGCGATGGACTTTTTGTAAGAACCGAGAACTCGTCAGAGTCCAGTACTGGAACATATTGTTTGTTTTCTTTATATAACTTATGGGGAAACCTTATAAATTTCTTTATCTCCGACGAGGTTATTACCTCTCTGATTTCTATTTGCATCTGTACACAGTTTAGAGGATGTAGGTTGGCACAAATGTAGTCATTTTTTTTGAATCAGGAATGGTATCAACCCACAAAATGCCGTATTACAACCTGAGCACAAACAGCCCCAAAAACTGCTGGCAGATAGGATATTGTACCAACTATGGACTTCTTGTTCTGCTCTTCTACTGCAAGAATTGCATTCCCATCTGGCAGTTCCTCTGAGAATACCACTTTAAAGCCTTTGCTTATGCCCTCCTTCCTTAGCCTTTTCCTGAGCATATAGGCCAAAGGACAATTAAACGATTTGGAAATATCTGTTATTCTTATTTTAGTTGCATCAAGTTTTGCTCCTGCTCCCATGGAACTGACAACGGGGACGGCTGTATCTAAAGCATACTTGATGAGGGCTATTTTAGGAGAGAGTGTGTCTATTGCATCTACAATGTAGTCGAGTCTTTCTCCGGCGAGAAGTTCCGCAATATTTTCTTCTGTAATAAATTCATTTATAACCTTAAGCTCTATCTGAGGGTTTATATCAATCAGACGTCTTGCCATAACATCGGTCTTTGCCATGCCTACAGTACTTTCCAGTGCAAGCAGCTGACGGTTCTTGTTTGATGGATTTATTATGTCTGAATCGATTATTAATATGGCACCAATGCCTGCCCTTGCCAGCATCTCTGCAGCATATGCCCCTACTCCGCCAAGTCCAACGACTGCCACCCTTTTCGACTTGAAAACCTCAAGGGTATCCTTTCCAAGAAGAAGTTCACTTCTTATTAACCAGTTTTCCATAACTCACTCACCCGTTTTCTCAAAAGTTTTTGCCTCCTCCCAGTACTTGTCCATCTGCTCCAATGACATATCCTTAAGAGAGAGCCCTTGTTTTATTGTATTTTCTTCCAGATAGTTGAATCTTTTGATGAATTTTCTGTTTGTCAGCTCAAGGGCCGTATCAGGATTGATTTTATAAAGTCTGGCGGCGTTTACCAGTGAAAACAGAAGATCACCGAACTCCTCCTCTGCCCTTTTTCCGGCAATCGTCTCTTTTACTTTTTCTCCCTGCATATCGCCGGTTCGCATCTCATGCTCGAATTCATCCAGCTCCTCCTTAACCTTATCCCACACCTGCTCCTTTATATCCCAGTCAAACCCCACTGCCCTTGCTTTATCCTGAATCCTGTATGCCTTCACCAATGATGGAAGTGACTTTGGCACACCGGAAAGAAGTGATTTATTCCCATGTTTCTCTGTACTCTTGAGTGATTCCCAGTTTTCAATCACATCCTTTGTACCATTCACCTGAGTTGTAGCAAATACATGAGGATGACGGTAAACCAGTTTGTCAGAAATCCTTTCCATTACATCTGCTATGTCGAAAGTTCCCTTTTCTGAACCGATCTTTGCATAAAACACAATATGCAGCATGATGTCTCCCAGCTCTTTGCTGATGTTAAAATCGTCGCCATCCATTATAGAATCGCTCAATTCATAAGTTTCCTCTATTGTTAGGCTCCTGAGCGACTCCATAGTCTGCTCCTTGTCCCAGGGACATTTTTCCCTGAGCTCATCCATGATATCCAAAAGCCTTACGAAGGCCCTTACCTCTTTTTCTCTATCCATTGTTGAATTTTATTCTTATTTCCGATGCGGTGCCAAGGTTTTCCAGTATTGCTATGTTTCCCTGGTTCACAGCAATCTCCAGTAACCCCATAGAGTTGAAAAGTGCAAGAATCTCTCCCGGCAGATGCTGTGAGTAGCTATGTGATATTGTTGTTATCTTGGTGTATGGTCCCTGTACAAAAATAGTGAAACTCCTCCCTCTCTGTAGCCTGTCAAATATTCCTCTTTCTATGTTTGTAATTGCATTACCAAATGAGTCTATGTAAACCACTCTGCCTGTTACGGAATCGTCGTTGTAAACCACCTTGGGCGTTATCTCTTTTTTGATGTTAGTGGCAAATGTATTCAATTCATAACTATTGTCAATTACAGACTCAACTCCTCTTACAAACAGATCCAGTGCAGAAAAATTTGAGAAATTTGCATCATCCTCAATTGCAAATGCTATGGCCGGCAATGAATCAAAAAGTAATGCAAACCTGCCATCGTTTACTCCTATGAAGTAATGATTATCTGCAAAAACCACAACCATTGGATTGCCGGCAGATGGTTCGCTCATAACTCCCAGAAGATGAATGGTTCCTTTAGGATAATACTTATAACAATTTTTAAGAATGAATATTTCCTGCAGGACATCAAAGGGTGGTATCGAATTTGTGACCTCCATCAGTTCAATATCTTTAGAAAGTGAGATCAGTCTACCCTTTAATGCACCCAGATAATAGTCACCCTTGCTCCAATCACTTGTTATAGTAACAATAGTCATTTACAGGCCATAATATTGGGCAAAGATAGAAAAATTTCATACATTTGCCGCTCCTTTTAAGGAGATGTATTTATTTAAAAAATAACTAAATATTAATAACTTATCATGCACACTAATTTAAAGTTCATTAGCGCAGACGAGGCGGTAAAGGTTGTAAAATCCGGAGACCACATCCACTTCAGCAGCGTTGCAAGTGCCCCTAAAATTCTGATTGATGCTCTAGTAAGAAGAGGCGATTCCGGAGAATTGAGAGATATACGCATTCACCACCTTCACACAGAGGGTTCTGCTCCATATACAGAGGCAAAATATGAAGGAATATTTTTCCACCAGGCATTCTTTGTAGGAGGCAATGTGCGCAAGAGCGTACAGGCCGGCTATTCAGATTATATTCCCGTTTTACTTAGCGAGACCCAGAAGTTGTACAGAAGCGGCACACTGCCATGTAATGTGGCAATGATTCAGGTTTCATCGCCGGACAAACACGGTTTTGTATCACTTGGAACATCGGTTGATGCAACCCTGGCCGCAATTGAGTGTGCAGAACACGTTATTGCTGTGGTGAACAAGAACGTACCAAGAGCATGGGGCGACGCAATGATTCCTCTAAGCATGATTGATTATTTTGTTGAGGCCGACGAATTGCTGGAACCAGCACATTTCACAGAGCCTGATGCCATTGAGGCAGCAATAGGAAGGAATTGTGCAAACCTTATAGAAGATGGTGCTTGCCTTCAGATGGGAATCGGAGCTATTCCCAATGCAGTGCTTGCACAACTGGGCAACCACAAGAACCTTGGTATTCATACCGAAATGTTTGCCGACGGTGTGCTTCCGCTTGTAGAAAAGGGCATTATCAATGGTGCAAATAAAGCGATTGACAAAGGAAAGATGGTTGCTACATTTCTAATGGGATCTCAAATCTGCTACGATTTCATCGACGACAATCCAATGGTGCTGATGATGGATGTCAAATATACAAACGACCCTTTTATCATATCAAAAAACCCTAAAGTAACAGCAATCAATTCTGCTCTGCAGATAGATCTTACAGGACAGGTTTGTGCAGACTCTCTCGGGACAACTTTCTATTCGGGTGTAGGCGGACAAGTTGATTATATTTATGGGGCTTCACTGTCTGAGAGAGGCAAGGCAATCATAGCAATGCCATCTGTTACCAATAAAGGAATAAGTAAAATAGCACCTGTGTTGAATCCTGGTGGCGGCGTGGTTACTACCCGTAACCATATTCACTGGTTTGTTACAGAACACGGAGCAGTGAACCTTTACGGAAAATCACTTCAGGAGAGGGCAAAACTGTTAACATCAGTAGCTCATCCAGATCACCGCGAATCTCTGGAAAGAGCAGCATTTGAAAGGTTCGGACCACATTTCAGGTTTATCGGCTAATCCAGTTTAGTCAATACCAAAACGTAAGAAAGGCTGTCTACTTTTAGATAGCCTTTGTTTTTTATATAATCGCCACCCATTTATGAAGTTGTGGTGAACTCATTACAAAAATAATCATAATTCATCAGAATTAAATCCTTGTAAAAAGTTGATAAGTATTTTTAAAGGGAGGGATGATTTTTTCTCAAAATCCTTTTTTTAATAAAATATCAAAAAAAATTGCAAGTATTTATATATCTGATTATTTAAGTATAATTAGAGATTCCTGCATTTTTTAATTAATTTTATTAATTTCTAAATAAATTATAAGACTATTTTTTTGATTATCATTATTTTATTATTTATTTTTGAACGTGTATGTACTACTTTTAGTGCATATTTTGAATAACTAATTTATTAATCAAAATTTTATTTTTATGAAGAAATTAACACTTTTATTAATTGTTGCAATTAGCACTGTAATGATTGCATCGTGTTCCAAGACTATCTCATCTAAAGTTGATGAGAAAACAAGTCAGAAGGATCTTAGTAATAAAGAATTTTTATTAGGAAATGTAAAAATTGAAAATGGTGTACTAAGATTTATTTCAAAAGAACATTTAGAATCAGTAACATCACTCTTGATCAAGATGACTACGGAGGAGCGAAATCATTGGTATGATTCGATAGGATTTATTTCTCAAAACACCGAGTATATAAATGTAATTGCTGAGTCGAATTTAATATATAATGAAGAGTCTTTTTTAGTTTTCAAGAATAAATATATTGATAAATACCTATTCAACAATTACACAGAAGGAGATGTAAATCCTTATTTGAAAAATAAAAATTTCATGTACTCATTTGTATGTACGCCCAAAGGTAATGTAATGATAGGTAGCAAATTAGTTAATTATAACACTTTAAATTCTTTTGAAGAGACTAATGAATATGCCCTGATGAGAAATATTTGGGTTAAATCAGAGGGTCCAATTCTTGGCGGAACATATTTAGAGACTTCTAACAGGAAGTTGTGGGTAGAAGTGTACCGGTTTGATCGTCAGATTTGGTTTAAATTTGTATCTCACAAAAAAATACTATGGTCTTGGCATTCATATACAACATCTTACGGATTAAAAATGATTGAAGCATGTCCAATTGAAAATTGGCTAACAACTTCTTCTCTTTATAATTCGTTAATTGCAAATCAAAATGAAAGTGGAATGGTTTGGACAGGTAATATCTCTAGTTCAACATTTATTTCTCTAGGAGATTTAATTGTTCAAACGAGTTATGTTTGTACTTCTACCAAATCTCAAGTTTCTGTTTGGGGGACATTTAATGCTAGGAATACCGATATAAGCCAAATTGGTGAATTTGATTATAATATTGGTGGGTGTATTGATTAACTCAATAATTAAAAATTTGCATATTTCATCAAATCACAATTGATGTTTATAGTACTAAAAAAGCCGTCCTCAGACGGCTTTTTTCATATAATCAAAAATCCAATTTAGGACTAACACTAACAGATTAATCTACATCATCACTATTGTCGGTAACTACTTCCAGCTGATATATTAGAGGCTGATATTTACCGAATGACTTTTGTGTTGCGCCGAATCCCCATTCAGAAGAGAAGAAAGTAATAGCTTTTCCCCCGTGCTTCATATTCAGGAAAGCTTTTGACTTCCCATTTATTATAGAACCGTCACTATTAGTAAGATCCTGAATTGTTGCCGATGCCGCTACATAACTCTTGGCGGAACTGTATAATTTATATTTTCTGGCAGTATCTTCAATGTTGGTTTCAATTACAAATCCATCAAGCAATCTGCCTACATACCAATAGGAGATATTATCACCGGACTTCAATGTGTCTCCAATACCCGGGTCCAGTGATTTAAAGTAAAATCCCTTGGATAGAGAGTCCAGCCCGCCAAAATGTTTTCTGCTGAATGCTTCCAGTGTATCAATCTCAAACAAGGCTACACTGTCTACTACCCGTAGTATCTCTACATCATATATGGTTGTTGATGAATGTATTCTTGTACTTCCCTGATAATTGTAGTCAGACATCCAGGAAGGCATGATTATTCTTGCCTTTGAGCCTACGCTGAGTTTTATAAGAGCTTCTTCCAATCCTCTGATAAGGGTATAGTTGCCCATCTCGAAAAGAACAGGTCCATAATAGGTGGAGTCTGCATATCCTCCGGCTAACTTGGCAACATTATCGTAAGTAGTGCTCAGATAATTATTCTTAAGGTCCATTGTTGAGTATCTCACAAACACCCCTCCGGTCTTTTTTACAGGAACACCGTTTCCTGCAGTTTGAGTTATAATGTACATTCCAGATGTGGTGGGTTGTATACTGTTATTGTAAACAACCTTTATATATGCATCTAATAATCTCTTCTCAACGGAGTCTGAACTCTCGGTTATTTCCTTGGAACATGAAATCAACACTGCAATTGAGGCGAATAAAACCGTACCTGCTCTTAAAAATCTATTCATCAAATTTCCTTTTCTTGGCTTTGTTACAAAAATCGTACAAAATTAGCAAAAATTAATTCTTTTTTATAGCCTTTATCCAAACCTCGAAAATTAAAGGCGACATTTTTGGAACTAATCCGACATCTTTTTTATCATAACCAAGGTTTGCAGGAAAAACAATGTATGAATGTTCCCCTTTTTTCGCCCCCCTTAGTCCTTTATCAAGGCCATCAATAAACATGCTTTTTCCAATTACACCTTTACCAAAATCAAAACCTCGGTTATAAATATTTATTCCCAGAGTCTCAGCAATTTCCGGAACATTAGTTTCGAACAACATGCCCAATCCAGACTGGAAAACATACCCTGCAAAATCAAAAGCTACTGAATCACCAACCATTAGTGTATCTCCCACACCTTCTGCTATTACTATACGACTTGATCCTTGATTCAGAGCCAACCTCTTGCCACTAAGCACCTGATTCTTGGTAAAGCTGTCAATATCCTTTATCTGCTGAGCCAGTTGCAGCTCCTTGTCCTCTTTTGTACAACCTGCCATAAAAGTAAACAAACCTAATAAAATGGCAATTAGTGGTTTCTTCATTTTTTTCAGACTCTCTACAAAATACTCCGACACCTTATCTATCGGCATAAAAAGCTTGCCTCCCGATGCTCTTTCATGTCCACCACCGTTGAAAAAATTCTTTGCCATATCATTTACAGAAAAATCATCTATAGATCTTAGGGAGACCCTTACATTATCTGCACTTTCAGTAAAAAGGGCAGAAACACTCACTCCTCTTATATTAAGAGGCATATTCACAAACCCTTCCGAATCTCCCTCCGCAAAATCAAATTGCTCTTGCTCCTCCTTTGTCAGCACTATATAACCGGCTTCCAGCTCAGGTAGTATTACCATTTTTTTCTGGAGCAGGTATCCCAGAAGACGCATCCTTGATTCTGTAAAACCTCCGAATACATAGTGTTGCAATTTTTCTTTGTCTATACCCAGCATTAAAAGGTCCGATGCCATCTGGAATGTTGTGCCAAAGACTGAATTAGAAAAGTTGTTAGTGTCTGTCATGAGACCTACATACAACGACGAGGCTGTTTTAATATCAATTTTAGCCGGGTGCTCTCTGTTTGCAGATTTTTCCATGGCCATTAACGACCAGTAGAGCAATTCGCATGTAGAGGAGATCTCTGTTGTAGAAATGACAAGATCGAAATAATCCTTTTCCGGATCTGGGTGATGGTCTATAAGAATTTTTTTTGCATCGGATTTTCTCAGTATTTTCTCAAGGTCGTCAACTCTATTAAGCTGATTGAAATCAAGAGCAATTATAAGGTCGCATTCTGACAAATACTCATCCACTGCTGCCTTTTGTGTCTTATATACCTGTATGTCTTTATCTTCGTCAAGGAAATTAAGATAATCCGGATAACAATTTGGAACAACAATAAGGGCGTCAATTTTTTTTGATGCCAGAAAATGCTTCATCGCAGTAACAGATCCCATGGCATCACCGTCGGGATTTGTATGGCTAATAATCAAAATCTTTCTGGCAGAAGATATTAGGCACCAGAGCCTGTCTATTTGTTCTTTATCTAAAAAGTCAGTCATGTCGAAATAATTGGCACAAAAGTAGGAAAATATATTGCGGGGTCTAAATATTTATTTTACTTTTGTGCATCATATTTTAGAATTATATATAATATAGAATAATTACCAATGAAAAAAATCTTAATTTTTGTTGTCCTGCCTATAATAATAATAATATTAGGCTATCTGATCTATACAAGCATCCAGGAACCGGTTATTTTTGAAAAAAACAAAAAATTCAGAGAAGGCCTTGCCATTGAGAGGCTTAAAGACATTCGTACCCTTCAGGTTGCTTATAAGACCAAGTTTGGTAAATTCACAACCGGCTTAGACACTCTTATAGATTTTTACAAAAATGGCCAGCTTACTCTTATTAAGCAAATCGGCTCTATGGACGACTCTATTGCTGTTGCACAGAAAAGGGTATTCCGCGATAGTATTAAGATTGCGGTTAAGGACACATTGCTGAGAAGACCCGGTTTCATTATTGATTCAATTGCATACATCCCTTACAGCGGAGGCAAAAAATTTGAAATGAAAGCGATAATCGGCCAGGTTTCAGGAGTTCCTGTTCCTCTGTTCGAAGCATCTGCTCCATATAGCCTTCTCCTTAAAGATCTTAACAGGCAGCTCGTAATTAACCTTAATTCTGATCGCGAATTATCGAGCCGTTACCCTGGTTTAAGAGTTGGAAGTATAGAATCACCAAACAACAATGCAGGTAACTGGGAATAAATATTATGCCAATAATTGTCAATAAGCAGCTCGAGCTGGAAAAGACAAAAGAAAACAGACTATCCATTCAGGCTGACTTGAATGGATTTTCTTTTTCTGTTGTGAACGATTCCGCCAACAAAGTGCTTTTCATGTATCAGTCCGATTTCTCCTGTGAAAGGGGACATTATGACTTTTTTCTGAAAAACACAGCACAGCTTATAAACTCCTTTGCGCTTTTATCATCTACTTTCAAAAAAGTCAACATTATTATTGACACCTGTAAATATGCTCTTGTTCCAAAGCAACTTTATAAAGAGGAGGATGCTTATCAGCATTTGAGCAAGCTTCACTGCCTGGACGAACTTGATGAGATAGACACAGTGGAAGTACCTGGTCAGGATATAATTATTCTGTTTGCAGTAAGCAGTACATTGATAAATCAGATAAAAAAGGTACAGCCTGAATTCCGGCTCTTTCCCTCTATATTTCCGATTATTTCGCAGGTGTCGGATTTTCAGGACCACAATAAGATTTTTTTCAGATACCTGAAAGGGAACGTGCATCTGATAGCTTATGAAGGGTTAAGACTGGTTTACTGCAACTCTTTTCCTGCCGTTCACTTCAATACTGCTCTTTATTTCCTTCTGTTGGCGCAAAGGCAGGTTCAGTTCAACCCTGAACTTACTACCGTCTATGTAAGTGGAAACATAAAAGATTTTGAGATTATGGATATCTCAAAGTACTTCTCCAAGGTAAAATATTTCAGGAACCCACGCATCCAGCTAGGCTCTCCGGACATAGAACTGAAATTCTCTTCTTTGACATTTGAACTTTAACAACTATGAGGATAATAGGCGGAGATATGAGAGGGAAGACTATTTCTCCTCCAGTTAACTATAAGGCAAGACCTACTACAGATTTTGCAAAGGAGGGGCTGTTTAACGTGCTGGCGAACCAATATGACTTTTCCGAAGTAGCGTTTCTCGACCTTTTCTCAGGTACTGGCAGTATCTCTTTTGAATTTGCTTCACGTGGATGCACAACCATAACATCTGTAGAGATGAACGCTGTTCATGCAGCATTCATCAAAAGTACGGCTGCAAAATTTGGCATTGAAGGTATGCAGGTTGTCCGTCACAATGTCTTTGACTTTCTGGAAATATGCAATCAGCAATATGATATAGTGTTTGCCGACCCTCCATACGACATTGCCGGGTTTGGTGGCATTCCGGAAAAGATACTCTCCCGCCCCATTTTCAAAGATGGAGGAATTCTGGTTTTCGAACATCCAGCGGGTTTCAACTATGAGGCAAATCCATTTTTCACAAAGGAAAAAAAATACGGGAATGTCCACTTCTCCTTTTTCGAGAAAAAATAAAAGTAAACGGAACAATAATTTTGCAAATATTAAAATGATCGCTATATTTGCAGTCCCAAAAGGGAAAAAGGTTTGGTAGTTCAGTTGGTTAGAATACATGCCTGTCACGCATGGGGTCGCGGGTTCGAGTCCCGTCCAGACCGCTCCGAAAAAAGCCTCTCAGTTTTGAGAGGTTTTTTTCTTTGGTACATGGGGACGCACATTGTGTACCCAAAAAAAATAATACTTTATTGAAGAAAATATTATTTTCTCTTTGCTAAATTTTTATATCCCCAAATACTGTAGAAACTGATATAGGCATAACCTATTAACGGAACAATAAATGACATTTGAATGCCAATCTTGTCTGCAAGATAACCTTGGAAAAGAGGAAGAAGTGCTCCTCCAACAACCATCATTATAAGAAGAGAAGAGCCTTGCGAAGTCTTTTCTCCAAGATCTTTAATTGCAAGAGTAAAGATGTTCGACCACATTATTGAGTTAAACAGACCCACAGCAATTACTGCCCACATGGCAACAACGCCAATGTTGGTCATTGTTACAAGTAAAAGAGTGATAATTACAAGAGAGAAAACCAACAGTGTTCTGGCCGGTTGATTTCTCCCGAGGATGAATCCCAATATTTGAAGTACTACAAATCCGGCATAAGGTAACATCTCCATAAATGATATTCCGTTTTTATAGTGGGCTATTGACATGATTAAAAGAGTGGTAACAATTGCAATAACAAAAATCAGAGCCCATTTGACAGTGTTGTTTTTGAAAGTGCTAAGAGAAATGCCACCGATAAATCGGCCAATCATAAGTCCTCCCCAGTAGAAAGCAACAAATGTACTGGCGTGGTTGTCGTCAAGCCCGGCAACCTCTTTAAGTTTAAGATAACTTATCAAAATACTCCCGATACAAACCTCTGCTCCGACATACATAAAAATTGCCCCCATTCCGTAGCGCAAAGGTTTATGTTTAAGAACCCCTAGCCCTTTAGAAATTTCGTCGTGATTTGTAAAAACTGGAAGATGGATTATTTTAAAGAATATGGCCAGCAAAACAAAAATGGTTGCAAAAATCAGATATGGAATTTTTACTGAATCGGCACCAGTGTATTCAGCACCAACGAAATATTTAAATATCATATATCCTCCAATAATTGGAGCAATTGTAGTTCCCAAAGAGTTGAAGGCCTGAGAAAGATTTAGTCTCCCAGAAGCACTTTCGGGAGTTCCCAGTATTGCAACGTATGGATTTGCAGATATTTGAAGTAAAGTAAATCCTAAGCCTAAGATAAAAAGAGCCGACAGAAAAAGAGGAAAAGATACAAACTCGGCTGCAGGAAAGAAAAGAGCGCACCCAATTGCGGATATTATTAAACCGGCAACTAATCCATTTTGATAACCTATCTTATTGATAGGATCACCTTTAAGGGCAGAATATATAAAATACAATAGAGAACCAATAAAATATGCACCAAAAAAAGCAAACTGAACCAACATCGCATTAAAGTGGCTCAACTCAAAAACACCCTTTAAGTATGGGATTAATATGTCGTTCATACACGTAATAAAACCCCACATGAAAAACAGTGAGGTCATAATTACCAGCGGAACTCTGTAGCTGATAGTAGATTCGGTTGATGTTTTCATTTTATTATATTATAAACAATATTAGATAAGATAAATTGCTTATCCAAATTTTAGTGGAGTATATTTATTATCTTTGTTTGAAGTAAAAGACTTTTCTGCTATTTTCCGTTTGTAATAATATGAAAATCAACATAAAAAATTTTCTGCTAAGCCTGCTTCTCTTGTTTAACGGGTTGGCAAATTCTGCCGAAAATCTGTTTGAGGCTAATAAATATGTAGAGAATATAAGTCCTTCAGCTTACATGGGTGGTCCCCAAGTGTGGACTATTGAGGTAGGTGTCGACGGATATGTCTATTTTGCAACAGGCTTCACTTTATCTGTATGGGATGGAGTTCGCTGGAGTTCATATAATCCGGGCAAAAGTTTTTATCTGAGATCTCTCAGCTATGACCCCCTTTCTAAAAGGCTCTACTGTGCCGGAGATAATATTTTTGGTTACTGGCAGAAGGATGAGATTGGCGATTTCTATTTTACCACGCTGTTTCAGACTAACAATGTTACAAACGGAAATGTCTTTTGGAGAATAATACCTATAAACGGATATTATTATTTACAGACACATGAAAGTATTTACAGATATAATCACATAGATAATAAGATAGTTCCAATAGTAATAAACCGTAATATAGGGTACATACACAATGTAGGTGGGGTTCTTTACGCTCAAATTGACAATAAGTTTTATGTAATTAGTCAAGACAATCTCTCTCCCATTGGAGTAGAAATATCTGACAGAGTGGTTAACATTATTAATGTCAAAGAAAACCTCTATTTTTTTACAGAGAATAAAGGTATTCAGGTTCTTCGCAACAATCGTTTAGAGCCAATTAATTCTGGACTGAATTCTATTTTAAAACAGCACCGTGTTTTCTCGGTCTGTTCATACGGAGATGGCTCTTTTCTTGTAGGAACGGTTCTCGACGGAGCTTATATTGTAGATTCAAAAGGCAACATATCGGAAAAATTCAGCGAATCCAACGATTTGAATTTTACAACAGTGTTGAGCATGGCTGTGGATAATTATCAGAATATATGGTTGGGGCTGGACGGGGGAATAGCCACAATCCCAAACAATCCCAGTGAGAGATATTACAAGAGCATAGGGAGGAAAATCGGCAACGTGTATGCGGTTCTGACAATTAAAGACAAATTATATGTAGGCACAAATAAGGGGTTATATATTGTTGAAAATCATAAACCTGCCAGACTTATTGTCAATACGCAAGGGCAGGTTTGGGATTTGCTTCAATGCGGAGAGGATATTATTGTTAATCACGATAAAGGACTCCTCCGACTTTACGATGATGACTCCTTTGATGTTATCCACGAGAACTCATGGATGATTAATCAATGGTATCAGGAGCCAAATATCTACTATGTTTCTGATAAAAAGGGGTTTGCTATTTATGAGATAAAGAACGGACACCTGACATTCCGGAACCGCTTAGATAATTACACCGGTTATTTCAACCGGAGTCTGGTTGATAAATATGGCAACATGTGGATAAACGGAATGAGCGGACAGGTAAGAAGGCTGGTAATTGACAAGGATAAGAGGGCGGTTAAAAAAAACATCCTTTATAAGATAGATTCTAAAGACAAATGGATTGGTACAAATATTATTGATAACGAGGTTGTTTTTAATGTCGGACCAGACTGTTTCAACTATGATATAGATAAAGATTCTATAGTTAAAAATCCCTATTTCTCTCAGCTGTTTCAATTACTGGGAGGGAACACCGATGCGGTTATTCAATCTGG
>MEOK01000039.1:0-4397 GCA_001769195.1 Bacteroidetes bacterium GWF2_40_14 | reverse complement strand
AGGGACAGATGATACCTGTCGGGTTCAGACGGTTTCAGAAAGATAGCGACGGTCTAATATCCTTTGGTTTTGCAAACGGAGTGGCATTTTATGACTTGTTCTCCGCACCACCGCAACACTCATATAAATTGGACCTTAATAAAATTGAGTATTCCCAGCGAGGAGTCGTTAAGCACTCAAACGTTCAGGATCCAGCTAAACAGATAGAATTTCCTAACAATATTGTTGATCTGAAATTCTTTTTCACCGGGTTTCCGGGGACATATCAGATTGAATATTCTATTGATGACTCGCCATGGAAGAGTTTTTCAATTTCAGATCCCCTTAAGTTTGCATATTTAGAAGAGGGTGCCCATTCATTAAAATTGAGAGGAATTTTCTACAATTTAGAAGAACAAAAAATAGATTTTGATATTAAAAAATCATTTACCTCTACTATTTGGTTCCTTCTTTTGCTGCTTCTTGCTTTTGCCTTATTAATATATTTTGTAAGAGCAATAATAAGTAGAAGAATAAAGGCATTACACCTGAGGCTTCTTAAACGACAAGAGGAGGTTTTTGAGAGGGAGAGAATCAAGCATGAGAATGAGCTGCTTGCATTGGAGGTTCATGAAAGGGACAAAAAGCTGACAAGTATTGCTATGAATGATATTCATATTAACAATATGCTTAACGAAATTCAGGCCGAAATTCTGGAAATTCAGACTAATGACGCCTTAATTAAAAGTAAACTACGCTCTGTAATACGCAAAATAACATCCAGCAGACGAAATGACAATAGCTGGAAGGTTTTTGAAAAGTATTTCAATAATGTCTATGACGGTTTTTTTGACAAGCTAATGGAACAATACCCATCTCTCACAAATAATGATCTTAAAATTTGTGCATATATTAAACTCAGACTATCAAATAAGGAGATAGCTGTCCTTATGAATATTTCTCCAACCAGTGTAGAAACTGCACGGCACAGGTTAAGGAAAAATTTAGGAATATCTGCGAATGTATCTTTAACAGAGTTGATAGTAAAAATATAACCTCTATCATTAACTACTTTTTTGTAAGGTTTCCTTTTTAGAATAATACTCATAAAAACAAGCGTTTAAACATCTGAAATTTGATAGATGTAAAGGTGAAATGATCTCACTCCAATTTGGTGTAATATTTTTGTAAGGGTACAATATAGGGCATATATCGTTTATTTGTTAAACTTTATATTCAGAAAAACTACAAAAATTTTATTTAACACTCTAAACAAAACAAAAATTATGAACAGATTTTACATTCTGGTCATAGCATTACTCCTGATCTCCTCTTCTGTGTTTGCACAGGAATTTCGTCTTAAGGGTAGTGTTATAAGTTCAGAAGACAATCTTCCGGTAATAGGAGCGACTGTCTTAATTAAGGGTACTAAAATCGGTACTTCAACAGACATTAACGGAACATTCGAAATCACTATCCCAAAAACAGGTACTGTGCTTTCTGTATCTTTTATAGGGATGTCAACTCAGGATGTTATCGTCGAGAACACAAATCCAGTTAAAGTTGTCTTATCTCCGGATGCAACGATAATTGATGCTGTAGTTGTTACAGCACTTGGTATAAAACGTTCAGAAAAAGCACTTGGCTACTCAGTTCAGAACGTCAGCAACGACAAACTGATAACAGTAAAAGGTGTGGATGTAGGATCCTCTCTTACAGGTAAAGTCGCAGGTTTATTGGTGAAAAACTCAACAGATTTTGCAACTGCACCAAATCTTTCGATCAGAGGAGAAAATCCACTATTGGTTATTGACGGCGTTCCTTACGGTAATATGACACTAAGAGATGTCGCTGCCGATGATATTGAGTCTGTAAGTGTTTTGAAAGGTGCAACTGCATCGGCCCTTTACGGATACCGTGGTGCAAACGGTGCCGTTATGGTTACCACAAAACAAGGAAGTAAAGAGCAGGGCATTCAAATCTCTATTAACAGTAATACGATGTTTGATGCCGGATTTCTTGCTATTCCGGAAAAACAAGGAATTTATGGTCGTGGACAAACTTCGGGCGTTTATTCATATAATCTTGATCAGGCCTGGGGAAGAAAAATTGACGGAAGCGATCAATATCAGTGGGATCCTGTTGCCAAAGAGTACAGAACATATGCATATCTGCCAGTTGGTAAGGATAACTTCAAAAACTTCCTGGAGCAAAGTTATATTACCAACAACAACGTTAGTTTATCGTATCAGGGTAAATACTCTTCTGTAAGATCTTCAGTTACATGGGTAAAAACAAAAGGTCAATATCCAAATAATACACTTGATAAATATAATTATCAAATTGGTGGTGATATAAACCTGGATAAATTTAAATTCAGTTCAAACGTAGCATATTACAAACAATCTTCTCCGAATATTGGCTTCAATGGTTATACAAACTATGACCCAATGTATACATTATTAATATGGACTGCTCCTGACTACAATATTCTTGACTATAAAGATTACTGGACAATTAAAAATGAAAAACAAAATTTCACATACCAGAACAATACACGTCAGGGAGGTAATTTAACAACCAGTCATAATAATCCCTATTTTTCTCAATACGAGAAACTGAACATAATTAACCGTGATATTTTCAATGCTACTGCAAGTGCAAGCTACGAATTCACACCTTGGCTAAAGGCCAGTTTGCGTTCAGGTCTGGACTTTTATGCCGACAGACAAGATGTTAAAATTTCTAAAGACTCATACGTATCTTCAGGTAATACCGGGCCTAACGGCGGTTGGTACGGCAGTTTGGACGGGGCTTACGCAACAGGAAGAAATTCTGGTTATAGTATAAATAATGATTTGATTATTTCAGGAGAAAAAACATGGGATAAATTAACTGTGGATGGTCTGGTAGGGGGAACGATTTTCTTCCGACAGGATGATGCAATGGCAGCTAACACCGTTAACGGGATTTCAATTCCGGCTTTTTTCTCACTTAAGGCTTCTGTGGACAAACCAAATGTTACCTCTACTTTATCTAAGCAGCAAGTAAACAGTCTATACGGAAGGTTGGCCTTCTCTTGGAACAGAATGGTATATGTAGAGGGAACCCTCAGAAACGACTGGAGCTCTACACTCCCTTCGGATACCAGATCTTATTTATATCCATCCGTTTCGGGTAGTTTCATAGCGTCAGAACTTCTTCCTAAGAAATTTGACTGGTTGTCTATGTGGAAACTTAGAGGTTCGTGGACTATGTCTAAAACACCACCGGATGTTTATGCAACAAACAGTGTATATTCTGTAACAAACTCAGCCTGGGGCTCATTAGCATCTGCATATCTTCCAAACTCACTTGTAGCTACAGATGTGCTTCCACAGGCAGCAACTACATTCGAAGTAGGAACACAGGTTATCCTTTGGAACAACCGCTTGATGGTAGATGTATCATACTATGATAAACTAATGTATGACTTTTTAAAGAGTGCAGCAATTTCTCCATCAACAGGTTATGTAACCAGCTATCTTAATATTGACGAAGAGATATCACGCAGAGGCTGGGAGGTATCGGTTTCAGGAACTCCTGTATTGACAAAAGACTGGAGAGTGGACATTGGTGCAAACTGGTCTACTTATGCCAGATACTACAATAAACTCGATCCAAAATATTCTACTGATAAACCTTGGGTTAAAGAGGGTGAAAGAGTAGATGCATATGTTCTTAATGATTATTTGCGTGACCCTTCGGGTAATATTATTTACTCTAACGGTGTTGTACAATATGCAAGTTATACATCTAACTTCGGTTGGTTCGATCCGGATTGGGTTTGGGGTGTTAACTCTACAGTAAGCTTCAAAAACTTCTCTTTAAGTTTATCATTCGATGGCAGAGTGGGAGGATTAACAAACTCTATGACAGAAAGTTATCTATGGAATTCGGGTAACCATCCTGAATCACTTACAGAAACTCGTGCACTTGATGTTGCAACTCCGGGTTCAAAAAACTTTGTAGGACAAGGGGTAAAAGTTGTATCAGGAACTGTTGCGTATGATGTTTACGGAAACATTACAAGCGACACCAGAACTTTCGCTCCAAACGATATAGCTATTACATATAAAGATTATGTTAACAGAATTCATGCAGGCATTGCTTGGGGTGGATCCGGTCGTCCTGCCGATATATACTCTACCACATTTATTAAACTCCGAGAGCTATCTCTGACATACAACTTGCCAAAGTCAGCATATTCTACATTTGGTGCAAAAGGTGCATCAGTCTCTTTTGTAGGACAAAACCTCTTTTTCTGGGCTAAAGACTTCAAGTATTCTGACCCTGACGGAGGTTCAGACAACTTTAATGACCCATCTTTACGCTATCTGGGTTTTAATATTAAACTTAACTTCTAATTCTAATATAAG
>MEOK01000038.1:31414-199019 GCA_001769195.1 Bacteroidetes bacterium GWF2_40_14 | reverse complement strand
AAATTTTACCTCCAAATAAAAATTAAAATTTTATTTGGAAAAGTCTTAGAATACATAGTGGGTAAATGCGGTTGCATGCCCTCTCAGGCTATAGCACTTCAATCTAAAAGAGATGTAAATCACACATTAGGAGAGATAATAAAAAAAGCTAAGTAACTTAAAACATAATTACTTAGCCTTTGCAAAAACGAATTTTGTAGCCCCACCGCGACTCGAACGCGAATCTGAAGTTTAGGAAACTTCCGTTCTATCCCTTGAACTATAGGGCCATGAATGTTACTTAGTATCGTAACTCCATTTATAATACATGGCACCCCAGGTAAATCCTGCCCCGAAGGCAGAGAATATGAGAGTGTCACCTTTTTTCATTTTCTTTTCAAATTCCCACAGCACCAAAGGTATGGAAGTTCCTGCAGTATTGCCAAATTTTTCTATGTTTATCAGTATTTTTTCTTTTGTCAGCCCCATTCTCCTGCCTGTAGCCTCAATGATCCTCATGTTAGCCTGGTGAGGAATCAAAAATGCAATGTCTTCTGCTTTAAGATTGTGCTTCTCCATCATTTCTACAGAGACATCTGCCATTCTGCTAACTGCATACTTGAACACAACCTGACCGTCCTGATAGATAAAATGCTCCCTGTTCTTTACTGTCTCCTCTGTTGCGGGATACATAGATCCACCTGCCTTCTGGTAAAGAAACTGGCGCCCGATGCCATCTACGTGGAGTATTGAGTCCTGTAATCCAAGCGAAAGATCTTCTGTAGGCTCTATCAACATTGCAACTGCTGCGTCTCCAAAAAGCGGGCATGTTGTCCTGTCCTGATAGTTTGTTATTGAAGACATCCGCTCTCCGGTTACAAGCACCACTTTCTTAGCAAGTCCGGATTCGATGAATGATGCTACTGTGGCAAAGGAAAAAAGAAATCCTGAACACCCTGCGTTAATATCATAACCCCAGGCATTCACGATACCTACCTTGTCACATATAATGTTTGCAGTAGCAGGGAACATCATGTCAGGAGTCACAGTTGCACAAAGAACTATGTCAATCTCCTCCGGTTTTGTTCCTGTTTTGGCTAAAAGCTTTTTTACGGCTTCGGCTCCAAGATGCGATGTACCAAGCCCATCCTCTTTAAGTATCCTTCTCTCTTTTACACCAATGCGTGACATTATCCACTCATCGGTAGTCTCAACCATTGTCGAAATCTCGTCATTAGTCAGAATATATTCCGGTAAAAACGCTTCGATTCCTGTTATGATTGCTTTCTTATTACTCATATGGTATTACTCTTAATAATTATAATAAGTTTGGATTCAAGTGAACATAAAAAATTACCGGGATCATGGCCATAAAACTGCAGATCTCGGTAATCTCAATTCTCATCTGCGTTAAGATGTAGCTTTTTCTATTACTAGACGACCTCTGTAAAAGCCGCACTCTGGGCAAACTCTATGATAAAGTACTGCAGCACCGCAATTTGAGCAGCTGCCCAATGTAGGAAGTTCTGCTTTATAGTGAGTTCTACGTTTTCCTTTACGAGCCTTTGAAATTCTGTGTTTCGGATGTGCCATTTTAAAATATTTTTAACAGTATTAATTCAGTAAATTTTTTAATTTGTCAAACGGTGAGCCATTTTCTTTAACAACCTTCTCTCCGGCGACAGATTTAAGTTTTGCAATCATTTCAGGGTTACATTCTCCCTCTTTGTGAATCTTCTGAAGCGGCAGTGACAGACATATATAGTCATAAAAAAACTGCTTCAGGTCCAATTCAGTCTCTGTTGGGTCAAGTGTTATAATTGCGTCATCATCATCCTCATCCTCATTTCTCACAAATTTTACAATCAGCCCGGCAGTTGTATCTACAGGAAGCATGAACTCATCCAGGCACCTGTCACACTCTACCATTACCTCTCCTTTTATCTTACTCTCCAGCTTTATCCATGTAGTCTCCCTCACAAGCTCAACCTCTACATTAAGAGAAGCTTTCAGTATTTCAGAGTTTTCAAAACCTTCAAAAAATGAGTTGTCAATTGAAAAACCATACTGATGTCTGCCAATTGATAACCCTTTTATCGGGATAATATAATCTCTGTTTAAACTCTTTCCCATAAATAAAATGAGCCCGCAAAGTTAATCTATTTTTTGAAAATAGCAACCCCAATCAGCCCTTTCTTCTTTTTCTATCGTTCTCGTCGAGATAAATTTTCCTTAGTCTGATTGATTTTGGCGTAATCTCAACCAGTTCATCCTCTTGAATATACTCCAGAGACTCCTCAAGACTGAAGATAATAGGCGGTGCAAGCATTGCCTTGTCGTCGGTTCCTGATGCTCTGATATTTGTCAATTTCTTTGTTTTGCAGATATTTATTCCAAGATCTTCCCCACGAGAGTGCTCTCCCACAACCTGTCCTGCATAAATCTCATCGCCCGGATGGATGAAAAACTTGCCCCTGTCCTGAAGCTTGTCCATCGCATAGGCAATTGCCATACCGGTTTCGAGGCCTACAAGAGAGCCGTTGTTCCGCTTCTCAATCTCTCCCTTGAATGGTTCATATCCTTTAAAACGATGAGCCACTACCGCTTCGCCCTGAGTTGCTGTCATAAGGTTGGTTCTAAGACCAATCAGGCCGCGTGCAGGAATATCAAAATCGAGATGCACCCTGTCGCCCCTGTGTTCCATGTGCAGAAGGCTCCCCTTTCTACGTGTTGCCATTTCTATAGCTTTACCTACCATCTCATCCGGAAGGTCAATTGTAAGGTGCTCTATTGGTTCACATCTTACGCCATTGATTGTCTTGTCAAGAACCTTCGGCTGTCCTACCTGAAGCTCAAAACCTTCTCTCCTCATTGTCTCGATCAATATCGAAAGATGGAGAATGCCACGACCGTTAACTATAAATGAGTCTGCAGTAAGGCCATCCTTGACCTTGAGCGCAAGATTCTTCTCAAGCTCCTTCTCAAGCCTGTCCTTTATATGACGCGATGTCACAAATTTTCCCTCTCTCCCGAAAAACGGAGAGTCATTTATTGTAAAGAGCATACTCATTGTAGGCTCATCTATGGTGATTGGAGGGAGTGGTTCAGGATTTTCGATATCAGCAATTGTATCACCGATTTCAAACCCGTCTATTCCCACAACTGCACAAATATCTCCGCTTCTTACTTCGTCTGTCCTTAGTTTTTCAAGCCCGACAAAGACCAGAAGATCTTTCACTTTTGACTTTTCGAAAGTGCCATCCCTTTTACACAGAGATACCTGCATTCCGGGTTTTAGCATGCCTCTTCTCATTCTTCCCACTGCTATACGTCCCACATAAGGAGAGTACTCAAGAGAAGAGATAAGCATCTGAGGTGTTCCCTCAAGCATCTCCGGCTCCGGTATTTCCTCAAGGATTGTATCCAGCAATGCTGATATATCTGTTGTTGGCTTTCTCCAGTCAAGAGACATCCATCCCTGCTTGGCGCTCCCGTAAACTGTCTTGAAATCAAGTTGTTCCTCTGTGGCATTAAGGCTGAACATAAGGTCAAAGACCTGCTCGTTCACATCGTCGGGACGACAATTCTGCTTGTCTACCTTATTAATTACAACTATAGGTTTCTTGCCCATCTCAATAGCCTTCTGAAGTACGAACCTTGTCTGAGGCATTGTGCCTTCAAATGCATCTACCAGCAGCAGTACTCCGTCTGCCATATTTAGCACCCTCTCTACTTCACCACCAAAGTCGGCGTGGCCAGGAGTGTCTATAATATTGATTTTATAATCTTTGTAGGGAACAGATACATTCTTTGCCAGAATGGTTATACCTCTTTCTCTCTCCAAATCGTTACTGTCCAGGATTAGTTCTCCCATCTTTTCGGCATCCCTGGCGAGTGTTGCCTGAAGAATCATTCTGTCCACAAGTGTGGTTTTGCCATGGTCTACGTGAGCAATGATGGCAATGTTTCTTATTTTTTGCATAATTAAGCTGCAAAAGTAGATAAAAATATTACTTTTGCGGGTTAATATACGAAAATTTATCAGTAAATGGTAGAAAAAATAATTATACTGGACTTTGGTTCACAGTTTACTCAGCTGATTGGTCGCAGATTACGGGAACTAAACGTCTATTGCGAAATAGCACCTTTCAACAAAATTCCTGTACTTGATTCAAGTGTAAAAGGGGTAATCCTTTCAGGTAGTCCCTTTTCTGTACGTGATCCACAGGCTCCAATGGCAGACTTGTCGCAAATCAAAGGAAAACTTCCGCTTCTGGCTGTTTGTTACGGTGCCCAATACCTTGCCCATCATTTTGGAGGAGAAGTAAATGCTTCGCTTGCAAGAGAGTACGGCCGTGCAATGCTCAAAATTGATGACCCGGGTTGTCCGCTGTTCAGAAATATAACAACAAACACTCAGGTTTGGATGTCTCATGGTGATACAATATCAAGGCTTCCCCAAGGGGCGGTTCCTGTTGCATCTACCGGGGATATTGCTAATGCAGCTTTCCGCATAGAGGGTGAGAAGACATTTGCCGTACAGTTTCATCCGGAAGTTTTCCATACCGATCAGGGAGCACAGATTCTTGAAAATTTCGTTAAGGGAATATGTGGCTGCATAGGTGACTGGACCCCGGACTCTTTCATAGAGAGTACAGTTAAGGAGTTGCAGACCAAGCTTGGAAACGATAGTGTTGTACTGGGTTTGTCTGGTGGTGTAGATTCAACTGTGGCCGCAGTACTGCTCCATAGGGCAATTGGGAAGAACCTTCACTGCATATTTGTAGACAATGGTCTTCTGAGAAAGGATGAATTCAATTCGGTTCTGGAATCATATAAGGATATGGGCCTTAATGTGACCGGGGTAGATGCCGGAGAGAGGTTCCTCGCAGCATTAAAGGGAGTTTCCGACCCTGAAAAGAAAAGAAAGGCAATCGGCAATGCCTTCATAGAAGTTTTCGACGCCGAATCACATAAAATTGAGAATGCCTCATGGCTGGCCCAGGGGACAATATATCCCGATGTTATCGAATCTGCCTCTGTAAACGGGCCAAGTGCAACAATAAAATCGCATCACAATGTTGGTGGATTGCCTGATTTTATGAAACTGAAAATTGTCGAACCCCTTCGTTCTCTTTTTAAGGACGAGGTGAGACGGGTTGGTCGTGCCCTGGGAATTAAAAACGAACTCATTTCCCGTCATCCCTTTCCGGGTCCTGGTCTTGGAATCCGTGTCCTTGGTGAGGTGAGCAAGGAGAAGCTGGATATTCTTAAGGAGGCTGATTATCATTTTATCCACGGTTTACGTGAAGCAGGTCTTTACGACAAGGTATGGCAGGCAGCTACAATTCTGCTTCCAATCAAGAGCGTCGGTGTCATGGGTGACGAAAGAACTTATGAGTATACTATTGCATTAAGGGCGGTTACATCTACAGATGGAATGACAGCCGACTGGGTTCATCTGCCTTATGAGTTTCTTGCGAAAGTATCGAATGAGATAATCAACAAAGTAAAAGGGGTCAACAGAGTGGTCTACGACATCTCTTCTAAACCACCTGCAACAATTGAGTGGGAATAGCTTTCTGATTAGAAACTGAAATCGAGACCCGCCATTGCAACTGTTCCCGGCATGGGGAAACCCTCGTTGATATAGTATTTTACGCCTGTCAGGTTCTCACCTTTCACAAACAGATTCAGACCACGGTCCTCCGACCAGAATCTGTATGATATCTTACCATTCAACAGGGTATAACTCTCCTTTAATGAGCTGGTTGTGTTAAGGTACAACGACCCCACGTACATCATGTTCAGATTAAGGCTCAATCTACCCGGCGAATAGCTTCCGTTAACAAACAGCTTGTTCTCAGGTGCTGCAATAAGTGGTTTGCTTGTATGCAGATAACTATAGTTAACATCAAAACGCATCTGAGCAAAAGGACGGTAGCTTGCTTCTACCTCAAAACCTTTGTTTATAAAGGCACCCGTGTTAACATTCAAGGGGCGTCCGTTCACCATTACCACCTGAATCATATCCTTTCCATCTATATAGAATCCTGTCAGAATAGCGGTAAGGTCACCTCCGAACAGTGTCTGCTCAAACGAAATTTCGTAGTTGACAGAGTTTTCCGGTTTAAGGTTCGGATTCTGAGGCGGAAACATATACATCTCCCTAATATTCGGACTTCTGAATCCTTTGGAAACCGATAATTTGATTACGTTATCCTTAAAAGCTCTGAGCGTTGCTCCTATCTGGGGAACCAATGCCCCACCAAAAACACTGTTATTCTCGTATCTTATACCTCCATTAATTGTCAGTTTCCCTGCAATTTCCTGCTGGGCAATAAGATATCCGGCAAGCTCATTCACACTTTTGTCTACCAGTATAAGGTCCGGAGTTGCAGGCAAGCTCGATTCCGGGGCTTGAAAGTATGAGTTCCATGCCACTCCACCCCAGTTTTTATAGTCTGCTCCAATAGTAAAAGTGTTCCCTTTAAAGAGGCCGAATGTCTGAAACAACATTGCTCCTGTAATGTGATCTTTAGAATTGAAAAAGTAGTTTAGCCTTGGCGTACCTGGTCTGTATCCGTCACCAATAAGATGATCGCCCCAGTTGTAGAAGAATTTAAAAGCACCAGAGCTCTTGTTGTAGTTGTTTTCAAGTGAGAGCGATGTTGCCCCCCTTAAAATATTCATGTTGTTGTCTATAATCGGGTCGTTCTCCTTACCAGGATTATGATTGTAGATTTTTGCAATACTTAAATCGGCCGAAATTTTATATCTGTCGTCAAATTTATATCCAATCTTTGCGAATCCGTTTGTGATGCTGAACTTCGAATTCTCGCGATGGCCATCTGTCCGGTCATGGTTAAACGATACAAAACTGCTCAACTTGCCTCTCTTGTATCCGTTATTGATCATGTACTTCTCAGTTCCAAAAGACCCGGCCATTATTCTACCCCTTGTCACCCTCCCGTCTGTCAGCTGATCTCTTGTTATTATATTTATCACACCACCCATTGCATTTGAACCGTATAACAGAGAGCCAGGGCCACGGATGACCTCTACCCTCTCTACGTCTGATGCAACATATGTGTCTGGAAGTGAATGTCCGAAAATACCTGCCCATTGAGGCTGACCATCAAGCATCATAAGTACTTTATTACTCTGTCCCACGCCTCTTATGTTAACTACTCCGGCTGCTCCTTCTGAGAAGCCAAAACCTGTAATGCCCTTCTGGGTAACGAAAAGGCCGGGTATATGCTGTGAAAGGACAGGCATCAGAGACGACTCACTGCTGGCATCAATCTCTGCCCTCTCTATTACCGAGAGCGAAAGCGGCACATTGTTTCTGTTGATTCTGGTCTTATTTGCAGTAACCACCACGCTGTTAAGCTTGTTGATAGTTAAAGTATCCTTTTCTATAGCAAAAATATTATTGCATGCTCCTAAACCCATGGCAATCACAAATGCCCCTCTGATACACAAATCTCTTTTAAAAATCATCTGTTCAATTATTGTTAATTAATAATCAGCGTCTGGGGTGGCACCTTAATATTCCCTCTTTCCAGCGCTCACTGTTTATATGGGTGTATATTTCAGTTGTAAGTATGCTCTCGTGCCCCAGCATCTCCTGCACGACTCTCAGGTCGGCTCCGTTTTCTACAAGGTGAGTTGCAAACGAGTGTCTGAAGGTATGAGGCGATATCTCCTTGCTTATACCCGCAACAACTGCCTGTTTTCTAATCATTATAAAGATCATCTCTCTGCTGAGCTTTCCTCCTCTCCTGTTAAGAAAGACTGTATCTTCACATCCCTTGTTAACCTTCTTGAGCTTCCTCAACCCCAGATAAATCTGCAGGGCTTCTGTCGCCGGTCCCCCTATCGGAATCAATCTCTGCTTGCTCCCTTTTCCTGTCACCTTAATAAACCCTTCCGGCAGGAAAAGGTTTGAAATCTTCAGGTTTACCAGTTCGCTTACTCTCAGTCCACATGAATAGAGAACTTCGCAAATTGTCTTGTTTCTGTGCCCCTCCTCTACTGAAAGGTCCACGGAATTGATTATATCTTCCACCTCAGATACAGAGAGTACCGTAGGCAGATATGGTTTCATCTTGGGTGAATCCAGCAGTTCCGTAGGATTGGAGGTTATAATTCCTTCTATTTCCAGATATTTGTAAAAAGATTTTAGAGAACTGATTAATCTTGCCTGCGATCTTTTTGAAAGGGAAGCATTAAGCTGTGCAGCAAGAAAACCTGACAACAACTCTGGGGTTACTTTATCCAGCGCCCCGTCAGCAGAGTCTCCTTTATCTCCGGAAACGTATGAATACAGCTTTTCAATATCTGAACAGTAGGAACTTATGGTGTTTTTGGAAAGCGAGAGCTCCAGCCTCAGGTATGAGGCATAGTCTGCTACCAAATTGTTACGATAGGTCTTTTTCAAATAAAATGAATTACTTTTGCAGAACAAAACTAATACAATTATGCACGAAAAGAAAACCAAGATCATCTGCACCATATCAGACAGAAGATGCAATCCTGAGTTTATTCAATCATTATATGAGGCCGGAATGAATGTGGTAAGAATCAATTCTGCTCATACATCACTAGATTCTTCACTGAAGATAGTAGAGAATGTCAGAAAGGTCTCTGACAAGATAGCAATACTTATTGACACAAAGGGTCCTGAGATCAGAATAACAAAGATGGATGACAGCGAGGGTTTTACTGTTGAAGCCGGAGATAGTGTCGAGTTTGCCGACAATGTAGAAGGCATCTCCACCAAAGGGCTTCTATATACCAATTACTACAATTTTGTAGCTGAAGTACCTGTCGGTGTTAACATACTTATAGATGACGGAGAGATATCCCTTACAACAATCGGCAAAAAGGATGGAAGGCTGATATGTGTTGCGAACAACAAGGGTATCATAAGCGGAAAAAAGAGCCTTAATGTTCCTAATGTGAATATTAAGCTCCCATCAATATCAGACAAGGACCGGGAGTTCATTTTATGGGCAATCGAGAATAATCTTGATTTCATTGCACACTCATTTGTAAGAAACAGAGACGATCTTATGGCGGTACAGAAGATTCTCAATGAACACAACAGTCACCTGAAGATTATTTCCAAAATTGAAAATCAGGAGGGTGTGAATAATATTGACGAGATTCTCACATACTGCTATGGAGTTATGGTGGCCAGGGGTGATCTTGGTGTGGAAATTGAATATCAGAAGATACCTACCATCCAACGAGACATAATAATGAAGTGCCAGGCAAGAAAAAAGCCCGTGATTATTGCAACTCAGATGCTTCATTCTATGATTGAACATCCCAGACCAACAAGGGCTGAGGTAACTGACATAGCAAATGCCATATATCAAAGTACCGATGCAATTATGCTAAGCGGTGAGACAGCAAATGGAAAGTATCCTCTTGAAGCTGTAGAGACAATGACAAAAATAGCTCTTGAAATTGAGAAGCAGCACGAGCCATTTCTAAACCTGAACATGATTGACATCTCTGAACCTGTTGCTGCAGTACTTGCAAAAGGCATTGTCGATGCAACTGTCAAACTACCCATAAAGGCGATTGTTTTTGATACGATGACCGGCAGGACAGGAAGGTATATATCTGCATTCAGACCAAATGTTCCTATCTATGCTAAATGCTACAAAGATTACGTTATGAGGGAATTGTCTCTTTCATACGGAGTGTACGGCTACCTTATAAATATTTATGACAGTAAGGACGACTTTATAAAGAGTTCAGTTAAGACCCTGCTTAAAGACAAGTGCTTTAACAGGAAAGATATGATAGGAGTTGTCGGAGGAAGTTTCGGACCGTCAGCCGGGGCTACCTTTCTGGAGATCAGTACCGCCATTAATATGATAATGTAGGCAGAAATCCTTTAGCCCACAGATTTCGCATTTCGGTCTCCTGGCAACACATACATATCTACCGTGAAGAATTAGCCAATGGTGTGCCTTGGCTCTTTTATCCTCTGGGATATTCTCTGTAAGGTCCAGTTCCACGCCAAGCGGAGTTGTCTTATCCGACAGTCCAAGCCTTCTGGAAATCCTGTAAACATGTGTGTCAACAGCTATTACTGGTTTGTTGTAAATTATTGATGCTACCACGTTTGCAGTTTTTCTCCCAACTCCTGGCAGCATCTGAAGAGCATCCGTATCTGAAGGCACCTGTGCATCAAACCTCTCTACAAGCATTTTTGCCATTCCTGCAAGATGTTTGCTTTTATTGTTAGGGTAGCTGACAGAAGAGATTACTTTGAATATATCCTCAACACTGGCCTTTGCAAGATCCTTAACGGCAGGGTATTGTCTGAACAATTCTCTTGTTACAATGTTTACCCGTTTATCTGTACATTGGGCAGAAAGTATAACAGAAACTACAAGTTGGTATGGATTGTCGAAATGAAGTTCGCTCTCTGCAATGGGCATATTCTGTTCGAACCACTCAATAACCTTTTTGTAAAGTTCTCCTTTTTTCATCGGACTATCAATCATCCAGCATTTGTGAGAAATCAATCTCCTGCGACATGTTAATCTCCTTACAAACAAGATTTTCGCAAAGCATGACTTTGCCCGGATATCTTTTTACAAGAGCCCTGTTATGCGTGGCCATAATAATTGCAGGCTCCTGCTCCTTGTGAATTCTCATTAGCAACTCCATGAATTCAAATGCAGAGTCAGTATCCAGGTTCCCGGTAGGTTCATCTGCCAGAATAATCTGCGGGTCGTTGAGAAGGGCCCTGGCCACGGCAACACGTTGTTGTTCTCCTCCTGAGAGCTGATGTGGCATTTTGTGTGATTTCAAATACATACCCACACTCTCCAGTTTAGACTTGATTATCCAGTCGATCTCTTTTTTATCCTTTCTGCCGGTTGATTGAAGGACAAATTTTAGGTTATCATATACGGAACGGTCATTTAACAGATGAAAATCCTGAAAGACCACTCCTAGCTTCCTTCTTAGAAGAGGAATCTGACTCTCCTTGATTTTTCTGAGATCAAAACCGGCAACCCTGGCCTGGCCTCGTGTGACACGAACCTCTCCTATAATTGTCTTGATAAGTGAAGTCTTTCCGCTGCCTACTTTGCCAACCAGATAGATAAGATCAGAAGGGACAACAGTTAGTGTTACATCGGCGAGTATAAGACTCTCCTCTTTAACTATATCCAGATTTACCAGTTCAATAAGGGGTTTCTCAAATTCGGGCTGCATAATTTGTGGCTTTATTCTTGCAAATTTACTAAATTTGAAGCTTAATTACATTATAAGACAAATAATTTTATCACATGAATATTTTTATAAGAGGGTGTTCTAAAATATGTTTTTTCGCACTTATTTCTCTATTTACAATAGAAAAGGCAGCTACTCAACAGATTGGAAATAAATTTCCGGAACATTACAATAATGGTGTGGAACTTTATTCTAAGTCGCTTTATCAGGCAGCAGACCTGGAATTTGACAAGGCCCTTGAACAAAGTGGGGAGATAAATAGTGTGAAAAGGGCCGAAGCAGGGGGATATAAAACTCTTATAGCTATTGAATTAAATAAACCTAACCTTGATGCTATTGTTACAGAATACGAGAATAATTTCCCTTTTTCCAGCCAGCTTGAAACCATATATCTGAAATATGCAACATATTTCATAAATGAAAATTCATTTGACAAAGCTCTGGAGGTACTCAACAAAATAACAAGTGCCAATCTCATAAAGAAGAACAAGACTGAGTTTGACTTTAAACTTGGTTACACTTATATGAGAAACGGGAATCTCGAGAGGGCACTTTCTGAGTTTGACAAAGTTTGTAAAGGTGCATACTCATCATACACTAACCCCGGATACTATTACTCGGCATACATCTATTACATGAAGAAAAGCTTTGTAAAAGCAATTGAAATGTTCAAAAGAATTGAGAATGACCCCAGGTTTTCTGCCCTTGCACAGTTTTATCAGCTGGAATCCAACTTTATGCTAAAAAACTTCGATGTTGTATTGGATAAGGGTAACAAAGTTTATGAGATAGTCTCTCAGGAGTTTAAAAACAAGACTGCAAGAATTCTGTCAGAAGCATATTTCGCTATGGGCAATACAGAAAAAGCACGGTACTACTTTGAGAAATACTCACTGTCAGGCGAAGAACTGACAAGGAAGGACATTTATTACCAAGCGATAATCTCTTATAAATTAAAGAACTATGGTTCTGCTATAGAGTCTTTCAAAATGGTAACTGAGTTGCAGGACAGTCTTTCACAAAATGCCCACTATCATCTTGGGCATTGTTATGTAGAATTAAAGAATAAACAGATGGCTCTGGCTTCCTTCAAGACAGCATCGGAATATCAGTTTGACCAGCTAATAAGAGAGGATGCTCTTTTCAATTATGCAAAGCTCTCTTTTGACCTTAATTCTGACATTACCCGGTTTCAGCAATATTTAAGAGAGTTTACACCTCCTGATTCAAAATTCAATGACATACAGAACTATATTGCAAGTTATTATCTGCTTTCACAGGATTACAAATCGGCAGTTGATGCCTTATCCAAAATCAAAAGGCCCACATCAAGAGACTTACTTAATCTGCAGAAGGCATCCTTCCTTAGGGGTATACAACTGGTTAATCTGGGTGGATTCAGGGATGCTATCCCTTACTTCGAACTCTCTGTAGCAAATGCGGGTTACAATACACGTATGAAGAGTCTTGCAAATTTCTGGCTTGCCGAGTCATTATACAGAGATAATCAATTTCAGAAATCTGCAGATATAAATCTCAACCTTGCCACCAGAGACATGCCCTTCAGGCAGACTCCGGAATATTATACCACTCTCTATAATCTTGGTTATAACTACTTTAAGCTTACCAACTTCAAAATGGCAGAAGAGTGGTTCAGAAAATATCTTAACTCTCCCAGGGCTGAAACAACTTACGGGAATGAGGCAAAACTCAGACTTGGCGATTGTCTTTTCATGCAGAGGGACTATTCGGGTGCTGTAGATGTATTCTCCCAAATTTCTGATAAGGATATTTTAATGTCGACATACGCCAAATATCAGATGGCTATCTCATACGGGCTTCTTGGCGATGATAAGAATAAGACCGATGTACTTAAGTCTATCCTGGAAACTCAATCAAAGACAAAGTACCACCCTGAGGTCCTTTATGAATTGGGTAGAACTCTGGTACAGACTGGCGACAACAGCGGGGCAATGGTGTATTTCCAGGAGCTAAGTGAAGTATACAGGGACAGTCACTACTATTCAAAGGCGCTTCTGGAAATGGGCATGATAAGTATCAATCAAGAGGAGAGCGACAAGGCTATAGATTTTTACAAACGAATACTGGAAGAGAGTCCTCTTTCACCTGAAGCACAAAGTGCAATATCAGGGTTGGAGAATATTTATCAGGAGAGGGGTAATGCAGAGGAATTTCTAGCTTACCTCGACAAACTTGGACTCTCTAAGGCCAGGACAACAGATGAAAAGGAGCTAATAATCTTCAACTCTGCAGAAAAACAGTACATTTCCGGCAACTTCTCTGCCGCTGTAAGTTCTTTGCAGTCATTTATAAGTCGTTTTGGCAATGGAACCAAAATTTCTCAGGCATATTTTTATCTTGGAGACTCGTATATGAAGGTTGGCAAGCCTGAACTTGCACGGGATGCTTTTATGAAGGTAATGGAGAAGGGAGAGAGTTCTTTTACGGAACTTGCCACACTTAATTTTGCGAGAATCTCTTATCAGCTGGAAGACTATGAACAAGCTCTTAAAGGCTATTCAACTCTCGGAATCATTGCTCTTCTCGACAATAACAAGATGGAGGCACAAATGGGTAAGATTAACTCGTTCTTTATGTCGCGTCAGTATGAGAATGCACTGGCAGAATCTCAGCGGGCAAACATTCTTAACCTTAATGAGACCAATAAATTACGAGTTAAGTATATAATGGCAAAATCGCACTATCTTCTGGGAGAAAGATCAAGCGCACTTCCACTTTTGAGGGAGTTGTCAAAAAACAAAATGTCACCTGAGGGAGCAGAATGTACATATCTTTTAATATCAAATACATTTGACAATGGTGATTTTACCTCTGTGGAAAAAGAGGTGTTTGCCTTTTCAGACTCCGACACTCCTCAGACTTACTGGCTGGCAAAGAGCTTCATTCTTCTGGGTGACAGCTACGCCGAGAGAGAAAACTGGGCACAGGCAGAGGCAACATTCAAGAGCATACTTGACTCCTATAAGCAAAAAGGCAAAGATGACATTGCTGAGCAAATAAAATTAAGGTTATCCAAAATAGAAAACAGAGCAAAATAAACAGAGAGATTATGAGCAGATACTTGAAAATATTGATTTTTTGCACCGCAGCACTTCCTGTGACGTTATATTCTCAGCAAAAGATAGATCCAACACTTGAGGTTAAACGTGATTTTGATGCAAAGTTGCTGGAGATTCAGAAGAGCAGGCTTAACACTGTGTTTTCTGACACTGTGGGAAATTTCAACCTTATCTTCGATTACTCAATTTTTGAAAAGCCTATCAAGGATCTTTATGAGTTTTCTCCCCTCCCTTCGGCACAGATTGAGAAGGATCCCAATGTCAAATACCCGGTATTCTATGGCAATGTTGGTTTCAACTATCCATTTAATCCTCATCTTGATCTTTATCTGCAACCTAATCTCCCCTCTGCGCTTTCACTTGTCATATACGGAAAACACAACTCATTCTGGGGTGAGGTTCCACTGGTTAATGTAGATGGTCCGAATACCACAAGGGACAAGCAGAAGGTATCTGCCCCCTCTGCCAGGAACAATCTTGGTCTAAACTTCGGTTACAAATGGAAAACCGGAGAGCTTGGGATTGATGCAGACTACGACAAGAATTTCCATAGTTTCTACGGTTACAATCAGCCTAAGGCAGCAGACTACACGATGCCTGTTGAACTTATGGTTTTAAACCCAAACAGCACCCACTTTCCAAGAACTCTCACATCTGCATATATGATGGACTCATTGTCGCATGTATATGACAAATTCAGGGGGAGGTTCCATATAAGGTCTACCAATAGCAAACCCAATACATTTTTTTACGGGCTCGACCTGAGTTACACCTATATGGGAGACCGAGGTAAGTACGCAACTCCACCTGTATATAATGTAATGAATTCTCTCAGAGACTTTGACGAAACCTATCTCAATATGGGAGGTGTTGCAGGTCACAATTTTGCAAAATTCCACAAATTCGCAGTAGCTTTCAGGTATCAGACATCAAATGGAATAAACAGTACAAGCTTTAACAGGTCTGATCTTGAAATCCACCCATACTATACATTCAGCCAGAACAGATGGTTGTTTGAAATAGGGGTCCGTCTTAACAAGTACATCAACCCATCTGTGGATGCTTTCAACATATTTTTCAAAGGAAATTTAAGCTACGAACTTATAAAGAACAGGTTGTGGTTCTACTCCCTGGTAGATGGGAAAAACCACTTCCGTACTTATCAGGATATAATGTCTGAGAACCCTTGGATAACTCCTAATTTAGACATTCAAAACACTGAAGAGCCTTTAATAGTAAAAGCCGGATTCAAAGGTCAGGTTAAGGACAGATTCTCGTATAATATCTACGGTGGTTATACCAGATTTGTAAAGGAGATGAATCTGTTTTACTATACGAACATATGGTATGGACCAAGAAACACATTTATTGCCACTTATGGGGATATGCATAAGTTTTGCGCAGGGGGCGAGTTTGCCTGGAAGTCAGAGGCGTTTGAGTCGGGACTGAGCTTTGAATACAACGACTATACAAATAAGGACTCATCTACAGTTTATAATCACTCCCCATTTGAACTAAGGGCTTTCGGGCGCTACAACTGGAGAGAGCGTATAGTTTTCGGAGCATCTTTGCATTTAAGATCCAAAACCCCTACCCTGTTCTATTTCAATCCGTACGACAGCGATCAAAATACAACGGCAGAATTTATGTCCAGGTTTACTACTCTGAACTTCGATGTCACCTATGTATTAAATAACAAGATTTCATTATATCTTAAATTAAATAACATCCTTGATTCCTGCGAATTATACAGCATGTACTATGGCGGCCCGGGCATTGGTGCCGGAGTGGGTGCCATCTTTAAACTATGATAAACTGTAATCTTATTTATTAGGTTTTTTTCTCTATTTTCCTTAACTTTGTTTTCTTTAATAACAGAGTGATTTAAGATGAAGGAAAACGAATCCACTTCTGTCGCCGGGCAGTATTCCGCCGATAGTATTCAGGTTTTAGAGGGTCTGGAAGCAGTCAGAAAGCGCCCCTCGATGTATATTGGTGATGTTGGCTCGAGAGGCCTTCACCATCTGGTTTATGAGGTTGTAGACAACTCAATAGACGAGGCAATGGGCGGTTACTGTACCGATATAGACGTTACGATCAATCCAGATAATTCAGTAACCGTAGAAGACAACGGAAGGGGTATCCCCACCGGCATGCACGAAAAAGAGGGGCGTTCAGCTCTCGAGGTTGTTTTGACGGTTCTTCATGCAGGAGGTAAATTCAGCAAAGACTCATATAAAGTATCAGGAGGCCTTCACGGTGTAGGCGTATCATGCGTTAATGCACTATCTGCACATCTTACAGCAGAGATCCACAGAGATGGTCAGAAATTCATTCAGGAGTTTGAAAAAGGAATTCCCATGTATCCTGTAAAAGTAATAGGAGACTCAGACAGAACAGGAACAATAATTACATTCAAGCCTGACTCTGAAATTTTTTCTGCAAGCACTACATATAATTATGACATACTAGCTACCCGTCTGAGGGAACTTGCATACCTTAACAAAGGGATAACACTTACACTTACAGATCTAAGAGACAACAACGGAGATACAGAGAATAGCAACAGCGACGACAGTGACCCCACATCTCAGAAAGAGACCTTTCATTCCGAGCTGGGCCTTCTTGAATTCGTCAAGTATCTGGATGGTACAAGAGAAAAACTTACAGAAAAGCCAATTTATCTCGAGAGCGATAAAACCGGAATTCCAATTGAGATTGCAATGCAATACAACAACGGATTTTCTGAAAATATCCACTCTTATGTAAACAATATCAATACTATAGAGGGAGGCACTCACCTTAGCGGTTTCAGAAGGGGGCTAACAACCACCCTAAAAAACTTTGCAGACAAAAACGGAATGCTTTCCAAACTTAAGTTTGAAATAGATGCTGCTGACTTCAGGGAGGGTTTGACTGCAATTATTTCTGTCAGGGTTGCTGAACCTCAGTTTGAAGGACAGACTAAGACAAAGTTGGGTAACTCAGATGTTATGGCAGCTGTTTCTCAGGCAACAACAGTAGCCCTTGACAACTATCTGGAGGAGAATCCAAAGGATGCAAGGAATATTATTGACAAGGTTATTCTTGCAGCAACTGCAAGACATGCAGCGAGAAAAGCACGTGAGCTTGTACAGAGGAAGACAGTAATGTCGGGTTCCGGATTACCGGGAAAACTTGCAGACTGTTCAGACAGGGATCCTACAAAATGCGAACTATTTCTTGTTGAGGGTGATTCTGCGGGAGGAACGGCAAAAACAGGCCGCGACAGGAATTTTCAGGCTATCCTTCCTTTAAGGGGAAAGATTCTCAATGTCGAAAAAGCAATGGAGCATAAGGTATTCGAGAGCGAGGAGATCAGGAACATATATACCGCTCTTGGTGTTACTATTGGCACAGAGGATGACAGCAAAGGGCTGAACATCTCCAAACTGAGGTACCACAAGGTCATTATCATGACCGACGCCGACGTAGATGGGAGCCATATTGACACTCTGATACTTACGTTTTTCTTCAGATATATGCAGGATCTTATCAAAAATGGATATGTCTACATTGCCACCCCTCCATTGTACCTTGTAAGGAAAGGAAAGCAGGAGCAGTATTGCTGGACAGAAGAGGATAGAAAAGAGGCAATTGAGTTAATAGGTAAAGGTAAAGAGTCCGGTCTTCATGTTCAAAGGTACAAAGGTCTTGGTGAGATGAATGCCATACAGCTATGGGATACAACCATGGACCCCGGGACCAGATTTTTAAAACAGATTAATATTGACAATGCGGCGGAGGCTGACAGAATTTTCTCAATGCTTATGGGTGACGAGGTTCCTCCAAGAAGGGAGTTTATTGAAACGCATGCGAAATACGCAAAAATAGATGCTTAACGGTACTAAACTATCATTACTTGTCCTGATTTCTCTTGTTGCCATAAACACACTTATGGGAGCATCAAAAAAGAGAGATGTTGTAACCTACATTCCTAAAACTGTACCATTTCTTCCTGAATTACCTCAGCTGGTCCCACGTTACAGCGGAGATATCTTCAAACTGAACTTCAAGTATAAAATTACTCCTATTTCCGATTTTCTCCGGTCAATAGAATTTTCTGACATGCCGGAAGAGTATGACATCTGGAGTGATACAAAGATAAATCCGTATCAGGTAAGTCTGGTAGATATGACCGATACGGTAAAGATTGACCTTAGTGGTTATTGCCCTCCTTCACAAAAGCATGTCACTTCTGATTTCGGCTTTAGAAGATGGCGACACCATTATGGAATAGACCTTAAGGTCAATAAAGGAGATTCAGTTTTTTGCGCTTTTGACGGGGTAATACGAATTACAAAAAGAGCCCGGGATTATGGCTACTATGTACTGGTAAGGCATTTCAATGGCCTTGAAACTCTCTATGCGCACCTGAGTAAAATAGTTGTCAATCCGGGAGATACATTAAAAGCAGGAAACATTCTGGGGCTTGGTGGCAGCACCGGCCGCTCTACCGGAAATCATCTTCACTTCGAGACAAGATACCTTGGCAATCCAATCAATCCCAACGATTTAATTGATTTCCACTCACATATCATCAAGAATAATATTTTCCTTCTTAATGCGCAAAATTTTGCCTACAAAAAGGAGATTGACAAAATTCGCTTCTGGGTAATAAGAAGTGGTGACACACTTGGCAGAATTGCACTCAGAACCGGAGTGTCAATTTCCAAGCTATGTTCTTTGAATGGAATAAAAAGAACCTCAATTCTCAGATTAGGTCGCAAATTAAGATACACATAATTTTTTATACAATGGATATTTTTGAAAGAATCATCAACGATGAAGGGGGTCCTCTGGGACAGTACAGAGTAAAAGCTCACGGATATTTTACTTTTCCTAAGCTTGAGGGTCAGATTCAACCCAGAATGATATTTAACGGCAAAGAGGTGCTTGCCTGGACATTCAACAACTATCTTGGTCTGGCTAATCACCCTGAAGTAAGAAAAGCAGATTCGGAAGCTACCATAAAATGGGGACTTGGCTACCCTATGGGTGCCAGAATGATGTCGGGGCAAACTAAGCTTCACGAACAACTTGAAAGGGAACTTGCAGATTTTGAAAAGAAAGAAGATGCGTATCTTTTCAATTTCGGCTACCAGGGTATGGTCTCTACAATTGATGCCCTTGTCAACAGACACGATATTATAGTATATGACTCAGAGGCGCATGCCTGTATAATGGATGGTGTAAGGCTTCATATGGGTCAGAGAATAGTATATCCTCATAATGATATCGTTAAATGCGAAAAGGCTCTGGAACGTGCATCAAAACTTGTTGCCGAGACAGGAGGAGGAATCCTTCTCATTACAGAGGGAGTATACGGCATGACCGGTGACCTAGGAATTCTTGACAAAATTGTTGAGCTCAAGAAAAAATACAAATTCAGAATTTTGATAGATGATGCTCATGGATTTGGAGTTATGGGTAATGATGGCAGAGGAACTTCGGAACACTACAATGTAATGGATGAGATTGACCTCTATTTCGGTGCTTTTGCAAAATCAATGGCTGCAATAGGGGGCTTTGTTGCCGGACCAACTTCAATAATCAACTACCTAAGATACAATCTTCGTTCACAGATTTACGCAAAATCACTACCAATGCCTTTGGTTGAGGGTTGCCTTAAGCGTCTCGATATGATAAGGACAATGCCCGAACTTCGCGAGAAACTTTGGACAATAACCAGAGCAATGCAGGAAGGCCTAAGAAAAAGAGGATTTAACATTGGCAAGGCAGAAGCCTGTGTCACACCAATTTTTCTGGAAGGCAATGTTGCTGAAGCTACAAATATCCTGATCGATTTGAGGGAGAACCATAGGATATTCTGCTCGTGTGTAATCTATCCTGTTGTTCCAAAAGGTGTTATAATGTTCAGAGTCATTCCTACAGCAATGCACTCTCTTGAAGATGTTGAATACACCCTCAATGCTTTTGACCAGATAGCTGCCAATCTGAAGAAAGGTATTTACAAGAGCGAGGAGATGCAGGACAAATCCCTTGATTAAACACTGTCAGATGTTCTATAAAGATAAGGTTGTTGTGATTACCGGTGCCAGTTCTGGAATAGGATTGGCAGCAGCCATGGAATTTGCAAAGGGGGGAGCCAAGGTTGTGCTGGCTGCCCGCAGAATTGACAAGCTCTTGGAGACTGAGAGAGAACTCTCTGCAATTACTGAGGTTCTGTCTGTAAAAACAGATGTCACAATTGAGAATGATTGCAAGAATCTTATTGAGCAGACTATTGCCAGATTCGGCAAACTTGACATACTGGTAAACAATGCAGGAATATCTATGAGAGCTCTTTTTAAGGACCTCGATCTTTCTGTAATCAAACAACTTATGGATGTAAACTTTTGGGGTACGGTGTATTGTACAAAATATGCCTTACCCCATATTTTAAATACCGGCGGTTCTGTAGTAGGTGTCATATCGATTGCAGGATTCAAAGGACTCCCTGCCCGAACAGGTTACTCTGCCTCAAAGTTTGCAGTGTATGGTTTTCTGGACACTCTAAGGGTAGAACATCTCAAAGACAAACTTCATGTGATGATCTTTGCTCCCGGATTCACTGCGTCGAATATAAGACAAGAGGCCCTCGTTGCAGACGGTAGTCATCAAGGCAAGACACCAAGAGCAGAGGACAAGATGATGTCTGCAGAAGAGTGTGCCCGTCATCTTTTAAAGGGAATTGAAAAAAAGAAAGCCCAGGTTGTCCTTACTCCTGTGGGCAAGCTGCTTGTTATTTTGAATAAGTTCTTTCCAAGGCTTGTAGACAGGCTTGAATATAACTACATGAAAAAGGAACCAGACTCTCCCCTCAAATAGATTTTATATTTTCCGCAATCTTTTGCACAAGAAGCTTTCTTGCCTCAACGCTTGCCCATCCTATATGAGGGGTAAGAATAATATTCTCCATATTTTGTATTCCAAGATACGGATGATCTGCCGGAATAGGCTCATTTTCATATACATCAATACCAGCCCCGGCAATAAGATTGAAATCCAATGCCTTTGCCAGATCTTCTTCGTTGATTATCCCTCCTCTGCCCATGTTTACAATGTATGCAGTGGGCTTCATTTTCCTGAGCTCATTCAGTGATATGAGATTTCTGGTTTTATCATTAAGAGGTGCATGTACCGATATTATATCTGATTTTGCAAGAAGCTCATCCAAAGTGACTGATGGGTAATCCTTGCAGTGTGGTAAACCGTTTGTTGAATAATATGAGACGTTTGCACCAAATACCTTAGCAATCTCCGCTACTCTTTTCCCGATTGTCCCCATCCCAATAATTCCAAAATTCTTTCCCTTAAGTTCAAAGAATGTACGGTCGGTGCAGGTATAGTGGTTGCTTTTACAGTACTCCCCTGTCTTGACATGATTGTCGAAGTATCCTAGTTTGGAAATAAGAGCCAGTACCAGAGAAAAGGTAATCTGAGCAACACTGTCAGTTGAATATGCAAATACGTTTTTTACCGGTATTCCCTTTGAATTGGCATATGGAATATTGACATTATTCATTCCAGTAGCAGCTACACATATCAGTTTGAGATTTGGAGCTGCGTCAATTTCGTCTTTACCGGTCAATACCTTATTTACAATGAGGACATCTGCGTCCTTCACCCTCTCTGCTACCTGTTCAGGAGAAGTAGAAGGATAGCATATAAAATCTCCTAATGTCTCAATAGGCTGTAATGATACATCTGCGCCTATAGTTGCTGAGTCTAGAAATACAATTTTCATACAATAAGAAAGCCGCTGTGACCAACGGCTTGATTTATAAAGTTTTAACAAATGTGCCCAGAACAAGACTCGAACTTGCACACCGGAACCGGCACTACCACCTCAAAGTAGCGTGTCTACCAATTTCACCATCTGGGCGCGGTAGTACAAAGATAACATGAATTTCTGTAGATTGAAATAGTTTGCAAAAAAGTTTGTAACTTAGCATCAAATATTAAAAAGCAATATATGAACGACAATTTCAAAAAGCAGATTTCAAACATTGAAGACCTTGTTGAAATTAGCGACATCCTTACCGAGAGTACAGAATTACAAGAAAGCTTATCAAAATACAGCAAGAATCCTTTTGACCCGGAATTCTCAAGACATGGGCACAAGATACCAGTCAACTTCGACAAAAAGGGTGATACAATATATCTGCTTGGCAACTATGTGGAAGAGGACGACGACAATAGTTCTGTAGTAGAAATCCTGTACGATGCATTTGAAAAAGGTCTTGTTACAAGTGCTCATTCATTAAAGGAAGCCGGTCTGTTCTGTGGTCTTGTGGAGGCTTGTGGCGTGAAGAAACTTGGCTTTGACATAACAGGAGATGCAGAGATAAGTGACAAGGAGTTCCTTTTCAATGACAGGAATTGTTCAATTTTAGTAAGTGTAAGTACAGAAAAAGAGGGCAAACTAGTAGACTTCATATTCAATAACGGCATTAAGCTTACTCTTCTTGGTCACGTGACAAAGGGTGAACTAAGGATAGACGACCTGTCATTTGGTTATATAGTTGACTATCTTGAGTAATGGATAATGCATTGCAAAAAGATCGTGAATCAGTCTCTTCTATGTTCAATAATATAGCGAGCAAGTACGATTTTCTGAACCATCTTCTTTCTTTAGGTATTGACAAAATATGGAGAAGAAAACTACTTAACTTTGTAAAGGTCCATAATCCGGAAAAAGTACTTGATCTTGCGTGCGGGACAGGTGATATGACAATTGCGCTTTACAAATCAGGCTTTGAAGTTGTTGGGGCCGATATTGCTGAAAAGATGCTTGATGTTGCCAGGTTTAAGAGCAGTAGAATAAGTTCAGGCAATACCCCCCCTCCTGTTTTCATATTGGCATCCGCAGATTCTATTCCAATGTCCGACAACAGTTTTGATTCTGTTACAATAACTTTTGGTATTCGTAATTTTGAGGATAGAAAATCTTCTCTGAAAGAGATTATCAGAGTTCTCAGAAAAGGAGGATACCTTTCAATTCTGGAATTTGCAACACCAAGAAACTGTGTATGGCGCGGATTGTTCAACTTATATTTTCTCAAAATATTACCCTTAATCGGCAGATTCATTTCTAAAGACATGAAGGCCTATACCTATCTTCCGGAATCCGTCAAGAGTTTCCCCCAATATGGAGATCTGTGTAAGGAGATAACAGATGAAGGCTTCACAGATGTTCATTACAAATCGCTTACAGGAGGCGTTGCAGTCCTTTACACCGCCAGAAAAGGAGTCAAATAAATGGCTTACAATGAAATCATATCATTGACAGTCTATCTGGTTTACTACCTGTTGGCTATTTCTGTTTCAATTCGCATAATATACAGAAAGCTCGATCCTGTAAAGTCCCTCTCCTGGATAATTGTTATTTTACTGCTTCCATATGTTGGTCTTTTCTTTTACATTCTTTTTGGTCAGAACTTCAGGAAAACTAAAATATACAATAGAAAAGGGGTACGTGACGAAAGGTACAGACGGCTGTTAAGTTATCAGCAGATGAAACTCTTCAATACTCATCCGGAGTCGGTACCCGAAGAGCTTCACCAATACAGAAATCTCATCAATCTCAATATTAAGGGAAACAAAAGTGTTGTTGGTCTGAACACAAGTATAGAGATATTTTTTTCTGGAAGAGAGGCTTTGGACTCTATGTTTCAAAGTATTAAGGGTGCCCGCCAACACATTCACCTTCAGTCTTACATAATTGAAGATGATGAAATTGGCAACAGATTCAAGGATTTATTGATTACCAAAGCCCGAGAGGGAGTTGAGGTACGTTTGATCTTTGACGATGTGGGATGCTGGGGATTGAAAAAAAATTATACAGACGAACTTAAATCCGAAAACATAGAAGTTTTAAAATTCTCTCCCGTTAGGTTTCTGTCACCAACATCTAAAATCAACTATCGAAACCACAGGAAAATTCTTGTCGTTGATGGTATTGCCGGGTTTCTGGGAGGGGTGAACATTGCCGACAGATATTATTACGGAGGTCAGTTTGAAGAGTGGAGAGATACTCATATAAAAATCAAAGGGGAATCTGTGGCGGCGCTTCAATCAAGTTTCCTGCTTGACAGATACTTTATAATAAATCAGCAGTTCAAAAGAAAGAAAAAATACTTTCCTTCAATAAACACTTCCAATATTAAAGTAGAAGGAGAAAACTATCATTTTTACTCACAGATTATAACATCCGGACCAGACAGCGACTGGGCCAGTATTATGCAGTGTTACTTTGCTGCAATATCAAAGGCAAAACATCACATTAATCTGATAACTCCATATTTTACTCCTAACGAATCTCTTTTGAATGCTCTGAAAATTTCGGCATTGGGAGGAGTTGAGGTCTCTCTCATGTTACCCGAGAAAAGCGATACCACAATCGCCTATTGGAGTACAATGTCTTATGCAACTGAACTTCTAGATGCAGGTGTAAAAGTATATCTTTTCAGTAAAGGTTTCAACCATTCAAAAGTTATTTGCATTGACGGGGAGTTATGCATTATAGGGTCAGCAAATTTTGACAACAGGTCATTAGAACACAACTTTGAAATTACCGCTGTTATATACAATAGCGACATAACTCAACAAATTGACAAACAGTTTATCAAAGATATTGAAAGATGCAAATCCCTGGCTAGCTCAAAGTGGGCAAAAAGGAGTGTTGGTAATCAAATCAAAGAGTCATTGGCAAGGCTCCTCAGCCCTCTTTTGTAGTAAAACGAGAGATTATGATAAGATATAAAGGTCTGTTAATAACATTACTTATAATTCTCTTTTCAGGTGGAGAGGCATTCTCACAGGGTGCCCCCCTACAACGAGCTCTTGTAAAACGGCTTCAATATCTGGACACCCTTAAACAGTCGCAACTATACATGACTGCATACATTGCTACTCCGTTTATTGTTTCAGGCATAATCCTCTACACTCCCGGAAAGAGGTTCCAGGATTTGCGGAACGGTTTCGCCCCTGATTTCTATTCCAGAGCAGATGACTACATACAATACATACCAACTGCCATGCTATATGGTTTGAGAGCAGGTGGTGTAAAAGGAAGAAGCTCAATGGGCAGGATGCTTACAACCCATGCACTATCTGCAGTAACTATGGCATTATTGGTAAATGGGATAAAATATACCGTTAAAGAGACCAGACCGGACAATTCGGCAAACAATGGATTCCCAAGTGGTCATACTGCTCTGGCATTTATGAGCGCGAATATGGTTCATCACGAATACGGACTTACCAGAAGTCCGTGGTACAGCATTGGTGCTTATTCCATTGCCACCACTACTGCTTTAGTCAGGGTTCTGAACGATAAGCATTACCTTCAGGATGCATTGCTTGGTGCAGGTATCGGCATTTTGTCAACCGAGTTGGGATACTATTTTTCTGAGCTTATTTTTAAAAAAAGAGGTATACTTCTCTCTAACAAAGATTATTCCTGTTTTAATTCGGAAACGCCCGGTTCTTTTATAGGAATGACATTTGGATTTAACAAAACATTAAATACTATACCTGTAGCTTCTACAGTTAATCTGAACTGCACCTGGGGTACCTCTGCAGGAGTTGAAGGAGCTTACTATGTAAATAAAAACTGGGGTCTAGGTGGCTCTCTCACAGCAAACAGCTCACCAACTCAAGTTGTCAGGGGTAATTTCAGATTCAGTGGTCCCCATATTAACTGGTTCACTTTATCTGCCGGACCTTGCTACTCTTATCCTGTAACAAGAACTGGCAGATTTGGTAGTAAAATAGCTGTCGGCTATTCCGGCCTGATAGAAAATAGTTTTAATGGTTATACTATTACTGCATCAAAAGGGCTCAGTCTTGCCGGTGGCATCTTTGCTGAACAACATATCACTCAGGGGTTGTTCTTTAAGCTCTATACAAACCTGGAGAAAACATTCTTCCATCAGAGCAAATACAATTTTCTTAATTTGGTTTCAGGAGCATCTGTGAACATCGATTTGGGTGTTTTATAAGGTCTGTCTACTCCTGATTACTATTTTACTGTCATTCCAAAAACCATGGTGTGGATGTAGAATCAGTAGAAAAAAATGTAACCAGAAGGTTTCCCACTTTTTTTGCTCCGGTTGCAGAGGGATGTGTTCCGTCACTTGCATTTAAATCTGTCTGACAGTTCCAGAATACATTAGGATTTGTTATCTGAGGTGTACTGCCGTCTGACCACAAATATATCCCCCAGGCCAACCATGGTGACTTAGCATTTGTTCCAGAATATGTCAATTGAGAATCGCCATTGATCTGCTCTTCTATTACTTTTTTCACCGCCCATCCGGTATAATAAGAGTAAGGTTCCGGGTTTAGTGTAGTAGTCGCATATCTTGCAGAGATACGGCTGGCGATATAACACTGTTTTACATTTGGAAACCTGTTTTTAAGCTCATGCATGATTCGTTTGAATTGCACGGTTAGGGAGTCATAGTATTGTTTTACAGGTGTTGTTCCGGCTGCATTAGCCTCTTTCAGCCAAATTATCTGAACCTGCTTTGCAGTTACACCAGCTGTCGAAAGTCTGTTTGCAACAGTATTCCAGTAAGTTGTATAATTAGGATAAGTTACGGTTGAGATATACGTAGCTGTCATCCCTCCTACCGCTCCATCTACAAAGGTAAGCATTGAATTTTTATTCAGGAAAGCCTTTGCAAGAGGAATGAATTGTTGAGTCTCTTGTGTGGCATTTGACATTCCTATGCTTAACCATACAATTTTTCCATTTATTGCATCAGGATTCCCCTCTGCATTAAGTCCCAGAACCTGATTTGCTAGTTGAATTCCAATGGCTTTGTGTGCAGGGGGTATAAAATTGGAACCATTCGGGTAAAGTCCGCCCTTCCATTTGTCGCCCCACGCATTTGTAAATGTTCCTGTCCCAAGATCATTCAAAGGAGTGAAGCCTGTTGAGGCAGCCGAACAACCAGACTGTGTCACAGGTTTCTCCTCAACTGCAACTTTTTCTTTACAAGCATAAAATAGGCAAAGCGAAATAAGAAACCAGATTATTTTCATAACAGATTTTTTGTTTTATTCTCCTGTCAATTCGAGTATACCGCTGTTCGGACGTATCTGATAAAGCACATAACTTCCTTTTATATCTCTTTGTGGATATATTCTCTTTTTTTCACTCCCCTGCTCTACCAACACTTCTTTCCAGCTTGATGGCACATAACTCTTTAATGTCAGCGGGATATCATATATGTCCGAATCAAGTGTAAGTGTAAGACTGACCAATATTTTCTTATCGCTCTCCGATGTTTTTACAGTTGAATTCATCCTTTCACGCATATATTTAGTCACATCGGCAAATGTAGCAACCCAGAGGTCATCCTCTTTTGATTTCATATAACTAAAAAATTCATCTAGCAACTCACTGGTAAGAGCCTCCCAGCCAATTCCGTCAACACCATGAAAAGCAAGCACCAACCAGACATTTATGTTTGCAACAGTTGTATCTATCCAGGAGTTCATCATTGGCAAAGGAGTTTTGGTTGTAGCCCCACGTTGCCATTGAACATACTCACTACTAAAAGAGCCTGGATTCTTACGGTTTGAACGGTTAAGCTCTGCAAGAAAACGTTCAGGCATTCTGTTTCTCAGAGCAGGATAGACCTTATAAGAATGCTGCATTACACGCTCATCCTCTGTAGCATATGGGCATTCAGCAGAAAACACATATTTTTGATTGAGTTGGTTTCGAATCTCTTCTCCGCTCTTTTCCAGTTCATAAATCAAGTTAACATCGTCGAGTGCAGCCATTTGAGGATGCGTTATTGTATGGCTTGCCATTTCATGACCTTGCTTTGCATATAACCTGATCTCATCCCAGGTGACTCCGCGACCTGCAAATACCTCCTGATTTATTCTGTTTCCTGGTGGAAAATCTCCATTGCGTACCTTAGCATACAAATCATCCATTATTTTGTATGCCTCCTTAAACTTTCCTGTTTCTACCCTGTTTCCGGCATCGGTATGATATTCAAGAGTGCCAGTATATCCAAGATAAGGAGCGGCGGAAGAGCGCTCAAGGAAATTATCCTTATTTGTAGGAATTGATGCAGTTTCATCAATAATTTCCTTCACAGGGCGCCCAATAAACTTACCCTGAAATTGAGAGCCGGGAATTACGCCTGTTACAATAAAAAAAGTTGCAGGAAACCCTAATCTGTCCATTATTGGCAGAGCCTTGCGGAACTGGTTCATAGAACCACCGTCATAGGTGATGGATACTGCACCTCTTTTTCCGTACTGCCATTTTGTAATGTCAGTCTGTCCTGAAGCAATAGTAAGAACTGTAAAAGTGCATATCATAATAGCACTTGCACACATAAGAATCATTCTCTTCATAATAGTTGAGATTAATGCATGAGGTAAATTTAATAAAGAAACCGCGGTTTACAATAACTAATTATTATAAACCGCGGTTGTTTATCAGAATTGAATTCTCTGGAAATACGCAAGTCGTTTACCTCTTATTTCTATCTCTTCCTTGATTTTTCTGATTCTTTTGTTTCTTGTCGTTCCTTTGGCTGTTCTTCCAGTTATTATGTTCCGGATGGCTTTTGTTCATATAATATCTTGAATCACGACTATCGCGTATCGTTTGCTGATTCTGATGATCCCTGGATGAACCGTATCTCGATTTATATTCGTTATGACGCAGGTAAGGTCTTGGTTCATTGATGACAATTTTCCTTGCATTATACATGTCATAATTTCTGTAACGTACCGGGAGTGATGTTCTGATTATCCAGCGACCTCTTTCAAAGAAGATAAACTGATGCCTTGGTACATAATAGTATGCATCAATATCCGGTAAATAGTAATATTCAACATGGTCGTATCCCACAGGACCCCAAATGGGTTGACTACCAATATTGATTCTGAATGTTACTTGCGCGTATGTTGTCTGACTTAACAAACCGCTAGTACATAAAACGACTAAAAGAATTAATTTTTTCATAAGAAATCTTATTTTTATTGTTGACAAAGTTATGTGGCAATATTTTTAAAATGTTACGTAATATTTCGAATATGTTACAACTTTCATACCTTATAATTTACTGCAGGATTGTTGTTCCTATGTCGGTGGAAACACCTGTTGTAACAGTAATATTAGTTTTTATAACTACAACCAGTGGTGATACAGGAGTTATTGTTACAGAATATGTCCCGGCAGGGAGACCCTTGATAAGAAAGTCACCATTGGCATTTACAACAGAAGAGTACGATGCCGCTGCAGACGTTGCTGTTATTGTAGCTATTTGACCAATAGGAGTGATTTTTCCCTTGATTGATCCGCCTATCGCATTTTCTATTGTCCTTATAACCGGTTTTAGTTTATACACACCATTTCCTGTTTCAACAATCGATTGGTTAGCATCAAAATCGAGGAGTATTTCATATTCCACGCCTGCTTCAAGTATTTTATGTACCTGAAGTTTTAATCCGGATTGTTCTGCACTTGGAGTGCTCAAAGGATAACTAACGTTATTAACTATTACAGTATTATTTGGTCCCAAAATAAGTCTGATTTGTTCAACACTGCCAACATCCAGGGTACCTGTACCAATAAGAGTATCTTTTCCATTGGAAAAATTAAGAAGGTTATAAATACCCGGATTAACATCAAGTAAAACCGCGTCATTATTAGTTCCGGTAACTTCTACTCCCACAATGTCGACGTAAACTGCATTATAAGGCCCAGGTGCATCTGTCATTCTAACGGATAGTTTCGAGGTTGTACCATTTTTACTCAAGCAGGAACTAATACTCAAGCTCCCGATCAAAACAATTAGTAATAAAAAATTTATCTTTTTCATTTTGTAAAATTACGAACTTAGTAAATATGAAACATTACACTATTCTTTGTATATATTACATGATTAATTCATCAATTAATCAGTATCACTTTTAACATTAAGCATTTCATGTCATCAAATATATTGAAATCAATAAACAAGCAAAAATGAAAACAATTATCAGACAAGCACTGACAATCATCACTGGGTTTTTATTCTTTAGCAGTATTCTGGTTGCGCAAGAACAAACCAAAGCTAATCAGTCAAAACAAAGAGTACAAGTTGGGAAATCTGTACTGACATTAACACAGAAAGAGATGCTGAAGGAGAATCAAAAAAAGAGAACAGAGATGAAGGAGGCATTCAAGGCTACTCTCTCAAAACAGCAAAAAGAGATGCTTACCGACCCTCGTTTGATAAAGATTGACCGTATAAGGGCATTCAGGGCTTCTCTTACAGATAAGCAGGTTAATATGATAAAAGAGAGACAGCTGAAAGTTAAGGAAATGAAAAAGCAATTTCGGGCTACACTTTCTCCTCAACAAAAGATGTTCATTAAAAAGAATTCAATGATAAATAAAAATGGCAAACGACTCTTTAAAAGAGACAAATCTTACCGGCCAATATATTGCTTTTAAATCGTACAAATAAACAAGAGGCCGGATAAATCAACTTTATCCGGCCTCTTGTTCTATTAAGTGACCCCGACAGGATTCAAACCTGTAACCGCCTGATCCGTAGTCAGAAACTCTATTCAGTTGAGCTACGGGGCCATTGTCATATAAGGGCTAGCCCTCTAATTCTTTAGCTACAGCAGTATATTTTCTCTCTTTGATACGAGCCTTCTTACCAGTCAGTTCCCTTATGTAGAAGATTCTGGCACGGCGAACTTTACCACGTTTGTTAAGTTCGATTGAATCGATGAAAGGAGATGAAACAGGAAAGATTCTTTCTACTCCTACTCCGTTTGACATCTTTCGAACGGTAAAAGTTTCAGTTGAACCTGTTCCTTTTCTTTGAATAACTACTCCACGATACTTTTGAAGGCGCTCTTTAGTCTCCTCCTTGATCTTGTAGGTAACGGTAACAGTGTCTCCAGCCTTGAAAGGAGGAAATACTTTTGCTTCAGTGGCAAATGCCTGTTCTGCAATTTTAATTAAATCCATTTTTATCAATGTATTAGCGCAACATTACAGACACCTGTGTTCTTATAAGCGGTTGCTTTATATTTTTCGGACTGCAAATGTATGAATTATTTTCTATAATCCAAAAATTAATTACTTAATACCAGCCTTGTAAAGAGCACCTCCGATGCAGTCATATCTTGCTCCTGTAACTGACGACAGACAGTTTGGAATATCGTACACAAATAATGCTCCCAAAAAAGCAAAAATGAGAGCCTCCTTAAAGTTGACAGTCTGATTATCCGGAACTTGGTATTCACACTGTGGAGCATTCGCAGCCATTCTCTCAACGAGATACTTATTGAATGCACCTCCACCTGTGAGTAATACCTTACCACCAGTTATATTTCTACCTAATTGAATCGCAACGTGCTCACAAAAGGTTGAAAGTTTGTCGTTTAAAGTGATATTATAAGAGTCAATCAGTGGAATAACCACCTCTTCTACCCACTCTCTGCCAAGCGACTTCGGCCCTGTATGGGTATAAAAATCCAGATTATTCAACTTTTCCAGAAGCTCATGATTGACAATTCCCTCTCTTGCCATTTCTCCATCACGGTCAAAATCGAGACCAATGGTTCTTGTGTAATAGTTTAGAACATAATTCACCGGCGAAATATCAAAAGCCAACCGAGTTCCGTTGTTGTCAGAAGATATGTTTGAAAAACCTCCAAGGTTAAGACAATAATCGAAATCCCCAAAGAGGTTTCTGTCTCCAACAGGAACCAGTGGGGCACCCTGACCATATAATGCAACATCTGTTGTACGGAAATCACATATTGTATCAATTCCCGTTTCAGCAGCAATTCCTGCTCCTGATCCTATCTGAGCCGTAAATCTCTTTGCCGGCTGATGGAAGATTGTATGACCATGAGAAGCAATATAATCTGGCTTTGCACCATTTCTGTCCATAAATGCCTTAACTCTCTGACCAACATAGATACCATAATCCGAATTGAAAAGAGCATATTCCAATGCTGTCATATTCTGAGCGTTGGCCAGTTTATCCTTAATATCCAGTGGATACTCTTCGGCTTCTGCCTTAATAATATTATAGCTCCATTTTGTTCCGAGCAGATCAAAACTCACATAGCAGATATCCAGTCCATCCAGAGATGTTCCCGACATGAGACCAATAATTTTTACCATATAAATGAGGTTATAAGTTTGTTTTCATTTCCTCTGTTGTCAATTACTACAATTTCCAGATTATGACTCCTGCCCTTAAGTACCCTGCGCGGATCAAGTGTTGCAACCAGGCTTCGTGTCTTGTAATCAAAGTTAGCTAAAATCCATTTTCCGTCAATATGAATCTTATACGATGCAATCCCCGAAAGGTTGTCAGAGATGGTGAATTTAACAGCTTTTCTTGAGGATATGTTCTCTCCATCCTTAAAACCCGGAAGAATATTTGGTGCTGTTGTATCTGCAACAACAAGGAATTTTCCGAAAGAGGCCATGTTTGCTTCCAGATAATCGCCCCTCCACTCACCACCGAGTGAGCCAAGCCTTCCCTTGTTATCTAATATTGCAATTACAGCCTTGTTTTTTAGTGATGATTGTATATCTGACTTTATTGAAAGACGTGCAGATATATGAATCGGAGTATTTTCGTCATGGAGCCTCCACAATGTTGTACCATTAAAAACAGAGGAATCTGCTGTAAAGAGTATGGAACTGTAAAGAGAGCCCGGAGGAAGGGTCAGCTTCATGTTGCCAAGCTCATAATTATTTGGAATGAACCAAGGCATAGCTTTTTCATTTCCATGAGATCCGGCACCATTTTCATTCACCGCATAAGTATGGCCTCTTCTTACCTTAAAACTTCTGGTGGCTCTGTTGTATTTATAATCAAAGACCTCAATCATGACTGTATGATCTTTGTCGTCCTTCAGAATGAAGAGTCCGTCATTTTTTGCTTTAACATTTGATGTAAGAGCATTCCCCGGTTCCACCCAGCTCTTAACCATTGAACGTCCTTCTTGCTTCTTTTCTCCGTATTCTACAATGGTATTTATATAACGCCCCTTGTCGAACGGAATACCAACAGGATTGAAAGAAAAGACCTTCTCGTTATCCAGATAATAATTATAGCTGGCAACTGCCAGTCTGGAACCTGTGTTGTTCATTCTGTCCAGTGCATCAACAGCAACATAAAATGTATCAGGAACAATGGTCACAGCTGTGGCCGGAGCTGTATAGCTTCTTACAAGGGCTGTTACAGGAATAGATTTAACATTGCGTATTCCGTAAAAATTAACCCGCTGAATCTGAGGAACAAGGTTGTCGGTTATCATGAATCCACCCTCCTTTACCGGATCAAGCGGCACCTGTGTTTCAGTATCTCTTATCTCAAAATGAAGATGTGGACCACCAGACGATCCTGTATTTCCTGCTCTGCCAATAAATTCACCTTTTTTTACAGGAAACAGCAATGAATCCGGATATATGGTTATTTCAAAACTCTCTTTCTCATACTGTCTTACCTCCGTCCACATAGCTATTTTTGGAACAAAATCAAGAAGATGTCCATATACTGTAGTTCTTCCGTTTGGGTGTGTTATGTATAGTGAATTTCCATAGCCTCCAGACGATATTGATATTCTTGAAACATAACCTTCCCCTGCGGAAAGTATTTTTGCTCCGACAACACCTCCTACTCTAAAATCAAGCCCGGCATGAAAATGTGTTGCTCTAAGCTCACCATAACTTCCCGATAGTGAAACTGCTAAATCGAGTGGTACTCGAAAACTGCCCGTTGTTTGCGAAACAGCAGATAATGGAGTAATTATAATAAGTGAAAAGGCAAAAAATCTGTATAGCTTGCCAAAAAAATTTCCAGTAATCATCAAGTAAGTTTTTAAGAAAACATCTTTTTCATCCTTTCGAAAAAGTTTCTGTCATCTTTGTCGGGTTTGGGTTTGAAATTTTCAGAACCTTTTAGTTTTTCCATTATCTCCCTTTCCTGTCTGTCTAGTTTTTTTGGTGTCCAAACCTGAATGTACACCAACAAGTCACCATTTCCATAACCATTAACGTCAGGCAATCCTTTTGCCCTCAATCTTAATATCTTGCCTGATTGTGTTCCCGGCTCAATCTTGATACGGAGCTTTCCGTCTACTGAAGGAATATCAGCCTCATTTCCGAGTATCGCATCTGTTACAGATATGAAAAGTGAGTATATAAGGTCATTCCCATCTCTTTGAAGTTCTGGATGACCCTCCTCTTCTATTACCACAAGAAGATCACCATTGACTCCTCCTCTCTTAGCTGCATTTCCTTTGCCTTGAACGGTGAGCTGCATTCCTTGAGCTACTCCGGCAGGAATCTTGAATGTTATCTCCTCCATCTCCTTGACCAGTCCGTCTCCTCCGCATTTTGAACATGGCTTGGTTATTGTTTTCCCTTCGCCTCCACATGATGGACAAACCGATGCAGTTTGCATGTTGCCAAGAATTGTCTGAGTGATTCTGGTAACCTGACCGCTCCCTTTACAAGTGTCACAGGTATGGATATCTGCTTCTGATTTTGCTCCTCTGCCATTACATTCGTTGCAGGATACCTGTTTGTTTATCTTTACTTTTTTTTCTGCTCCGTGAGCAATCTCTTTGAGATCGAGCTTAACGCGTATCCTTATATCTGACCCTCTGTTAACTCTTCTTCCGCCTCTTGATGATTGTCCGTAGCTGCCAAAACCTCCAAAACCACTTCCAAAGTGTCCTCCGAAAATATCTCCGAACTGACTGAATATGTCGTCCATTGAAAATCCTGTTCCGCTGAATCCACCCCCGCTATTGCCTGCTCCATTCATTCCTGCGTGTCCGAACTGGTCGAAACGAGCCTTTTTGTCAGGGTTGCTCAGAACATCATAAGCCTCTGCGGCCTCCTTGAACTTTTCTTCTGCATCCTTATTTCCAGGGTTTTTGTCGGGATGGTATTTGATGGCAAGTTTTCGGTAAGCTTTTTTTATCTCATCTGCCGATGCCCCTTTTGACACACCCAATACTTCGTAATAGTCTCTTTTAGTCATTATATGTAAGTTAAATACCAATTACTACCTTGGCAAAACGGATAACTTTGCCATTAAGTGTGTATCCTTGTTGAACCACCTCCATAATTTTGTTTCGGTGTTCTTTCTTTTGTGCAGGTAATTGAGCTATGGCTTCATGAAAATCAGTATTCAACTCCTTGCCGACAGATTCTATTTTCTTAAGTCCTTTGGATTCCAAATAACTGAACAATTTATTATATATAATCTCCGTTCCCTCTATTGCAACTGAATTGTCACCATCCGAACGATGCAGTACATCAAGAGCTCTTTCACAATCATCAAGAACAGGAAGCACTCCAACAATAGTCTCTTCGCCCGCTGTCATAACCAGGTCCAGTCTCTCCTTTGCAGTTCTGCGGCGATAATTATCAAATTCTGCAGCTAAACGCAAATATTTGTCATTAAGGGCGGCAATCTTATCTTCTGAACTCTCTTCAATTTGTTGAGATTGTTGTGGTTCCTCCTGCTTACAGTCAACTTTCACTTCACTTATCTCCTCTTTATTAGCATGTTCCTTATCATGATCCATACCATGTTTATCTCTCTTGTGTTCTTTCATCTGTATATGTAATTTTTTATCTGTTCAAAGCTGTAAAGATAATCACAAATAATTTGCCAAAGAGGCTAACAAGACAAATTGACACCTTTACCAATTATTCTCTATCTTTGGGTCAATAATCAGCCATGATGTTCACTACCATAACCGACTACCTTCTCAATACAGATCCTTTCTCTCCCTCAATGATAGCAATACTGGTATTGGTTGGTTTTGTTGTAGGGTTTATCAATACTCTTGCAGGGATGGCCACTGCCCTCTCCTATGTATTGTTTATGGCAATGGGTATGCCAATTAATGTTGCAAACGGAACTTCGCGTGTAGGAGTACTTTCCCAGTTTGCGGTCTCTACACTAATCTTTAAGAAGAAAGGGTACCTCGACACAAAAATCGGCACCAAGGTTGGTATTCCGGTAGCCATAGGTTCAATCATTGGTGCACAGCTTGTCGCAGTGTTGAATACGCAGATAGTCGAAATTGTCATGGGGATTCTTCTGCCTATAATGGCAATATCACTTATGACAGACAGCAAACTCTCTATAAAAGGGAATAATGGGATAAAGGATAATCTGACTCCTCTTAAATTCATTGTTTTTGTTGTTGTAGGAATTTACGGGGGGTTTACACATGCGGGTGTGGGAATTTTGATAATTTTCGGTAGTATCTATTTCTATGGTTTGGACATGCTTAAAGCAAATGCAATCAAACAGTTTGCTGTGCTTCTGTACACCCCTTTGGCTCTTGCTGTATTCATTTTGCATGGTCAGGTGAACTGGCCGGTTGCATTTATTTATGCTGTGGGGAATGTTTGCGGGGCAATAGTTGCGTCTAGGGTTGCCATAAGCTGGGGAATCAGATTCATCAACTGGGTAGTGGCAATAGCTGTTATTTCTGTCTCTTTCTGGCTTATCTACAAACAATTCAGATGAACAACCGGCTTTCACCCTTTAGCACTTATTTGTTTTAAGGTATTTTTGTTTATAATCTCAATGTTTCTGCCAGAGATTTTTAGAATGCCATCTTTTACGAACTCACTAAGGACTCTACTCACACTCTCTCTTGAAGCATCAACCAGATTGCCAATATCTTCTTGATTTATTAGAACAGGAAAAATGTCAGAATGATAAATATTGTCAGCAAAATCAAGTAGCACATCTGCAAGTTTGCCCCTTGTCTGCTTTTGTGTGCGGTTGACACATTTCTGATAAGATTCCAACTCCCCCTTGCAAAGTTCAATAAGAATCTGATTGCTGAAGTCGGGGTTAGTAGCCAGAAGCTTCCTGAAAAGTGAAATATCGATAAAGCAAACCTCCGACTCTTCAATTGCTGTTACTGAATACTGATTTATCTTGTCACCGAATGTTGTCGGGAGGCCCAGGTAGCTGGAAGGTTTTACAATTCTTACAACTTGCACGTGATAGGGCCCGTCAATATGAATCTTTACAAGTCCACTCTTAAGATATGCAACATTTGTTGAATATGTACCCTGCCTGATAATAGAATCTCCTTTTTTGAACTTTACTGTAAGGCAGTTAACAGACAATTTATCTATCTCATCGATAGTTAGTTTCCTGGCTGCAGCAGACTTATAATCACAGAAAGCACATTTATTTTCCATAAGAAATATTATTCTAATACAAAGTTAGCAAAATTGTGATTCATATCACAGTTTTTCGCCATCAATATCATATTATCTTACATAAAAAGACTTAAAAAATTATGTTCCTTTGCACAAATTATATATCAAACCAATAATTATGCAAGAAGAACTACAATTACAAATTCAGCAACTTCAGCAACAGGTTGACAAGCTGCAAAAAAAGGTTACTAAATTACAGGATGGCAGGAAGGACCAACTGTCCATTGCCTGTGTTTCAGGCGATCTGGATAAAATACTTGCAACAATGATAATTTCCATTGCAGCTGCAGCAATGGACACAAAAGTCAAGATTTTCTTCTCATTCTGGGCACTTTCTGCACTTAGAGATAAGAAGAAGAGCGCAAAGGGCAAGGATTTTATCTCAAAGATGTTTGGCATTATGCTTCCTAAGGGAAAAGACAAGCTCAAATTATCAAACATGAATATGGCCGGAATGGGTCCGATGATGATAAAATATCTTATGAAAAAGCAAAACGTTCTCTCTTTGGATGAGATGTTCAAGACAGCTGGAGAACTTGGAATAGAGATTATAGTTTGTGAAATGTCTATGGGTCTTATGGGCTTCAAAAAAGAGGAGCTTATAGATTACCCTCATCTCTCTTTTGCTGGAGCAGCAACATTTGTTACCGACGCAGGAGAGAGTGCCGCTCAACTATTCATATAATATTAAAAAACAAAACAAAAAACAAATATCATGATGACAACTGAAGAATTAAAAAAGTTAGATGTGGCAAAAAGTGTTGATGCAAGAGGAACAGCATGTCCAGGGCCACTTTTGGAAGCTAAAAAGGCTCTCAGTACTATTGAAGAGGGGGAGGTAATGGAAATTCTATCTGCCGACGAAGGAACAAAAGTTGATATACCCAAATGGTGTAACAAGCAGGGCCATGACTACCTTGGAACAGTTGAGGAGAATGGCTACTATAAGATATATATGCGCAAAAACGAGATTTAGATTTTAGTAATGAATAAAAGGAGTGCAAAAATCCTGGTCTTCTCAACTGAGAAAATTTCTGATCCCGCCATTGATATGGCGGGCCTTTTAAAATTACACTATCCTCCTCAGGTATACACTATAGCAATCAGATGTTCAAGCGGGATTAAGCCAAAGTGGATAATGAGAGCTTTTGAAAAGGGGTTCGATGGTGTGTTTATAGCCGCAGATGGCAGTGACTGCTCTTTTGGAGAGAGCTGCATAGAGAAAACCGGATCTATTGTGGAAAGAACCCACATAATGATGAAAGAAAAAGGGCTGGAACCTGCAAGACTTAGAATGGCTGCGATTTGTTCTGTATGTAGCGAATCTTTTGTAAAACAAATCAAAAGTTTTAATGAATTACTAATAAAACCGGAAAATTAGAATTATGCAAAAAGAGCCAACCACATTATCGTTTGATGCACTGGTTATTGGAGGAGGAATTGCAGGTGGAGAGGCTGCACTGAATCTCGCCAGCAACGGTTATAAGGTAATCATCATTGAGAAAAGACTCTCTTTAGGTGGTAAGATGATTATGCTCAGCAAGGTATTCCCAACACTTGATTGTTCTGCATGTATCACAACACCAAAGGTTTCAGAAATATCACGCCACCCAAACATAACAATTTTTACTGAAAGTGACCTTACATCTGTAGAAAAGAGGGGAGAACATGATTTTGTAGCAAAGGTTACCAGAAGACCGAGATATGTTGTTGCCGAAGATTGCACAGCATGTCAGCTATGCGAAGAGGCTTGTCCGGTAATAGTTAAGGATCAGTTTCAATATAATCTGGTTGGGCGTAAGGCCGCTTACATACCATTCAGTATTGCCAGTCCTAAAGTAGCTGCAATTGATATAGAAAATTGCACACTTTGCGGTGCATGTGAAAAGGTCTGTCCCCCTGGTTGTATAGATTTCACACAAGAGCCGCGTGATTATGTAATAACTGCAAAAACAGCCATAGTAGCAACAGGATTCAAACTTTATGACCCTTCTAATGTTCCAAGATACAATTATGGAGAGGCCAAAAATGTAATAACATCAATGCAGATGGAGAGACTGCTTGCCCCTACCCGTCCTTTTCATACAATTTTACGATCAAGTGACGGCAAAGTTCCGGATAAAATTGCTTATGTCTTGTGCGCAGGATCGAGAGACGACTCATTAGGAAACCCTATCTGTTCACAAATTTGCTGTATGTATTCAATAAAACAAGCCCAACTGCTAATGGGAGCGCTTCCTATGGCAGACATTACAATATATTACATTGATATTAGGGCTTATGGCAAGGGTTACGAAGAATTTTACGAACAGGCTGCAGGAATGGGTGTGCGTTTTGTAAAAGGGAAGATTGGCAGAATTTCAGAAAAAGAGAATGGCAACCTGACACTAAGATATGAAGACCTTGCATCAGGAAAACTTAAGGAAGCCGATCATGACCTGGTTGTACTTTCGGTAGGTGTCAAGCCAAACAGCGAACCTGCCGGTCTCTTTACTACCCATAAACTGGAACTTGATTCACTGCAATTTGTTAAGCAGAGTGATCCTTTGCTGAGCCCTGCAAAAACTACAATCGAGGGTGTTTTTGTTGCAGGAACTGCCACCGGGCCCAAGGACATTCCGGATTCAATACTATCTGCCGGGTCAGCCTCAACAGAGGCTATATGCTATCTTAATCAATAAACAGACATAATGAGATGAAAAAAAAACTTGGAATATATATATGTGCCTGTGGCGGAAACATCTCCGACTATGTCGACATAGAAAAGGTTAAAGATTCAATAAAGGACGAGGATTGCGTCATTCTGGCAAAGACTACAATGTTTGCATGTGGTGATTCAAACCAGAATGATATGGATACAGATATAAAAGAGAATAACCTGAGCGGTATTGTTGTTGCCAGTTGTTCTCCAAAGCTTCATCTATCAACCTTCCGTGCAGTTAGTGAACGTGCAGGTCTCAACAAATATAATTATGTTCATGCAAATATCCGTGAACAGGCATCCTGGGCACATTCAGACGATAAAACCGGAGCTACAGAAAAGGCCATTTTGCTTGTTAAAGCTGCCATTGCAAAGGCGCGTCTGGCAGAGTCGCTTGAACCAATTGTTATCGAATCAAAACGTTCTGTAGCCGTTATTGGAGGCGGAGTTGCCGGCCTGAAGGCAGCTATATCCCTTTCCAGAATGCAGGACGAGGTGTTCCTGATTGAAAGAGATTCAAGAGTTGGCGGAAAACTTCACGAACTTGACACAATAAGTCCGGAACAGTTAACCGGTAAAGAACTTCTGAATATTTTGGAAGAGGATATTAAAAACGAGAAGAACATTACACTAATGACAAACTCTGAGGTTGTTGGCTATTCAGGAAACATTGGAGACTTTAAGTTAAAAGTGAATATTTCCGGGTCTCAGGGTCAATCCCAAAAGGATATAAATGTAGGTTCCATACTGGTTGCTACTGGTTTTAACTCATATACTCCTGCAGATGGAGAGTTTGGTTATAATCAGATTAAAAATGTTATAACCCTTCCTCAGTTCAGAAAGCTTCTCAGAAACAGCAATGAAAAGCTTATTTATAATGACAAAAAGATAGGTTCCATTGCATACATATATTGCGTTGGTAGCCGGCAGGCAAAAGGTGACAACAAATATTGTTCTCGCTATTGTTGCACAGCGGCTGTTCAGGCTTCACTTGATGTGAAACACAAATACCCGGAAATTCAAAATTATCATTTTACCAAGGGTGTACGGACTTACGGAAAGCAAGAGTTGATTTACAAAGAGTCTAACAGAGTCGGAGATATTTATATTCAGTTTCTGGACAAGAAGCCACCGGTTGTAACTGAATATGATGGTGCTATATCTATAAAAGCTGGCGACCTGCTTTCTGAGAAAAAAGAGATAGAGGCAATTGCAGACCTGGTTGTTCTTATAACAGGAATGGTTCCGGATAAAGATACAAGTTTAGGTTCTTTATTCAAACTACCTAAAGGCAGAGACAAATTTTTCAATGAGATTCACATGAAACTCCGTCCGGTTGAGACCGTTATTGACGGGATTACTATTGCAGGAACATGTCAGGGACCAAAAAATGTAATGGAATCTGTTAATTCTGCAATGTCTGCAGCAGCAAAATCGCATTCGTTTGTGAGCAAAGGAGAACTTGAACTAGAACCAATAATTGCATATGTTGACAAATCGAGCTGCAACTGGTGCAATGCATGTAGTGAAGCTTGTCCGTTTAATGCTGTTTCGATGATTGATGATGGGGGAAAGAGTGTTGCAACTATTAATACAAGTACGTGCAAAGGTTGCGGAATGTGTCTTCCTGTTTGTCCTTCGGACTCCATAGAACTCATTTCTTTTACCAATAAAGAGATGGAGAGTATGATTGATGTACTGGCTAAATAATAAGGAGAGTTTATGTCTACAGAAAAAATAATGACAGTTAAAATACTTCGCGACAGGAGAAAGGTTTCCGACGAGGTTAAAGAGAATTTGAAACAGTTCAACAAAGATAAGAAATCTATATTGACAGAACTTGGGCTGGGAGAGAGAACTATTGCCCAACTTAGTACAGGAACAGGAATACCAAGAGATAAGACAATGTTTCTTGTTATGTCTTTGGTGAAATTTGGATTTGTATCGGTAGGTTCAGTTGATGATAATGATGAGTATTTCACATATAAACTAAAGAAAAATGAGCAGAATTAATCCAAAATTTGGCAAGGAACTTAAGAAATATGGTGCTACTGAGTTCGGTTCATGCTACAATTGTGGTACATGTACTGCTGTCTGCTCCCTATCTACAGGAGAGGATTCATTCCCCCGATCTATGGTGCGTCTTAGCGAAACAGGAAATGAGGAGGAGATTGCCGCATCTCTAAAACCATGGCTTTGCTATTATTGTGGGGAATGTTCGACAAATTGTCCGCAAACGGCTAATCCCGGTGAACTGATGATGTCTCTTAGACGCTGGCTAATGGCTAAATATGACTGGACAGGTTTGTCGGGGTATCTTTACAAATCATTGACTGCAACAATTATAGCGATGGTTCTTGTAGCAATTGGAGTTGTGGTCTTTGCTGCCTACGAGAAGTTTGACATGGAGGTTATCATGCATTCAGGCCACATGTTTGAAATGTTGGCTATTGCTGGTGTTTTTGCAGTTATACTGATACCAAATATTGCGAGGATGTGGTATTTTACAATAATAAAACCAGGAAAGAATGTCAGTTTTATGAAATATATAAAAAGTCTTGGAGAGTTCTTAATCCATATGTTTACCCAAAAGAGGGCACTTGGCTGTGACGACAACCAAAAAAGGTGGTTTGAACATTTCATTCTGGTAATTGGATACCTCACCTTGCTTTTTACTACTGTTTTTCTGGATTGGTTTGGATCAGAAAGTATATTCGTAATTGTACTTGGTTATGTTGTAAGCGCAGTGATTTTTGTTGTTACCTTCGATTTCGTTCTTGGAAGGGTTAAGAAAAACAAAGAGGTGAGCAAACACTCCCAACCATCGGACTGGTTCTTTGTAATCTGGCTTCTTCTGATGGGTGTTACAGCTTTTGCTGTGAGGCTTTTTATTGACCTTGACATTCTTGAAAACAACAAATGGTTGTATCTTTTCCACCTTGCGGTTTTGGCACAATGGGCTTTGATTATTGTACCATTTGGCAAATGGACACACTTCTTATACAGATCGTTTGCAATGTATTTTGCAAAATTAACAGTTGTATAATCGATTTATTTCTTTTATATTTGTGTAGAATTTTACCTGTAAAATCTACATGAAAAACTGCTCAAATATTAAAAGGTTCCTGCTCTTTCAGCTTCCTTATATTTTTTATATTTCAATTCTGATATTTTGGTTTTATAACACCTATTCAGAAAACGAACCAATAAATTATATAGCACTTGTAATTGCAATGCTGGTTTTCATCCAGTTTGTGTTTCAGAACAAATTTGCAGGAGCATCGTTAGGGGCCATTGGTGTAGCGTTAAGTCTCTTCTTCCTTTTTTCCTTTCTTTCAGAATATAAAGATGTAGAAACCGGCAGCCTTCTTATGGTTGTCGGTTTGATTATTGCCTCTCTCTCCCTTGTAATGGGTCTTGTCATGACCATCTCAAGCCTTACAAGTTATCCTGATAAAAGAAAACGACAATAAACTTATAACTTGTATTTTTTTGTATATTTGGAACTAATAAACAATTCCAAAAATGGCAGAACATTCAATTGGCCACATATCTCAGGTAATTGGCCCGGTTGTAGATATAAGTTTCGAAAACGAAGTTTCTGACAAGCAGGTTATTCTACCTGGGATTCACGATGCAATCAAAATAAAACGGCTTGATGGACGTGAGCTTATTGTTGAAGTTCAGCAACATATCGGAGAAAAGACTGTCCGGACCGTAGCAATGGACTCTACCGACGGGTTAAGACGAGGGATGGAGGCAGTTTCTATGGGAACACCTATACATGTGCCTGTAGGAGAGCAGATAAAGGGTCGTCTGATGAATGTTGTGGGAGAGGCAATTGATGGTATGGGACAGTTGGAAATGACAGGTTCATACTCAATACACAGAGATCCCCCAAAGTTCAGCGAACTGATTACTGTTAAGGAGGTTTTCTACACCGGTATTAAAGTAATCGATCTTCTAGAACCCTATTCCAAGGGAGGGAAAATCGGACTTTTCGGAGGAGCGGGTGTTGGAAAGACAGTGATTATAATGGAGCTTATAAGAAATATTGCAAAAAAACATAATGGTTTTTCTGTATTTGCTGGTGTGGGCGAACGAACCAGAGAGGGAAATGACCTGTTGAGAGACATGATTGGTTCAGGGGTAATCCGATATGGTAAGGCGTTTAAAAAAAGCATGGAAGAGGGCAAATGGGACCTCTCCCTCGTAGACCATAATGAGCTTGCCAAATCACAGACTACTCTTGTATTCGGGCAGATGAACGAACCGCCCGGTGCCCGTTCCAGCGTTGCATTGTCGGGACTGGCCGTTGCGGAATCATTCAGGGACGAAGGGACTCAGACTAACGACATACTTTTCTTTATTGATAATATCTTCAGGTTTACACAGGCTGGTTCTGAGGTATCTGCACTTTTGGGGAGAATGCCTTCTGCAGTTGGTTATCAACCCACTCTGGCAACAGAAATGGGTACAATGCAAGAACGTATTGCCTCAACAAAAAAGGGCTCTATAACATCAATTCAGGCAGTATATGTACCGGCTGACGACCTTACAGACCCTGCCCCCTCAACTACTTTCACTCACCTTGATGCAACTACTGTACTTAGCAGAAAAATTTCAGAACTTGGTATCTATCCTGCAGTTGATCCTTTGGAATCCACATCCAGGATTCTTGATCCGCTGATTGTTGGGAAAGAACATTATCAAACTGCTCAGCAGGTTAAACAGATATTACAAAGAAACAAGGAGCTTCAGGATATTATTTCCATTTTGGGTATGGAGGAACTTTCAGACGAAGACAAAACTACCGTAAACAGGGCACGCAGGGTTCAACGTTTTCTATCGCAGCCTTTTTCTGTTGCAGAACAATTTACAGGAATAAAAGGTTCTATTGTCTCAATTGAGGATACTATAAGAGGATTCAAGATGATACTGGATGGCAGTGTGGATTACCTTCCGGAACAGGCATTTCTGAATGTTGGGACAATTGAAGAGGCTATTGAAAAGGGAGAATGGTTATTGAAGCAGGAATAACGATGAATAAAGTATGAAATTAATTATATTACAACCAGAGGGTACATTATTTAACGGTGATATTGAATCTGTCACACTCCCCGGAGAAAAAGGGAGCTTTACCTTACTCAAAAGGCATGCACCTCTTATCTCAATCTTGGCAAAGGGCATAATCAAATATCGCATAAAAAACTCTCAGGCATATGAAACAATTGGCGTTAACGGAGGTTTTGTGAAGATAAGAAATGACTCAATAACAATATGTACAGATTAAAACTGATTAAAATGCACAAAGTAAAAAGGGATATGCTGGTTTCGCTATTGTTTTTTTATGTTATAGTGGGTATAGTTGTAGGTGTGGTGTTATATTATTTTTATCCAGATAAATATTTCGTACTTTATCCTGTTATCCCGGGTTATTTCACTTTGCTGGGAATAGCCCTTAATTGGTCGCTTATATTTTATAAAAGAAAAGACCCTAAAAAATTAATCAATGTATACATGATGCTGAGAGGGCTGAAGTTTTTGATAACCGTGTCGGCTATTTTGTTATACAGTATCTTCGGTAACGATTTAACTAATGAGTTCTCAATAACGACAATCGGGTTTTACTTTTTCTATCTGTTTATTGAAACTATACTATTTTTAAAGTTCGAGAAAGAGAGAATCAGAGATGAAAAGAAAAATTAAAATATTGGTGTCACTCCTCTTTCTTATGGTATATGGGAGATCCACGATACTTGCAGAAGAGATAGATGTCAAGCAAATCGTTTTTTCTCATTTAAGAGATTCGTACGGTTGGCATATTGCTACCTGGGGAGATACTCATGTAACAGTTCCATTACCTGTCATAGTATTCAGCAAAACAACAGGATTGAATATCTTTCTCTCTTCTGAACTGGAAAATGGCAAAACATACAAGTATTTCAGAATATCACGGGAAGAGAGACATCTTGACAAAGTTGTAGAAATAAATTCAGCAGGAAACGAGGTAAGACCAATCGATCTGTCTCTCACAAAAAATGCACTTGCGCTTTTATTAAACAGCATTATTCTTATCCTGATAATACTCCATGTGGCAAAATGGTACAAAAAAAAACCTGTTGACGCCCCCAGGGGGTTTACAGGAGCGATGGAAATATTCATAATGGATATCAACGACAACATAATCAAGTCATGCATCGGCAAGGATTATTTAAAATACTCGCCTTACCTGCTGACTGCCTTCTTTTTTATTTTTACAAATAACATAATGGGTATTATACCTCTTTTCCCCGGTGGAGCAAATACCACAGGCAATATTGCCGTAACCATGGGGCTGGCTCTTTGCACTTTTTTAGCGGTCAACATTTTTGGAACAAAGGAGTATTGGAAAGAGATCTTATGGCCGGATGTTCCATTGTGGATGAAGGTTCCGTTGCCTCTTTTGCCTGTTATTGAAATATTCGCCTTATTTACAAAACCTTTTGCTCTTATGATCCGTCTATTTGCTAACATTATGGCTGGACATGCAATTATACTCGGATTAACCTCTCTCATATTTGTTACTGTAGCAATGGGTCCGGCTGTTAATTCCGGGATGACTCTATTGTCTGTAATATTGAGCGTCTTTATGATTTTTGTAGAGATTTTGGTAGCCTATATACAGGCATATGTATTTACAATGCTCTCTGCGGTTTTTATTGGTCTCTCAAGGGTAGAGAAACACAAACAGGAGGTATACTGATTTTATATTAACAACAAAATATTCAACTACTATGTTACTATTTACATTTTTAGCAGCAGCCGCAACAAATTTCGGCATTGGCACTTTAGGTGCAGCACTCGGTGCTGCGATAGCTGCTCTTGCCGCAGCTATTGGTATCGGCAAAATTGGTTCCTCTGCGATGGAGGCAATTGCCCGCCAGCCGGAGGCTGCAAATGACATACGGATGTCCATGATCATTGCTTCTGCATTGATAGAGGGGGCATGTCTTTTTGCTATTGTGGTTTGTTTCATGGCATTGTAATTTTTTTTGTCATGTCATTACTCATACCCGATGCCGGTTTATTGTTCTGGATGGTAATTTCATTCAGCCTTGTATTTTTAATATTGGCTAAGTATGGATTTCCCGTTATTGTAAATATTGTGGAAGAACGAAGGGCAAGTATCCAGAAGTCACTTGACGATGCCCGGACAGCAAATGATCTTCTTGCCAATTTTAAAGCTGAGAGTGATTCTATTATTTCTTCTGCAAGGGAGGAACATAAAAAAATATTACATGAGGCTGACCTTATTAAAGAAACTATAATAAATTCCGCCATAAAAGAGGCAAAAGAACTGACTTCAAGACAAATAGAGGAGGCCAGAAAGGAGATGGAAAAAGAAAGGAATGCATCTTTGCTAAAAATAAGATCTCAGATTGCAATGTTGTCTGTAGATGTTGCAGAAAAGATTGTAAGGGCAGAATTGAACAACACTCCTGCTCAGATGGATTTGATTAACAGATTTCTTGAGGAGAGTTCAGAGATAAGGTCATAGAAAATGAACAGAGGTATTATTTCCACCCGGTATGCAAAGGCATTGTTGTCCTATGCCCTTGAAAGGGGTAGAGAGCAGGAGGTTTACGCTCAGATGAAACAGTTGGCCCTTAGTTTTTTTGAGGTTCCTGATTTTGAAAAATCTTTATCTGCTCCATTTATTTCTACCGATAATAAGATTGCACTCATAAGATGTGCATCTGGAGCAATAATCACAAGAGAAGTTGATCAATTTATAGACCTTCTTACAGAAAACAAACGGGAAGACCTGTTACATTCAATTTCTCTTGTTTTCATAAGTCTGTATAATAAAAAAAAGAATATTAACATATGCAGTCTGGTTACAGCTGTTCCAATAACCCGCCAAACGGAAGACTCTATTAAGAATCTCATCACCGACAAGTTTAATGGTTCTGTCGAACTCAAAAAGAGTGTAGAACCCTCCATTTTGGGTGGCTTCGTATTTGAACTCAATTATACCCGTTTAGATGCCAGTGTTGCAACTCAGTTAAAACGCATAAGAGAGCAGTTTTCTGTTGTAAATAATTAGAAAATAGAATATTATATGTCCGAAAATATTAAAATAAGTGAGGTTTCAGAAGTATTGAAAATGCAGCTTCAGGGAATCAATGCCAGGTTAAATTTTGAAGAAGTTGGAACCGTACTTCAAGTTAGCGACGGTGTTGCCAGAGTATATGGACTACTTAATGCAGAGTCAAACGAACTTCTTGAGTTTGACAATGGTATGGAAGCAGTTGTGATGAATCTGGAAGAAGATAACGTTGGCGTTGTTTTACTTGGTCCCTCGGACCATATAAAAGAGGGAGACAGAGTAAAAAGAACAGGCCGGATAGCCTCCATAGATGTTGGTGAGGGTTTGCTTGGACGTGTGATCAATGCCATGGGAGAGCCACTTGACGGACTAGGATCAATTAATGGAGATCTTACCGGGATGCCATTGGAAAGAAAAGCACCCGGGGTAATATTCAGACAACCGGTTAACGAACCACTTCAGACGGGACTTAAGGCTATTGATGCAATGATACCTATAGGGCGAGGTCAGAGGGAGCTCATAATCGGTGACCGTCAAACGGGTAAAACATCTATTGCGATTGATACTATTCTAAATCAGAAAGAGAATTTTCTTGCCGGGAAACCGGTTTATTGCATCTATGTTGCAATTGGCCAAAAAGGTTCTACAATAGCTTCAATTGTAAATTTACTAAAGGAGAAGGGAGCTTTGAGTTATACGGTTGTTATTGCCGCCACAGCTTCTGATTCTGCTGCCATGCAATATTTTGCACCATTTTCAGGGGCAGCAATCGGAGAATATTTCAGGGATACGGGTCGCCACGCACTTGTAGTTTATGATGACCTTACAAAACAAGCTGTTGCCTATCGTGAACTTTCTCTTATACTACGTCGCCCTTCGGGCCGTGAAGCATACCCGGGAGATATTTTCTATCTTCACTCAAGGCTTCTTGAAAGATCGGCCAAGATAATTGATCAGCTGGAGGTTGCATGTAAAATGAACGATCTTCCAGATACATTGAAAGGCAAGGTAAAAGGAGGTGGATCTCTTACTGCACTGCCAATAATCGAGACCCAGGCAGGTGATGTATCGGCCTATATTCCAACAAACGTCATATCAATTACCGATGGACAGATATTTCTTGATACTGCGCTTTTTAATCAGGGCAACAGACCTGCAATAAATGTAGGGATATCAGTATCTCGTGTGGGTGGAAATGCCCAGATTAAAGCTATGAAAAAAGTGGCAGGTACCTTAAAAATTGACCAGGCTCAATTCAGAGAACTCGAGGCCTTTACAAAATTCGGAGGAGACCTGGATCCTGTAACTGCAAGGACGATAGATAAAGGACAGAAGAACACACGCCTTCTTGTTCAACCTCAATACTCCCCAATGCCTGTTGAAGAGCAGATTGCAATTCTTTACTGTGGCACACATGGTCTTTTGAAAAATATTCCTGTGAGTAAAGTACCTGATTTTGAAGTGAATTTTTTAAACAGCATAAGAAGTACCGATGTTTTGGACAAATTAAGACAAGGGATACTTGATGATGAAGTTACATCTACAATAGAGAAAGTGGCTCTTTCTTTAACCGGGTCCTCAGAAAAATTATAGAAGATGGCATCGCTCAAAGAAGTAAAGGGAAGGATTGCTTCGGTAAACAATACCCTTAAGATAACATCTGCAATGAGAATGATTTCATCTGTCAAGCTGCATCGTTCACAACTTGCTGCTGTTGGTATGGGTCCGTATCAAAGAGCACTTAAGGAAATTTTCATTGAGACTGTTGCCGGACAAATCGATTTTACATCTACCTATACAGAAAACCGTCCGGTTTCAAGAATTGCTGTAGTGGCACTTTCATCAAATTCCTCATTGTGCGGAGCCTTCAATTCAAATATTGAAAAAGAAATAAAGAGCGTTATAGAGGAGTACAAGAATTTAGGCCAGGAGAACATTATGTTGTTCCCTGTTGGAAAAAAAATTTCAAAGACCTTAATACATCTAAAATACCCTGTAGAAAGAGTAGATCACGGCATGGTAGAGAAACCAACATACGCACAAAGCTCACAACTAGCTATTGAGTTAATGTCTCTTTTCAGGGAAAAGAAAGTGGACAGGATAGAACTTATTTACAATCATTTCAAGACTATTGCCAATCAGGTTGTTACCCGAGAGATTTTCCTTCCTGTAAATTCGTTGAATGAAGAAAAAAGTAATCCTGCTGATTACATTTTTGAGCCAGGCAGAGAAAAAATTATAGAAGAGCTTATTGACAAGGTTCTTACTTTTAAAATATTTGCTATACTAAGAGATTCAAATGCAGCTGAACATGCGGCTCGTACTGTAGCGATGCAACTTGCCTCTGACAATGCAACAAAGCTTATTCAGGAGCTCACAGTTCAATACAATAAGACCCGTCAACAGGCAATAACAAATGAGTTGCTGGACATAATGGGAGGTATTGCAAGATAGTCATTCTTATATTATTGCGCTTCTCTTCCTCCTTGCCTTGTAAATTTCAAACCAGATAATACTTAAAAACCCCAGAAGAACGCAGATTATTGCTTCAGAAAATTTTATGCTTTCAAACTGAAAAAGACTTATTAAAAATGGTGAGTTCAGTATCAGAATCAGAAAGAATCCGGCCCCCCCTACAACCCATTTTACACTACTGTTTGGAGTAAGGATTATCCTGAAAATATTTTCCGACCATGATCTGTTCGATAATATTACAGCTATATTTGAAGATATTAATGTTACAAAAGTAAGCGTCCTGACTGCCTTTTCTGAATACCCGAGATCAAGGCCTACAAAGTAAACTAATAGCGTGATGATCAGTATACCAATTCCTTGCGAACAACTAAGCAATATTTTCCCCATACCAAAGAAGGGCTCGTCAATTGCCTTGGGTGGTCTGGACATTACATTTTTCTCCTCTTTCTCAGCTTCGAATATTATTGAACATGCCGGGTCAATGATCAGTTCAAGGAAAACAATATGAACAGGCCAGAGTATTAATGGAAGGTCTGCAAAAAACACTGGTATAAGTGATAATCCGGCAATGGGAACGTGTATTGCAAAAATATAACTGAGAGCTTTCTGAAGGTTGTCAAATATTCTGCGCCCCATTTTAACTGCTCCCACAATTGACGAAAAATTGTCATCCATCAGAACTAGTGAAGAGGCCTCCCTGGCTACATCCGTACCCTTCTCTCCCATTGCAACTCCTATGTTTGCTGCTTTCAATGCCGGTGCATCGTTGACGCCATCTCCCGTCATAGCAACAATTTCACCATTTTTCTTAAGAGCATTCACAATTTTCAGCTTCTGCTCCGGAACAACCCTTGCAAAAATGTTTACTTCTTTAATCTTTTTGCAAAGTTCCTCCTCACTCATCAACTGTAGTTCAGAACCTGTTATGCAAAGTTCGGGGTGTGCAAGTCCTATCTCCTTACCAATATTTATTGCTGTCACAGGATAATCACCTGTTATCATTATTACTCTGATACCAGCCTTATAACACTCTTCCACTGCTTTGGGCACACTCTCTCTGATAGGGTCCGAAAGTCCTATCAATCCAACAAACTCAAAATCAAAATCATGTTGAATCTGCGGTAGGTCACGTGGTGTCAGTTTAGCCTTTGCCACTCCAATTATCCTGAGCCCTGCCGATGCCAGTCCGGAAACTGTCTTTTCATATTTCAATATACTCTCGCTGCATAAGTGGCACAGATCAAAAATTGCCTCAGGAGCTCCTTTTGCCGCAATAACTCGTTCATGACTTGATGGGTTGGAAAATACCCTCGACATTGCAAGCAACTCCTTGGAAAGAGGATATTCTTTCTCCATAATCCAGTCATTGTGTATATGTTCAGTGTCAGTAAGGTAATTATACCCAATATTTGTAATGGCTTTTTCCATCGGATCAAACGGATCTACCTGGCTGGAAAGAATTCCATACTCTATAATTTCATGATATTGTTCAGGAACATCTCTTATGACAGAAACATTTATAACTTCTTCTCCATTATATAGAGAATTAACTGTCATTTTATTTTGTGTAAGGGTACCTGTTTTGTCTGTACACAGTACAGTAGCAGATCCAAGTGTCTCAATTGCAGCCGGTTTTCTGGTTAATACAGATTTTTTTGATATTCTCCAAGCTCCTATTGCCAGAAATACTGTGAGTACAACAGGAAACTCTTCAGGCAACATTGCCATTGCCAGTGTTATACCTGCGAGAAACCCCTGAAGTAAATCTCCTCGTGTTAAAGTATATATTCCAATAACCGCCACACAAAGAATCACACCAATTATTGCAAGTCTCTTTACAAGAACCCCCATCTCTCTGTTTAGCTTTGTTGGTTCCTCCTTTACACTCTCCAAAGCTTTTCCAATTTTCCCAATTTCTGTGTTTATGCCTATACCTGTCACTTCGAAAATTCCGTTACCCTGTACTATCATAGATCCCGAATATACACATGGAATATCGTCTCCTCCCGGAACAAAATCACTATCGTTCTCCTCCCACTCTCTCTTTCTTACGGAAACTGATTCTCCGGTCAGGAGTGATTCGTCTGCCAAAAGGTTCACACAATGAAGTACCCTGCCGTCTGCAGGTACTCTGTCACCCTCCTGTAGAACTATAATGTCTCCCATCACTACCTCCCTGCCAGCAATTCTAAATGTCTCGCCTTCTCTTATCACTAGTGCCCTTGGACTGGCCAGGTCCTTTAAAGCATCAAGCGCCTTCTCGGTTTTTCTTTCCTGGAAATATTCAATGCCCATGATTACCAGAACGAAACTCATTAGCATAATACCCTCCTGAATATCACCAAGAAACAGATATAACGAACCGCAAGCAACCAGAAGAAGGAACATCGGTTCTTTTAGAATTCCAACCGCTATTTTTAATGCTCCCCGGTTTTTTGAAGAGGGTAATTCGTTAAGTCCGTATTTACTACGACGAGCGTTTACCTCCTCCTGCGAGAGTCCTTGATAGTTTTTTTGTGATGTTTTGTTTTCCATACAATATTTATCTGATAGCTTTGTCAATAATTTCTATAAGTTGCTCAGTCTCTTTATGTGATAGATTTTTCGTAAAAAGTTCAGCAATGGATTGATGTGCAAAATCATGCATTTGATTCAATAACCTGCCGTTTTCTGTCAGGTGAAGGTGGGTGCTCCTTCTGTCGTTGTCCGAGCGTACCTTGTAAACGCAACCTTTTTCTATCAGCTTGTCAATTGCAACTGTGACAGTTGGCTTAGAAAGATTTAGTGCAGCTGACAATTCTGTTAGGCTGGGATTGTTGAGATGGCCGATTGTTTCCAGATAATGCATCTGAGTCAGCGACAAGCCTGTTGTGTTATATTGCTCCTTGGCCCTGTCCTCCATACGGCCCATAATATCGGAGAGTCTTGCGATTATATTTATCAGATTATTCATTCAGCAAATATAGTTAGTTTAGACTAACTAATAAATATTTCAACAAAAAAAACGGCTGAAAAATCAGCCGCCATTTATATATCTGATTGTAAGAATGAACTACATTTTGTCGTTACTACCCAGAACATTCAGAATTTTGTGTTTGTAAAGAGCCTTTAATGCGTCACGTGCCGGTCCAAGATACTTACGCGGGTCAAACTCTTCAGGCTTCTCAGCAAAAACTTTTCTTATTGCAGCAGTCATAGCAAGACGACCATCTGAGTCGATATTAATCTTGCATACGGCACTGGCTGCAGCTTGTCTTAGCTGGTCCTCAGGAATTCCTATTGAATCCTTTAGTTTGCCACCATATTTGTTTATTTCTGCTACGATATCCTGAGGCACGCTTGAAGAACCATGGAGTACTATTGGGAACCCTGGTATTCTCACCTCAATTTCCTTAAGAATATCTAATCGGATTTCCGGATTCTGTCCCGGTTTAAATTTGAAAGCTCCATGAGAAGTTCCAATTGAAATCGCTAGAGAGTCCACACCTGTCTTTTTCACAAACTCTTCTACCTCTTCGGGTTGTGTATATGTGTGGTGTTCTGCAGATACTTCATCCTCAACGCCTGCCAGAACTCCTAGTTCACCCTCTACAGAAACATCATGAGCATGAGCATACTCTACAACCTGTTTTGTCAGCTCTATGTTTTTGTCAAAAGGAAGGTGGGAACCGTCTATCATGACAGAAGAGAAACCCATGTCTATGCATGATTTACAGAGATCAAAAGTATCGCCGTGATCAAGGTGAAGTACTATGGGAATGTTTGCACCAAGCTCTTTGGCATATTCAACTGCTCCCTGAGCCATATAACGTAGTAGTGTCTGATTGGCATATTTTCTTGCACCACTTGATACCTGCAGAATGACCGGAGATTTTGTCTCTACACAGGCCGAGATTATCGCCTGCATCTGTTCCATATTGTTAAAGTTAAAAGCAGGAATTGCATACCCGCCCTTTACTGCTTTGGCAAATAGTTCTTTTGTGTTTACTAAACCAAGTTCTTTGTATGAAATCATAATATCTAAAATTTATTATTAAACCTTTTCGCGGCAAAGTTAACATAAAAATCTAACTTTGCTTATAAATTGAAAATTATGAAACCTCATGTATTACAGGAATCTAACTGGAAAACAGTTAAAGATGAGTCATTTAACATAGCAATTTTACCATGGGGAGCCACAGAGGCACATAACTATCATCTTCCCTACGGAACTGATACCATTTTAGCAGAGAAAGTTGCGGCTGATGCTGCGGAAATTGCAAATAGGAATGGTGCAGGCTGTATTGTTCTGCCGTCGATTGCATATGGTGTTAATACCGGACAGATGGAGGTGAAGCTCTGTATGAACATGAGACCGTCCACTCAAATAGCTATTGTAAGAGATATTCTTGAGGTCCTGGACAAGCATGGCATAAAAAAGTTAGTCATACTTAATGCTCACGGTGGTAACGCATTCGTTCCCATAATCAGGGAACTCTCTCTTGAATATCCGCATATTCTCATGAGCGCAATAAATTGGTGGACAGCATGTAAACCTGATGGGTTCTTCAAGGAGGCGGGCGACCATGCAGGAGAGCTTGAGACATCATGTATGCAGTATGTTGCCCCTGATCTAGTACTTCCTCTTGAGGAGGCAGGTGATGGCAAAGAGCGGAAATTTGCGATTGATGGGTTCAAGGAAAAATGGGCGTGGACTCCAAGAAGGTGGATATATATTTCAGATGATACCGGTGTTGGGAATCCTATAGGTGCAACTCCTGAAAAAGGTGAAAGATTCTTAAAATGCTGTACTGAAAAAATTGCCCGGTTTTTAAATGATTTGTCTAAAGTTAAAAGCGAACGTGATCAATATGAATAACAAGGTTCTGATATTCTCCGCTCCATCCGGGGCCGGAAAAACAACGATAGTGCGCCATCTGCTTGACAAATATCCATTTTTGGAGTTTTCTGTCTCTGCAACATCGCGTTTGCCCAGAGGAGAAGAGGTGAATGGCCATGACTATTTTTTTCTTGACAAAACAGATTTCGTTAAAAGGATAGAAGCTGGCAATTTTGTCGAGTATGAAGAGGTATACTCAGGTTCATTCTATGGCACACTAAAGAGCGAAGTTGAACGGATATGGTTGGCAGGTAAGATCGTTGTCTTTGACATTGATGTAAAAGGTGGGGTAAACCTGAAAAAGTTGTACGGCCACAGTGCGCTTGCTGTTTTTGTACAGCCCCCGTCCATTAATATTCTCAGGGAAAGATTGCTGGCAAGAGGCACAGATTCTGCCGACACTATTGACAAAAGAGTGGCAAAAGCAAATGAGGAGTTAACATTTGCCAAATATTTCGACAGGGTTCTGGTAAATGAGAACCTCGACATTTGCCTGAAAGAGGCAGAAAAGCTTGTAGAAAATTTTTACTCGGAAAAACCATAGTCTAAAATTAAATAAATGCGTGTTGCTCTCTTTTTTGGATCATTCAACCCTCTGCATATAGGCCACATAGCCATATGTAAATACCTTCTGGACAATGGTGAGATAGATCAGCTAAGACTGGTTGTGAGCCCTCAGAATCCCTTAAAGGATAAAGCACAGGTTAACAACAGTGCCGACAGGCTGGAACATGTAAGGTGTTCCGCACGGCATCTTGGAAATAAGGTAGTTGTATCGGACATTGAATTTTCTTTGCCTGTCCCCTTATACACTATCTCCACATTAAGGAAATTAAGTTCTCTGGAACCTCATAATGAATTTATTCTTATAATCGGCGCAGACAATCTTGCAATTATCGAACAATGGAAACACTGGGAAAATCTTCTTAAAGAGTATCAGGTATGGGTATATCCCCGCAGCGGGTTCGATGGTGAAGAGCTGTGCAAGAGGTATGGTGCCAGGCTTATTGATGCTCCTGAGATAGATGTCTCTTCAACTCAGATACGGGAGGGAGAGGCAGATGGCAAGGACCTCTCCTATCTTAAGGCATGATTATGCTAAAGGAAAAAATCAACATATTCTGGTTTCGAAACGATCTCAGGCTGGAAGACAACCGAGGTTTGTATGAGGCACTAAGATCCGGGTTAAGGGTATTGTCTCTTTTCATATTCGACACAACAATCCTCAATCAACTCCCGGACAGACGCGACAGAAGGGTAGATTTCATACATCAGGCCCTTTTACGACTGGAAATGGAAATCTCCCAGTTAAAAGGATTTTGTTCCGGAGAGGGCTCAATTCTGTATATTTATGATGCCCCGGAAGCTGCGTTTGAATTCATATCTTCTGAATTCGATGTCTCCTCAGTTTTCTGCAACGATGATTATGAACCATATGCTGTAGAGAGAGACGTGAAAATTGCCTTGCTGCTCAAAAACAGAGGAATAACTTTTCAATGCTTTAAAGATCAGGTTATTTTCTCAAAAGACGATATTCTTAAACCTGATGGACAACCATATACAGTATACACACCATATTCAAGACAATGGCTCAATAAACTAAATAATGAGCCTGTAACCCATCTGAAATATTGGCCATCCGAAGAGCAGACAGATAACTTTGTAATGTCATCTGACATGCAACAATTGTCAGAACTGAACCGCTTTGAATATGGTTCTCTTAAACTATTCAAAAACTTGCCAGCCCTCGATGAAATAGGGTTTATCCCATCTGGAAATATTTTCACAAAACCGTGCATTATAAATTCAATAATTGCAGGCTACCACAATACCAGGAACGATCCCGCTAATGAGAACGGAACTACACGTCTAAGTGTACATATAAGATTCGGCACAATCAGCATTCGCGGTCTTGTCCGCTCAGCAATTGAGCTAAACAACACCTGGCTTGGAGAGTTGATATGGCGTGAGTTTTTCAAGTCAGTCATATATCATTTTCCATATGCGGCAGATGGTCCATTTAAAAGGAGGTACAGTTATATTTCATGGAGGAATGACGAGAGGGAACTGGAAAAATGGTGCAAGGGAGAGACAGGTTATCCAATTGTTGATGCAGGAATGCGGGAACTTAACCAGACAGGATTCATGCATAACAGGGTGAGAATGATTACTGCAAGTTTCCTTGCCAAACATCTGCTTATCAACTGGCAAATCGGGGAGAGTTATTTTGCCGCAAAACTTCTTGACTACGATCTCTCTGCAAACAATGGAAACTGGCAATGGGCAGCTGGCTGCGGATGTGATGCTGCTCCATATTTCAGAATATTCAACCCCGAATTACAGACAAAGAAATTTGATCCTGATAATATTTATATTAGAAAATGGGTTCCGGAATTCGACAATCCATCGGAATATCCAAGACCCATTGTAGATCACACAACTGCACGATTGCGTGCAATGGCTGTATACAAAGCCGGTATTACTGAACTTTGACAATCTTCATAAAAGCATTCCAAAGAGAATCTTCAGGAGGAGGTGCCAATATAATAACTTCACTCTTCTTTACAGGATGGATAAACTTTATACTCCTTGCATGCAGTGAGATGCTTCCGTTGGGATTGGACCTTGGTGCACCATACTTAAGGTCACCCTTTATAGGACAGCCAATCTCTGCAAGCTGGCACCTTATCTGATGGTGCCTTCCGGTGAGGAGCTCAACCTCAATAAGATGATAGCGGTCGCTGCTTGCCAGAACTTTATATAGCAACCTTGCCTCCTTTGCATCCTTCTTAGGCAGAAGGCTTGCATATGACTTGTTTTGCTTCTCGTTCCTGACAAGATAATGTTTGAGTTCTCCAACGGGATTTTCGGGTTTGTTGGCTACTATTGCCCAGTATTTTTTTTCTATCTCACTGTTCCTGAACATCTCATTAAGCCTTTCCAAAGATTTTGATGTCTTTGCAAAGACAGCAATGCCGGTAACCGGTCTGTCAAGACGATGAGGAACACCAATGAATGCTGCCCCAGGCTTATTGTCGCGGTCGGCAATAAATCTTGAAATGATTTCACTCAGAGGCTTGTCTCCTGTTTTATCGCCCTGGACAATCTCTCCAGACCTTTTGTTTACGACAATCAGATGATTGTCCTCATAGAGAATATTCATATTAGTATTGTTCCTGATCATTTGGAAACTCCCTGCTCCTGATATCACTTATATAGTTTTTAACAGCTTTCAGCATCTCATCGTGGAGGTTATGGTAACGCCTCAGGAACCTGGGTGAGAACTCTTGTGTAAGTCCCAGCATGTCATGCATCACAAGAACCTGACCATCCACACCGTTCCCTGCACCAATACCTATCACCGGAATTTTCAAAGCTTCTGCCACTTTGGTTCCCAATGTTGCCGGAATTTTTTCCAGAACTAATGCAAAACAGCCTGCATCTTCCAATGCCAGTGCGTCTTCAATCAGCTTATTAGCTTCGGCCTCTTCCTTTGCCCTGACACTGTATGTCCCGAACTTATGAATTGATTGAGGAGTAAGACCAAGATGTCCCATAACCGGAATACCTGTCGACAGTATTCTGCTTACCGATTCAAGAATTTCCGAACCCCCTTCAACCTTTACAGCATCTGCCTCGGACTCCTTCATAATGCGGATTGCGCTGAAAACAGCCTGTTTGGAATTTCCCTGATAGGCACCGAATGGCATATCTACAACAACCATGGGATTCTTTACCGCCTTAACAACACTTTGGGCATGGTAAATCATCTGATCCAAAGTAATAGGAAGAGTGGTTTCATGCCCTGCCATTACGTTTGCAGCAGAATCGCCAACCAGTATGATATCTATCCCGGCTTCGTCAATAATCTTGGCTGATGTATAATCATATGCGGTCAACATTGCGATTTTCTCGCCTCTTTGCTTCATCTCAAGCAGTCTTTGCGTTGTAATGATGCGCTTTTTTCCCTCTACAGACATATCCTTTAAATTAAATAATCATGATTTTTCGAGTCACAAAGCTAAGTAAATAATTAAGACGACAACTCTGCCACCTTGTCAGTTTTTCCATTTGGCACAATGTTAGATGCTATCATGGGCAAAGCAAAGAAAACAATTAAAATTCTATCAATATTATGGGAAAAATTATCGGAATTGACCTTGGAACCACAAACTCTTGCGTAGCAGTGATGGAGGGAAACGAACCTACTGTCATTATTAACAGCGAAGGCAAGAGAACAACCCCTTCCGTTGTTGCATTTGCAGACAACGGAGAGAGAAAAATCGGAGACCCTGCAAAGAGACAGGCAATCACAAATCCAACAAGGACCATCTTCTCTATCAAGAGATTCATGGGAGAATCCTATGACCGCGTTCAAATGGAGGTTCATCGTGTACCTTACAAAGTAGAAAAAGGGGACAACAATACATCAAGGGTGAATATTGACGGTCGTCAATATACTCCACAGGAGATTTCGGCAATGATTCTTCAGAAAATGAAGAAGACAGCTGAGGACTATCTTGGACAAGAGGTTACAGAGGCAGTTATTACAGTACCTGCATATTTTAGTGACTCACAGAGGCAGGCAACCAAAGAGGCCGGAGAAATTGCTGGTCTTAAGGTAATGAGGATCATAAATGAGCCTACTGCTGCAGCGTTGGCTTATGGTCTTGACAAACAACACAGAGAGATGAAAGTTGCTGTGTTTGACCTTGGAGGTGGCACATTTGATATCTCAATCATGGAACTTGGAGAGGGCGTTTTTGAAGTGAAATCTACAAACGGCGACACTCACCTTGGCGGTGACGACTTTGACCAGAAGATTATTGACTGGCTGGCTGAGGAGTTCATGAGTGAAAACAGTGGTCTTGACTTAAGAAAGGACCCTATGGCACTTCAAAGACTTAAAGAAGCCGGCGAGAAAGCAAAAATTGAGCTTTCAAGCCAGACCTCTACAGAAATCAATCTGCCCTACATAATGCCTGTTGATGGCGTTCCAAAACACCTTGTTAAAACTCTTACACGTGCCAAGTTCGAACAACTTTGCGACTCTTTAATACAGAGAACAGTTGAACCTTGCCGCAAAGCTCTGAGCGATGCTAACTACAAGGCAAGTGATATTGACGAGATTCTTCTTGTAGGAGGCTCTACACGTATTCCTGCAATCCAGCAGATTGTCGAGAAGTTCTTCGGAAAAGCTCCAAGCAAGGGGGTTAATCCCGATGAGGTAGTAGCAGTTGGTGCTGCCATCCAGGGTGGTGTTCTTGCCGGCGATGTAAAGGATGTACTGCTTCTTGACGTAACTCCTCTTTCACTTGGTATTGAGACATTCGGTTCTGTAATGACAAAGCTGATAGAGTCAAACACAACAATTCCTACTCGTAAGTCGGAGGTTTTCAGTACTGCCAGCGACAACCAGCCATCGGTGGAGATTCACGTTCTTCAGGGAGAGAGACCTATGGCTAAAGATAACAAGACAATAGGCAGGTTCCATCTCGATGGCATTGTTCCTGCTCCAAGAGGTGTTCCTCAGATTGAAGTTACATTTGATATAGACGCAAATGGTATCCTGCACGTTTCTGCTAAAGACAAAGGAACAGGCAAAGAGCAGAAGATCAGAATTGAAGCATCTAGCGGATTAAGTGAGGCAGAGATCAAGAAAATGAAGGATGAAGCTAAGGCCAATGAAGCTACAGATAAGGCAGAGAGAGAGAAGGTGGATAAGATAAATGCTGCCGATGCAATGGTGTTCCAGAGCGAGAAAAACCTTAAGGAGTATGGCGACAAGATTCCTTCCGACAAAAAGGGAGCAATCGAAAGCGCACTGGCTGCTCTTAAAGAGGCTCACAAATCGGGCGATGTGTCTACCATTGACAAGGCAATGGAGGGAATGAATGCAGCATGGCACGCAGCTTCTGAAGATATGGCCAAAGCAGCCCAGGGCGGTCCTGCACAAGGAACAGATCCGGGTGCCGGTCCTACAGAAGGCTCAGGCACTGGTGGGTCCGACAAAGAGGTTACCGACGTAGACTTCGAAGAGGTTAAGTAATTACCTGACTCTGTAAATAATAACTCATAAAGAGGGTGATCGTAAGGTCACTCTCTTTTGTTTTAGTTAGTACAAATAATGTATGCAGGATAGGAGATACGCCTCCCCATTTGCTGCGCAAACGTGGCCCCTCCCTCCTCGGGCACGAGGTATCTCCAATCCTGCATACATTGTCTTATAACTATTGGCAAAACCCTTTACAATTGCCGGTATTGTTCTTATATTTGTTAATAATAAATTGAATAACTATTTCAGATCAACATTCTTAACTGGCATGAGTAAAATTTCAATCCGTTTTTTCGACGACCGTGAAGTTCGTGCCATATGGGACGAAGAGAACAACAAATGGTGGTTTAATGTTGTCGATGTTGTTGCAGTGCTCTATGGACAGGACGATTATACAAAAGCAAACAACTATTGGCGTTGGCTAAAGCGTAAACTTATCAAAGAACAAAACGAACTCGTGAGTGCTACTCACGGGTTCAGATTCGTGGCACCTGATGGCAAAAAACGTTTGGCTGACACCCTTGACAGTGATGGCGTTATTTCTCTTGCCAAGCATTTTCCAAATAATAAAGCCGTCAAATTTTTGGACTGGTTTACATACAGCGACAACAGTATTGACGGGCAGAGTAAGAAAAAGGCTTATTCATTTTTCGAAAGCAATCTCATTAGCGAAGCAGAAATCGGAACGACGAAAAGTTTGCAGCAAATTCATGCCTATATTTTCGGTGGGTTATATGACTTTGCAGGAAAAATAAGACAAAAAAACATTTCAAAAGGTGGCTTTCAATTCGCAGCAGCACGGTTTCTGAGTAATACATTAAAGCAAATTGAAGAAATGCCTGAAAACACACTCGACGAAATTGCCGATAAATATGTAGAAATGAACATTGCACACCCATTCATGGAAGGCAATGGGCGATGCACACGCATTTGGCTGGATTTGATTTTCAAGAAACGATTAAAACGTTGCGTTGATTGGAGTAAGATTAATAAAACTGATTATCTGAGCGCAATGGTAAAAAGTTCGACAAACAGCACGGAGCTTAAGAACTTGCTAAAAAATGCCCTTACCGATGAAATCAGCAGCCGCGAAATGTTTATGAAAGGAATTGATTATTCATATTATTATGAAGAGAATGAATAACAAAGTTAGTTCAAATAATATATACAGAATTGGAGATACGCCTCCCCATTTGCTTCGCAAACGTGGCCCCTCCCTCCTCGGGCACGAGGTATCTCCAATCCTGCATACATCAATTTATAACTATTTCTTAAACATCATTAACTAACTTCAACTAAACACCTATCTAATAGTTACTTAAAGTTGTTTTACCAAATATTTTTAAAATAAGCGAGTTTATACGGGTAAAAACTCGCTTATTTTATTTATATTTGCTAAGAACATATCTTTTCAAATGACTGATATTATAAAAGATACTATAGACCGATTTCCAATGGGATTTGTATTCACCTCTTCCGATTTTTCCATAGAGGTGAACAGGCTAAAAGCTGTCAATAAAGCTTTGAATATGCTGGTCGCTCAGGAAAAAATCCGCCGTCTTTCAAAAGGTCGGTTTTACAAACCTCAGATTAGTAAATTTGGCGAATTACAGCCTGACACTTATCAGATAGTTAAAGATCTGATTGATAAAAATGGTAAAACAATCGGCTACTTAACAGGCTATTCTGTATTCAATGATTTGGGACTGACAACTCAGGTTCCAGCTTCGCTTCGAATCGCAACCAAAAAAGAGAAAAAGGCAATTAAAAGAGGCATATACCGAATCAGATTTGTAAAACAGGAAAATACAATAATAAAGGAAAATATTCCTCTTTTCCAACTCCTGGATTGTTTGCGATTCTTCAAAGAGATTCCTGATACAATGCCCGATAATGCCTGTAAAAGGCTCCTGACATTATTCAAAGCAATTACTCCGGAACAAATAACAACTATAAAAAAACTGGCGCTTAAATACAACCCAGCTACCATTGCATTTCTAGGGGCCATACTTGAAACAATCAGTTCGAAAGAAGACACAACACTTCTTTTCAACGCATTGAACCCCATGACAACCTATAAATTTGGAATCTCTTCTGACATACTCCCAACCCAACGAAAATGGTATATTAGATGATACTGCATAACAATAATACAAAGGATTTTGCCGAGTTGATTCAGCTTACAGCCGTTCACTTTGGGATTTCTCCCGACTTTGTGGAGAAAGACTATTGGATTACGACTGTTCTAAAAAAGCTTGCTTTTTCCTCATTCACAGGCAGTATCGTATTTAAAGGAGGAACGTCTCTGTCCAAAGGTTACCATTTGATTAACCGGTTTTCTGATGATATAGACATTGCCATGATAAACGAATATCTGACCGGTAATGCCCTGAAAACCAAAATACGTTCGGTGGAAAAAGAAATAACTAAAGATCTGACAGAAATTTATAATCCTGATATAACAAGCAAAGGTTCCATGTTCCGCAAATCAGTATTTCAATATCCAGTTGCTACTTCTAATCGGCTAAATAGTGGAACTCAAAAAAGAATTATTATTGAAATCAACTCTTTTGCAAATCCATATCCCTATGCAAAACAGACGATCACATCGTTTATCTCAGAATTTTTAATTTCAAAAGACAGAAAAGAAGCCATTGAGGAATATGCGTTAGAACCTTTTTCAATAAATGTTCTCGACAAATCACAGACAATGCTAGAGAAACTGGTATCCTTGGTTCGGTTTTCCTTCGATGAAAACATCGATAAAGCTTTATCCTCTAAAATCCGTCATTTTTATGACTTATATCTTCTGGCCAAAGATGAGCAAAGCAAGGCTTATCTGCGTTCTGACAACTTTAAAAAAGACTTTGTTGAACTATATGCCCACAATCAACAAATATTCGACACACCCTTGGGTTGGCAAGGGAAATTAGTGGAACAGTCTCCACTTATAATCGACTTTCCAGCTCTATGGAACAAAATAAAAGATACCTATCGTTCAGAACTTTCTCAATTGGCATTTTTTGAAATACCGGATGAAAAGGATGTGGCGGTATCTTTTATGGAAGTGATAAAATCTATCTAACGAGTAAATTAATAAAGATATAATGTCAAAAAGAACAGACCTTATTATAAGGGTATATCAAATATTTATTAATTGAGCTAGTGGCGTATCCCAACTCCTGTATACATAATGTAACTATTTATTTTAATTTTGTAAAACGCATTTTATGAAAGGTAAATCATTTTGTTCTAACGTCTTTGCATTTACTGTAATTCTGACTCTCAGCTCAGTAATTTCTATCAGTGTATTTGGACAGTCGGTCTCTTCGATAACAAATAAATCAGATTCTGTCCTACTCAAGGAGATCCTCAGCCTTAAGAAGCAGCTGGAAAACAACGAACATACCTATGACCTCATAATTAAGAAGATTGATGATATAAGCTGGTTTCAGAAGCTTGGCGACCTTGCCTATATAGACAAGGTCAGGCTTGCGGGCCCTCCACGATGGAAACCTAAAAGCAGCGATGACAAGTTTGCTGGCAATCCGCTTCAGTTCTATACCTATGTGTTTATTCCAAAGTTTGTGAATCCCTCAAAAAAATACCCGCTGATTGTTCTTCCTCACAGTGGTATACATGCAGATTTCTCCACCTATTACGCACATATTGTAAGAGAGCTTATATCACAGGGCTACGTTGTTGTTTCTGCCGAATACCGAGGGAGTACCGGTTATGGAAAAGATACGTGGGAAAATATTGATTATGGTGGTTTGGAAAATGAAGACGTAATGGTAAGTCGTGATTATATGGTTGAAAATTACAGCTTTGTTGACCCGGAAAATGTAGGTATAGTTGGCTGGAGTCATGGCGGAATGATTTCATTAATGCATATTCTGAGGCACCCTGACAAATACAAATGTGCCTTTGCCGGTGTTCCTGTAAGCGATCTCACAAACAGGCTGGCTTCGCACAAAAAAGATTATAGTGACTATTTTACTGCCTCATACCATATAGGAGAATCAATTGCAGAGAATCCTGAGGAATACAAGAGAAGGTCTCCCTCCTACTACGCGAAAGATCTTGAAAAGCCCCTTCTGATCCACACAAACACAATTGACAATGACGTTTATGTAGAGGAGGTTCTTATTATGATTGACTCACTAAAGGCTCACAAAAAGAAGTTTGAATATAAGGTGTTCGAAGCTGCATCCGGAGGACACGGGTTCGACAGAATTGACAGCAAAGAGGCTACCGGAATCCGTTATACAATATACAAGTTTCTTGAACGCTATCTTAATCCGGTGCGACCATTCAGTAATCCTGCGGATATGCGAAAAGCTGGTTATATGTTCAATTGAATGCTATTTTTTTAATATCTTTGATGAGATTTGAAAAAGATTATGAAACATATCAGAATTTTTGTACTATCGTTTTTATGCATAACATATGCATCACAGGTCTTTGCCCAAAACACACAACAAGCAATTAACAAAATATTCAAAGGTAAAACCACTGTTGGCATAATTTACTCTTTTGGCGACAATAGTCTTAACAGTTCTATGAATTTTGTCGGGGGACCAGGTTATTACGGGAAAGGGTTTTATGGCCTGGGCGCACGAGTTTCAATGGAAATCATGAACAACCTGGATATCGTTACAGGCGTTACTCTCACAGGAAACAAATTCGAGGTTACTCCCCCATATACAGGTACACCTGTACTAACAAGATCTATGAATTTAAATGTTTTTTCAATACCACTTTTTGCAAAATTCCATTTTCTCAAATTCCTTTATGTTAGCGGAGGCCCGGTTTTTAACCTTAACGGTGGGGAGAGGGACCTAAACGGAATTGGTGCAGGTGCTGATTTTGGAGGTGAATATTCCTTTAACAACGGTATTGTCTTATCCTTTGGCCCATTTATCAGGGTTATTGGCGTGTTGCCTTGGAAAAACTACAAACTCATAAACTCGGGAGTTAATTTTGGCATCGGTTACAGGTTCTGATTCTTACAAACCCTTAATAGATTTTCTAATTGGAAATAATGGTTATAGTGTTCATTCTTGGCTATTTGGGTATAGTCATGGAACACAAGATTAAGATAAATAAAGCAGCTATCGCACTTTTAACAGCAGGAGTGTTGTGGGTGATATATATTGTTTTCAATCCTCTTTCGGCATCTATTGTCAATGCCGATGCATTCCGCGAGTTTTTGCACAACAATCCTGCACTTAATTCCGCTCCCTTAGCAGAACAGTGCAAGAGGTTCATTTCAGAATTCCAGATTATTGAAAATCTAGGTGAGATCTCTTCTACCCTGTTCTTTCTGATAGGCGCCATGACAATTGTAGAACTGGTTGATGTTCATGATGGTTTCTCATTGATTACTGAGAGAATTACCACCAGGAATAAGAAGACGCTTCTTTGCATAATTACATTGATCTCGTTTTTCATGTCGTCGGTTCTTGACAATCTTACAACATCCATTGTAATGGTCATGCTTGTCAGAAAACTGATTCCAAATTACAAAGAACGCTGGGTCTTTGCCAGTATGATAATCATTTCTGCCAATAGCGGAGGGGCATGGTCGCCCATTGGTGATGTTACTACCATAATGTTATGGATAAAAGGTAAGATCACGACACTACCTTTGGTAACGTCTCTCATTCTCCCAAGTATTGTATCTACAGTTGTTCCGCTGTTGTTAGCTGTCAGAATTTTAAAGGGAGAAATAAAACATCCGCCAAAACAAGATAAATCTGTAATTAAAAATGTAATTGTTGCAGATAGAGAAAAAATCGTCATTTTTTTGATGGGGGTCATAGGTCTTATATTGATACCAATATTCAAGTATACAACAGGGTTGCCTCCTTTCATGGGGGTACTGACAGTTTTAGGAATAATCTGGATATATACAGAAATACTATACAGCAGGATAAATGTTTCCGAAGATATCAAACATCGTGTAACAAGAGTTTTAAGAAGAATTGACACCTCCACTATTTTGTTTTTCCTTGGAATATTGCTGTCGGTTATGGCATTACAAGCTACAGGAGTATTAAACATTGTGGGGGATTATCTTAATGAAAAAGTGCATAATGTATATATAATAAATGTTGTAATTGGAGTTTTGTCGGCAGTTGTAGACAATGTGCCTCTGGTAGCTGTTGCAATGGGTATGTATCCATTAGTAGATCCCGTAGCTCTTTCTACAATGGCAGATGCTCAGTTTATGCAACACTTCGTTCAGGATGGAGATTTTTGGCAGTTTCTTGCATATTGTTCGGGAGTCGGTGGCAGTATCCTGATTATTGGATCAGCTGCTGGCGTTGTTGTAATGGGATTGGAAAAAATCAGCTTTTACTGGTACCTGAAGAACATATCTCTGCTGGCACTGGCTGGATATCTGGCAGGTGCAGCAGTATATATATTGTTTAATGTTTTGTAAATGGAGACACTTGCCTGGATAGGTCTGGCTCAAAGTCTTTTTGCTGCGACCATTGTTGGCGCAAAAAAAAGTGACAGTATCTCTGACAAAATTTTGTCGGGCTGGCTCTATTTGATGGCTATCGTTTTCCTCTCTACAGCGTTGCATTACGAAATATTTCACAACCCACTGCTTTCCAGCTCTTTTCTACTTTTCAATCCAGCCCTTTTCATATATGTGAGATCCTTGACAAAGAGATCTTTCAAGCTTAGGTACGTCCATCTTCTTCATCTTGTTCCGTTCGTTTTTTTTGAGGCATATGTATACTTTGTTAACGACTATTTTGTTCCATCAACATATCTGAGTGCAGACTCAAACTATCCCTTCCGAATTATTTTTGTAATAGCCAACATCATTTCCTGGTGTATTTATAACCCTTTAAGCATTGCAACAGTTCACCAATACAGGGTAAATCTCAGAAACGGATTTTCAAATATTGAAAAGAATGAAAAAATCGGATGGATTCTTTTCATATCAGTTTTCTACCTCTGTTATTGCAGCATAGTCCTTATTACAGGAGTGGTTGTGTTGTTCGTCAAAAATGACTTGCCATTACCTCATATTTTCAATTTTTCCATTCTTTTATCTCTGGTGTATATACTGAGCTATTATGGAATAAGGCAGAAAGAGTTGACTAAGTTCTTCAATATCAGGGAACGAGCGAACGAATCTACTTACAAACACTCCACACTCACGATTGAGCAGAAAAGAGATATTACCAATAAAATAACTAGCTTTCTTGAGACGGAGAAGGGCTATCTGAATCCAGATTTAAACATGGAACTGCTTTCAGACACTATCGGTGTTCAAAAATATCTGATTACAGAAGTTATAAACACAGAAATAGGGAAAAATTTCTTTCAGCTTGTGAACTTCTACCGTGTTGAAGCAGTAAAAAGGATGCTTGCAGACAAAACAAATCATTATTCTATAGAAGCTATCGGTTATGATTGCGGGTTCAGCAGCAAATCTTCATTTTATACTTTTTTTAAAGCATCAACTGGTCTTACTCCAAGCGAGTATAAGGGTTCTGTTATAAATGCCGTGAACCGCTAGTCTCACTTTCTAATTCCGGACAACATAATCTGTCCTTCTTTCAAAACTAGGACACTATTAAGGTTTTCATTAATTAGAATTGCACAATCAGAAATTTCTAATTGTGAAAATATGAGATCAGTATTTTTATTATCTGCTTTATTGTTGCTTGATTATGCTACTGCAAGCGCGCAAAAAGATTCTGTAATAAAGCCGGAAATCTATGGCTATGTAAGGGGTTCACTTTATGGCGGAGGTGACAAATACAACTACTCTAACGTATTTGGAGAGTTGTCATTAAAAGCAAGATACCAGAGAGCGAGATGCATTGCATACACTGAGCTGCGGTTCAGGAGCGGTGAACAATTTGAGGCAAAATATTCTGCTGCAGAAATAATTGAAGCTTATTGTGGATACTCGGGAGAAAAGATAGAGATAACACTAGGCAATCAGATTGTAAACTGTGGGAGGTCAGATGGTTTCAATCCTACAGGCAACATTACCGCCTCCAACTACTTTTTTTTAACCCCAAATCCCGATGACCAACATCTTTCAAATTTTATGCTAAGGGTCAAGTTGAGCATATCGCCTCAAATTGACATAGACATTATTGGGATTCCTGTGTTCAAGGCATCTGTCTATCGCTATGATTTATTTGACATGGGAAACAATATCCGGTTTGAAGGGGCAGATATCCCGGATAAATCGTTTAGAAACGGATCAGTAGCACTGAAATTGAACTTTGAGTTTCCGGCAATAGGATTTTCATTGTCCTATTTCAGAGGCTATGACCCATATTACGGGTTCAAAGTTGCTTCTGTAATTCAGGATAAGCCCACATCTGCCCCCATGATAACAAATAAGGCATCTCCCTACTTAAAGAACACTCTGGGGTTTGACTTTACATTACCTGCAGGCAGCTGGATGATAAGGGGTGAATTTGCATATGATATGACAACCGATTATAAATTCTCAATTCATATTCCAAATCCCTCTTTTAAATATGTTATTGGAATCGAAAAGGATATTCTTGGTATAAAGACAATCTTCCAATATATAGGCAAAAAAACTTTTGATTTTACTCCCCTCACTTTACCTGAATCCACCCATGAGATTTTAAATTATGAATTCGAACTGTTTAACAGGAAGATATTCAATCAGCAGAAGAGTTTTGATTATGCATTATCTATAATGCTCTCTAAATATTTGTTTCAGGAAACAGTCAATTTTGAATTAGCCGGATATTTCAACACTACATCATCGGAATATTATATAAGACCCAAACTGTCATGGAACATTACTGATAATATAACAACTTCATTAGGTTGCTATTATATGAATGGTCCTGATAAATCTGTTTTTAACTATTCCAGCCACATTTTAAACGGCGGCTTTGCAGAACTAAGGGTATCATTTTAATGTACGAAATCATGAACAGTTGTTTCGCTATAAGATACAGATGGGCAATAATAATCCTGACGGCAGTTATTGTTGTTGCTTCAATCGTACCTATTACTAGGATAAAGATTAACCCCGATATGGAATCCTACTTCCCAGACAAAATGGAATCAAAGCGGAACAGCGACAAGATAGAAATGGTTTTTGGAGATCAGGAGCAAATAGTGATAATCCTGGAGACAGACGATGTATTGAAAACTTCAACCTTGACACGTATAAAGGATTTGAGTGACCATTTTAAAGAGATTTCCGGATTCAGCAATGTAAGGTCTATTTATGACATAACGAGCATCAAAGGAGAAAACGGAGAGATAACCTCTTGTTCGTTAATTGCTTACCCCCCAACCACGGATTCTGAAATAGAGAAACTTCGAAATGATATTAAATCAAATGAGAATATTTATGGTTCGATAATCTCCAAAGATTTCCGCTACACAGTAATCATCCTTAACACCAAAGACAAAACCAGCGACAAAGAATATATTGGATTAATTAAAGAGACCCTTAATCTGCTCCCGGGCAGAGAGAATATATATATCAACGGAGTACCTTTTCTCAGGAGCGAGGCAAGTGAAAAAATAGGCAATGATATAATACTGCTTCTCCCGATAGGTCTGATTATAATGATGTTATTTCTATGGATATCTTTCCGTGACACAATAGGGGTACTACTACCCTTTTCTGTAGTCATCTTTTCAATTGTTTTCTCAATGGCTTTGATACCTCTTTTAGGATGGAAACTCAGTATAATTGGAGTTCTTATTCCAATAATGATGATTGCTATTGCAAACAATTATGGAGTTCACTTCATATCCAGATACCAGGAATTGTGTTCTGCAAAACCTGACTCGTCTATAGCTGAAATAGTTAAAGAGTGTCTCAAATTTCTTTTAAAACCAGTGATTTTTTGTGGATTGACAACTATTGCAGGTGTCTTGGGGTTGGTTTTACATATTCTTACACCAGCCAGTCAAATGGGGGTAGTTGTATCCATTGGAATCGCTTTTGCTCTTTTATTAAGTATCACATACGTTCCTTCATTGTTGTCTGTCTTAAAGAAGAAAAATGAATATAAAAGCTTCAATTCAAAGAGAAAAGGAGCTCTTTTCTCTGTTCTGAGAGATACCTCCCGTCTGGTTACCAGCAAACCCCACAGAGTAATCTTTATTTTCCTTGCTTTTTTATTTCTTTCGGCAGCAGGAATATTATGGGTAAAGATTGCTCCTGACTCAAACAGGATTCTTCCCGGGGATCACTCGTATAACAAAAGCATTAATATAGCTGATAAATACTTAGGTGGAAGCAAAATCATAAATGTTCTAGTCGAAGGTGACATAAAGGACCCTGTGTTGTTAAGAAAAATTGAAAATATGGAGAGAGAGCTAGAGCAAATCTCTTTTGTAGGAAGTGTAACCTCTGTAAACACTATTATCAAGGAAATCAGCAAGGCGATGAACAATCCGGAAGATTCACTGTACAACAGAATACCGGATACCAGAGAGGCTGTTTCACAATACCTTGAGCTATATAATATGAATGGAAATCCCGAGGAGTTGGAAAATTTTACCGACTTCGACTATACAAAGGCCCTGATAAGGATTCAGTTCAAGGCAAATACGATTGGAGAGATTAATTTAATCCTAAAAAAAATTGATGAAGCAAAAACTAATAGTGAAATGACAATACTTACAGGGGGTTATTGTCTGGTTGAAAAAAATATGAGCGAGACAATTGTTTCCGGGCAGTATTACTCTCTTATATTTGCTGTAACTGCAATTTTCATTTTATTGACAGTGATTTTCGGGAGCATTGTTGCAGGAGTTATGGGTACAATTCCACTGCTTTACGCTGTTCTTGTAACATTCGGGCTCATGGGATGGATAGGTATGGAACTGAATATTGTCACAGCACTAATCTCCTCTATATCAATCGGCTTAGGTGTTGATTTTACCATTCATCTCTTCTGGAGGCTTAAGAAAGAGTTATCTGCCGGAATGGAATATCATGAAGCTATTCTCACCTCGGTTACCACTACGGGAAGAGGTATTGCTATAAATGCGTTGTCTGTCATGATAGGATTTTCTGTTCTGTTCTTCTCGGAATTTCCCTTAATCAGGTCGTTCGCTTTCCTTATAATCCTGTCATTACTACTTTGCCTAATATGTGCCCTTATATTGATCCCCTCATTGTGTATAATTATCAAACCGGAATTTCTAAAAAAAGATAAAACATAGTTATGAAAAAAGAAAAAATTGGAAAAAGAGCTATTACATATGCTCTGTTTGCGTTACTAATATCAGTTCTCTTGATGAGTGCTGGTGAAAACGAAGATATCAAGGCTAAGGATATCTGTTTAAAATCTGCTTCAGTTGTCGAATTCAATGATATTAAATTGTCTGTGACACTCCGGATTTACAATAAGGATGGGGCAGAAAGAGTCAGAAAACTTTCTTCGGTAACCAAAAAGTATGGAGAGGAAGGCAAGATGCTGCTTCGTTTTGACCAACCGGCAGATTATAAGGGAACAACCATGCTTATCTATGATTATGAGACTAAAAGTGACGACATCTGGATATATTTACCCTCTCTGAGAAAATCAAGAAGGATTATCAGTTCAGAAAAAGGGAAAAGCTTCATGGGCTCCGAATTTTCAAATTCAGATATGAGCAAACCATCGCTCAATGATTTTACTTATAAAATTCTTGGGAGTGAAAACATTGAGGGTCATGATTGCTGGAAAATCGAAACAATTCCAAATGAAAAAGCGGTGGCCGAAGAGTATGGGTTTTTTAAAAAAATCTCTCTAATTGATAAAGAAACATTCTTGTGTTACAAATTTGAAACTTTTGATATTAAAGGTGTTCTAATAAAGACCGCGCTCCTTAAACAATACAGGCAGATATCGGAATATAAATATATGGCTATGACAATGGAAATGAAAAATGAGCAAAATGGAAGAAGGTCGGTGATTAACATCGATAATTATTCTGAAGGTGTCAGTCTGACCGAATCTGAATTTTCTCCATCTAAACTTGAATGGCTGTCTACTTGTAAGTTATAAATAAAATGAGTAAAATTGCATGTAAATTATTGCTTTAGATGAAAAAAAGTTTTATACTGGATAAAGAGATACGGACATGTTTATCTTCACTTGAAATAGCAGCCAGATCTAAGAATATTGAAATATGCTACAATATACAGGAAGGTATTAATCTCTTTTCTGACCTTAAAATGGTTGCTACAATAATAAGGAATCTGGTTTCAAATGCAATAAAATTCACACCACACGGCGGGAAAGTAGAGATCATGGCAATTATAACCAACTTGAACCATGTTGAGATTTCTGTAAAAGATACAGGAATTGGCATGGACAAACAATTGTTAAACAATCTTTTCTGTATAAGTGAGTCCCACGGAAGGTCCGGAACAGAAGGAGAGCCCTCTACCGGCATGGGTCTTTATATAAGCCGCGATTATATTGAAAGACTTGGGGGAACAATTAGAATCGAGAGTGAAGTGGGAAAAGGATCTCTCTTCATTTTTACAATACCCTCTTAATTAATTTGTACATTTGTCTTGCAAGAAACAAGATAAAATGGACAAATTAAATATTTCCTACTGTTCAGACAAATACCAGTATACGATGGGTAAAACCTTCTATGATCTGGGTCTGCAGAAAAAAATTGCAGTATTCAATATGTTTTACAGAAGTGCACCGGATAAAAACAACTGGGCAGTTGTAAGTGGAATACGTGAGGCACTGGAGATGATATCGGGTTTGGGGAGTGAAGATATCTCCTTTTTTGAGCGGTTTATCCCTGGTGACGAGAATCATGAGTATCGGGAGTATCTGGCAAATATGAGGTTTACTGGCAATGTTTATTGCATGCAGGAGGGAGAAATCGCATTCCCGGGGCAGCCCGTAATAATTGTAGAGGGTCCGCTCATAGAAGCACAGGTAATTGAAACTCCACTGTTATGCATAATGAATCATCAGATGGCCATAGCAACAAAGGCTTCCAGAGTTACAAGAGCAACAACAAAACCAATAAGTGAGTTTGGTTCAAGAAGGGCACATGGACCATGGGCTGCTATCTATGGAGCAAAAGCAGCATATATTGGTGGGTGTATGAGTTCGTCCAATATTTTCACTTCGGAGATATTTGGCGTCCCTTCGACCGGCACAATGGCTCATAGTTTTATTACAGCATTTGGTTGTTCTATAGCAGGAGAGTTGCATGCTTTTGAAACATATATTAAATCACACTACGGAGAACCTTTGATTCTTCTGGTAGACACATATGACACCTTGAGGTGTGGACTTAAAAATGCAATAAAAGCCTTCTTGAATAACGGCGTTGATGACAATTATGAAAAGGGGTTTGGGATTAGGCTTGACAGCGGTGACCTGGCATATCTTTCGGCAAGGTGCAGAGAGGAGCTCGATAATGCAGGGCTAAAAAAATGTAAGATTTTTGCAACAAATTCGCTTGATGAGTATATAATATCAGACCTCGAACACCAGAATGCAAGGATTGATGCTTATGGTGTTGGTGATGCAATTGCAACCAGCAAGCATAACCCATGTTTCGGCAATGTATACAAGTTGGTGCAGATTGGCGGACAAGGCGTTTTGAAAAGATCTGAGGATAAGAGTAAAGCAATAAACCCCGGTTTCCAGATTACATACCGGATCATACAAAATGGGAGCTTTAAGGCAGATGTAACATGTCTAAGAGGAGATGTTCTTTCCAGGAAGATAGAACAACGTGAGGCAATTACTCTCAGAGATGAAAGAGACGATACCAAAGTAACAACATTCAAAGAACAATCATACGATTTTAAGCCGCTCCAGATTCAGATGATGAAAGATGGCGTGATGATGCTTAAGGAAAAGACAATTCAGGAAAAAAGAAATTATTACCTTAGCAACCTGCAATGTCTTAATGAGACAGAGAAGAGGATCATTAATCCTCACTTTTATAAAGTTGACATCTCTGACGATCTTTATGACCTTAAAGAACATCTGATTGACTCATTAGTTAAAGAAATAAGAGATTTTGATGAACCTGAACTCAAATAATGTAATTCATCTGGTTGTAGATATGCTATATGACTTCATAGATGGTACCTTAGCATGCAATAATGCAATTCCTGCAGTAGAAAAATCCGTCGAATATATAAACCGGAATCCTTTGCAAAAGGTGATTTATATATGTGACAATCATCCTGCTGATCACAGCTCTTTTATATCCAATGGCGGTACCTGGCCACCGCACTGTATTTCAGGTACACGTGGTCAAATAATTCATGATGACTACTATTCTAAAGTCATTCAGGAGTCTTCACGACCATACACCGGTAATATTTTCTCCAAGGGTCAATGTAGAACGGAGGAACAATACTCAGGTATTGAGGCAGTTAATACTTCAGGGGAGTTCGTTTGTGAGTTTATTAAGAGAGTCTATCCAAAAACCGGAGAGTGTATAGTAGTTATAAGCGGAATTGCAACAGAATTCTGTGTAATGGAAAGTACGCTGGACCTTTTAAGGGCCGGCTGTAAGGTTTATATAATTACAGAAGGTCTTGCTTATGTAGATTATCAGGGTCATATTGACACTCTTAAAATACTTAGAGAAAAAGGTGCCACACTTATTTAGAAAAACTTAAATTCTTAATTATGGTATATATCGGACTAGATCTTGGCGGCACAAAGGTTTCCGGGGCACTTTTTCTGGAAACCAACAATATTCTCATTCAAGAGACATCTCTTCTGGAAGGCAGGGAAGGAAGCGATGTTGCAGAATTGGTTTTTTCACTCTGCGAAAAATTACTGGCACTTGGTTCGATCAAATCCGATGACGAAAAGAGTATTGGCATTTGTATACCGGGAATTGCATACTCAAAAACAGGAAATGTATGGGCGCCCAACATCCCGGGCTGGGAGAATTACCCTTTGAGAGATGACCTACTCAGACGTTTTCCCAGGTCGAGGGTCATTGTCGAAAGCGACCGAACCTGTTATATTCTGGGTGAAGCCAGCCAGGGTGTTGCCAAAGGGTGCAACAATGCAATATTCATGGCTGTAGGAACAGGTATAGGTGCAGGAATCCTGATAGACGGAAGGGTGCTTCACGGTAATTCAGATATTGTTGGAGCAACCGGATGGATGGCTCTAAAACCACCGTATACAACTGATTATGACCAATGCGGTTGTTTTGAATCATATGCATCGGGAACAGGAATTGCTATTCAGGCACGCAAGCTGATAAGCCTAAGCCCAGACTATAACGGGCAACTATCAGGAATACAATTGGAAAACATTACAGCGCATGAGGTTTTTGATGCATTAAGTAATAATGACCCTGTAGCAATAAAGGTTCTGGAAACTGCAATTGAGATGTGGGGCATGGCCTCAGCCAACTTTGTCAGCCTTTTCAATCCGGAAATGGTTGTATTTGGCGGCGGCATATTTGGTCCTGCAGCAGTATTTATCGACCGAATATATCAGGAGGCACAGAAGTGGGCACAACCTATCTCAATTAAACAATGCAGATTCGCGGTAACCAGCCTCCCTAATATGGCAGGGTTATATGGTGCAGGGGCAATAGCAATCATGAATGGAAAAAAAAGTTCAGACATCAAATAAATCAATAAAATATGAAAAGCAGGACAAACGGACCGGTTTTGGCAGCAGGCTACATGGGCATGGCATTTTTCGGATTGGCTTTTGTGGTAATGGGAGCCGTACTACCATCTCTTATTGCACGATTTTCTCTGGACACATCCACCGCTTCAACATTAGCTGGATTACTGCCCTTGGGCATACTTCTCGGCTCGGTACTGTTTGGTCCCATAATTGACAGATATGGATATAAGAATCTAATAGTTGTATCAAGTATAATTGCCGTCATTGGACTGGAAATGCTCGCATTCTGCAGTACCATAGGTGAAATCAGACTCTCGATTTTCATAATCGGATTTGGGGGGGGAATGCTCAACGGATTGACTAATGCACTTGTTTCTGATGCATCCACCGATCACTCCAGAGCATCAAACCTGAGTATACTTGGAGTGTTTTTTACATTAGGGGCCATAACAATACCACTTCTTTTTGCCTCTCTTTCAAAAACATTCTCCTATACCCCTATTGTTGCAGGAGCAGGTATGTTAATGACAATGTCTGTATTATACTACTTTTTTGTAGAGTTTCCTCAAGCAAAATACAAACAGGGGTTCCCGATAAACAAGATTCTGAAGATGGCAAAAGAGCCATTTATCCTTATTCTTAGTTTTGTCCTGTTTTTTCAGAGCGGTTTGGAGGGAATTAGCAATACATGGATTTCCAGTTATATGGAACTTGAAAAGGGATTTCCATCAGAAACTGCGCTCTATGCACTAAGTTTTATTGTAATTGGTATTGGATCCGGAAGATTGCTACTTAGCGTACTTCTTAAAACTGTCTCCAAAGCATTGATTCTTAACTTAAGCATGCTAATCTCTGCTACTGGTATGGTTCTGATTGCACTTTTTGAAACAAATACAGCTGCAATAGCAGGAACATTCATGATGGGCTTCGGTCTTGCCTCAACGTTCCCGATTGTCCTGGGAGAGATAGGAGAGCGTTACAAAGATATTTCCGGCACGGCTTTCAGCTTTGCCCTGGTTATTGCCTTAACAGGGAACACAATTATAAATCTGGTTGTCGGTGTCATTGACCTGGAATCGTTCCCCATACTTGTTGTATGCTGTACCATTTCAATAGCAATACTGTATTCAGTCAATCATATAAGAAATAAAAGGTTATATAAAGAATAGAATTTGTTCAATTTAAATAATAAAATTATGTTAGCATTAGAATGGTTAAAAAACGCAAGAGATGTAATGTCGAACATCGAGGAGAGTCAGCTGGAAAACATTAAGAAAGCAGCGACCCTCATGGCAGATAGTATTGAGGCTGGTCGCTGGGTTCACACTTTTGGTTGTGGTCATGCAACAATTCCCATTGAAGAGATGTATCCCAGGATTGGTGGTTTTGTAGGATTTCATCCTCTTTGTGAATTACCATTGACCTTTTTTACAAGAATTACAGGAGAGATGGGCGTTCACCAGTTCCTTTTTCTGGAAAGGGCAGAGGGTTACGGAGAGGCAATAATGAAGTCATATACATTTGACAAAAGAGATACAATGTGGTTGTTCTCACACACAGGCATAAACAACGTCAATATTGACGTAGCACTAAAAGCTAAAGAGCTGGGGATGAAAGTAATTGTATTTGGCTCTGCCGCTCAAACTGTTGGCAAAAAGAGTCGCCATTCGTGTGGTAAAACTCTTTTTGAACTTGCCGATATTGTAGTAGATTCTTGTGCGCCACTTGTAGATGCAAGTGTGCCTGTAAAAAATCACTTCGACAAGGTGGGGCCGGTTTCTACAATGGCTTTCATAACACTGGTTTGGATGACAGTAACAACAGTTGCTGAGATTCTTGCAGACAGAGGAGTAAAACTGTATATCCACCCTTCTCACAATGTACCAGGTGATACTACGGCTCATGACAGACTTGACGCTTGCCTTGCAACATATAAAGAGAGGGTAGCTGGTATCTGACCCTTTTTTGCACTTATATTGTCCATTTTTTGTATGTTTGCACTTTATTATGCTTAGATACAAAAATATTAACATAGGAATTAACGGCAGCATTGTAACTTTAATGGTTATAGTGCTGTCTTTTAATATTGCTGTTAGTCAAGAACTAAAGAAAGATTCAATTGTGGTTCAGATTGATTCCAGCATAATTAAAAAGGAGCTGCGTTATAAGATAAAGGTTCGGGAAAAAGAGCTGAGAGATAGTCTGAAAGCCGTTAAAGACAGCATTCGCTGGTCAAAGCCCAGTATTCTTGAAACTTACATTCTGGAAGATAGCCTTAAGTATCAAAGAATTATACACTGGACCCATAATCAATATCTTAACAATATTGAAGTACAAAAACGCGACACTACATACAATAACTACTTCAATGACTATCCTTTCCTGAAAAAGGATGTTGGTGCTACATATCTTGGAATATCAGGATCAGCAGTACTGCTGCATAATTACTTTAAAAGAGAAAAACTGGATGTTTATTCAGATTTTTCTCCATATATCGTCTATGGGTACACTCCTGATAATCTTACCTTATACAATACAAAAACACCCCATACAGAGTTTGCCTACTGGGGGACTATGTTTGCGAACAGAGACAAAGATGAAACTAACATACGGTTTCTTCACACTCAGAATATTTCACCAGCCTTTAATTTTGCAATAAATTATGAGAGATTTGGCTCAGCGGGCCTTCTTGGGCAGGAGAATACAGACAACAGAAATTTCTCATTCAGTTCAAATTATCTTGGCAAAAGATATGTGATGAATGCCGGATTCATATATCAGGGAATAAAGAGAGAGGAAAACGGTGGCATTATTGATGACAGCCAGATTCTTGATACTATTATTGATATTAAGACTGTTTCTTTCCGGTTATTGGACGCAAAAAACACACTTAAGAGAAATACATTCTTTCTGACACAATCATACGGAATACCAATAAGGTTTTCTAAAAGGGACAGCACTTCAAAGGATACAATTGCTGCCGGAGACGGTACAATAACATACTTTGGCCATTCTTTAGAGTTTTCCACTTACAACAGAGCATACTATGATAAAATAGAGACTACAGATACAATTGGCCGACAATTCTATCATAACAGGTTCAATGTCTCCCCCACCACAAGCTACGATTCTACAAGAGTTAACAGATTTGAAAACAAGCTTTTCATACGGTTGCAGCCATGGGCCCAAGATGCTATCATTTCCAAACTTGATGGTGGGGCAGGATTTCAGTTTTTAAGTGTATACAGCTTCAGACCTGAATTTTATGTACAACCGGCCCATAATATAAAATATAACAATCTGTATCTCTATTTTGGCGCATCAGGACAGTTCCGCGAGTATTTCAAATGGAATGCGTTCACAAAATACTTTCTTGCCGGTTATAATGCAGGCGATATGAGTCTCGATGCCAAGGTAAGATTTTCTGCTTACCCGTTTGAAGATGGCATTCATCTTACCGGCAATCTTAAACTCTCTACAACCTCTCCCGACTGGTTCCAGAACTACACTTACACTAACCACTATTACTGGAACAACAATTTCGGGAAAATCACCGAGACAAGGATTGAGGGAATAATTGACATCCCAAAATTCAAATTGCAGGCATTTTTCGGATATGCACTTGTAGACAATATGATCTATTATGGCATAGATGGTGTCATAGGACAGCACAATCATCTGGAAAGTATCCTCTCCGCTTACTTGCAGAAAAATTTCAAACTATGGAAACTTCATCTTGATAACAGAATATTATATCAATATACTTCAAATAATGAGATAATGCCTCTGCCAGTATTAAGTGCGAACTTGAGGTATTACCTGGAAGTTGATGTGGTGAAAAATGTAATGAAGGCACAAATAGGTGCCAATGTTGTCTTTAATACAGAATATTACGCTCCGGCATATAACCCTGCCTTAAGTCAGTTCCAGCTTCAGAACGACAGAAAAATAGGAAACTACCCATATATAGATGCATTCGTAAACATTCAGTGGAAAAGGGCAAGCATATTTATCAAATATCTTAATGTCACACAGGATTGGCCAGATGGAGATTATTTCTCTGCAAGCCATTACATCAGGCCACAGTCTACAATCAAAGTGGGCATACACTGGCCATTTTATATTAAATAAAGCCCAACGCAATGAAGGTACCTCTTAAGTATCTTAAAGTAATACTAATAATGACTATTCTCTTTTTGCTCGGTGCATCAAGGAACGTTATTATTGACGAAAAAATTGTCTCTTTCTTGGAGAAAGATACATTAAGAGCACTTATAGGTGTTAAAAACGGCATATATCTGAAACAAGGGCACACTGTAGGTTTTCATTTTGACATACTTAACCGTTTTGCAAAGCGTCATAAATGCAATATCACAATCAAACCATCTCAGGATTCAGGTCAATGGGAAGACCTTGTGGGCAACAAAGTGGATATTCTGGTTGTTGACTCACAAAAGGACACTATACCTGAAATTTATGAGTCCGATGTAATATCGAGTATTGAATTAAACGATTACAATCAAGTATGGGTTGTCAGGAAAAGTGATTATTACCTGCTTCAGCATTTAAATTACTGGATAGGCCACTACAAACAGACCAGAGAGTACAGAAACCTCATAACCAAATACTTTAGCAGATACAGAGGTTATTCTGTCTCTTCATTGAAGCCTGTTTCAATTCTGTCACCCTATGACAACCTAATAAAAAAATATTCCAAAACCATAGATTGGGATTGGAGGCTTCTTGCTGCACTCATATTTCAGGAATCCAAATTTTCCATGAGTGCAGAAAGCAGCAGAGGGGCTCATGGTCTTATGCAGATAAAGCGCTCTACTGCCAATCAGTTTGATGTGGATGACATATATGATCCGGAGCAAAATATAAAAGCAGGAACACTACTGATAAAGCGGCTTCAGAAGATGTACCAAAAGGAGGAGATGGATTCTGTTAATTCAGTGAAATTTGTTTTGGCTGCGTATAATGCCGGAGAAGGGAGGGTGAATGATGTACGAAAGTTTGCCATTCATAAAGGTGTAAATCCCAATGACTGGAACTCTGTTATTGGAGTTGTTCCAATGATGAGAAACTTTCAGAATATTCCTGAGGGAATCATACGTCTGGGAACATTCAATGGAAAGGAAACCATCAACTTTGTCAATGAAGTTCTATCTAGGTTTGATAACTACAAAATTCTTGTCAGGCAATAACAGTGGGCCAACTGTTATTTGACCCTTATTGTCTTATCTGGGCTGATTCTCGATATAAAAAGTGAGGGAATCATAAGAACAACCATTATTATTATAAATGCTGCTGTATTCAGCAAGATGATTTTAGGAATGTCAAGATAAACAGGTACCGATTTAACAAAATAGTTGGTTGGATCGAGAGATATAATTTCATACCATTTCTGAAGCAGAGCAAGAATCACTGCCAGAACATTCCCAAAAAGCATTCCCCAGAAAACTATATATGATGCTCTTAGAAGAAATATTCTGTGAATTGCAGAATTTCTCATGCCAAGTGATTTCAATATCCCTATCATTGATATTCTTTCAAAAAGAATAATCAGCAAACTTGAAATCATATTGAAGCCGGCAACTGATATCATAAGAACAAGGACTACCAGAACGTTGAAATCAAGCAATTTTAACCAATCAAAAAGATGAGGGAAAATTTCATTTATTCTTGTAACTTGTATTGATGGATCATTTTCTCCGGAATGTTCATAAACAACCCTCTCTATCTTATCTCCAACAATGTCTATATCATTTCCCTCTTTTAAAAGTATCTCAATTCCCGACACATCCTCTGCATTCCATCCATTAATCCGTTGTACTTCCCTTATGTCGGCAATTATAAGAGTTTTATCGACATCCTCCAACTGAGCATCATAAAGACCTACCAGTCTGTATTTACCTACGCGTATTGACTTGTCAATAAAATAAATTTGTAAATCTTCACCCACATCAAATCCCATCATTCCGGCAAGTCTTTCCGACAGGATAATCTCCTTACTTGACAATGTATCCTTGTAGTCCGGAAGTCTTCCCTTTGAAAGTACAGAGGAGAAAAATCTCCAGTCATATTTTGAATCGACCCCTTTAAGAAGTACACCCTGAATCTCCTCTCCACTTTTTAACATGCCCGATCTGTATGCATAACACTGGAGGCATTTTACCTCTTTTATAGATTCAATCTCTTTTAGATAGGAGATTTTTTTTGTTATTGGATACCGATTTGATGTCTGCTCAATACCAGGGCTGTTGAGAATAATCTCTCCTGAAAATCCAGTTGCTTTGGTCTTGATTTCGAATTTGAACCCATCTGATATTGATATTGCCAGAACCATTACCAGAACGCTTACTCCTACTGAAAATCCAGCTATTATTGTACTTGATGCCGATAATCCTCTCTTTTTAGGGGCATCTTTTCTCCACAAATTTCTAGCTATAAACAGATTTGTATTCAATATTAAAATATTTTATTATATTTGCGTATCATTAGTTATTAGCTATTACTTAACCTAGTACTAAAAACTTCGAAACCTCCCTAATCTTCACGATTTCGGAGGTTTTTATTTTTATTCATCACAGATATCTTCTCTCTCCGAAAAGCATAAGTATTCTCTCAACCCTGTCGGATATTTTATTTTTATTCTGAGATTTATACAGATAATTCAACAATTCGGCATAAATTGAGACCAATGCTCTGTCCTGTTCTATTTTCAAACTGTCCGTACTATATACAAGTCCAATATCATCAAAAAATTGTTTCAGGCTGTCCTCCAGAAAAATTGCCCCTCCCTTGAAAATATTCAGGTAGAAGAGGATTTTGTTTTCCGAATCCATATAGACAGGTACAAATCCACCGGGAAAACATAAAGGATATATCGGAAGTCCGACAGATCTTGATAGTAAAAAATAGAGAAGAGAAATTGCTACCGGATTACCCCCTCTTGAATCAATTACCTTATTAATAAGTGCATTTTCCTCTTTTTGGATTTGTGTATCACAATGTTTAAAACCTATCCTTCTAAAGAAGATGTAGTTAAAAATTTTTACGTTTTCTATTGCTGTTTTCTCTTCCGACAACTCTACTCCTATCTCATCTGCAAGCATCTCAAGAGATGTATAAAAAAACACCTCATCAACCAAACTATCCACTGCTTTGGATATCAAAAAAAGTCCGTCAATAAGCATCGGGTCGGGCGATTTCAGATAACTTTCAATTCTCTCAATTATAAATTCTTCTTTAAGATCCTCTATATATTCAAGATAAAACAACCTTCTCTCTTCTGAAATCTCCTCCTTTACAAGAGTCTCGAGCTGCTCTACAGCAGTCTCTCCCCTGGTAAGGAACCTGTCTCTTACTGCAACGCGGACAGTTTTATCCGGATCATCAATCAATGACTTTAGTGAGATTATTTCAGAATCAACCCTCATAAATTATAATTTAGCCAATCTTTCAAGAGATAGCTCAATAAGCTTAGATACAAAATGTTTATATTCAGGCTGGCTTTCATGCAGGTGTCTGTTCGCAATTATACAACAAACAGTGGCTGCATCATGACCAAGCAGAGCTGCAAGACCAGCCAGTGCAGAACCCTCCATTTCAAAGTTTGTAATCTTTTGACCTTCATATTCAAATGATTCAAACCTACTAATCATGTCAGGAATAGCTAAAGGAAGTCTTAATACTCTTCCTTGTGGACCATAAAAACCGGCTGCCGATATTGTCAATCCCTTTATTGTAATGTCCTTCATTGCATCAATCAGTTTACTGCTTGCTCTTGCAAAATATGGAGCTGGCAGTTCCGGAAGCCACTCGAAATGTTTTACAAAGGCCTCTTCCATTTCCAGAACAGATACTGAGTTTCTGTTTTTGTACCAGTTCAGCAATCCGTCACAACCAATTGAGATATGCGATAAAACATAAGAACCTAGTGGAATCTCAGGCTGAATGGCTCCAGATGTTCCTATCCGTAAAAGTGTGAGGTTCTTGTGCTTTTCCTTTGGCATCCTTGTTTTTAGGTCTATGTTTGCCAAAGCATCCAGCTCATTGACTACTATATCTATATTATCTGTTCCTATACCTGTTGACAGTACCGTCATTCTCTTGCCTTTGTATGAGCCCGTGATAGTTACAAATTCCCTTGACGACCTTACAAACTCCTTAGAGTCAAAAAAAGAGGCAACCAACTCAACTCTACCCGGATCACCAACAAGAATTACCGTGTCTGAGAGCTCTTCCGGTTTAAGATGCAGGTGGAATATAGATCCGTCATTATTGATCAGTAGTTCGGATGGTGCAATTATGTTCATCTGTTTTTTATTTTAATTTACAAAAATAACCTTTATTTTATACTTTTGTACAAAATTAATTTCTATGATACAACGAATTCAGACACTTTTCCTTCTGGCGACAACAATCTTGCTAGGTTCGCTTTTTTTCTCGACAATGGCATACACAAGTACTGAGATAGTGAAGTATATAGAGATAATGCCCTGTCTTATTTTTACAATAATATCTGCTTCTATAGCATTGATGTCCATATTCCTTTACAAAATAAGAATTTTGCAGATAAGGCTCTCCATCCTTAATTCTATAATACTTCTTGCCTATCAGGCCTGGTTACTTTACTATTTTTTCTCCAGACCAGAAGGGACAGTATTTTCAATTACAGCTGTTTTCCCGGTAATTGCAGCAATCCTGTCATTTACAGCCATGCGATATATAGCAAGGGATGAAGCTATGGTAATGTCTGCCAACAGATTGAGAAAAACCAAATAATTCTATTTTGGCTCCTCTGAACAATACTTTTTAATTACATTGTAGGCATCGGAAATTCCAAGTTCTCCTGCCTTGCTTATATCTATGCAACCTTTTTCCTTATCCTTAAGATATATCAGCACCAAACCCCTGTTATAATATGCCTCTCCCAGATATGGGTAAAGTTCCAGCGCCTTAGTATACTGAATGATAGATTCAGGCAAATCATTTGACATACAGTATAGGTTACCAAGATTATAGTATGTATAGGGGAAATCCGGTGAAAGTTCAACTGCTCGCTTCATGTCATGTATAGCGGCTGTATAGTCGTAACTTCTGGTAGTTTGTTCCTGCACTTTAGCCCTCGTTGCACCCGCATTGTCCAGTGTAAGAACCTGGACATTGCTCTCCATGGAGGATATAAAGTCAATCATTTCCGATTGTAGTGCACCACGGTTAATATAATAAAATGTCTGTTCAGGATCAAGATCAATTGCCTGATTATAACATTCAAGAGCAGTATTGAACTGTTTTAAGTTAGACTCAAGAAGAGCTTTGGCAAAGAGAGTACGTGAGTCTTTTCCCATTCTCAGTTTCCTGTCAACAGCATCAATAAGAATCTGTAGTTGATCTGCAGAAAGATTGGTCGTTTCCGACGAAAGTCTTACAGGAACAGGTATCTGGGAGATGAAGAGTTCTGAATTTTTATCTTCGTGCTGCTTATCCAAAGCCATAAGGGCCTTTTTTGTCTGATCAGCTCTAAATTTAAACAGAGGCTTAAGCCTGATATCAACATCTTTGTATTGTAAAAGGTTGTTATTAAAATCTTTTTTGGCAAAATCGGCATCTAACGCAAGCAGTCTGTCATATTTTTTTGTTGTATCGGCAAACGCAGAAATTTTAACAGAATCACCAGTCATGGTTTTATAGTCTCGGATCTTCTTCTGGGCTATCTCATAATCACTTTTTGCAGAGGTGAATTGTCCAAGTTGATTTTTAACATATGATCTGTTCATATATGCATTGGCAAAATCGGGGTAAAGGCTTATTGCCTTTGAATAGTCATCCATTGCATCCCTGTGTCTGCCAAGCTGCATAAAGAGTGACGCTCTGTTGTAATAGGCAAGTACATTGTTGGGGTTTATCGAAATCACCTTGTCATAATCATCAAGGGCATTATTGTAATCTCCTATCTGCGACCTTATCAATGCTCTGTTGTAAAGGGTGAGAGCATTGCCCGGATCTTGCCTTAGAACCATTTCAAGATCACCAAGTGCACCATTTATGTCCTTATTGTTATATTTTGCAAGCGCCCTGTTAAAATAAGCAAATGTATTTGCAGTATCCAGATTTATTGCCTTGTCAAGATCCTGAATTGCACCGGGCAGGTTATTCTGCATTAAATATATTCTGGAACGTCTCACATAACCTTCAGGATCGAAACGGTTCAGGTTTATAGCTGTATTATAGTCAGAAAGAGCCTTTATTGTATCTCCCAGAAACAAGAACGACGCACCTCTGTTTAGGTATGCATCTGCAACTCTTGGTTCGTGCCTTATGAACTTATTGAAATCCTGGACTGCTTTTTCAAACTGTTGCGACAGAAAATAAGTGACACCTCTGCTGAAATAGAGCCCGGTGTAGCTTGGTCTTAGGTCAACAGCCTCCTCCAGGTCTTTTAGCGCAAGATCATATTTACCAATTCTACTGAGTGTTATTGCTCTATAGTGATATGCCGGAGTATAAAGGGGGTTAATCTTGAGAGTCTGGTCAAAGTCAAGTTGTGCCCCTAAAAAATCACCAAGATTATATTTGGCTATCCCTCTGAAAAAAAATGCCTCATTGAGCTTAGAGTCCAGAGTAATCAGAATATTGAAATTTTCTATAGCCTGTGTGTATTTCCCCTCAATAAGAAATTGTCTGCCACGGAAGAAAAACTGTTGTTTGTCATACTGAGAATAGGCAAAATCTACCGTTATCAGACTAATTAGCAGGACTAAAAAAAATTTCTTATTCATTTTTCTTCTTTTTACTGTTTTTTAACCACTCAGGAACCTCAATCATACCCATCAGAGCTTGTATATCTGAGGCTCTGGAATTTATATATGCCGAAGGACTATTAGCCCTTCGCTTTAATGGATTCGGGAGTGTCGCTGCAATCAGCGAACTCTCTCTAGATGTCAACTTTTGTGCCGATTTTTGAAAAAGCTGGTTTGCGGCAGCTTCTGTTCCATAAATACCTCTGCCCATTTCAGCAACATTAAGGTAAACCTCAAGAATCCTCCTCTTTCCCCATATCAGCTCAATTCCAAGAGTAAAATATGCTTCGAATCCCTTCCTTACCCATGATCTGGATGGAAACAGGAATACATTCTTTGCAGTTTGCTGGGATATTGTGCTGGCGCCGCGAATTCTTCTTCCCTTTTTACCTGCATCCAGAGCATTGTCAATCTCAACCCAGTCGAAGCCCATGTGTTCCAGAAAACGTGTATCTTCCGAGGCTATTACAGCCATCTGCATGTTTGGTGAGATCTTTTCCAGCGGCTTCCATGTCTTGTATGATTTAAATGTATTGTCAGAAATATGCTCAACACTTCTTATTATCATGAGGGGTGTACAATATACCGGAACCCATTTAAGCAACAGAACAGATAGAAGAGACACTGCCAGAAATGAGAGTGGTATATATACAAAAATGTATTTTACAATAACTAAAATCTTATTTTTTAAGTTTTTAGCTGACTTTTTCCCCTTTTTGCTCCTTTTATTTTGCATATTTAAATACAAATAGATTATTTTTGACAAATATAAACAATTCTAAATGAAGAAATATTCTGCTCTTGTCGTTATACTATATTTTCTTTTTCCATGCGCATCTGTTACATATTCTCAAGATTTACAAAGTTATGAATCCACGATAGGAAAAAAATCCCTTGAGGATTATATTACTTTTCTTGCGAGCGACGAGACATATGGAAGAGCGACAGGGGGAGCAGGGAACCAGCTTGCAGCATCTATGATAAGAGGTGAGTTTGAAAAATACGGTCTGATACCATTCTATCATCAGGTATATACTCAAAGCTTCAAGGTAAATTCTGTTATAGGGAGGAACATCATCGCAGTTGTTCAGTCTCAGTATTACTCTGATCAATATATAATTGTTTCTGCTCATTATGACCATCTTGGCATTCTTGGGGGAAAAATATACAATGGTGCAGACGATAACGCATCCGGAGTAGCAGCCCTTCTCAACCTTGCCCGGGTGTTCTCCCAGATGAGAGTTAACAAGGAGGGTCCACGGAAGAATATCATATTTGCAGCTTTCGATGCAAAGGAGAGTAATATGGCAGGATCGGAGGATTTCGTAAGAAAGCTCCCTATTTCTGCAAAGGACATAGTCTGCAATATCAATATTGACCAGTTGGGTTCCATATTTGCACCTCCCGGAGCAGACACCAACTACGTTTTGATTCTTGGGGCAAACAAATACAAGGACTTTAAAAGAAAAATCGATTCTGCAAACAAGAACAGCTCAGCAAATCTTGATGTAAACTATGATTTCTACGGAAGCAGCGAATTTGCAGAGATATTTTACACATCATCAGATCAGAACTCATTTGTAAAGAAGAACATACCATCACTACTTGTTACATCTGGCATCCACATGCATACCTACAAACCTACCGATGACTTCTACTTTATAAATTATCCTGTTTTAACAAACAGAACAAAAATGTTATTTCATCTTATACACCAGCTTACACTTTCCCGATGAGGGCCTTTGCTGTATAGTTATATGTGACTTTCACAAGATCCTCTGGTACTCCTTCAAAAACCACTCTGCCACCCTCATCTCCCCCTTCGGGACCCAAATCTATAATCCAGTCGGCACATTTTACCACATCCATGTTGTGTTCCACAACTATTATTGTATGACCTCTGGCAATCAAAGCATTAAACGAATCCAACAGAGTTCTTATGTCGTAGAAATGAAGACCTGTGGTAGGCTCGTCAAAGATAAAGAGAATAGAACCGTTTCCCGATTCCTTGCCCAGAAACGATGCCAGTTTCACCCTCTGGCTCTCGCCACCGCTTAGTGTGCTGCTGCTCTGTCCCAGTTGTACGTAGGAGAGGCCGACTGCCTTGAGGGGCATAAGCTTCTCTGCGACTCTCCTGGCAATAGGTTCCTTTTGTGACGAAAAAAAGTTAATTGCTTCATCTACACTCATGTTAAGAACATCATTTATGTTTTTGTCCTTAAATCTGACCTCAAGTATATCTTGTTTGAATCTTTTTCCACCGCATGATTCACAAACCATCTGGACATCTGCCATAAATTGCATTTCAATTTTTATAACCCCCTCCCCCTGGCAATCTGGACACCGTCCACCCTCAATATTGAATGAAAAATGAGAGTGCCCGTAACCGTTTGCTTTTGCATAAGGTTGTTCAGAAAACAATTTCCTTATCTCGTCATAAACCTTAAGATATGTTGCGGGATTGGAACGTGTGGATTTGCCAATCGGATTCTGGTCTATGTATTCAACAGCCGTGATTTTGTTTATATCACCGGTTAAATCTTTGTGAGCCCCAGGCTTGTCACCAAACTGGTTAAGTCTTCTGTTTAGGGCCGGATACAAAATATCTCTAACAAGTGTCGATTTTCCGGAACCACTTACTCCGGTTACAGCTGTCAATGCCTTTAAAGGAAATTTAACATTGATGCATTTGAGATTGTGCTCGACTGCACAATTCACCTCAACAAAACTGTTCCAGCTTCTCCGCTCAAAAGGAAGTTCAATCTTCTCGTGGCCAGATAAGAAAGCCAATGTCTGGCTCCTTCCACACTCCTCCTTTGTAAAGTTATCACTGATTGTACCCTGATAAACAAGTTCTCCACCATAATTCCCTGCAAAAGGACCAATGTCAATGAGTTGGTCAGATGCTCTGATTATCTCTTCGTCATGCTCTACTATAAGAACGCTGTTTCCAAGGTCTCTCAATTTTTTCAATACTGCTATCAGTCTTTGAGTATCTCTGGGATGAAGGCCTATACTCGGCTCATCCAGAATGTAGAGTGACCCCACAAGACTGCTGCCTATTGAGTTTACAAGGTTTATCCGCTGACTCTCTCCACCGCTCAAAGTGTTTGATGGCCTGTTAAGTGTAAGGTATGAGAGACCTACATCCACCATACAACCAAGCCTGTTTACAAGCTCCTTGAGCACCCTGGATGCGATTGTCCGGTCATAGTCCGACAGTTCAATACTTTTAATGGCTGAGAATAGATCCTCAATACTCATATCAAGCAAGTCACTTATTGTCCTACCTGCCACCTGAACATACAAAGCCTCTTTCCGTAACCTTTTACCCTGACATCCCGGACATGCTGTCTTGCCTGAATATCTGCTCATCAGATAACGATACTGTATCTTATATTTGTTTGCCTCAATTATTTTAAAGAATTCGTTAAGACCTGTAAAATATTCGTTTCCGCTCCAAAGCAACATCTTTTGTTCTGATGATAGTTCGTAGAAAGGCCGATGAATGGGAAAATTAAATTTGCCGGCAGAGAGTATAAATTCATTGTAGAAGGTTTTCATAGTATCTCCCCTCCAGCAGGCAATCGCCTCCTGATATACAGAGAGAGTGGGATCAGGTACCACAAGACTCTCATCTATTCCTAAAATCCTTCCATATCCGGAACATACAGGGCACGCTCCAATCGGATTATTAAAGCTGAACATCAGTTCTGACGGCTCGTCAAACTCAATGCCATCTGCCTCAAAAAGTGTGGAAAACACCTTGGGCAACTCCCCCTTTATGCCATTTGAAATGAGAACTACTCCCCTTTCTGTGCCAAGTCCCCTTCCTACTTGAGAAGCTGTCTGCAAAGAATCCATCAACCGGTTCCTCTCGTCCTCGCTGTCCTCAAGTAATACCCTATCAACTAAAAGGTAAACAGGATTATCTGTTTCAAACTCTCTGTTGAGTGCACTCTCAATCCGCACAATATCACCTTCTGAATATAGCCTTGTGAAACCCTCCTCTTTTAGAATCAGAAGTCTTTCTACCCTGGATTCCCTGTTTTCCCACCCCAAGGGAGCCAGAACATAAACGGCAGAACCGGGCGGAGATGAATAAATGTGCTTTAATATATCATTTACCGTATGTTTTCTGACCTCCTCGCCGCTTACAGGAGAGATTGTCTTTCCAATTCTGGCATACAGCAATCTGAGATAATCATAAATCTCTGTACTGGTACCTACCGTAGAGCGAGGATTACTTGTGTTCACTTTCTGCTCTATAGCAATAGCCGGCGGAATTCCAGTAATCTCATCTACATCTGGTTTGGTCATTCTGCCAAGAAACTGTCTGGCAAATGAGGAGAGACTCTCTACGAAGCGTCTTTGTCCCTCGGCAAATATCGTGTCAAAAGCAAGACTTGATTTGCCCGATCCGGAAATTCCTGAAATTACGACCATTTTGTCCCTCGGTATTTCTAGCGATATGTTTTTCAGGTTGTTTAATTTTGCCCCTTTTATGATGATTGAATTCTTATGCATTTGATGTTCTGGTTACAGACTTTACTCCTTTAATTTTTTTTATATTGAAAATCAGTTTGTCAAGGGCCTGATTGTTGGATATTGCCACCTGTATTTTTGCTTCAAACATCCCCTTCTGCTCTGAAATTGAGAAAAACCGGAGAGAGATCGAGAGCATATTGATAATCTCCATTATCTGTTGACTTAACCCTGCATCACCGTATGAACTAATTCTTAATGTTGTCTGAAAACTCTGACCTACAGAAGATTCTCTCCATCTTACCTTCTGTATTCTGTATGGGTAGCTGTCCATAAGTCTGGCTGCGTTCGGACATGTTATTCTGTGAATCTTCACCCCCTCCTTTATGGTGACAAATCCAAATACCTCGTCTCCCATAATTGGATTGCAGCATTTTGAAAGTTTGAATCCGACATTGTTCAGTTTATCGTCAATTATGAGATAGTCTGTACCGGTCAGCAGATTTTTCTGGAAGTTTCTTTGTTGGGCAACAGATGTTGGAATTCCCTCTTTAACCTCTGTCTGTAGTTCCTGCTTTTCCCTGTTTGACAGAAGTCCTTTAATATCCGAAATGTCAACCTGTGAATCTGCAAGAGCGGCAAAAAATTCATTTATCGTTTTATGTTTATAGTACTTGATCAGATAATTGAGAACCTCATCATTCAGTTCCATTTTCCAGTTTGTCATCCTTCGCTCGAGCAGCTCTTTGCCTGTCTGTGCTCTCTTGCCCTCTTCTTCCTTAATCTTCTGCTTAATCTTTGCTCTCGCTTTTGAAGAAACCACAAAATTCAGCCAGTCAGACGATGGCTTCTGATTCTTGTTGCTCATTATCTCGATAACATCTCCGGTCTTTAGTTTCTCTCTTATAGAAACCGGTTTACCGTTGATTTTGGCTCCTGCACATTTTAGTCCCAGGTTTGAATGTATGTCAAATGCAAAATCAAGAACACTCGATCCTGCCTGAAGTCTTCTCAAATCTCCATCGGGAGTGAAAACAAAAATTTCGTCAAGGACAAAATCAAGGAAACGGGGCTCCTGGCGCTTGTCTGTAGATTCAAGCAACCTCTTTACCCCATTCAGCCATACATTCAAGCCCTGGTCATTTTTTACCCCTTTATAGGCCCAGTGCGATGCATGTCCGTTTTCCGCTATATCATCCATCCTTCTTGTTCTAATCTGAACCTCTATCGTTTGTCCCTCCCTGGTATTAACCGTTGTATGTAGAGATTCATAACCGCTTGTTTTTGGGATAGTTATCCAGTCCCTAAGCCGATTTGTATCCGGCACATAATACTCGGTCACAAACGAGTAGACTCGCCAACAGAGATCCTTCTCCTGCTCATGTGCAGAATCTACAATTATCCTTATTGCAAAAATGTCAGCAACATCTTCAAAGGGAATCTGCTGTGACTGCATCTTTTTCCAGATTGAATAGGCTGTCTTAGTTCTGCTTTTGAGTATGTATTTAATATGAGCTTTCTTCAGGCTAAGCTCAATAGGCTTCACAAAAATATCCATTAGCCTCTTCCGGTCCTGCTCACCTGCCTTTAACTTGTTAGAAATAAGCCTGTATTGATCCGGATCGGTATGTTTAAACGACAGATCTTCAAGCTCGCTTTTAAGATTGTACATTCCCAGCTGGTGGGCAAGTGGGGCATATAGAAGAAGGGTCTCAGTAGCTTTTCTTATCTGGTTGGATTTTGTAAAATAATCCAGATTTCTCATAATCTCCAGTCTGTCTGCCAGCTTAATAAGACTGACACGTGGGTCACGAGAGTATGAGACAATCAATTTTCTGTAGTTATCGGACTGAAGACCTGTATCTTTTGGTTTTATCTCAGATATTTTATTCAGACTCTTTGCCATAGAGATAATTTCGTCGCTGAATTCCTTCCTTAATTCATCCAATCTGTTTGTGTCCGATCTGGTTGCCTCATGAAGGAACACAGCCACAACTGCGGAGGGCATCAGGCCAATTTCAAAAGCCACAATCTCAGCGACCGATACAACATGTTCAATAAAAGGAATCCCATTTCCTCTGGCAAGTCCCTTAAGAGAATCCGCAGCAATCTCAAATGATCGCGTGAGCCATCTCTCCTCATCTCCTATACAGCTCTTTAAAACTTTGTCCAGCTTTTCAGAAATCATATTCTATTTTTCCAAAAGTTTTCTTAGTGCATTCATCTCATCGCGGAATTTTGCCGCCATTATAAAGTCCAGATCATATGCAGCTCTCTCCATCTCTGTCTTTGCTGCAGCAATTGCCTCCTTAATCTGGTCCGGTTTGAGAAAAGCCATTACTGGGTCATTCAGAAGTGCACTGGTTGCTTCGCTCTCCTGCTGGAACTCTTTAACCCTGCCCATTACGTTTCTTATCTGTTTTTCAATCTGTGTAGGCTTTATATTGTTCTCTCTGTTGTACTCCTCCTGTTTCTTTCTTCTGCGGTCCGTCTCCTCTATAGTCCTTTGCATAGATCTGGTTATGTTGTCTGCATACATTATAACCCTTCCGTCAACATTTCTTGCTGCTCGTCCTGCAGTTTGGGTCAATGATCTTTCCGATCTGAGGAAACCCTCTTTATCAGCATCTAGTATTGCAACAAGTGATACCTGAGGCAGGTCAAGACCCTCTCTCAAAAGGTTTACTCCAATAAGGACATCAAACCTGCCAGCCTGAAAATCCTCCAGAATCTCGATACGTTCCATTGTATCAACGTCAGAGTGGATATACCTGCATCTTATGTCTATATGTGAAAAATACTTGTCCAGCTCCTCTGCCATCCTTTTAGTCAGAGTTGTTACAAGAACTCTCTCATCCTTAACCGCTCTTATCCTTATCTCCTCAAGCAGGTCGTCAATCTGATTCTTAGTGGGTCTTACTTCTATAGGAGGATCAAGCAATCCGGTTGGTCTCACTACTTGTTCAACAATCAATCCCTCGCATAAGTTCAGCTCATAGTCTGCAGGGGTGGCACTTACAAAGACTCTTTGCCCTAGAATATCCTCGAATTCGTTGAATTTAAGTGGTCTGTTGTCTGCAGCCGCCGGTAAGCGAAACCCATATTCAATGAGGGTCTCTTTCCTCGATCTGTCGCCACCATACATTGCTTTAACCTGAGAAACGGTAACATGACTCTCATCAATGAAAGTAAGGAAGTCCTTGGGAAAATAGTCGATAAGGCAAAAAGGTCTCATTCCCGGAGAACGTCCGTCAAAATAACGGGAGTAGTTTTCTATTCCCGGACAATACCCTATCTCCTTTATCATCTCAATATCGAATTCAACCCTCTGCTTTATCCGTTTTGCCTCCTGATGTTTTCCAATTTCCGCAAAGTAAGTAAACTGCTTCATCATATCATCCTGAATCTGAACTATAGCTGTCTTCATTCGCTCCTTTGTAGTGACGAAAATATTTGCGGGATATACTGCAATTTCCTTCAAATCTGTCAGATGTGCACCAGTAAACGGATCAAAAAGCTCAATGCTTTCTACTTGGTCCCCAAAAAATATTATCCTGCATGCAGTGTCAGAATAAGCAGGGAATATATCCACAGTATCTCCCTTGACCCTGAATGTCCCTCTTTTAAATTCCACTTCATTTCTGGAATAGAGACTGTCCACAAGTGAATAAAGAAGTTTGCTTCTGGATATCTTTGCGCCACTCTGGATGTTAATTGTATTTGCATGAAAGTCAGCTGGATTACCAATACCATAAAGACAAGAAACACTTGAAATTACAATTACGTCCCTTCTGCCCGATAATAATGCACTGGAGGCGGAAAGTCTCAACTTTTCTATCTCTTCGTTTATGCTCAAGTCCTTCTCTATGTATGTATCGGTCACAGGCATGTAAGCCTCCGGCTGATAATAATCGTAATATGAGACAAAGTACTCGACCGCATTATTTGGAAAAAAGGATTTAAACTCACCATAAAGCTGGGCCGCAAGAGTTTTATTGTGGCTCAGGATAAGCGTAGGCCTTTGCAGTCTTTCAATCACATTAGCCATGGTAAAGGTTTTACCTGAACCAGTCACACCAAGTAGTGTCACTGCATCTACCCCGCCGGAAACATGAGAGATAATCTGCTCTATTGCTTCTGGCTGGTCACCTGTCGGTTTATAATTAGACTTAAGTTCAAAATCCATTCAATAGTCCTGATTCTTTTATTTTGACCTTCTTACTTTCCGTAGATAGTCATTCAACCCTTTAGCAACATTTTTCATCATCTCCTTCTGGAACTTATCATCTACAATCTTTTCCTCGTCCGGTAATGAGCTCATGAACAGCGTTTCAACCAGAACTGAAGGATAGTATGCAGACGAGTTCAGCGAAAAATTGAAGTTACCAATCAAACCGAAGTTCTTTACATCCTCCATTGCAACAAGCCTTTTCAGGATTGTCTCTGCAAGGTCCCTGTATTCTATATGTTTGTAATATGTACTTGTTCCTCCGTTCACAAGCGGGTTTCCGCCAGCATTGCAATGGATTGATATAAGCAGGTCAATATTTTCTTTTTTAAATGTAGCCTGTCTCATAGGCATAGTAATGTCAGAATCGTCTGTTCTGCTTAAAACCACTTTTGCTCCTCTCTTCTCAAGCTCCGCCTTCAACATATATGCCATTGCAAGATTCTGCTCCTTCTCCTTATAACCGGCGGGGCTAACAGCTCCCGATGCCGGACCGCCATGACCTGCATCCACACCAATAACCATACCCTTAATAGTTGGTTTTGGCGAATGTTTTACAACTATATTCAGGCTGTTCCCGGTATAATCGATGGAATATCCCCAACTATATTTATGCTTCAGATTTATGATAACTCTGAAAACATCTGGTTGCACTTGCTGAAAATCCACGTAATCAATAGACTCCAGATTGAGATATTGTGTAATCCAGTTAGAATTACAGGCAGTGCCAAAAATATCAACCACAATCCTGTTTGGGTCGCGCTCCTGCTTAACAATATATGGCTGGCGCTGCTCCAGCGATACTGTCACTCTGTCTGCCTTGCCAATGTTTGAAACACTCCATGAGCCTGAAAGCGAAAATGGAGGCTTTGTTCCCGGATATGTTTTTTCAACATAATCCTTAGGAATAAAAGCATAGTTATTTTCAGATAGTTTCACCTTATAAAGGTTCGCAACAGAGTCCAACAGCTCCATTCTTATTCCATCTGAAATAAAATTAATCTTTGCACCTCCTAGCCTGTCCTGACCAGCCCCGTAATTCAGATATGCTCCCTTTTTGGTCACGACAACCGGGAATTTATAATCTCCTGCTTCAATACGGGTTATCCTCTGTTCAATTTTATAAAAAACGTTGAATTTTTCTTCGGTCTGGACACCAGCGGAGATTGCCCTTATAACAACAGCATTATCACCCTCTTTAAGGCTAATTTCACCTCCGAATGAGCCTGTTTTGTATTGCTTCACCTTGTTCCCGTTTATATAGACCTCAGACCCCGGATTTGTCACTCCCACAATCACATGAGAAGCACTTGTCACAGTGTCGGCATTACCTCTTACCACCTTGATAATGTTGGCATTCTGAGCGTGAATACTGATGACAGATGCTATATAGATTGCAATGGTCAGGACTAAGGAAATTTTAGTTTTCATGGCTTGATATTTGCTATTTAGGTTAAAACACAAATTTAGCTAAATTATGGAAAGTAATCAATCAAACAGGTTTATCTTTTTGGGTCTGTTCATAATGACAGGACTAATTGCGCTTGGCCTCTCTCTTAAAAGTGCAGTAACCTCTTTTAAATCATACGACAGAGTAGTAAGTGTGAAAGGACTCGCAGAGATGGAGGTACCGGCAAATAAAGTTATCTGGCCCATAGTATACAAAGAGATTGGAGATGACCTTTCTGTCTTGTATAAAACCATAAACGACAAAAACAAAATCATCAGGGACTATCTGAAATCCAGAGGAATTGATGATTCGGAAATTTCGGTATCTGCTCCTCAGATAATTGACCTGAATGCAGAGAGGTATCAGAGTCAGGTAAGCAGATACAGGTATAATGTAACAAGCATTCTTACTGTTACTTCAGAAAAAATCGACAAGGTTCGGGAGATAATAACCGGACAATCTGATATGTTGCAAAAGGGGGTAGCTATAAGCGCAGGAGATTTTGAATACAAAATCGAGTATATATACACTAAACTAAACGACATAAAACCTGTTATGATAGAGGAGGCAACCAAAAACGCACGTGCCTCTGCTGAGAAGTTTGCAAAAGATTCTGACAGTAAATTGGGGAAAATCAAAAGTGCCAATCAGGGACAGTTTTCTATCTCTGACAGGGATGCAAATACCCCATATATTAAAACAGTGCGTGTAGTAAGTACAATTGACTATTTATTAAGAGACTAACAAAAACAAAACAAAAATGGAAATTACAAATATTCATGCTCGTGAAATATTGGATTCACGTGGAAATCCAACTATAGAAGTAGATGTTCAACTTTTATCCGGAGCGTTCGGAAGAGCAGCTGTTCCGTCAGGAGCATCAACCGGTAGCAACGAAGCACTCGAACTCAGAGATGGTGACAAATCACGTTATCTTGGAAAAGGAGTTCTAAAAGCAGTAGAAAACGTTAATGAGATAATAGCACCTCAGATACTGGGTATGAGCGCCCTTAACCAACCACTTATAGATAAAACTCTTATAGAACTGGACGGTACCCCTACAAAATCCAAATTAGGTGCCAATGCAATCTTAGGTGTATCTCTGGCTGTAGCAAGAGCTGCTGCCAACTATCTTCAGATTCCACTTTACAGATATATTGGAGGCACAAATGCAGTAACCCTTCCTGTTCCAATGATGAACATTATAAATGGAGGTTCACATTCGGACGCCCCTATTGCATTTCAGGAATTCATGATACGTCCCGTGGGAGCTGTTAGCTTCAAAGAGGGACTTAGAATGGGTGCAGAAGTATTCCACAATCTAAAGAAGATTTTTCATGAAAGGGGCCTCAGTACTGCAGTCGGCGACGAAGGTGGCTTTGCTCCTACACTGAATGGAACAGATGATGCTTTGGAATCAATAATAGCAGCAATTAAAAAAGCTGGATATATACCCGGTAAAGATGTAACAATAGCTCTCGACTGTGCAGCTTCTGAGTTCTATAAAGATGGTATTTACGACTATAGCAAATTCGAAGGTGCAAACGGAGCAAAGAGAAACGCAACTGAACAGGTTGCTTTTCTTAAGTCACTTGTAGACAAATATCCTATAGATTCAATCGAAGATGGTATGGCTGAGGATGACTGGAGCGGATGGAAACTACTTACCGATGCATTAGGTTCAAAAATCCAGATTGTTGGTGACGATTTGTTTGTAACAAATGTTGAGTATCTAAAAAAAGGTATCGAGACTGGTTGTGCAAACTCAATCCTTATCAAGGTCAACCAGATTGGCACCCTTACAGAAACACTTAATGCTATTGAGCTTGCCCACCGTAAAAAATATACTTCAGTCACTTCCCACCGTTCCGGCGAAACAGAAGACTCTACAATTGCAGATATTGCAGTTGCCACAAATTCCGGTCAGATCAAAACCGGTTCATTGAGCCGCTCAGACAGGATCGCGAAGTACAACCAACTCCTGCGCATAGAAGAGGAACTCGGAGAACTTGCACAGTACGGCAGAAAGTAGGGTACAGGGGGACGCTTATTAATGTGCTAATGTGCTAATATGCTAATGTGCTAATGTGCTAATGTGCTAATGTGCTAATGTGCTAATGTGCTAATGTGCTAATATGCTAATGTGCTAATGTGCTAATGTGCTAATGTGCTAATGTGCTAATGTGATTGTGGGTAAATACGGAACACGTACTGTAAGCAATTCCGGTGTATTAATCAATTTTTCTTAAGATTGTATTCGTACTGTCCTATAGCGTTTTTAGCTGCTGATATTGTCAGTTTATTACTATCTAATGTGTATTTATACTGACCATGCAGAACTAAGTTCCCGTCAAAGTCAGCGGACCAAGCACCCATGCCATTAAAGGTGATTGTACCCATCTTGGTAAGGAACGTCCCCCACCCCCCTGCAGGGATTCTGTTAAGATTTCCAGAGCAATTGTATTTCCCGTTGTTAATCTCTAAAGTAACTGGTCCAGTTTTAGTTACTGAGCTGTAGTGCACCGTAAAAATGCCTGTATAAGTACCATCAAGAATTTTCAGGTCTTCGATTTGCTCTTCTTGATCTTCTTCAATTTTCATCGCTTCTTTATTACAACTAAATAATAGTAACGAGAATGTCAGAATGGTCGATAAAAAATGCAACGTTCTCATAATATATGTTTTATATGCAATTCATATATTGTAGATGCAAAAAAATATCAAATAGTTGCATCTATTAAATCATTAAATAGCCAATACCTATTTAACTGTTTTTTTTCTGTTGAATATGAGAACGCCGGCAAACGGCTACGAGGGATTACCTACCATCCCCATGAACAGCACGCAACCGGTAGATTTTTCGCAAATTGCAAATACGAACGGATGATTGGCAGTAAAATTAACAGGAGGAGTGTAAGATGTGTTTTTAATGCCGATAATTGTTACCGCCGCAGCTTCCGTTCCCTTTTCATTGACATCTATGTATGTGAACTGGTCTACAGTAGAGATGTATGACTTAAGTTGAGGGAATATTCTTGAAAAATCAGCCAGATATGAATCAAAAGCGATAGCCATCCCCATCTGTTTTAAAATGTCATTTAAGTTATCCTTATATTCAATCTTAAACTTTGGGATTTGCATATTTACCTCTTTTGTAACCATGTTTTTGATGAAATTTTGCCAGTACAACGGACTTTTTAATTTTGTAATCATCTTTGAAACTGAAACATTTTCCTGAGGCAACATAATAACCATGCTGAATGCGCCGTTCCCATATGGTAAATTAACAGCAGACAGAGTTTCATCTGTATAATAAAGTAACTCTTTCTGATTGTTCATCATATTTGCAGAGACAATAGTGCCATTCTCTTTTTTGAAAAGGCCTGATTTTGTTTCTGTCTCCTTGAACGTATATCCTTTTCCCCAATCTCCCTTAAAATAAAGAGCATTAAGCAAGTACATTAAGTCATAAGGAGAAATCTCTTTCAATACCTCTTTTATAAGACCATTTGTATTATCGGAACACCATTTATTGATAGTTTTTACAGCATCCGGCGACGAAAAATCCAATGCTTGTACTTGCGCATTGTACCATGTTTTGTTTGTCTGAACAAATCCGTCATTGACACTAATACCGTTTCTGTACCAGATAGAGTTGGCAATTGCCAGCTTTACAGATGGATCGGTAGAAAGCAGCGATTCTTTCATCTTTTTGTAGTATCCGTTCACATCGTTATCGGTATAACTCTGGAAACCCAGGACATTTTGAATGGCTGATTTAGTCTCTCCGTCTGCTCCATTCCAAACCATGGCCAAAGCAGTACTCAGACTGAAAGGAGAGATCATGATATTATCCTTCTTAGCACCTTTTTGGTTATTTTCATAAGCCAGCGAAAAAAATTCCATGGCAAAACTCTTATCAGCTTCTGCCATTTTTGTTTCTGATGTATTTAGCTGGATTGTTATTGGCTCTTTAATGGTTTCTTCAGAAGGTGATTGGTTCTTGTCACAACTACTCAGAAGACAGAATCCGCAAATTATAGAAAAAATACTAATTTTAGTTTTCATAATTTAGACATTTCGTTACTTATTAATACAAGACGCAAAATATTAATAAATTGCTACAGCTACATATTTTAAAACTACATACCTTTGAAAAAAATCAAAATATGAATAGGTTAATGATACTTTTCTTTGCATCTATAGCAACAATATCTATAGTTACCGCACAGCAACCAATAAAAAGCAATTCAAAATTCGTTACTAATTACGAAAAAAACAACTTTAACCGAACCCCACGTTACTCAGAAACAGTTGAGTTTTGCAAACTTCTTGACAAAAATTCTCCAATGGTAACCTACACTTCAATCGGGACCTCTCCACAAGGAAGAGATATTCCCCTACTTATTGCTGACAAGGACGGGCTGACATCTCCCGATGAAATCCGTGCAAAAGGAAGATCTGTCATACTTGTAGAGGCTGCCATTCATGCAGGAGAACCAGATGGAAAAGATGCAGGACTGATGCTTATAAGAGATATAGCTGTTTACAATAAGTTCCCCGGAATTCTGGATAATGTCTCGCTTCTTTTTATTCCAATAATAAATGTTGACGGACACGAAGATTTCGGAAGCTTTTACCGTATAAACCAGAATGGACCAGAGGAAGTAGGAGCAAGATTCACAGCTCAGAGGTATAACATGAACAGGGATTTTATTAAGGCAGATGCTCCGGAAACCCGTGCACTCATAGTACTTTACAAAAAATGGATGCCAGAACTGTTCATGGACATTCATGTCACCAATGGAGCCGATTTTCAATATGTATCCACTTATGGGGTTGACCATTGCGGTTTTCTAAACGACAATCTACTTAAATGGACCAATAATGTTTATGAGAAAAAACTTAAGGAAGGAATGGCAGCCGCCGGCTTCCCGATTTTCCCGTATTTTGAGTCCTACAGTAATACAAATCAAAGAGCAGGAGTCCTACCGAACAATTTTCCTCCACAATACTCAAATGGCTATGCTTCAGCAAACAACAGAATTGGAATTCTGGTTGAGAACCATATTTATAAACCATACAAACAACGTGTCGAATCATCATACAATTTGATTCTTCAATCACTTAAGATAATTGGCGAAAACAGCAGAGAACTACAAAAGGAGATAGCTCTTGCAGATAGAAATTCTGCATCCGACATGTTTCGAAGAGATTCGCTCCCGCTTATGTTCTCTCATGACTTTAAAGACAGCATATTAGTTGATTATCTTGCATGGAACGATAAAAAGGTAAAGAGTGAACTTTCGGGTGCAGATTGGACTTACTCCGACAGAACATCGCCTGTAACCATCCGTCTACCGCTTTTCACATCTTATAAGAAGGATCTTATGATCAAGCTTCCAAAAGCCTATATAATACCACAGGAACAAATTGCAACAAGAGAGCTGCTTGATCTGCATGGAATCAAATACAGCATACTTAATACAGATACCACAATTTACGTGGAAACATATCGTTTTGTAAACCCAAAATGGTCCGAATTTCCAAATGAAGGCCGAGTAACTCTGACAACCGGATATACTACCCAAAAAGAGTATGTAAAATTTAGAAAAGGAGATTTGATAATTTTAACAGCACAACCAAAGGTGAAAATCATAGCTCACATGCTTGAGCCAAAATCACCCACATCTCTTGTCTATTGGGGATTCTATAACCTCTTTGCACGTCCGGCAACTGAGTTCTGGATAAGGCTAAACTACATGGAGGTTAAAGGACGGGAGATGATTGCAAAGGACCCTGCATTAAAAAAGGAGTTCGAGACCAAGAAGGCAAACGACCCAGCATTTGCAAATGACCCTCAGGCAATCCTGCAGTTTTTTATGTCTAAGGTAAGGGAAAACGTTGAACCAAATGTCAGTCGTTATCCTGTTTGCCGTATCTTATAATAATATAATATTGCATCTCTTTTGTTTGTGTACCTTCCTAAATGGGTCGTGTACCGCATTTAGGAAGGTACACAATCAATGTATACGAGATGCATAATAACAACTATAAATCCACTAACACATAATTCGTAGATGCATTACTCAGATTTTTTTGGACATTTAAAATAAATTACTACCTTTGCATTAGTAATCGTACTACTTAGATAAAAATGAATAGAAAAATTAGAGAAATAGCAGATATTCAATCAGGTGTTTACCTTAAAACTGCTCCTGATGGAGATGTTATATATTTGCAAATTAAAGATTTTGAAATAAATAACAACACAACTAGCAATCTTGAACCATCTATTAAAGATAATGGAAATATTTCAAATCATCTGCTTTTAGAGGGAGATCTATTATTTGCAGCCAAAGGGACATCTAATTTTTGTGTTGTGTATAATATATCTATTGGAAAAGCAGTAGCTTCATCCTCTTTTTTTGTAATAAGAATCAAGAATACTGAGGTTAACCCATATTTTTTATGTTGGTTTCTTAACTCACATGACATATTGAAAACTTTAAAAAACCATGCGGTTGGGAGTTCAATTCCGTCAATAACAAAATCTATGATTCAAGATATTGAGTTTGAATTACCTTCAATCGAAAAACAGCGGCTTATTATGGAGATTAGCAACCTACAAAAGAAGGAAGAAGAATTATACAGATCGATTTCTTCTCAAAAAAAAGTATTGACAAGCAAAATACTTACTGAAACAATAAAATAATAAATATATGGCAACAAAAACAACGCAGGCAGAGATTAACAGAATTGTATGGAAAGCATGCGATACATTCAGAGGTGTTATTGATCCAAGTCAATACAAGGACTATATACTTACTATGCTATTTCTGAAATATGTAAGTGATGTACATAAATCAAAATTTCATGAACATCTTCAAAAATACGACGGGAATCTTGAAAGAGCAGAGAGAGCTATGCGACATGAACGATTCATAGTTCCAAAAACCAGCTCATTTGATTTTCTATATGAATTTAGAAATGAAAGTAACATCGGTGAATTAATCAACATAGCCCTTGCAGACCTTGAAGATGCCAACAGAGAAAAGATGAGCAGCGAAGATGGAAGTGGCATTTTCAGAAACATTGACTTCAACAGTAGTAACCTTGGAGATGCAAAAGATAAAAATACCCGCTTAAAAAATTTAATCCTGGATTTCTCCGATGAAAAAATGATTTTTGACGAATCCCATTTGGAGGGCAACGATATTATTGGAGATGCCTATATGTATCTTGTATCAACATTTGCAAGCGAATCCGGCAAAAAGGCAGGAGATTTCTTTACTCCGGCAGAAGTTTCCACATTATTAGCAAAACTAACAAAAAGCAAACCCGGAGCAAGGATTTGCGATCCCACCTGTGGTTCAGGATCACTACTTATTAAAGCAGGGATGGAAGTTGACGGAGACAACTTCTCATTATATGGTCAGGAGCTCAATGGAAGTACCTGGGCTCTGGCAATGATGAATATGTTTTTGCATGGGTTTGACAGTGCGATAATTCGTTGGGGCGACACCCTTCGCACGCCAAAACTAAAAGAAGGCGACCTTCTTATGAAATTTGACACAGTTGTCGCAAATCCTCCTTTTTCCTTGGACAAATGGGGAGCAGATGAAGCAGAACATGATTCTTACCAGCGTTTTTGGCGTGGTGTTCCTCCAAAGAGCAAAGGAGACTGGGCATTCATAAGTCATATGATTGAGGTGGCTCACGAAAAAACAGGTAAAGTGGGAGTAGTTGTTCCACATGGTGTATTATTCAGGGGGTCAAGTGAAGGAAAAATCCGCAAACAAACTGTTGAAGAAAACATTTTGGAAGCCGTAATTGGATTGCCGGCAAACCTTTTCTTTGGAACAGGTATCCCTGCAGCTATCGTTATATTCAATAAGGGCAAAAAGAATAAAAATGTACTTTTTATCGATGCAAGCAAAGAGTTCGAGAATGGGAAAAATCAAAATAAATTACGCTCGCAAGACATTGAACACATTGTTTCTACATACTGTAAGTTTTCGGCAGGTGAGCTGAAAGAAGGAACAGCAGAAGATAAATACGCTTATGTTGCTACCCCTGCAGAAATAGCAGAAAATGATTACAACTTAAACATCCCGCGTTATGTGGATACTTTCGAAGAGGAAGAGGAGATTGACATCGTTGCCGTTCAAAAAGAGATTGACACTCTTGAGATCGAGCTAAAAGAGGTACAGGCAAAAATGAAGCAATACCTTGCCGAACTGGGATTTTAATATCTATTTAAATGAAAAATTCAGCAAAGAATAATAAATCAATCTTTGAAAATATTCGAAGAATCGATGATTTCGGAATAGAGTTCTGGAACTCAAGAGATCTGGCTAAAGCATTTGATTATTCAGATTATCGCAATTTTGAAAAAGTAATTGAAAGATCAAAGGAAGCATTAAGTTTGAGCAATCAAAAAATAGAAGACCATTTCGTTGAGCTCAACGAAATGGTTACAATCGGCTCTGGAGCACAAAGAGAATTAAGGTCCACAAAATTAACTAAATATGCATGTTATTTGATTTCGTTGAATGTTGATAGATCGAAAGTATCCAGAGAAAAAGCAGAAAGTTTTTTTATCGGCAAATCATTTAGAAAAACAATAGATACCCCCTTTTCATTGAGGAAGTTATCTATCAATGATGAAACAACGAGCTTCTTATTATATACAGCACCAAATGGTGATATAAAAGTAGAAGCGATACTATCAAATGAGACAATCTGGCTCACGCAAGAACATATGAGTCTGGTGTTTGATGTTAATAGACCTGCGATTTCCAAACACTTAAAAAATATTTTTCACAGCAAAGAATTGGATGAAAATTCAGTTGTTTCCATTTTGGAAACAACTGCCTCCGATGGCAAAATATATGAAGTAAATTATTACAATTTAGATGCTGTAATATCCGTTGGATACAGGGTAAATTCCACTCGTGCCACACAATTTAGGATATGGGCTTCAAGTGTCCTGAAGGAGTATATGATTAAGGGCTTTGCAATGGACGATGATAGACTTAAGAATGGCAGGTTCTTTGGCAAGGATTATTTCAAAGAGTTACTCGAAAGAATCCGTTCAATTCGGGCAAGTGAGCGACGGATTTACCAGAAAATTACAGACATATTTGCCGAATGCAGTATTGACTATGATTCTAAATCAAGTATTGCTCACGAGTTTTATGCCGAGGTGCAGAATAAATTCCATTATGCTATTACCGGCAAAACAGCTCCGGAAATTATCTATCTAAGCGCCAAGGCAGACAACGAGTTTATGGGGTTAAAAACATTTAAAAACGCCCCTGCCGGAAGGGTACTTATAAGCGATACAAAAATTGCGAAAAACTACCTTGCAGAAGATCAAATCCGGATTTTGGAGCGAACCATATCATCTTACTTTGATTATGTCGAAAGATTAATAGAAACGAGAACATATTTTACTATGGCAGAATTTGCCGGAAGCGTTAACAAATTTTTGGAATTTAATGAGTTCAAGATCCTGAAAGGGAAAGGAACCATTAGCCGGCAGCAGGCCGATGAAAAAGCCGAAAATGAATATGAGTCATTCAATAAACGACAAAAAATTGAATCCGATTTCGATCGAATTGTAAAACAACTGGAGAGCAAGAAAGATGAAGCAATATAAGGAAATCCCTGCAGGATACAAGGATAGTCCGCTTGGGATAATTCCGGAAGACTGGCAGGTGAAAAAATTGGATGAACTCGGTGTCTTTTTAAAAGGGAAAGGTATACCAAAGGATAAAATTAAATCATTTGGAAATCCTTGCCTTACGTATGGTGATATCTACACTAAGTATAATTTTGTTATAAAAAACATTAAATCTTTTATTGATGATAGTGCTGCTTTGGAAAGTCAGAAAATTGAATTTGGAGATATTCTATTTGCTGGCTCGGGTGAAACTATAGAAGATATTGGAAAGTGTGTTGCTTATATTGACAAAGAAATCGCTTTTGCAGGTGGTGATATTATTATTTTCAAACCTTATGAGTCCGAAAGTATTACTCTATCATATTTATTGAACTCCTCAGTTAGCAATAAACAAAAATACAAGTTTGGGCAAGGACACTCTATTGTTCATATTTATCCTTTCCATTTAAAAAAAATTGAGATTGTTTTACCCACTTTGCCAGAACAAAAGAAAATAGCAGAAATCTTATTTTTCTGGGACAAAGCAATTGAAAAGCAAGAACAATTGGTTGAAAAATTAGAGAGAAGAAAGCGAGCAATTATGCAACCTATTATGAGGGGGAAAATCCGTCTTTCTGGATTTGCAATAAAATGGGGAGACACTGAATTAGGTGATTTACTCGATTATATTCAGCCAACTCCATATTTAGTGAGAGATACACTTTATGACAATAAATACCCAGTACCTGTGCTGACTGCGGGAAAGACTTTTGTTCTTGGTTACACAAATGAGATTGATGGTGTTTTTGTTGATTTACCAGTAATAATTTTTGATGATTTTACTACAGCTTCCAAATTTGTAAATTTTCCATTTAAAGCAAAATCCTCGGCAATGAAATTATTAAAAGCCAAAAAAAATGTTAATATCAAATTTGTATATGAGGCTATGCAACAAATAAAATATGCAATTGGAGGGCATGAAAGACATTGGATATCAAAATTTTCATATATTACCATTCCTCTCCCTGGCATTGAAGAGCAGAATAAAATTGCAGAAATAATTTCATGCATTGATACAGAGATTGATCTGGCAAGAGAAATTCTTGGGGCTTTCCGCTCCCAAAAAAACTGCTTAATGCAAAAACTACTAACAGGTAAAACTCGAGTTAAATTATGATTAATATAAGGAAGTTAATCGAAGAAGTAATCTGCGATTTAACATATAATGTATCAATAAGTACAGTAGGCAGTAAAGTACAAGTAATTTCGAGGCTACTTAAAAATAAAATATTTACTGACTGGGTAGATAGTGAATTTGTTAATGGATATATTGATGACGCAATTATTCCAAAACACAGGAAAAGCACAATAACAGGCGTATATGCAGATTTTATTACCCCTCATGGCTTTGGAATGATGCAATATAAAAACACTGAAATACCTATTGTGAATTTAGGTAATGAAAAATATGAGCAGATAACCGAAATTAAAGTTAAAGATTCATTATCCGTAATTCAAAGTGTATTAGAAAATACAAAGGATGATATTGCTTATAGTTTGGGCCCGAATGAAGTTTATATGATTCAAATGATTATGCCTAATTGTCAAATAATGAGAATAAATAAAATTGTGTCTCGTCATTTTTTTGAAGCAATCATACAAACTGCAAAGAACAAACTTCTTGATATATTTTTAGAATTTAACGACACAATGTTTAATCAGGAAATAGACTTCGATGTGATGAATAAGAAAAGAGAAATCGACAGGATTATTAATAAAACAATTAATGCTGGTGTATATATTGAAGATAAGGGAATTGCAAATATTTGTGATTCAACAATTGTTGGAGGCAACAGAAACAATATCGAAATTTACAGTAAAGCGAAAGAAGAACTTCGTTCCATAACTGATAAAATTGAAGAACTTGTACATAATATTGATCTTGATAGAGAAGATCTTGTAGCAGAAGTCGTAAAAATAAAGATGGAATTAGGTAGTCAATACCAACAACCAAAAGTTATCAAATCAGCATTTAATGCGATTAAAGGAATTGTCATTGGTGTTGCAGCGAATAGAATCACACCTCTTGTAGATTCCGCATTAGAAATATTAAAACAACAAATATAATATTCAGTTGAATTATGAAAAGGAAAGAAATACATATTGTTCCAAACACAGATAAAGGGGGTTGGGATGCCAATAAACCGGAACTATCGAAAATCTCAAAACATTTTGATACGAAACAAGATGCTATGGTGTGGAGTCGAAATCAAGCTATAAAAGAAGGAAGAGAGCTTATTCCGCACGGTAAAGATGGAAAAATTCAAAACCCTAGTAGTCATGGCGAAGATCCTTGCCCGCCAAAAGACAAGAAGAATTAATGTCAAAATTATTTTAACATGCCATATCCTATTGAAAAAAAGCTCGTTATAGCAGTCGCATCAAGTGCGCTATTCGATTTAACGGAATCACACGCAATCTATAAAAATTATGGTGTTGAAGAGTATCGTAAATATCAGGAAAAGAATGTGAATAACCATTTTCAAAAAGGTGTTGCTTTTCCTTTTTTAAAAAGATTATTACGATTAAACGAGGTCTTCTCCGAAGAACAGCCGGTTGAAGTTGTATTAATGTCCAGAAATAGTCCCGAAACAGGAATTCGTGCATTTAAAACTATTGAGCATTACGGGTTAAATATTACACGTGCAGGATTTTTCTCTGGCACCTCTCCATACAAATACTTACCTGCTTTTAATGCATCTCTTTTTTTGTCTGCAGATGAGAAAGATGTGCAGTCTGCTTGTGATAATGGCATTGCCGCAGGTCGGGTGTTAGATTCAAGGATGCAGGATAGCGACTCTGACAATGATTATGAATTAAGGATTGCCTTCGACTTTGATGGAGTAATTGCAACAGATGAAGCAGAAAAAGTCTATCAGGAGGAAGGTATGGAGGCATTTCACAATCATGAGAGAAACTTTGCAAATACTCCATTAGAACCAGGATTATTGGGCGATTTATTCAAGAAAATTTCCTATTTCCAAAAAATGGAGGCAAAACGACAACAAAAAGATCCAGATTATAAAAGAATTCTAAAAACATCAATAGTCACAGCAAGAAATGCTCCTTCCCACGAGAGATTAATTAACACATTAAAAAGTTGGGGTGTTGATGTAAATGAAGCTTTTTTCCTTGGTGGAATTGACAAATCAAGAGTTTTGGATATTATGCATCCACATATGTTTTTTGATGATCAAATGGGGCATTTGTCCAATTTAACAAACATACCATCTGTACATATTCCTTTTGGAATTACAAATATTAAGAGCAAATAGAATCATTATGAACATCTCATTCAAAGAAGACCACATAAGCCAAATACCAGCCTTGCAATTATTGCAAAAACTAGGATATACATATCTTTCGCAAGAAGAGGCTTTTGATTTGCGAGATGGTAAAACAACAAATGTTTTGCTTGAGCCAATCCTTCGAAAACAACTTGAAGAGATTAATTCTATTCAGGTTAGTAGCAATAAAACGGCACTGTTTTCTACACAGAATATTGAAAATGGCATAGTTGCCTTACGCAATGTGCCATTGGACGAAGGATACATTTCTGCCAATCAGTATGTGTATGATTTACTGACATACGGAAAACCATTGGAACAGAGTGTTGATGGAGATAAAAAAAGTTTTACTTTACGCTATATCGACTGGGAGAATCCTGAACGGAATATTTTTCATGTTACTGAAGAGTTTGCTGTAACCCGCACAGGTAAGTCCGACACGTGCCGCCCGGATATAGTCTTGTTTGTAAATGGTATCCCTTTATGCATAATTGAATGTAAGCGCCCTGATATCAAAGATTCTCTCCAGCAAGCAATATCGCAGCATCTTAGAAATCAAAAAGAAGATGGTATCCGCGGATTATATCTTTATTCCTCATTATTATTAAGTCTGGCAACCTCCTTTGCCTCCTACGCAACAACCGGAACGCCGGAGAAATTTTGGGGAAAATGGAAAGAACAATTTGCCTCACAGGGAGAAGATGATGCTTATAATGAGAATCTTCGCAAAGTCGTGAATACAGCATTAAGCCCTGAACAAAAACAAAAGCTCTTTCAAAACAGGTATCATTATGTTGCCGGTCATTTCGATGAACTTGAAAAGCAGACGATAGAACCTTCCGAACAAAATGCATATTTATATAGTCTGTGTCATCCGGAAAGATTTCTTGATTTCATTTTCAGTTTTACAATTTTTGACGATGGTATTAAGAAAATTGCTCGTTATCAACAATATTTTGCTGTTAAAAAAACGCTGGAACGAGTTCGAGTCGTAACTGAAGGGAAACGCAAAGGTGGCGTTATCTGGCACACACAGGGAAGTGGTAAATCATTGACGATGGTATTTATTGCACAAGCGATTGTGTTGGATAAAAGCATTAAAAATCCTAAAATAATTCTTGTAACCGACAGAACTGACCTTGACAGACAAATAACAGGGACTTTCAAAAAGTGCGGGACTTATGTTGAGAATGCAAAAACAGGTACTCAGCTTGTTGAATTACTTGAAAGCAAAACAGATGCTGTAATAACTACAGTAATTAATAAGTTTGAAACAGCTGTGAGCAAAATCAAACCACCGCTCGAAGATCCAAATATTTTTGTGTTAATAGACGAAGCACACAGGAGTCAATATAAGGAGCGTAATATTCAGATGCAGAAGACACTGCCAAACGCTTGCTTTATTGCAATGACTGGTACACCCCTGATGAAAAAGGAGAAGAGCACGGCACAAAAATTCGGAGGTATTATACAACCCGTTTACACAGTAGATCAAGCAGTAAAAGATAAAGCAGTTGTACCATTACTCTATGAAGGACGCATAGTTTCGCAGGAAGTGCACGAAAAAGCGATTGATAACTATTTCAATATGGTTTGTGAACCGCTGAATGATTATCAGCGTCTTGATATGAAAAAGAAGTTTAGCCGGGCCGACCAACTAAACCAAGCGGAACAAAGAGTCTATGCAATTGCCTGGAACATATCACAACATTATCGTGATAACTGGCAAGGCACTAAATTTAAAGGGCAGTTAGTATGTCCCAGAAAGCGCATTGCAATTAAATATAAAGAGTTTTTAGACGAAATCGGAATTGTCTCCTCAGAAGTACTTATTACATCTCCCGATGACAGAGAGGGAGAAGATGCTGCATTCGGAGAAACAAGCAATACCGAAAAGGCTTTCTGGAAAAAGATGATGGATGAGCACGGCACGGCAAAAAAATATGAAACGAATATTATCAATAGGTTTAAGAATAGTGAACATCCAGAAATTATTATTGTAGTTGACAAATTACTAACCGGTTTTGATGAACCAAAAAACACAGTAATATATTTGGATCGAAAGCTAAGTGATCACAATCTTTTGCAGGCAATTGCCCGTGTGAACAGGGTTTGTGACGATAAAGAATATGGCTTTATTATTGATTATTATGGTGTTTTGGGAGCTCTTAATGATGCATTGGATATCTATTCCGATTATGACCCTGAAGATCTTGAAGGGGTCTTTGCAGATGTTAGCGAAGAAGTTAATAAACTTCCTCAGAAGTATTCCGAATTATGGGACCTTTTCAAAGAGATTTCCAATAAGAAAAATCTGGAGTCCTATGAACAACTCCTAAGGCATGAAGATGTAAGGCAAAACTTTTATGATAAATTGGCCGGTTATGCAAGATGTCTTAAAATCGCACTCTCTTCAATTGATTTTCACAAACAAGTTCCGGAAAAAGATATCGCCCGATACAAAGAAGACTTGGCAATGTTCTTGAAACTAAGGAGCTCCGTACAGGAAAGGTATTCAGATAGTATAAATTACAAACAGTATGAGGGACAAATTCAGAAATTGATAGACACTCACATAGAAAGTGGAGCGGTAAAAACAATAACCGAACTTGTAAATATATTCGATAAAGACAGATTTGCAGAAGAGGTTGAAAAAATTATCGGACAAGCGGCAAAAGCAGATACAATTGCATCGCGGACTAATAAGTATATCAATGAAAACATCGATACGGATCCCGCTTTTTATAAGAAATTTTCGGAATTACTTAAAGAAACAATTTCTGCATATGAACAAGGTCGTATTGATGAGGCTGAGTATTTGAAGAAGGTAATCAATCATAGAGATGCCGTTCTATCTCATACAGATGATGAAATACCATCTTCTCTTTCCCGGAATAATGCAGGAAAAGCATATTTCGGCTTAAGTTTGGAGGTATATAAAACGTTCCATAACGAGACAAATTTATTTGACACAAAACGGCTTGCACTCGATACTGCTCTTGCTTTTGATTCAATCATACAAAGATTTGTGAAGGAAAACGATAAAGTAATCGTAGACTGGCAGTCAAAAATTAATGTGATTGGTAAAATGAAGATAGAAATGGAAGATTTTTTGATTGACGAAATTAAAAGAACATGGGAGATTCCTATGACTTTTGAAGATATGGACTCAATAATTGACCGTTGTGTAGATGTTGCTAAATTATGGTTCAAGTAATGGAGAAAGAGATTGTTTTTGGTTTAACAACAATTAAGTATTCAGTTACTTATGCGGAGAGAAAAACTCTTCGGATACAGGTCAGCCCAGACGGAGCAACTACAGTTAGAGCGCCACTTGATGCAACAATATCTTTAATAGAAGAAAAAATAAAAAAAAGAGCGGGTTGGATATTAAAACAGCAAAACTATTTCATATCCTTAGGTATAAAAACACCAAAACGAAGGTATATAAGCGGTGAATCTCATTTGTATCTGGGCAAACAGTATCTTTTACGATTATCAGAAGGAAAACCAAATAGCGTAAAATATAAAGGTCGGTATTTTGAGATAATCTGTTCTCCAAAATCAAAAGCCGAGGGATTAATGAAAGAGTGGTACAGAGAACATTCCAAAGTAAAGTTTGCAGAAATTGCAGAACCAATTATCCAACGATTTAAAAAATACGATATCCAACCAACTTCACTTTATATTCAAGAAATGGCAACCCGATGGGGTAGTTGTACAAATAAGGGAAAGATTATTTTGAACACTGAGCTTATTAAAGCACCTCGCCCCTGTATTGAATATGTAATAACACATGAGCTTTGTCATCTATTGCATAGAAGCCATACAAAAGATTTTTTCGACTTACTTTCAACAGAAATGCCGGATTGGAAAAGATGGAAGATCAAATTGGAAGTATTTATGTATTAATATTCTTTCTCCATCAGAGAGTCACATAAGCTGACTTCGCTTTTTTAGCCAAATTTTTAGAAGTTTTTCAGGAATAAGAGTGAGGACTGTTTGACGAACGTAGTGAGGAGTTCCGCAGCTCCCTGAAAAACTGACAAAAATGGCGTTAAAAAAAAGCATAGGAGGCTATTGGCTCTCTGATGGAGAAAAACTTTAAATCAGAATGTCAGCAATAGTGAAGACAGCAAAGATTACAGATGCAAAACCATTGGCTGTGAAGAACGCGGCATTGATCCTTGACATGTTTGATGGTGAGACAATAAGATGCTGATAGACAAGAAGCACAACAAAGATTGCGGCCCCAACCAGGTAAATTGCACCCATCTCTGCCACCACATAAAACAGATAGAGAAGCGGGATAATAAGCAAGTGACCAATGGCAGAAATTATCAATCCCCCCCTTTTACCATATAACTGTGGAACAGAATGCAGATTCTGCTCTTTGTCAAACTCTTCATCGGCAAGTGCATATATAATATCGAAACCACTCACCCATAGCAAAACTATCAATGACAAGACCAAAGGTGCAGGATGGAACACCCCGGCAATGCTCAGATAGGCACCAACAGGCGCTATTGCCAAAGCTAGGCCCAGTACATAGTGACAAAGTGAGGTGATTCTTTTCATAAAACTGTAAAGGAGCAATATAGCTAAAGTTGGAAAAGCGAGATAAAAGCAAAGAGAATTTATCATCAGGGCAACTATAAGGAAAAGCAATATGTTGGCAATTACAAAAACCTTTACTGCCCCTGGTGAAAGATGACCTGCAGGTATCTCGCGGGATGAAGTTCTCGGATTTTTTGCATCAATCTCCCGGTCCAGATATCTGTTGAATCCCATTGCAGAGTTCCTGGCAAACACCATTGCCATCAATATCAATCCAAACAACCACCATGAAAAATTATTTCCTGTAATTTTGACAGCCAGAAAGAACCCTATAAGAGCAAAAGGCAGAGCAAATATTGTATGCGAGAATTTGACAAGTTTCAGGAATTTGCCAATCTCTTTAATAATGGTATTTGACATTTCATATTTTATTCCGACTACCTGAGAGTTGCGCCAAAACGCTCCATAAAAGAACCAAGTAATCTGTTCATTACCTCCTCAACATATTTGTCAGTCAGAGTCTTCTCTATGTCCTGAAGCGTAAAGCTTAGTGCATATTGCTTTTTCCCGTCAGGAATCTTGTCTCCTCGGTATACATCAAAAAGAGTCACCTGCTTAAGTATTTTCTTTTCAGTCTTGAATGCCAGTTTTCTCAACTCGGCAAATGACACATTTTCATCAATCAACAGTGCCAGGTCCCTTCTTACTTCAGGAAATTTTGGCAGTTCGCTGAACAACACCTTTTGCTTCTTAACCTGATTGAACAGCACGTTCCATGAAATTTCAGCAGCAAAAACCTGTTGCTTTATGCCGAATTGTTTAAGAAGTTGATTGTTTATTGTTCCCATAATTGCAAGTTCCTTGCCCCCCTGAGTTTTATATATCAGACCCTCAGTAAAGATGTCTGCAGGAGCAGCCTCGTATTCCAATTCATCCAGACGAATCCCGAATCTCTTTAAGAGCAGTTCCAAATAACCTTTTAAGGAAAAATAACTAGCTGGTCTTGCTACGTTCCTCCACGAAGCATTACCAGGTCCGGAAACAAATAAAGAGAGTTTTGGTGCTTCTGCATATGAAATCAGATCATTACCATCTGTACCATTTTCAATTGAATAGACATTCCCCATTTCAAAAAGTTTCAGATCGGGATGCTGTCGGTTAATATTATACGATATAACCTCCAGACCATTGATAATTAAAGTCTGACGCATCGAATTGAGATCTGTGCTCAAAGGATTTAAAATCCTTACAAGCTTATTTTCTGGAAATGTCTTTAGTTTTGAATAATATTCACTTTTAGTCAACGAGTTATTCATTGTTTCATAGAAGCCGTTATTGGCAAGAAAATCAGCAGCCAATGAACGTACCTTTTCCGGATCAGGTTTTGGAGTAGCGTTGATTGAAGCATGAACACTTCCCGGAAGCTCAATGTTGTTGTATCCGTATATCCTCAACACCTCTTCGACAACATCACACTCCCTTGTAACATCCACCCTGTATAATGGAGCCAGTACCTCTGCACCGTATTCGCTGCTTGTAACTGCTTCAAAGTCCATGTAACCAAGAATGGCCATAATAGTACCCGCACCTATTTTCTTACCAATGAACTCCTCTATTCTATTAAAATCAAGGGAAATCTGAACTCTCTCGATTGGTTTAGGATAGACCTCACAAATATCACCAACTACATTTGCACCAGTAATCTCCTGTAATAGAATTGCGGCCCTTTTTAGTGCATACGGAACATTTGCAGGGTCAGCACCCCTCTCATATCTGAATGAAGCATCTGTCTTAAGAGAATGTCTTTTAGATGTTTTTCTTATTGATACCGGATTAAAATATGCGCTTTCAAGAAAAATTGCAGTAGTCTCATTAGATACTCCTGAATGCAACCCACCAAAAACTCCACCGATACACATCGGACTATTTATATTGCATATCATAACATCTTCCGGCGACAGCTCTCTTTCAACACCATCCAGGGTTACAAATCGCTCTCCCTTCCTCGCCTCACGTACAACAACCTTGCCTCCTTCAATCTTGCTGTAATCAAACGCATGGAGTGGCTGACCAGTCTCCTGAAGAATATAATTTGTAATATCCACTACATTATTGATAGGTCTCAATCCCACTGACTTTAGTGCTGTCTGCAACCACTCAGGTGACGGTGCAATTTTTATATTGTCAAATGTGAGCCCCGAATATCTGGGTGCTCCATCTTTACTATCCACAACAATTTCAATTGGTCTGACAGACGATGATGTTCGTTTTAAATTCTCAAATTCCGACACAGAGGGCAGTATCATGTCACCACTTTTGCCATTAAGCTTGAGGTATGCAGAGAGATCCCTGGCAACACCAATATGCGAAGCAGCATCAACTCTGTTTGGAGTTAGACCTATTTCAAAAATTGTATCACTCTTTAAATTAAGATACTCCCTGGCAGCAACTCCGACTTTTGTTTCAGCCGGTAGAACCATTATCCCTTCATGCGACGTACCTATGCCCAACTCGTCCTCTGCACAGATCATACCCATACTCTCTACTCCACGTATTTTTGACCGTTTTATCTTAATCTCTTCGCCATTACTGAATTTAAGGTTCGTTCCAACAGTTGCTACCAAAACCTTCTGGCCAGCTGCAACATTCGGCGCACCACAAACAATCTGCAGTAGCTCTTCTCCGCCGGTATTCACCTTTGTAAGGCTTAGCTTATCTGCATCAGGATGTTTTGAGCACTCAACCACTTCGCCAACTACGACTCCTTCAAGCCCCCCCGGAATTTGCTCCACACTCTCCATCGCCTCAACTTCAAGACCAATCGAACTAAGTATTTTATCAACCTCTTCAGGTTTAATTGTAAGATTAATATAGTTTTTTAACCAATTGTATGAGATCTTCATATCCGATTATATTTTGTCAATTATTTTTATAGTTACTGGTTTAAAAAAGAGATTCAACAAACTCTTTTTTATTAAAAATTAGCAGATCTTCTATTTTCTCTCCAACCCCGATAAATTTAACGGGAATCTTGAACTGGTCAGAAATTCCTATAACCACCCCCCCTTTTGCTGTACCATCAAGCTTTGTCACAGCAAGTGCAGTAACATCAGTAGCCTTTGTGAACTCCATGGCCTGCATATAGGCATTCTGCCCTGTAGAACCGTCAAGAACCAGCAGCACCTCATGTGGCGCATCGGGGATAAGCTTTCTCATGACGTTTCTTATCTTGGTAAGTTCATTCATAAGGTTAACCTTATTGTGAAGTCTGCCGGCTGTGTCAATAAGAACTACGTCTGCCCCTTGAGTAATTGCCGATGCAATAGTGTCATATGCAACTGATGCAGGATCTGACCCCATCTGTTGTTTGACAATTGGGACACCAGCCCTTTCACTCCAGATTGTAAGTTGCTCAACAGCTGCAGCCCTGAATGTGTCAGCTGCACCAAGAATCACCTTTTTATCTGAAGCTTTTAATCTTGCAGCAAGTTTTCCTATAGTTGTGGTCTTACCAACCCCGTTAACACCCACAACCATTATAACGTATGGTTTTTTTGAAAAATCAAAAGGAATCTCTCCCTCGTAATTGTCGTCAATGTCCAATAGCCCCTCAATCTCCTCCCTTAAAATTGCATTCAACTCATTTACATTCACAAACTTGTCTTTTGCAACCCTTGTTTCAAGCCTCTCAATGATTCTCAATGTAGTTTCAACTCCAATATCTGAAGCAATAAGAGCCTCCTCAATTCCGTCAAGTGTTTCGTCATCTACCTTGGATTTACCAACAACTGCACGTGACAATTTCTCAAAAATTCCCACTTTGGTTTTTTCAAGTCCCTCATTCAGTGCTTGTTTCTCCTCTTTCGTTTTTGATCCGAAAATTCCAAATAATGCCATTTCTATCGTTTTAACTGTCAAAGATACAAAAAAAATGGAGATGCTATCTACATCCCCATTTCACCCTATATTACCGAAAAATCTATTTCTTCTCGAAGAACTCCTTTACAGCTTCAGTTGGAACCATCTCCTCCTTAAAAGCATAAGAACCACTACGCTCCGAGCGAACCATACGAATGCATTTAACGTTATTTTTGCCTGAGCCTTTTGTACTACTGAATGTAGCAACTACTTTCTTTGCCATGGTATATTCTTATTTTCTTATTACTTAATCTCACGATGCACAGTAACCTTTTTCATAAAAGGATTGTACTTCTTACGTTCAAGACGCTGAGTTGTATTCTTTTTGTTTTTAGTTGTGATGTATCGTGAAACTCCTGGAACACCACTTTCTCTCTGTTCGGTACACTCTAGGATAACCTGAACTCTATTACCTTTCTTTGCCATATTCTGTTATATTATACCAAATTAAGTAAACCTTTAGCCTTTGATGCCTTTAAAACTGCAGCCAGACCATTCTTATTAATTGTGCGCATCCCTGCGCAAGAAACTTTAAGGCTAACGAACCTGTTCTCCTCTTCTAACCAAAAACGCTTGCTCTGCAGATTTGGTGCAAATTCACGCTTGGTACGGCGTTTAGAGTGAGAAACATTGTTCCCGATCATCCTTTTTTTACCTGTAACTTGACAAACTCGTGACATTGTATAAACTGTTGTTTGTTATTATCTTTTAAGTACCCTTTTAAAGGCTGCAAATATCAAGATTTTTTTTGTATTATCCAAATATTTACACAATTTTAAAAATCCTCTTCCACCTTATGTTCTTAGGGAAAGAGTTATATTGGTCTTTTGAAAACCAGACTATGGATGGTGTTCCAACAACATGTGACTCCGGAACAAATCCCCAGTAACGGGAATCCAGAGAGTTATGCCTGTTGTCACCCATCATGAAGTAATAATCCATTTTAAATGTATAGCTGCTTGCCTGCTTTCCATTGATGAAAATAAGCGAGTCTTTTACCTCAAGTGTATTCCTCTCATAAGATGTTATAATTCGCCTGAACAGAGGGAGATTTCCCAAAGTAAGAGCCACACTGCTTCCTGCCGAAGGTAACCATAAAGGGCCAAAATTATCTCTTGTCCATTTAAAGTTCTCCGAAAATGGGAAAATCATCAGTGGTGAATCTGGTATATCAGGCGGATAAGTATCAATATTCTGACGAATATCAACAACATTGCCAAAGGACCTGAGTTTGGAAACCTCGTCTTCATTCAGAGGAAAAGCCTGATAACCCGGAAGATTTACATCGTAATATATCTCTTCTGCATTCAGACCCATATCCTCAATAATCTTTGAGTTAAGAGGGGTACCGTTAGTATATACGGTATATGTGTTTTGTATTCCTGCAATATTCTTTTGAGGTATACCGTTCACAAACACTTTTCCGTTTACTATTTCAAGCGAATCTCCGGCAATTGCAACACATCTCTTCACATAGTTATCCTTTTTATCATCCGGTCTTACAACATATGGTCCGTATGTCTTCTGGGTGTACTCCCTTCCATATATTCTAACATAAGTGTAATAATCGGCTGTAGGATCAGCTTTGAGAACAGTGTCGCCATGAGGAAAGTTGAAAACAACTATATCATCTCTTTTAACATCTCTGAAACCAGCCATTCTCTTATACGGATTCTGTATCCATGTAAGATATGACTCTCCTCCGGTAACAGGTAAGACATTATGAACCAGTGGAAATGAGATAGGGGTTTGTGAAACCTTTGGGCCATAAGCTATCTTACTTACAAAAAGATAGTCACCTGTCATAAGAGTTCTCTCCATTGACGAAGTGGGAATCATATAGGCCTCAAAAAAGAAAGACTTGATAAATGTAGAGGCAATGAGTGCAAAAATTATTGCATCAAGCCAGTCCAGCCACGCATTTCTCTTTTCTCCTTTCTCGTATTTCTTTTTCCAGAAGGCCCATTTCACTTTCTTTGTGATATACAGGTCGAATATTACGATGAGCCCCAGCAGGAACCACCAATTATCGAACCATATTACCCAAAGCAAGTAAATTGTGGCCCATAATGAAAACTTGAACCACTTGTTACCTAATATCTGGAGATTTTTCAAAAAGAATCTATTTAACTGAATTTATTATCGCATCAAAAGCTGCAGGATTATTCATGGCTAAATCTGCAAGCACTTTGCGGTTAAGGCCAATGTTGTTCTTTGCCAGCTTGCCGATGAACTGTGAATAGTTCATCCCGTGCTGTCTTGCTGCTGCATTAATCCTTTGTATCCAAAGAGAACGGAAAAGGCGTTTTTTGACTTTACGGTCACGATAGGCATAAGTAAGACCTTTTTCATAGGTATTCTTAGCTACAGTCCACACATTTGCACGGGCAAGAAAATTACCGCGCGTAAGTTTTAGAATTTTTTTCCGGCGAGCTCTTGATGCTACCGAATTTACCGATCTTGGCATTTTAATTTTGTTTTAAGAATGTCAGCGCTCCCCTCCATAGGGAATCTTCTCTGCTGTTCATTCAGGTTAATAAATGGTTACGCAACTAACATAGCCTTAACTCTCTTCTCGTCTACAGAAGCTACTAAAGACGAATAGGTAAGGTTTCTTTTTTGTTTAGTTGTTTTTTTGGTTAAAATGTGACTTTTGAAAGCATGCTTTCTTTTCACTTTTCCCGTTCCGGTAAGCTCAAAGCGCTTTTTTGCACCGGAGTTGGTTTTAATTTTGGGCATCTGTACTTATTTTAAATAGTTAACATTATTTCTTTTTTGCCGGAGAGAGCATCATTATCATGCGCTTTCCCTCCAATTTTGGCATCTGGTCCGCTTTTCCGTACTCCTCAAGTTCAAGGGCAAAACGGAGAAGCAATTTCTCTCCTTGCTGAGAGAACAAGATTGACCTTCCTTTAAAAAATACAAAAGCCTTAACTTTTGATCCCTCTTGAAGGAAAGATTGTGCATGTTTAAGTTTAAACTGGAAATCGTGCTCATCCGTATTAGGGCCAAACCTGATTTCTTTAATAATAACTTTGCTGGCATTGGCTTTCATCTCCTTTGCCTTCTTTTTCTGCTGATAAATAAACTTTTGATAGTCAATTATCTTGCATACTGGCGGGTCTACACTTGGAGATATCTCCACAAGGTCCAATTCCAACGCCTCTGCCATCTTGATGGCCTCAAACAGAGAAAAAACTCCAGGATTAGGAACATTCTCACCAACAACTCTTACTCGAGCAGCTGTGATTTCATTATTCATTCTTGGACCATCATCTTTAGAACCACCTGCATGTTGTCTGTTCTGCGTTACGGTTCGGTTCTGACTGGGTGTCCGTTTGATAAATCCTCCCGGGCGAGGTTTAAAAGGTGTAGCGATAAGTAAATCCTCCTATTTTTTAGTTATTAATCTATCTGTTGTTTAATCTCTTTTTCAATAAACATAGTGAACTCTTCAACTGACATAACCTGACCCTTGTCTCCCTCTCCCTGTTTACGGACAGAAATGGTACCAGATTCAACCTCTTTTTCACCAACAATCAAGAGGAATGGAACTCTTTTAAGCTCATTCTCCCTGATTTTCTTACCGATAGTTTCGTTCCGGTCGTCAATTGAGGCGCGAATATCGTTATTATTGAGTAAATCTACAACTTTTTTTGCATAATCGTTGTATTTTTCACTGATAGGGATGATTACAGCCTGTTCCGGAGCAAGCCATAAAGGAAACTTACCAGCAGTATGTTCCAATAAAACTGCTATAAATCTCTCCATAGATCCGAATGGTGCTCTATGAATCATTACAGGACGATACTTCTTGTCATCTGCTCCAACATATTCAAGTTCAAATCTTTCAGGAAGATTATAATCAACCTGAATAGTTCCTAACTGCCATTTTCTACCTATAGCATCTTTTACCATGAAATCTAGCTTAGGCCCGTAAAATGCGGCTTCGCCCAATTCAATAACAGTCTTTAGCCCCTTTTCGGCAGATGCTTCAATAATAGCACTCTCAGCCTTATCCCAGTTTTCATCAGTACCAATATATTTTTCTCTGTCATTAGGGTCCCTTAGAGAAATCTGAGCAGTATAATCCTTGAAATCCAAGGTCTTAAAGATATATAATACAATATCGATAACTTTAAGGAACTCCTCTTTTAACTGATCGGGACGGCAAAATATATGTGCGTCATCCTGTGTGAATCCCCTTACACGGGTCAATCCGTGAAGTTCTCCGCTCTGTTCGTAACGATATACTGTTCCAAACTCTGCTAGTCTCAGAGGCATGTCCTTATATGAACGAGGCTTAGTTTTGTATATTTCGCAATGGTGTGGACAGTTCATGGGTTTTAGCAAAAACTCCTCACCCTCCTGAGGAGTGTGAATAGGTTGAAAGGAGTCCTTACCATATTTGGCATAGTGGCCAGATGTTACATAAAGTTCTTTTTGACCGATATGTGGAGTGATTACCGGAAGATATCCCCCTTTCTTCTGAACTGCTTTCAGAAAGTTCTCAAGTCTCTCTCTTAGCATGGCTCCTCTTGGCAGCCATAACGGCAGACCTTGTCCTACCCTTTGAGAAAATGCAAAAAGTTCAAGTTCCTTACCCAATTTTCTATGGTCACGTTTTTTAGCCTCTTCAAGCATAAGAAGATATTCGTCAAGCAGCTTCTTTTGAGGAAATGTGACACCATAGATACGGGTCAGCATTTTGTTTTTTTCGTTCCCCCTCCAGTATGCACCAGCTATCGATGTCAGTTTTACAGCTTTTATCAAAGATGTATCTACAAGGTGTGGCCCCCTGCAAAGGTCAGTAAAGGAGCCAATTGTATAAAACGAAATTGTTCCGTCCGTCAAATCTTTTATAAGCTCGCATTTATACTCGTCACCTTTTTTTGTATAAGTTGCCATAGCTTCTGCCTTGCTGACATCCTTTCTTACAAAAGATTGTTTTTCGCGTGCAAGCTCAAGCATCTTATTCTCAATTTTGATAAGATCAGATTCTGTAATAGTCTTTTCTCCCAAATCTACATCATAATAAAACCCCACCTCTATGGAAGGCCCTATACCAAACTTTATACCCGGATACAGAAGTTCAAGAGCTTCTGCCATAAGATGTGACGATGAGTGCCAGAAAGTACTCTTTGCCTCCTGATCATCCCATTTATGAAGTTTTATTGATGAGTCTTCATTAATTGGCTTGTTGAGTTCAAAAATGACTGAGTTTACAGAAGCTGCAAGAATTTCCTGCGCCAGTCTGGGGCTTATGCTGTTTGCGATATCGTATGCAGTCACCCCTCTTTCAAAGGCACGGACACTACCGTCCGGAAATGTAATATTGATCATAATTGTTTTCTGAATTCAATTGGACGTCAAAGGTAACTATTTTTTATTAAACTTTAAATTTTGGTTAGTATTCATTTTTAGTTAAATTTGATGAACTTAAATTATTTCGATAAACCTATAAATCAAATTATTATGCAAACTAATAAATGGAGTGTTGCTGCACTTGACGGTCTGTTGCTTGCTCTTGTAACAATTACGGTTACTCTTATCCAGACTGTTTTATCTCCCGGAACAGCAATTATATGGCTGCTTTGGCTGGTGAAGCTCATAAGTAGCCTGGGATTGTTGTACTATTTCATCAAAGATTATGCTAAGGATCAGGATTTATTTACATACAAGGACGGGTTCCGTTTTGGTTTCATGATAAGCCTGTTGTCATCACTTATTTGTGCCTGCTACATGTTTCTTCACTATGCTGTTATTTTCCCTGACAGTATGGCTGCCCAACTTGAACAGATATCATCAGCAATACAGTCAAGTAATCCAGATGGAATGGCTGTGCTTGATAAAATAGGAGGCAAACTTCCACAAATAATATCTGTCTTTTCACTTTTTTATTATACCATATTTGGCATAATAGTCTCATCTATTATTGCTAACTACACAAAGAAAGGTGATATTTTTACAGAATAGTCATCTGACTGCAAATTAAAATCTGATGGATCTTTCAATTGTAATTTCACTCTATAACGAAGAGGAGTCGCTTCCGGATTTACTTTCCTGGATTAACCGCGCCCTTAATGATAGTCATCTTGAATATGAGGTTATTTTAATAGATGATGGCAGCACAGATTCATCATGGAGCGTGGTACAATCTCTTCATGAAATGTATCCCGAAATTATCAGGGGTATTAGGTTTATTCGAAATTACGGAAAATCTGCAGCACTCTTCTGTGGGTTTGAGGCGGCACGTGGTGAGATCATTGTTACTATGGATGCTGATTTACAGGATAGTCCGGAAGAGATACCTGCTTTGATAGAGATGATCAGATCAGGTAAATACGACCTCGTCTCCGGATGGAAGAAAAAGAGGAAAGACAATATTTTCGCAAAAAACATACCATCAAAGATTTACAATGCCACTGCAAGAAGAGTAACCGGCATTAAGCTACACGACATGAACTGCGGGTTAAAGGCATACAGGAATGAGGTTGTGAAAAACATTGAGGTTTATGGTGAGATGCACAGATACATTCCATATTTAGCCAAAAATGCCGGTTTCACAAGAATCGGAGAGAAGGTTGTAAAGCATCAGCCCAGAATGTTTGGTAAAAGCAAATTCGGGATGAGTCGTTTTGTTAACGGATTTCTTGATCTCCTATCACTTTGGTTCCTGACAAGATTTGGCAAGAAACCAATGCATTTCTTTGGGCTTATTGGCAGCCTGACATTTTTCATTGGAGCCATGATTTCACTGTATCTTATTATAAACAAGGTAGTCACTCAATCGCAAGGTCTTGCCTACAGGGCTGTTACTGATCAACCTCTATTCTATATTTCGCTGGTGGCTTTAATTATTGGAATGCAACTTTTTCTGGCCGGTTTTATTGGCGAATTAATCTCAAGAAACAGCAGTGAAAGAAATATTTACAAGATTAAGTCAACGTTATAATTTTTATTAAAAAAATTACTTAAATTTACCTAAATTTAAAAAAAGTAGAGTATGGTTAAAACATTTTCATTCCCGAGTGTATACGAAGCAACAATCCGGGAGTACTATACAAGTAATGATCCTATTTTGGGCTTTTCCAAAATAAAACTTGATGGTGTAGATTATATAGTTGGTTTGCAAGCACTTTTTGAGGGAGTTTCACCTCACAAGGCTATCAATGCATCTCCTTCAGATGCAGATTACAGAATTATCAGCCAATCTGCAATTCTGCTCGCAAGCAATTCCTGCATGAGTAATTCCAAATTCGTAAAATTGCCGAATTTGTCAATTACTACAGGTTTTCCATTTGCTACTTTCCAATCCAACAAGGAGGAGGCCGAAGAGTATTACAAATCAGAAAAGGTAATAACATACTACAAAGCAGAAGAAAACGGGAATACCATTACCGAACAGAAATTAATTCCTGCCTGCAAAGTAAGTATCCTGCCTGAACTTGCCGGTTGTGATATAGCATTGAGAAAGGGAGAAAATCCAATTGACGGAAATTTCATAATAATAAGTTTAGGGTATGGAACATGCGAAGGAGCAGTAAGCAAACCCGAAGGCCTTCTGAGTAAATCTACATTTAGCACACATGGAATGAGTTATGCCGTTGACCTTTTTACCCAGGAGTTAAACAAGAATGCATATCTAAGGCTTAAAACCGACCACCAGGTAGACCAGATTTTCACTAAAGGTTTTGTTTATATAGACAGGAAACGAAAAGATTTCGGAGAAGAAAAAAGAAGATCTTTGCAACTTTATTATTCGAATGTAATCTCTCCGGCAATTAAACGATACATGTCTGACGAAGACTTTGAAATTTGCTCAAAAATAGTTCTTGTTGGAGGTGGAGCATATCATCAGGACCTGGTTAATTTGTTTACTGAAGAGTTCGGGGAATTCTGTCCAATTACATCGGTTCCCTCTCCTGAAAAATGCGCATCAATAGGATATGCTATTAATTCCAAACTTGTCAGTGGCACCGAAATAGCAGACAAAGACGCATTGTCTTATGTTCCGGAAGATAGTACAACTCAGTATATAGGTATAGATATCGGGAATGCCACAACTTGCGTTTCTATATTGCTATAACATCAATCCAGATATAAAAAGGGCTGTATCTTCTATTTTGATACAGCCCTTTTTATATCTGGATATGATTATAACCTCATGATAGCTTAAGTTTCAAATCCTCAAAACTTGAATCATTAATCATTTTACAGGATCCATTAAAGACTCCCCCCTCTTCTATGAATATTTTCTGGCAGCCAACGTTTCCTGTTATAGAGCCGCTCTTCTTTAGGCCGAAAACCTCCTTGACTAAAAGTTTGCCTTCCATTACCCCCCAAATATCACAACTTCTGCAAACTACATCGCCATATAATCTTGCAGACTCTCCTAAAACCAATTTTCCGGTTGTAGTTAATTTTCCTTCAAAAGTTCCGTCAATTCTAATGTCACATTGTGATATAAGTGTCCCCTGGAAATCTGTTCCGTTTGAAATCCTGTTGACTTCGTTTACTTGAGCTACAATTTCATGTTTAGACATATCTTTATTTTTAAATATGAATTACTTCTCCGTGTGCTGCTGCAGCCGCTTCCATAATTGCCTCACTCATTGTTGGATGAGGGTGAATTGACCGAATTATATCTTTCGCTTTAACTCCCAGATTTCGCGCAACAACCAACCCTGAAATCATTTCCGTTACGTTTGCCCCAATCAGATGCGCTCCCAGTATCTCATCTGTCTTTGCATCAACTATCAGTTTTACAAAACCATCCTTCTCACCTGCTGCTGCTGCCTTACCAGATGCCGTAAATGGGAATTTTCCAATTTTGTATTCAATCCCGCTCTCTTTTACTGTCTTTTCAGTCATGCCGACAGAAGCAATCTCAGGCGATGTGTAGGTACACCCGGGAAAATTATTATAATTAAGCGGTTTAGGATCAAGCCCTGCAATTTTTTCCACACAACAGATTGCCTCTGCAGAGGAGATGTGTGCAAGTGCAGGGGTTGCAATAACATCTCCAATTGCATAAACACCTGAAATGTTTGTTGAGTAAAACTCATCTACCTTGATTTTTCCCCTTTCAACCACAATCTCCAGTTCCTCCAATCCGATATTCTCCAGATTGGCAATAACACCTACAGCAGAAAGAACCCTTTCAACTTCAATGACATCTTCACCTTTTTTGGTCTGAACAGTAAGCTTGCATAACTCACCGGATGTATCAACACTCTTTACCTGTGCAGAGACCATTACCTTCATTCCTATTTTTCTGAATGAGCGGCTTAATTGTGCCGACACTTCTTCGTCTTCCAGTGGAACAACATTATCCAGATATTCAATCAGATGAACATCAACTCCTAATGAGCGGTAAAAGTAAGCAAACTCACTGCCAATAGCACCTGATCCAATGACAGCCATGCTCTTAGGAAGAGTTTCAGGGACGAGGGCCTGCCTGTATGATATTATTTTTTTTCCATCAATTGGAGCAAACGGCAAGGAATTAGCTCTTGCTCCTGTTGCAATAATAATATTCTTTGCTCCTATTACAGATACAGACAAATCATCACTCTTCACTTCTACCTGCCCATTTCCAATTAATCTTGCGGTACCTTTAATAACGGTCACTTTATTTTTTTTGAAAAGGTAATCAATACCCTTGCTCATATTTGATGCTACTCCCCTGCTCCTTTCGACTATTTTAGCAATATCGGGCTTAATCTCACCCTCAATTGTAAAACCATAATCTGCAGAATGCTGAGCATAATGAAGAGCCTGAACACTTTTTAAAAGAGCCTTGGTTGGTATACAACCCCAGTTCAGACAAATCCCACCTATTTCTGCTCTCTCCACAACTGCAGTATTCATACCCAGTTGTGATGCCCTTATAGCAGCTACATAACCGCCAGGTCCCGATCCTATGACAATTAAATCAAACATTTCCCTTTCTCCTATTCATTTGCTCCGTGACAATTCTTATATTTTTTACCGCTGCCGCATGGACATGGGTCATTTCTTCCAACCTTCTTCTCTACATGTACCGGTCCCTGCGATTTTGGTTCTCCTCCCGAAGCAAGCAAATCCTGCCTTGATGTCTGCATATTGCTTAAATCTGTCTTTCTTTTTTGTTCCTGCCTTACACTTACAGGTGCCTGCTGAGTCTCTCTCATTGGAATATGAGCCCTTAACAGGAATGACAATACATCTTTGCTCACCTTATCCAATACTCCCTTAAATAGTTGAAAACTTTCAAATTTGTATATCAATAGCGGATCCTTTTGTTCGTAAGTGGCATTTTGTACCGATTGCTTAAGTTCGTCCATCTCTCTCAGATGCTCCTTCCAGTGTTCGTCTATCATCAAAAGGGTAATGGACTTGTTAAGTGCCCTTACAACCTCCCTGCCCTGGCTCTCATATGCTTTTTTAAGATTGACAACCATCTGCATCATCTTGATTCCATCGCTTACAGGAATTGCTATATTTTCATATGTGGCACTTTGTGTCTCATATATCTGCTTCATTATTGGCCATGATTGCTGAACTAAAACATCTGACCTGCGCTTATAAACCGTCTGAACGTTCTCGTAGAAAAGCCTGTTAACCTCTTCTAAAGAGCCCTTTTCATAAACCTCCTGGTCCATACCGGGTTCCAGAGAGAGGTTACGGATTGTTTCATATGAAAATTGCTCAAAATCCGAGGAACCATGATTTGATGAAACCAGATTTTCGCAATAGTCAGTTATCATGTTCTGAACATCTACGTCGACCCTCTCTCCGTAAAGAGCATTTCTTCTGCGGGTGTATATAACCTCCCTCTGCGAGTTCATGACATCGTCATATTCAAGCAGTCGTTTACGAACGCCAAAGTTATTTTCCTCTACTTTTCGCTGAGCTCTTTCAATTGATTTTGAAAGCATTGAGTGTTGCAGGATCTCTCCCTCCTTCATCCCCATCTTGTCTACAAGTCCGGCGATTCTCTCAGACCCAAAAAGTCTCATAAGATCGTCTTCCAGCGAAACATAGAAACTTGATGAGCCTGGGTCTCCCTGACGACCGGCACGTCCCCTGAGCTGTCTGTCTACCCGTCTTGAATCATGTCTTTCAGTACCGAGAATTGCAAGACCTCCTGCCTCCTTAACTCCTGCACCAAGCTTTATATCCGTACCACGACCTGCCATGTTGGTAGCAATGGTAACCGCTGCGGGCTGACCTGCTTCCGCTACAATATCTGCCTCTCTTGCATGCTGCTTGGCATTAAGCACATTGTGTTTAATACCTCTTATTTTCAACATTCGGCTAAGGAGTTCCGATATCTCAACAGAAGTCGTTCCAACCAATACAGGACGACCTGCCTTTGTAAGTTTCTCAATCTCCTCAATAACAGCATTGAATTTTTCCCTTTTAGTCTTAAAGATAAGGTCCTCCATATCTTTTCTTACTATTGGCCTGTTAGTAGGAATTACCACTACATCCAGTTTGTATATAGACCAGAACTCACCAGCCTCAGTCTCGGCAGTACCAGTCATACCGGCCAGCTTGTGATACATCCTGAAAAAATTCTGAAGAGTAATTGTAGCAAAGGTCTGAGTGGCAGCCTCAACTTTAACCATCTCCTTTGCCTCAATAGCCTGATGAAGACCGTCGGAGTATCTTCTGCCCTCCAGAATACGACCTGTCTGCTCATCAACAATCTTTATCTTATTATCTAAAACCACATACTCAACGTCCTTTTCAAACATTGTGTATGACTTAAGCAGCTGGTTAACGGTATGAACACGTTCGCTCTTCAATGCATAGTCACTTAGAAGAGAATCCTTTGCAGATATTTTCTCTTCAGGTGTAAGATTTTGTTTCTCCATCTCAGAGATTTCCAGGCCGATGTCAGGCAGGATGAAGAATTTGGAATCGCTAACGCTTTTTGCTATTAGTTCATGTCCTTTATCTGTAAGTTCAACTGACTTTTGAGCCTCTTCTATTACAAAGTACAGATCATCGGTTATTTTATGCATCTGCTTGTTGTTATCCTGCATGTAGAAGTTCTCCGTCTTGTTCAGGATTTGCTTCTTACCCGGCTCGCTCAGATATTTAATAAGCGGATTGTACCTTGGGAGACCCTTATGCGCCCTTAGCAGTAGCACTCCGCCCTCCTCTTCGTTGCCCTCCGATATCTTTTTTTTTGCGTCATTCAACAACTGAGTGACAACAGCTCTCTGTGCAGCATATATCCTTTCTACAAATGGCTTGTACTCGTTGAATTGCTGATCCTCCCCCTTTGGAACTGGTCCCGATATTATCAATGGAGTTCTGGCATCATCTATCAATACCGAGTCAACCTCATCCACAATTGCATAGTGATGCTTTCTCTGAACAAGATCTTCCTGATTGATTGCCATGTTGTCGCGCAGATAATCAAAACCGAATTCATTGTTTGTACCAAATGTTATATCGGCCTTATAGGCTGCCTTTCTCGATTCTGAGTTTGGTTCGTGCTTGTCTATACAGTCAACCTTTAAACCATGGAACTGGTAAAGGGGACCCATCCATTCAGAGTCACGTTTGGAAAGATAATCATTTACAGTAACAATGTGAACTCCTTTTCCTGCCAGTGCATTTAGAAAAACCGGCAGTGTAGCAACAAGGGTTTTTCCCTCACCAGTTGCCATTTCAGCAATTTTCCCCTGATGAAGGGCAACCCCTCCTATCAGCTGCACATCGTAATGAACCATGTCCCATACAATGTTGTTACCTCCTGCCATCCAGTTGTTTTTCCATATGGCAGTATCACCGTCAATAGAGACAAAGTCGCGCTTTGCAGCCAGATCCCTGTCATTTTCGGATGCTTTAACCCTTATTTCACTATTTTCCTTAAGTCGTCTGGCTGTTGACTTCATTATTGCAAAAGCATCCGGAAGTACCTCCAGAAGAATCTCTTCAATCTCTTCGTCAATTTTTTTTGTAAGCTTGTCTACTTCTGTTGCAAGCGCCTCCTTCTCGCTAACTTCAATCATGACGTCTTCCAGTTTCGTTCTGAGTTCTCTCTTCCTGGCTTCGTCCTCAGCTATCCTTACAGCAATTTTTTCTTTGATAATCAAGCTCTCAGCTCTGAGGTCATCATGCGAAAGCGAATCAATTCGTTTGTATGCCTCTATTGTCTTGTCAACATATGGTTGTATTATTTTCAGATCCCTGTCTGCTTTGGTGCCGAAAAATTTCTTTAAAAGGCTTGTAATAAATGACATTTTATATTCTTTAAAATAAAACTTCGTGATTGTAGTCTACAAAGATAAAAAAATAGATGTAAACTTCTAAATTTGTGAAGATGAAAAGAGAACTGATTACGAGTGCCGATGGGTCAAATACACTCAAACTAACAGAATTTGACGAATCATACCACTCGATTAACGGGGCATTGGCAGAGAGTAACTACATCTATATAAGATGTGGCTTGAAATACTATACAGAAAATGTCCTCTGTAAGGGGATAAACATATACGAAGTAGGTTTTGGAACGGGATTAAACTGTATTTTATCTGCCATATTTGCACTGAAAAACAGAAGTATAGCAATAAAATACACCGGGATAGAGAAATATCCGGTTACTAACGAGGAGTTCCACTCTTTGAACCATATTGAAGCAATATTGAAGAAAACCGACATTTTTTCTGCAGAAGAGGTTACCGGGATACAGAAAATCAATGAAATGATACAGTTAGCAGATTGGGACAAATGTGTAGAAATCCTTCCAAATTTCACTTTAACAAAGATTAATTCCGATATTCTCCTGTACAAGGGTGACGGGCAGATAAATGACATTGTCTATTTTGATGCATTTTCTCCCGGAAGTCAGCCGGAATTATGGACAAGAGAGGTGTTCGGAGAGATATACAAGTCCATCAAACCGGGCGGGATACTTGTCACTTACTCATCTAAAGGAGTTGTAAAACAAGCTTTGAGAGAATCAGGTTTTGAAGTATGCAGGCTAAATGGGCCGGCTGGCAAACGTCACATTGTAAGAGCAACGCGCAATTATTAGTTGACAATCTGAACCCTGTACATTGTTGGCCAATACTTGCCGGTAAGATATATTTGTTTGTTTAAAGGATCATATGCGATACCGTTCAACACATCCGTCTTTTCAGTTCTGAGTCTTGCTGGTAGCAGGTTCCTGCAATCGATAGTTGCCTTTACCACACCGGTTTTGGGGTCGATTATCATGATATTATCGGTTAAGTAAACGTTTGCCCATATCTCTCCATTAATGTACTCCAGCTCATTAAGCTGATCGACACTCTTCCCCTTTAATTTTACCTCAATTTTTGATTTCTCCTGAAAATTAGCGGGATCAATAAAGTAGATATTTGATGACCCATCGCTCATAATCAGCATTTTTCCATCTGTAGTAAGGCCCCACCCATCTTTTGGATTGAATAGCGTTTTGACTGGTTTGAATGTATTTATATCATAGACGAAGACAACTTTGTTGGTCCAAGTGAGAATGTAAAGTTTGTTGTCTATAACCGTAGAACCCTCTGCAAAATACTCATTGGGAAAAATTATGCTTTTTAGGGTTGTCCCTTTTTTGATATCGACCTTTCTGAACTTTGATTCTCCCTTTATTCCGGTGCTCTCGTAAAGTTGCTGATTATAGAAGAACAGCCCCTGTGTATATGAGCCGACATCATGTGGTAAAACCTCCAGAACCTTTATCTTGTATTTTTTTTGAGCAAATAACGGGCTTGCCACTAGCATTAAAATGACAGAAACTATTAAAAGTTCAGATAGATATTTAATTCTCCAGGTGAGCATTTTTATAATTAATTGAGGCTTTTACAAAAGCTACAAAAATTGGTTGTGGTCTCTCCGGTGTGCTTTTTAGTTCCGGATGAAACTGAACACCTATAAAAAACGGATGTTTTGGCATTTCCATAATCTCAACTAAACCTGTTTCTGCATTTCTACCACTTGGCATAAGTCCCCCTCTCTTCAAATCATCTACATATGCCTCATTTACCTCGTAACGGTGTCTGTGTCTCTCTGTTATCTCTTTCAATCCATAAATACTGGCAGCAAGTGAACCCGGTTCCAGCTGACATGAATAAGCGCCCAGCCTCATCGTTCCACCTTTTATTGTAAGGCTTTTCTGGTCTTCCATCAGGTCAATTACAGGATATTTAGCATTCTGCTTTATCTCTGTAGTCATTGCATCTTCCATGCCAAGAACGTTACGAGCATATTCTATAACTGCCATTTGAAGGCCCAGACATATTCCGAAAAATGGAACTTCTTGTTCTCTTGCATATTTCACAGCTACAATCTTGCCCTCTATTCCCCTCTCCCCAAAACCCGGAGCTACCAGAACTCCATGCATACCTTTGAGTTTCTCTGCAACATTCCCCTCTGTTATATATTCGCTGTGAATACAATGAACATTTACTTTGCATTCATTTTCCGCTCCTGCGTGGATGAACGATTCCAGTATTGACTTGTAGGCATCCTGCAGCTCAACATATTTTCCAACAAGGGCAATATCTACAACCTCTTTAGGATTATACAGCTTGTCCAGGAAAACATTCCATTTGGCCATGTCCGGAAGGTTGTTTATTGCAGGGAGCTGGAATTTTTTGAGTACAATTTCATCGAGTTTTTCTCTGTACATATTGAGAGGCACCTCGTAAATGCTTTTTGCATCAAGCGATTCAATAACTGCATTTGGCCTTACATTGCAGAAAAGTGCAACTTTTCTCCTTATCTCGGCAGGCAGTGGATGTTCCGTCCTGCAAACTATAACATCGGGATGAACTCCGTTCTGCTGCAGCATTCTCACCGAGTGTTGTGTAGGTTTTGTCTTAAGCTCCTTGGCAGCACTCAGGTAAGGTACAAGAGTAAGGTGTATCACCAGGCAATCCTCATCAGGGAGTTCCCATTGAAGTTGTCTGACAGCCTCAATAAACGGGAGTGATTCCATGTCGCCGACTGTGCCTCCAAGCTCTGTGACAATCACATCATACTTGCCGGATTTCCCAATCAGCATCATTCTCCTCTTAATCTCGTCGGTAATATGGGGTATGATCTGTACGGTTTTGCCAAGGTATGCACCCTGACGCTCTTTGTCAATAACCGTGCGGTAAATCTTTCCTGTTGTTACATTGTTTGCCTTGGATGTAAAGACATTCAGAAACCTTTCATAGTGACCAAGGTCAAGGTCTGTTTCGGCACCGTCTTCGGTAACAAAGCACTCACCGTGTTCATATGGATTGAGTGTTCCGGGGTCAACGTTGATATAGGGATCAAATTTTTGGATTGTTACTGATAATCCCCTAGCTTGTAGCAATTTAGCTAAAGATGATGCAATAATGCCTTTTCCCAGGGAAGATGTAACTCCTCCCATAACAAATACATACTTGGTACTCATAGATTTTTATATGGATTGTAATACAGGGATACAAAGGTAAGCTAAAATTAATCTTTATCCCAATTTTATCTCTACTTTTGCCGCTAAATATCGCAACACATATCTTACTCTATGATTAGCTATAAAGAGACACTTAAAGTGAAGAGTTACGAAACAGATATTAATGCAAATCTGAAACTCTACTCCTTTATGAATTTTGCTCAGGAGGTAGCCGGATTACATGCAGACTCTCTGGGCTTTGGTTATGACAATCTTATAAAAACAGACATAGCATGGGTCCTGTCAAGAATTCATGTTAAGTTTCTTAAATTACCCAGATGGAAAGATGAAATACATCTTGAAACATGGCACAAAGGTACAGACAGACTATTCGGATTCAGAGATTTTGAGGTTCAGGACAGTTCGGGCGAGAAAATTATTCTGGCTACATCGTCGTGGCTGGTCATAAACACCAGGACCAGACGTTTACAGAGGATGGAGAACATTATGGGGGAGAATACTGAAGGCAGCGACTCCAGACATGCCATTGAAGAGGCTGCGGAGAGGCTGGTTTCGCCACAGGAAATGGAGTTTGTCAGAACAAGAGTTGTGGCATTCAGCGATGTGGATATAAACAGACACACCAATAATGCCAAATACACAGAGTGGGCATTAGATTGTATAAAAGAAGAGATTATAACTGCAATCCGGATAACTGAGCTGATTATTAACTTCAACACAGAGAGCCGAATGGGAGATTCAATCGACTTCTATAAATACGACACACCAGAAATGATGTTTATTGAGGGAAAAAGGGGCGACACCTCAATTTTTCAGTTTAAACTGAGCTACGAGAAATTATAGATCTATAGATCTGCCAAGATAATCCGAGAAGCTTTTCTTTTTTGGTGTGTAGTCGCTTTCAAAAAGTGGTGAAGATATTAAAAAGTCTGCCGTAGAACGGTTTGTTGCTGTGGGAATGTTATACAGACTTGAGATTCTAAGGAGGGCCTTTACATCTACATCATGAGGCTGCGGTTGCATAGGGTCCCACAAAAAGAAGAGCATGTCAATTTTACCTTCGCAAATCATTGCACCCAACTGCTGGTCACCACCAAGAGGGCCGGATTTAAGTAATGTAATGTCAATGTTGGAATTATCCTTTCTGCGATTCTGGTTGAGGGCCGCCTCAACCATCCTCCCGGTTGTTCCTGTGCATACAAGTTTATGGTTGGCGAGTGTCCCTTTGTTGAATTCAACCCACTCGATAAGATCCTTCTTTCTGTTGTCATGTGCAACTAGTGCAATTGTCAGTATTCTCATTTCAAATATATTAATCAGAGGCCAGGCTTTTTAGACTATCCCCGGTAAGCCGGTATACTGTCCAGTCATCCATAGCTATGGCCCCCATTTTTTTATAAAACTCTATAGATGGTTTGTTCCAGTCAAGAACCGACCAGTCAAATCTGTCACACGCTCTTTCTACTGCAATTTTTGCCAGCGCCTTGAACACCTCCTTACCATAACCTTTTCCGCGGTATTCCGGTTTTATGTAGAGATCTTCCAGATAGAGGCAGGCTCTTCCCTTGAAGGTAGAGAAATTGTGGAAGAAAAGGGCAAAACCTACAGGTACGTTATCAACTTCTGCAATCAACACTTCGGCCTGCCTCTTTACAAACAGACTCTCGTAAAGAGTCTCTTCACTAGCTGTGACATCGTCGCTAAGTTTTTCGTATTCAGCCAATTCGCAGATAAACCCAAAGATGGTTGCAATATCACTCTCAACCGCGTTCCTTATGAGAAAATTCATGTTAAGCATGCTTTGATTTGTGTGCAAAGGTAATTATAAAATTGATGTTTAAATATTTGCAAAAAAGTATTAATAGCCATAACTTTATACCGCTTTGCCATGAAAACAGTTACATGCTTACATTGATTTATAGCAAAGAGAATACCGGTTATTACAATATTATCCCACATTTTACCCTTGGCCTCTATTTGGGAGGGATATATTGAATAAATGTAGTAGATATACAAGTTATATGAAATTGCGCGCTAGTAAATAGTATGTAAATATTTATGTGAATCCAATATTAAACCAAAAAAGAAAAAATTTATTCAAAGAGGTGTAACATGAAGTTAGAAAGTAAAAAGGTTCTTCCAATAATAATTATTGCTTTTGGTGTCGTGACATTTGGGTTTGCTATAATGTCATTTATATATGTAAATAATTTGACTTTTCGGATATGTACTCAGATAAGCATAGCCTTGAGTATGATGTTTTTGGGGTTACATAATTTAATAGTGCAGAAGAAAAGAATGGTTGCCTTTTTTCACTTCGGAGTATCATTATTAACTCTATTTGTAATGGAGTTAACTATAGTACTTCATATGGGTAAACTATAATAACAACAGATAATTGCATTTAAACAATTACGATAAGAAAGATAAAGGATGTCTAAAATTTTTAGTAATTGGGTGATGTTTATTGGTATTGGTTACTGCCGCGTGCAACGTCATTTAACAAGATGTTCCCGACATTCATCAGCTTAAAGCTTGATTAGTTCGGAAGTACTCGTGCAGATGAACATCGGGAACACCCGAAACCGTTATAGCCAATGCTTAGAAAAAATTTCAGAATATAAACACAGATTTACATGCCATGAAAAACAAAACGAAGTTCCGGTTAAGCAGTAAAAGGCAAGTAGTCTTCTACATTACATTAATTGCTGTAATTGTTGCAATAGGAGGATATTGGTATTATGGCCGGGAAAAAGAACAAATTGTACAACAAAAAGAAAGAACACTGACTGCCATAGCCACCCTTAAGGCAAAACAGGTAGAGATGTGGTACAAGGAGGAGTTAAAAGATGCTCAGATAATCTCAGCGAACCCTTGGTTGGATGAAGTTGCCAAAACCTTCGTCGGTTCAAATTCGCCGGATGACAGCATCAGCTTATTGGAATTATTAAACCAAATCCAACTTGAACACGAATTAGCCGAAGTTTTTTTGACTTCATTAGATGGCAGTATAATTGCTGCTACAAATAGCCAAACCAAACCTTTCCATCCTGAAGAATTGAGCTCTTTGAAAATCGCCATTCAAAAAGGAGATGCTGTTTCTACCGGCTTTTTCAATGCATCGCAGAATGGCAATAAGCAAAACCTTATTTCTTTCATCTCACTTTTAAATAGTAATGTAAATAGTCCAAACTATGCTATAATTCTGAGAGTTGATGTCGCTAATGACATTCTACCGATAATTGAAAGTTGGCCGATTGAAAGCCAAACAGGGGAATCATTTATCTTCAGTAATGAAACCAACAATATCTTATTTATAAGTGAGACCAAGCATCAGGTAGAAATTGAAACCAGGGCCAAACTCATGGTTAAGGACAATGATCTCTTGTCAAAAATATACACATCCGGTCAGCAAGGGATATACCTGGGTAAAGACTACCGTAATATTGATGTGTTGGCTTCCATTAACAATATTGAAGGGACCAACTGTGTTTTGATTGCCAAAGTCGATACAAATGAGTTGCTTCAAGAGCTAACGGGAGAGGCATTATCCATCATTGTTTGGGTTTTACTTTTAGTTGCTTTAAGTGGACTTTTTATTGCGTATTGGTTTAATACACGTCAAAAGAATATTTACAAAGGATTACTTGAAAAAGAACGGGAACTTTGGCTGCAACAGGAAAAATTCAATGTAGTTATGGATAGTATCGGTGATGGTATTATCACCCTTGACCTAAATAGCAACATTCAATATATCAATAACAGGGCAGAAGAGTTAACCGGCTGGAATTTAAGAGAAGCACGTGGCAGGGACTTTCATGAGGTATACAATGTTATCAATGAAGATACCGGTCAGCAGGAAAACAACATTCTTGACAAAGTATTAAAAAAAGGGTTTGCAAAGGAGCTGGGCAATCATACCATCCTGATTACAAAAAACGGGACGCAAATTCCTGTTATGGATACCGGTGCCCCTCTTTTTGATGCATCCGGAAAGGTAACAGGAATTGTTATTTCATTTCAGGATGAAAGCGAAAAGCGTCAACAGAGGCGACTTCTTGTAGAAAGTGAAGCGAGATACCGTGAATTTTTCGAAGCAGACCTCACCGGAGATTTTATCGCAAGAGCCGATGGTGAAATATTGTTTTGTAACCCTGCATTTATTGAAATAATGGGATATGATACTATTGAAGACATTATTGGCAAAAATATTGTTGAATTTTATCAAAACCCCGATGAAAGACAGGAATTCTTAAACTTGATACAAAATGAAAAAGTAATAAGAAACTATAAATTAAAACTGAAGCATAAGGATGGTACCAACATAGTATGCAACGAGAATATTGCCGGTAAATTCGATGCAAATGGAAAATTGGATCAATATTATGGTTATATGTACGATATCACCGATCAAATTCGCGCTGAAGAAGAATTGCGAATAAAAGACCAACTGCTTTCATCTGTAATGGAAACCCAACATGAGTTGATTGCTCGACATCTTCCTGATACCACGCTGACTTTTGTAAACAAAGCATACTGCAACATTTTCGGAAGGAATGAGCAGGAACTTATAGGTCTAAAATTTCTGGAATTGGCACCCAAATATGAATGGGAGAATATTTTATCGGGTCTAAAAAATCTAAACGCTGACAATCCTTCTCACACGTATTTGACTTCAGGAAATAAACCGGACGGTTCGGTGATGCAAATGGAATGGACTAAAACAGCTATTTTGAATGAACAAAATGAGGTCGTTGAATTTCAGGCGGTTGGTCGTGACATCACAGAGAAATTAAAGGCAGAACAAGAGCTTATATATCAAACCAGAATGCAAGAATTATTAAGGAAAATTGCATTGAATTATATCAATATCCCTTTAGAAAAAGTTGATTCAACCATTCACAAATCTTTGGAAGAAGTTGGTAGATTCGTTAATGCCGACAGGGCTTATGTGTTTGACTATGATTGGGATAAAGATGTTTGTAACAATACATATGAGTGGTGTGGCAAGGGAATTACTCCACAAATATACAATCTCCAAAACGTCCCGCTTGAGAACGTCCCATTTTGGGTCAATACTCATAAGGAAGGGAAAGCAATTAATATACCTGATGTTTTTGCTTTGCATGAATCTGACGTGGTAAGGCAAATATTAGAGCCACAAAACGTTAAAAGTTTGATAACTATTCCTATTATGGATGAACATAAATGTATAGGCTTAATAGGATTTGACTCTGTACAGGAACATCATAAATATCAAGAAACAGATGAGTTACTTCTTTTCGTATTTGCTCAAATGTTGGTTAATATTAAAAAGCGCATTATTATTGAGCAAAATCTTATAATAGCCAAAGAAAAAGCCGAAGAGAGTGACAAACTGAAAACAGCTTTTCTCAACAATATCTCGCACGAAATCAGGACACCGCTTAACGGGATACTTGGTTTTGGCGGTTTATTGGCGGAAATGGAACTTTCCCCGGAAGACAAAAAAGAAATGCTGGCACATATGCAAAATTCCAGTAACCGCCTGATAAATACCATGATCGATTATATGGACATGGCCATGATTTTTTCTGGTACAATAGAAGTGAATAAAAAAGAATTTGCTCTGCAAAATTTTTGCGAAGAAATGATCGAAAGCAAAAGACAGTCACGTATAGAAAAAAAGATTGATTTCGAAACTAAAATACCCAGCGAACATGTTGATTTGTATCTTCATTCCGACCCTGTGCTTATACAAAAAATCATGGGTAAATTGCTTGACAATGCCTTTAAATTCACCCAACAAGGCAAAATAAGTTGTGGTTACCTGATTAAACCGGGTTTTGTTGAGTTTTTTGTCCAGGATACCGGCAAAGGAATAGCCCACGACAAGCAAGAAATGATTTTTAACATATTTGCCCAGGAAGACCCATCAATGACGCGTGGTTATGAAGGGAGCGGACTAGGACTTTCTATTGCCAGTGGATTGGTTAAGTTACTGGGAGGAACGATTTCGGTCACTTCTGAAAAGGGCAAAGGCTCAACTTTTACATTTACAGTGCCATTCAAAGAAACTCAAGCTGCAGAAAGACCTTCACCGATTGAGGCAAAGCATGCTGTTGTTAATGGGAAACCCTTAATACTTATAGCTGAGGACGATGAATTAAACTATTTGTACATGGAAAAGGTTTTGAAACAGGCAGAATGCGATTACTTTCTGGCTATAAATGGTTTCGAAGCTGTGGAACTTTGCAAACAACATACGGATATTACACTGGTGCTGATGGATATAAAAATGCCTGTTATGGATGGATTGGAGGCTACAAAACTTATTCGCGAATTTCGGCCGGAATTACCGATCATCGCAACCACGGCCCATGCCCAAACTGGCGACGAGCAACGTTTTCTTGCTGCCGGGTGCGATGGCTATCTGCCAAAACCTATTAAAAAAGAAAAATTGTTTGCATTAATACAAAAGTATTTCGGAAATGACTAAAATTAACCGTTGAGTAAAATTATGGATATAAAGCACATGGCTATAACAGGCGGTATATTTTATTGCCGAGGCAGTGCGGGTTTCAGCATTTCTGCATCTAATAAACTTTCGTGTAACTTGACAGGTCAGTGCTTCGAAATCGGCAACAAAAACATGCTGCCAATCCGTTATACCAAGGCAAATACACAAAAAAATTATGGAAGAGGGGTTGATTAAAGGGAGTTATGAATCATTAGTTTTTGAATCCAGGGGATACAAGGTTATGGTAGATATCAATCTTGCTGCCTTGTACGAGACAGAAACAAAGGTTTTAAAACAACAAGTTAAAAGGAATATAATAAATAGGTTTCCATTGGATTTTATGTTTGAATTGACAAAAGAAGAAACAATCCAACTGGTCACAAATTGTGACCGGTTATCTACTCGAAAAGATTGATGAATTGAATAGCTTAAAAAATGATATTTCTAAAAAGCTAATAGGATATAAATGATGCCCAGCCCATAACACTCGTTAAATCCTAAGGTATTGAATGTTGGAGCGCAAAAGAATTACAAGATTTTTTAGTATCTAGCAAAGTAGAGTATCATGTTCCTGACATCAGGAAAACGATACCTATGCCAAAAGACGCTGAAAAAGAAATAGATGATATATCATAATTGAGCAAAAGTGTGGCAAAAGCAGATCCAGACTTTTGCTCCACTTGAAATTTAACGGTGTCCCGAATCTGTCCCGGCTAGAAAATGAAAAAGCCCTCTAATATCTTATTACTGATAATTAGAGGGCTTTTGTAGCGGAGGCAGGACTCGAACCTACGACCTTTGGGTTATGAGCCCAACGAGCTACCAACTGCTCCACTCCGCGATATATTTTTATTTCAAATGTTCCTTTTTGATTGGTCTGCAAAGATAGTTCAATATGTATAATTAAACAAATTTATTTTTGAAGTTGCTCAATAAGTTGCTCTTTGGCCAATGTTTGCTGCTCTCCGGTAAGGAGATTCTTAAGATTGAAACAGCTGCCCTTTACCTCATCTTCTCCAACTATAACCATGTAAGGGATAGACTTTTTGTCTGCATAGTCGAACTGTTTTTTCAGCTTTGTTTTCTCGGTATAAATCTCGGCAACGATTCCAGCCTCCCTTACACTTTTTAATACCGGAAGCGCGTAGAGAACCTCATTTTCTCCCAGGTTGGTGAATATAACCTTTGTCCCCCCTACCGAACCGGAAGGAAACTTATCCAGAGTGAGCAGTACGTCATAAATCCTGTCTGCTCCAAATGAAATACCTACACCGGAAACATCGGGAAGACCAAAAATTCCAGTTAGATCATCATAACGACCACCACCGCAGATACTTCCCATTTCAGCATCCTTGGCTTTAACTTCGAAGATTGCCCCTGTATAGTAATTGAGTCCCCTTGCCAGAGAGAGGTCAAGTTCAACCTCCTGGCCGATGCCCACCTTTTCTATTAGCTCAAAGACGGTCTCAAGTTCATCGAGCCCTGCTGTTCCTATTTCTGAAGATGCCAGGATAGGTCTCATGGCACTCAGTTTCTCAATATTGGTACCCTTAAGGTTCAATATGGGTTCGATTATATTAATTGCCTTTTCATCCAGCCCCTTTGATGTAAGTTCTTCCTTTACTGCATCAAGACCAATCTTATCTATTTTGTCTATGGCTATTGTTATGTCAATCAGCTTATCCGGATGACCGATAACCTCCGATATTCCGGAAAGTACCTTGCGGTTATTTATTTTTATGCAGACAGATATGTCAAGCTTATGAAAGACAGAGTCCACTATCTGCACAAGTTCCAGTTCATTTATAAGGGACTTGCTACCAATTACATCTACGTCGCATTGGTAAAACTCGCGGTAGCGACCCTTCTGGGGTCTGTCTGCGCGCCATACAGGCTGTATCTGATATCTCTTGAAAGGGAAGACTATTTCGTTCTGGTGCTGTACCACAAAACGGGCAAACGGAACGGTAAGGTCGTATCGGAGTCCTTTTTCGCAGACCTTTACAGATAGAGCGTTGCTGTTGTTGAGCAGCGATGAGTCTATTCCAGAAAAAGCATCCCCGGAGTTGAGTACCTTGAAAAGAAGTTTGTCACCCTCTTCTCCATACTTTCCAAGAAGGGTGGAGAGATTTTCCATTGCCGGTGTCTCGATTGGTGAGTAGCCGTATAATTTGAAAATACCCCTTATAGTGTTGAAAATATAGTCCCTTCTGGCCATCTCTGCCGGGCCAAAGTCTCTTGTTCCTTTTGGTATTGAGGGTTTCTGTGCCATTTTAATTATTAGTTAGATATTTGTCAATTGCAGCAGCAGCTTTACGCCCCGCTCCCATTGCCAGAATTACTGTAGCTGCTCCGGTGACTGCGTCGCCACCGGCAAAAATACCGGGACGCGATGTAGCACCATCGTCATCTGCAACCAGACAGTTCCATTTATTTATTTCAAGACCGGGTGTTGTTGATGATATCAGAGGGTTTGGTGAGGTACCCAAAGACATAATTACAACATCGGTATCAATATCGAAGTGAGAATCAGGAATTGGCACTGGTGAACGTCTGCCGCTCTGGTCGGGTTCCCCAAGTTCCATTTTGAGACATTTCAGTCCTGTAACCCATCCTCTCTCGTCGCCAAGAACCTCTACGGGATTTGTCAGCATCCTGAATACAATTCCCTCCTGTTTTGCGTGATGAACCTCCTCTACACGTGCAGGGAGCTCCTTTTCTGTTCTTCTGTATACTACAGTTACATCGGCACCCAGACGCAAAGCAGAGCGAGCAGCATCCATGGCCACATTACCGCCTCCTACAACTGCTACTCTCTTGCCTACATATATTGGTGTATCATATGACGGGTCATAAGCTCGCATAAGGTTGTTTCTTGTAAGAAACTCATTCGCAGATACTACTCCGTTAAGATTTTCTCCCGGGATTCCCATAAACTTTGGAAGGCCCGCTCCGGAACCAATGAATACAGCAGAAAAGCCCTCCTTGTCCATAAGGGTATCTATGGTTACTGTTCTTCCAACAACTATATTTGTCTCGATTTTTACCCCTAGGGCACGTACATTGTCAATTTCGTATTTTACTACGCTCTCCTTAGGGAGACGAAACTCAGGAATTCCGTATTGCAGAACACCGCCTGCCTCATGCAAAACTTCAAATACTGTAACATCGTAGCCCATTCTTGCAAGGTCGGTTGCACAAGCCAATCCTGCCGGACCACTCCCTACAATTGCCACTTTCTTTCCATTAGGCTCAGCTTTTTCAGTAAATTTGACACCTCTTTCACGGCTCCAGTCGGCAACAAAACGCTCCAGTTTTCCAATAGAAACCGGCTCTCCTTTTACACCAAGAATACAAGCTCCTTCACACTGACTCTCCTGTGGGCAGACTCTTCCGCAAACTGCCGGCAGAGAGCTGTCTTTTGAAATAATGCGTGCTGCCTCCTCTATATTGCCGGTTTCAACTGCATATATGAATTGCGGAATCTGAATGCTGACCGGGCAGGCCGGCACACAGGATGGTTTCTTGCATCCAAGGCAACGTGATGCCTCAAGCATTGCCTCAGATTGGTCGTAACCATATGAAACCTCTTCAAAGTTCTTTGCTCTTACTGCTGGATCCTGTTCTCTTACAGGTACTCTTGGAATTTTGTTTCTCATTACACAATAAATTTCTTTTACTTTTGGTCAAGCCCTATGTTACATTTATGATCTGCCTCTGTTTCAATATTCTTATACATGCCCTGACGACGCATGGCCTCATTGAAGTCTACCAGATAGGCGTCAAATTCCGGCCCGTCCACACATGCAAATTTTGTCTTTCCCCCTATTGACACCCTGCATGCCCCGCACATTCCTGTTCCATCTACCATAAGGGTGTTAAGGCTTACAATTAATGGCAATCCATATGGTTTTGCAGTGATACTGACGAATTTCATCATAATCATGGGGCCTATTGCAACTGCTTGGTCATACTTCACTCCGTTATTTACAGTGCCTGCCTCAATACCATCCAGAAGCTCCTTTAGCTGCTCCGTAACCAGACCCTTGCGCCCCGCAGAACCGTCATCTGTACAAATGTAAAGGTTGTTACATATGGCTCTCATCTCATTTTCAAAAATGATCATATCCTTGTTCTTTGCACCAATTATTACATCTACACTTACTCCTCTTGAGTGAAGGTACTTAACCTGAGGATATACAGGAGCCGTACCCAGACCTCCTGCAATAAAGATGATCTTCTTCCCTTTTATCTCATCATCGCTCATATGGACAAATTCTGAGGGGAGCCCCAGGGGACCTACAAAGTCCACAAAAGAGTCACCCTCATTCAGGTGACAAATCTGCCGGCTCGATGCGCCAACTATTTGTGTGACAATTGTAACTGTACCTTTTTCTGAATCATAGTCACATATTGTAAGTGGAATTCTCTCACCCTTTTCGTGAGCCCTTACTATAAGAAATTGTCCCGGTTTTGCCGCCTTGGCCATACGGGGAGCATCTACCTCCATAAGACAAATTATGGGGGTCAGGAACCTCTTTGAAATTATTTTGTACATATTTTGATGATTAAATAGGGGAATCGGCTGCAAAGTTAAGAAATGTCGGTGAAATTCAGAATAAACGTTCAAAAGAGTAACCAAGTCTTTTCAGACGAATAACTATTTCGCCTAGTCTGTCGTATAGTTTATCGCTCCTCTCATCTACAACTCCGGGATGAATAAGTATAAATGCTCCGTTTAATCCATCAGATTTTTCAAAACTGAACAGTTTGTCAATAAGCTCCTGGCTGGAACGGTAATTCTTCATTGATGGTGCGGTATAATCAGCCGGTGTAGCTGTGCCGGGGGTGTAGTTCATTGTTGTTATGCCCAGAGCTGAAGCAATATTTACTGACTCAGTATTATACCACTCATAAGGAGGAAGGTACCATGTAGCATCCTCATGTTTAATACCGAATTTTGCCATCTCAGCATAATTCAGTCTAAGATCATTTGCAACGCTGTCCTTTGTGAGAAGAGACTTTGACCTGTTGCCCCATGGAGCATACAGCAGATGTTTGTCAGAATGCCCGCCCACGTAGTGACCATCTTTGATTATCTTATGTATGATTGACTTCTGTGAATCAAGCCTGAAAAAATTACCTGTAAAAAAGAACGATCCCTTTATCTTGTTTTTCGCCAGTGTAGCGAGTATCTTACTGCCTCCCTGGAACATGGAATCGGCAGAGAAAATAAGGTAAATGACCTTTTTATCGGGATTTACCCTGATTATCGCCCCCTGTGAATCCCTTACTACCGAGGAAACATCCATTTTTGCATTTTGAAACTCCTTCCCTTCATTTTCCATTGAAGCAAAATAGTAGCTCAAACCCGCGGTGCCATCCATTGTAGGCTCATTGGATGAGTAGTCACCCATATCGTCATGATAAACTGCTTTTCCGTTGTTAAATAATGCATAACTATCCTTTTTTGTCAAAGCTCCACCTGCCCTTGTCTTGAAAAGATCATAATAAATCGGGCCATCAACAAGACCTCCATAAGTAAGGTCGCCTTTCACCTTTGTATAAGATGAGTGAGGAGAGTCAGGATAATCACCGCCCTCAGGATATCCCACAAGCATTGATGTTCCCCATGGGTTGCAGCCAAATAGCCAATCTCTCAGGGCCATTTCCATCTCAAGATAGGTACTGTCACCTGAAGCCTTTCTGTAGAGGTGTGCCTGAGTGATTGCAGCAGAAACCAGATTATTAGAACACCATAAAAAAGGCACACCGTATACAAATGGGTCATCAGCTGCTCTATTTTTAAGATCTTCCAAACCTTGTTTCATATAGGCAAGATATTTCTCTTTTATGCCATTGTCTTCCGATGTTGCCAGATAGTAGTGGCCAAGATTTATGAAGGGGTAGTACTGATAGTGTCTTCCCCTGCCAAGTTCCATCCATGGTGTGACAGGTTCCAGCTCTCCCCAGTAGTCGGCCTTTTGTCTCCATGCCGCATCCTTGCCATAGTTGTAAAATGTTGCTGCAGCAAGCTCAATGTCATCTACATAGGTATCCTCCTCGTAGAAGTAGGGCGATACTACACAGGCTGTCTGAGTGTTACCTGGTCTTTCCACTGCAAATGCAAAGGCTTGTTCTGCCTTGATTCTCATTATTTCAGAAAATTCAGGATCAATATTTTTAAAAACCTCTGCCCCAAGTGCAAAACTTGAGGCGAATTTTCCCGCAGTAGATGATACACCGGTTGTGCGGTTGATATGCTTTTTCAACCCTTGTCGCTCGCCTGTTACAAAATAGACCGGTCTGCCAGTACCGGCTCCCCAACCATAATCCACCTTGTCATTCTGAGGAAGTCGGAACCCTGCATGATCACGGTCATCTGCTATCTGATTGAACATTACTTTATCTTCCGGATTCATTCTGATCAGCCAGTCGAGTCCCCACTTTACCTCATCGAGAATATCCGGAATTCCGTTAGAACCTTTCCTTCCTCTGGCATCGTACAAATCTTTAAAGACAGATTTATCCTTCTGTTGCTCCCATGCAAACATCAGATGATATGCTGCTGTTGCCGATGTAGTCTGATACTGAAGATAATCAGTTGCATCGTGCCAACCCCCTCTCACATCAATCTTCTCCCCTGTTCTTGTAGGATGGTCAACAATATAGCCGTCATCCTGATGGCAAAGCACTCCTGTATAGGGGTTATCTCCGCACCTTTGCTGGCGCATGTAAACCAAAAGAAAATCTGAGAGTCCGTCATATGCATCTGGTGCTATCCTGAAATTCTGAGATTTCACTCCATTGGATACAATGTAATACCCTCCCGGATTGTTAACTTTAGAAAAGTCCATCCTGTATGCGTTCTTCATCCCCCATAATGAAGCATTTACAATTTTTCCTGTACCGGTATAGATTCGTTTGCCTGTTAGAGCCTCAAACAGCTCAAAATCTGGTTTTGTATTCCCTGATAGTGATATGAAGACCGCTACTTTGATATCAGACGGCAGATATCCGGCCTGGTTTACCCGTATCCATGACTGTGGTTCAGTTGCATAGGTAAATACAGCCATCAGTAAGAAAATCATTAAAAGAGCTACTTTTTTCATGCTTTTATGGTTTAGATAAATATTACTGTTTATTTGTCAAGATATGATGTTCTTTGGAGGGGCTCAGGTTCATCGCTCAACAATGAGTGAAGTAGCGGATCTTTAAGAATATCTCTGTAATTATAATCCCTGCCGTCAACTATCACCCTGTTGGATATAAGACGAACACCATGGCTATAATCCACATAAATCTCTATATGTCCATTATATGTCGGTTGTATTGGTTTTCCGTCGAGCTTGTGCCATCCATAGATAGTTACGTTTTTCTTCTTTACAGGGTCGCTAAGCTTTGATGAAATTACAATATCCTTCTTTGTCCCGGCCACAAAGACTCCCGGTTTATATCCGGCTGCTTTCATCTGGGCGAAAATAACCCTTGAGTGATCGTTAAGTATGTCCGGAGTCTCATTTCTGTTTCCTCTGGGAATGTAATTGAATGGCTCAAGCTTTAGTTCAGATTTCTTATAGATTATGTCTACTACCTTTGGAGTTGGAAGAGAACAGTCGAAAGAATCTGCAATCTTCTGAGCGGTAAGAGGTCCCATAGGAATTATGAAAGTGCAGCTGTCGTTGCCAACAGAAAGATAATCTGGTTTTACAAAAATCACAACCTTGTGTTTATGCCCCTTTGTATCTTTCTGAACACTCTTTACTTTCACAAAACCTTTCATGTAACGCGGGATATTGCCAGAAGCTATCTCCCTGAAGATAAGCGCCTCTCTATCCTCAAATGAGAGTATCCTCATCTGTTCATAAAAAGGAGAATCACCTTTGGTCACCTGTGAAAACAGGGGGCCAAAGGTGATTGCAACTAATATTGTAAAAGACAAAAGTCTTTTCATTTGTTTATTTTTTTGTCTCTACCTCTTTTGCAGGGTAACCCAGCTTTTCAAGTGCCTTGGCTAAGTTCTCTTTATTTGTCTTGTCAATCTGATATTTGAACCAAACGGTTTTTGTAGCAAGATCAATTTTAAGATCCTTGACTCCAATTTCGTGAGGAAGTTTTGCCTCTAGCTTCTTTACACAGCTAGGACAATCAATGTCAACTGTATATGTAACTTCAGCATCTTTTTTAATTTTCTTGTCCTGAGCATTTGAATTGCTTGCTAAAACGAAAAGTGCCACGAGCACTAAAGTAAGTGATTTTATAAGAGTTTTCATTTTTGTTTGTTGTTTGTAAAAATAAATAAAAGTTTTAATAAAAAGATGATTATTTCCAGATTGTGAACCTTAGACCGACATAAACCTTTATGCCCATCAGTGGTCCCCATATTACAGTGGAATTAAATGTTTGTGAATAAGGGTCCTGTGCATCAATAATAGGATTATGCTGACGATAGTTTGTCAGGTTTTCTCCACCTATATAGACATCAAGATCCTTGAATTTTTTGGTCACCTGAGCATAAAGCATTCCGTACACTGGTGATCTCTCCATATCTGCAAAGTAGAAAAGTTTACTTGGACCGTTGAGCTGAGCGGTAACATCGAATGTCCATTTGTTCATCCTTGTTGCATACTGCACATTAAACACTCCCTTGTACTTGCTTGTAAGAGGTTTCTCAACCAGACCTTGCCCGTTTAAGGTAACTTTTGCATCTGTGTATCTGAAGGTGGTAAGAATAGTAAGTCTTTCTACAGGTTCAATTGTTAGGTCTATTTGGTATGTATTTGTAAATGAACGCCCGTCCAGATTGTAAAGCCATACATATCTCATATCTCTCTCCTGATCAACAACTATCTGTTTGTTGAAATCTGTTCTGAAGTAGTCAAAGCTAAGTGAAGCATCTTCTCCAAAACCCAATGAAAAGTAGCTCGTCAGATTGGCTCCGTATGTCCATGCGTCCTCAATATCAAGGTTGTTGTCAAGTCTAATACTTCTTCCTGTAGATAGCATTCCAAGATTGTCGGCAATTACATTGGTAGATCTGAAACCCCTGCCTCCAGATGCTCTGAATATAAGTTTCTCCATAAATGCATACTTAAGGTTGGCACGAGGTGCGAACAACCATCCATGCAGATTGTTTCTGTCTAATCTAATTCCTGCAACAAAACTCAGCTTTTCTCCACTTGTATATGTATACTCACCATAACCACCAAGTGACATCTCCTCTCTTCCTGCATCTATTTCATAAGCGAGCGGATTAATCATCTCGTCTAAATTGATTGTTCTATGGTTACTTACCTTTTCATCAAAGTTATCATACTGACCACTCAGTCCAAGAATGTATTTATGCTTCTCGTTAATGGTATTCATAAACATCAGATTCATAAACAGGGAATTTTGTTCTGCTTTATAGTCCTTCATGCCAAAATAGGAGTCGAGGTTATGATAGGTGTAGTCAATGACCGTTGCTATGTTCTTAGTATTTTCAGGATTGAGAGGCACACCAATTTTTATATAACTATTTAATCCTTTGTTCTTTATGTTTGAACCCCAAATTGCATAGTCCCTTTGTGAATCTTTTTTAAAATCATTCTGGCCGGCAAGCCTGTCGTCTGATAGTGCCTTAAACCCGAATCTTATCTGACTTCCGTTTTCAGACATGTATAACCATCTGTTTGCAAGGTTAAACTGCATAGATACTGGCTCATCCTTAAAACCATCGTGGTTTCCGTCATGGCCCAGGGGGTCAGTTGAAAAATGGCCAAATATTGCTGTACTAAGCTTGGAATTAAGCTGGAGAGACGAAACTAGATTTGCCTCTGATCGTAATGTATTGCTAAGAAAGAGGTTGACAAAAAGTGGTTGTTCAGTGGTTGGTTTCCTGTGTTCAAGGTTAATCTGGCCTGTGATGGCCTCCAACCCATTTACTACTGACGATGGACCCTTTGCAATCTGTATGCTTTCGAGCCATTGTCCTGGAATGTAAGATAGCCCGAATGGTGATGCAATTCCTCTCATAACAGGACGATTCTCATCAAGCATCTGGGTATATTGACCTGATAATCCTAGCAGTCTGATCTGTCTGGCTCCGGTTATTGCATCGGCATAACCAACTGTTACGCTTGCAGAGTTTTCAAAGCTTTCTGCAAGGTTGCAACATGCCATCTTACATAAACCGGCAGCTGATATAACCTCTGTTTTTACTGGTGTTGTCTTTGACAGAAAGTTACCCTGCTGCCTGCCAACAACTCGTACCTCATTAAGGTTATTACTCTCCCTCAGGATAAATTCAACCTTATCCTGACCACTAGCAAGTACAATAGTATCTTTGATATAGCCAATGTATGCTGCTATCAATGAGATATTTTCTGTTTTTTTGCCGTTAAATGAGAAATGCCCGTTGTCATCGGACACAAATGCTGACTTTCCTTCAAGCCAGTAAATTGATGCGTAAGCCAACGGTTCGACTTCGCCGTTTGCTTTCTGAACCTTAACCACACCGGTAATGTTTTGTGCATTAAGGAACGATGCAATTGAAATAAAAAATAAAAATGATATAACTGTTTTTTTCATATTCATATTAATTGTAAAAGATATCTATTCCTATAAGAATAGAATCTCTACAACCTCCACTGAGAGTGGAACGAATATGTGTCATATTTAATTGACGGTGGATGGTCGGCATACGAAATATTTGAATAGTTGCTGTTTGCCGATAAATAATCTGTACTATATAAACCTAAGGTACATATACATGCAAGAGTAGAAATAATCGTTTGCGAATGGAAATTAAACTGACTTATATCGTAGTCGTTGTTCAAATGATGAAACTCTGTTGCACAACATTCTTTTGAGTGTTTTATGTTATTATGACAATCGTGAGAACCACAGGCACAATGACTATGGATTGCCTCACATGAGCTGTCACTATAGAAAAACACGACACTTTTTGTATCTGAAGCTGAACACTCATGTACACCAATTCCGACGCTTGCCAGCAAATACATAAATGCCAGCAATATAGAAACTGAATATTTCAACAACTTCCTCATTGAGCGCAAAAGTACAAATTTATCTCTATTTAACAAGCTCCTCATCATAAAACTTAGAATAAACCACAAGTTGGTTAATAAGTCTTAGAACACAAGTCAGAATAAAGGAGCCAATGATACATTTGGCTTGTAAATGGTCAGTCTCGCATACAAAGTATTTGAAAATCAAGCTGACGATAAAAGAGTTAATCATCAATTCCCTGAGAAAAGAGAAAGAACTGTAAAAACGATAATTGAACTGGTAGAAATTGCTAAGGAACATATTAACGCTCCTCAATCCAGATTTCTTTACATATCTATGCCAGCTCATCTTATGTAATACCGATGCAATAAGACTGGTGCAGATTGCAGATGTTATTCCAATAGAAAATATAATAATTGATACGCTCATATTTTATTTATTATAACCGGCTTTTAAAAATATGTTTAAACGGGAACAAAATTCTTTTCAATAAACTCAGGTCGGCAGTAATTATCTCTGCTGTTCCCTGCATCTGCTCCGTAAAAATAAGGTCAGTGCCATAGTTGGTCTTTAATCTCTCAGGAAAACTTACCCCTACAATATATACTTTATTATTATTCATGTCTGTGGGAATCATTGATATACTCCCAACCTTTACCTCAACCATACCAAATTCCATATATGGATAGTTGTCAAGCTTGATATTGACCTTTTGTCCAACCTTGACTTTTCCGGCACCAGCCAGGGGCAGGTAGATTTTCCCGTTTATTCTTGCTGCTTTTAAAGGTATAATAGTAAATGCTATATCTCCGGCAGATACATTCTGGTTCTCTTGCCAGAATTTTGTAAATGAGACCTTACCATTCACGGGGCTGACAAAAAGGTAGTTCTGTTCCCACTGCCTTATCTCAGCAAGCAAATTGTCGTAGTTACCCATTAGTGACCTTTCAAGCAGGCCCACCTGCTCCTCTCTGGCCAGTTCCATATCAAAGACACTCTGTTCAGCCTGAAGAATATTTATCTTCATAGTGTTCAGGTCGGACAAGGCTGCTTCATGCTGTTGTCTGGTTGCTAATTGTGTGCTTTTACTCCTTTCAATCTCCAGTTGTGAAATTACCTTCTGATCAAACAAAGACAAATCTCTTTTATAAATCTTTTCAGAAATTTCCATCTGCTCCTTAGATAGAGAGACCTGTCTTTCACTCAGTGATTGTAGTGATTTCTGTGCATCGATCTGACGTTTGAGAATTGCAATTTTTTTCTTGTGATAGTTTATTTGCAGGAAGTTTTTGTATTCAATAAGACTTTTATAAAACTGTGTGTATCCACTTTGCAGCTCCCCAAACTGCAGATTTGATATAAAAGAACAGTTACTTATGTTACCATTGACAGCCAGTGTATCTGAGAACTGTTGCACAATCGATTTAAGATCAAGATAGTTTTCGTATGATATGGGATTCTCTATTATTGCAACAACACCTCCGACAGAAACCAAGTCTCCCTCATTTTTAAAGACCTTTTGAAGTCTCCCGCTTGTCTTTGCAACGAGTTGGGCAGGAAGGTTCTCTGATGTAATCAATACAGGGGCAGTTAATTTGTCAGGATATTTGAATATGGCGCTGCCCGCAAGAATAAGAAGAATCACCGAGAGAATGACGGCGGTCCCCCAGGATAGTATCCATCCCGGTGGTCTTGATAGAATGTCGTTTACATCCTCCGATCTTATTTCGATCCTCTTCTCACTAGACATATAGCTGATTTTTTACAAGCTGGTAATAGGCTCCGCGTTTCTCTACCAATGCTTCATGATTACCGGTTTCAATAATCTCCCCCTTATCCAATACTATTATATTGTCTGCATTTCTTACGGTGCTTAATCTGTGTGCGACAATCAATACAGTCTTGCCTACAAAGAACTCATTGAGATTGTCCATTATCTGCTTTTCATTATTTGCATCAAGAGCATTGGTAGCTTCGTCGAACATTATGAATTGCGGATCTTTATAGACAGCCCTTGCTATCAGTAATCTCTGTTTCTGTCCCTGACTCAGTCCATGTCCCTCCTGTCCAATTTTCGTATTGTAAGCTAGAGGCAGACTCTCTACAAACTCTCTTATATTGGCCACCTCAACAGCTTTTAAAAGTCTCTCCTTATCAATGATTTCGGCCCCGGGGGCAATATTGTTGGCAATAGTATCTGAGAAAATGAATCCATCCTGCATTACAACACCGCACTCTTTTCTCCATGCCTCCATGCTCAGTGACGATAGATTATGCTGTCCATACATTATTGAGCCGACTACAGGTGGATAGAAACCCAGAAGAAGTTTTACAAGTGTTGTTTTGCCGCTGCCGCTTGTTCCCACTAATGCAGTAATTTTGGCATTCTCTATTGTCATATTGATATTCTTCAGAACCAATTCAGATCCGGCTCCTTCGTACTTGAATGAGAGGTTCTCGACTGATATTGATTTGTCCTTTGGTATATCTGAAAGTAGTTCTGAATCATTATTTTCTTCGTCTTTTTTATCGTGAATTTCAGAAAGTCTTTCAAGACTGAGCTTTGCATCCTGAGAGGATTGCATAAAACTGATAATCTGAGCAATAGGTGCATTCAGCTGACCATTTATAAACTGCACCGATAACATCATTCCAAGGGTTAATTCGCCATTCAGAACTGAGCTTGCAGCCACAATAGTGATGAATACATTTTTAAGCTGGTTGATAAGAGTGGCACCTGCCTCCTGATACTGACCAAGGGCAAGCCCTTTAATACTCACCTTGAACAGTTTTGCCTGTATTCTCTCCCACTCCCACCTTTTTTGTCTCTCACAGGAGTTCAGTTTTATCTCTTGCATACCTGTAATAAGCTGTATTACAGAATTCTGATTAGCAGCATTCTGGGTGAATGCCTTATTGTCCAGCTCCCTGCGCCTCTTCATGAAGAGCATCACCCATAATACATAAATTATTGAAGCAAACAAGAAAATTGCAAAGATCAATGCGCTGTAGTAAAGCAGGACTATTCCAAAAATAACAATATTAAACAATGAAAAAAGAATGTTCAGCGACGATCCTGTAAGAAATGTCTGTATGCGTTTATGGTCCCCTATCCTTTGCAACAAATCACCTGTCATTTTTGTGTCAAAAAAGCCAATCGGCAACTTCATGAGCTTTGCGAGAAAATCGGAGATAAGTGAGATGTTTACTCTTGTTCCGAGGTGGAGGAGAATCCAACCACGGATGAAATCCACAGAGGCCATGCTTATAGTAAGCATTAACTGGGCAATAAGAACCAGCCAGATAAAGTTGAGGTTCTGAGATCCTATGCCAACGTCAACAATACTCTGTGTAAGAAATGGAAGAATCAACTGAAGAAGACTGCCAACAAGCAATCCAAGAAAAAGCTGAATTATGAGCTTTTTGTATGGTCTTATATATGAGTACAAAAAGCCAAAGCCTTTTGTGTTTACTCTTTCGCCCTCATTTGCATAGAATTGTGGTGTAGGATCTAGAAAGAGTGCAATACCTCTTCCCTCTCCGTTACTCACTGTACTGAACCACGACTTTTTGAATTCGCCTTCAGTAAGTTTTACCAAGCCCGATGCGGGATCTGCAACAAGCATCCTGAAATCCTTACCCTTGCCTTTTGTTCCGTAAAGGACCACAAAGTGTTTCTGGTTCCAGTGAACTATGCAGGGAAAATTTGATTTGCAGAGATCTTCGAAGGACAATTTGGCTCCCAGCGTCCTTAAACCTATACTCTCTGCTGCTTTGGATATTCCAAAAAGATTTACGCCTACTCGTGTGTATTCACATTTTTTTCTAAGTGTATCCAGTGAAAAATGACGTCCGTGATACTGCGCAACCATTCTAAGAGATGTCGGTCCACAATCTGCAGAGTCTAACTGGGAAAAATGTTTAAATCTTTTCAAATGTCAAATTCCTTATTAAGGGATAAAATTACCTATGCATAATTAATATTACGCCTGAACAAAGTGATGCTTTTTGCTGAAAATCAGCAAGTTATCATCAAACTTCCTTTTTTACTGACCGAGTACTAGTTTCCGTCTTCGATAATTACATAATAAACGTTACCGTTTCTGTCGGTTACCATAATAACATAAACATCACCGCCGTTTACGTTAATCATCTCTTGTTCATTCAGTTTTTCAAATGTTGCTTTCATGGCTTTATTGTTTTTTTGTTGTACAAATAAATTAATAATAATTGTTACATTTGCATACAGAATGCTGATTAAACACTGATAATTTGCTGAATATGTTAAACAGGGCGCTATCGATTTCCATAATTGCGATTTTATTTTTACTGTCACTACAGGCTGTATGGCTTTTTAGAATAATTGATAATGAGAAGAGTACTTTCCGCAAACAAACCGAACAAGTACTGAGGGATGCCATTAATAAAGAGCTGAATACAAGGCTTGAAAAAGTCGGCAAAAGCGATAAATTTAGTGTAACAATATCAAATAATCTTCCTACTGAGCCCCAATATAAAAATAAAATTCAGTCTGTAAGTTTAAAAAACAACTATAAGGACTTCACAAAATTCACTTTTGAGGAGGCTCTTCAATTAGCGTACAAGAATAAATATCCTCTAAACTTGGATACTTTATCAAATTATTTTTCTGAGTTCCTGACAAAACTGGAGAAACCGACAAATTTTATTCTTACCTATTGGAGGGACGACAAATCTGTTGTGAAGGAATTTGATGGTGGATACACTACTATACCAATATTGTTTTCGTTTTTTGATCTGAGCATACCATTAACATCTTCTAATGAATTAATGATTGATGCAAAGGTTTTCTATCCCAGTACTGTATTCAAAGGCGACCTTCTCATAATCCTGTCATTGTCCCTTATACTGACAATATTTATTTTAGTCAGCATAATCATACAGACCAGGATGTTGTTCAAACAGGTGTCACTGGCAAAGCTGAAGGAGAATATCACCCATTTCCTTACACATGAATTACGTTCTCCACTTCAGGCATCAATTACAAACCTGGAGGTTGGCGAGATGGCCGATGCCAAGACAGCGCCATATTTTCTGGGGAAGGCTAAGGAGCAGCTCTATTTTCTGAATGGCTTGATAGAAAACATACTTGATATAAATAAATTTGAGAAACGACAGGCTCCACTCAATAAAACATTGTTCAATATAAACGAAGCGATTGAGCCTCACATAGCCAGACACAATGTTGAGTCGAAGAAGAATGTTACAATTACAACCGACATTACACCTGGCCAGGAAAACATTTATGGTGACCAGCTGCATATTTCTAATGCGATAGGTAATCTGATTGACAACGCAATTAAGTATTCCAACGACATTGTCAATATAAAGATCTCGACAAAAACAGATGGCAAATATTTTCATATTGCTGTAGAAGATAATGGAATTGGCATACCAAAAGATGAACTGTCAAAGGTATTCGAGAAGTTCTACAGAGTAAATAAACGAGAACATTCTCAGAAAGGAAAGGGTTTCGGGCTTGGTCTGAACTACGTCAATTGGGTTGTAAAATCTCATAAAGGAAAAGTATTACTGACAAGCGAAGTCGGTGTAGGAAGCAAGTTTACACTATTAATCAATAACGAACATGGGAAAGAAGATTCTGCTGGCAGATGATGAGGTCAATTTTGGCTATGCGATGTGCGAGTTTTTGAAGATGAGTGGGTACGAACTCACCTTTGTAAACGATGGGCGCACCGCGTTGGAACAGTATAATATATTTCATCCCGACCTCTGCCTGTTTGATGTCAACATGCCTGAAATTGACGGCTTTGAACTTGCCAGGCTAATAAGGACCACAGACAAGAACATTCCAATAATTTTCATTACATCAATAAGCGACGACAGCAGTGTAGCCAACGGATTTGAAATAGGTTGCAGTGACTATCTGAAAAAACCATTCGGATTAAGGGAATTATTGATAAGGGTACAGAAGTGTCTTCAGATTTCAAATAAGGATAACGACATTTTCACTCTGGGGAACATGAACTATTCACCTGATGACAGGAGTCTTATAAAGCAGGATGGTTCTCTTATAACCCTCTCTTTCTATGAAAACAAGTTACTTCAGATTCTTTGCAACAACTATAATCAGGTATGCAAGGTTAATGATCTGGTTGTAGCTATCTGGGACGATAAAGATATTGACACAAAGAAATCACTAGAAGCACTTGCTTCGCATCTTAGAAAGAAACTGGATTGCACATCGGTAAATGTGGAAAACATAAGAGGTGTGGGCTACAGACTCAGAAAGGAGTCGTAATTGCCACTACAGGATTATCGTTCTCTCTTAGTTTGGCGGCAATTTCCTTTATTACAGGTGAGTCATATTTTCCACTAGCAGCATTCTCTATAAAATTCAATGCGTTATAGCAAGTAATCATTTCTCCTTTTGATGATCTGAATCTTGGCCAGAATACAAATCCGTTGTTTATGTCATTTAGAAGACCGAGTTCTCCTTTGTAAGGTTGATTCAGCAGACTCAGTTTTCCACTTTTTTTGTTAAAAATTCCGTATACATATGGCCATTTTCTTACAGATTCACTACCGTCAGGTAACTTCATGACTTTTTCTACCGGTTCAGTAGCAAAGCCTCTGAAATTAAATGCCAAAAACAAATAATCGTCCGTTTCACAATACATTGGCAATTTTGAAATGAACATTTTATCGGTAGAAATCCAATCTTCTGCACTCATATCCGGTGATTGTCTGTACTTACCAAAATCCATAATGTACTTATCTGTGATTTGTAAATTTTTATCGATAGAGAAAATTGTATCGTTTTTGCTGACTATCCGGATATCATCTCCGTATCTGTAGAATCTATCGGGATCTATATTCATCATATTATTCCTGGCATCTGCTGCTTTGGTTTTTGTTACATGTGTTACTTCTTTTAAAATATTTGAGGAGACATCACAAACAAAATATTTGGTTTCTGAAACTTCTGACATTGTAAAAGTGCTCACAATATAATTTTTCCCGTCAATCTTCTTACAGTCCCAATAGGTGCCTTTTTTTAATTGCATTGGTCTAGGTATGTTTTTTATGAAATTGCCGTTGCAGTCGTATTCTTTTATCTGCCCGTCATAAGATAGTATACATATATCTCCATTCTCTTCATTAACATCAAAACCTCTGATATCCAAATACTCCTGCGGCCCCCGACCTATTCTTTTAAAGGTTCTCAGATACCTTCCGCTCTCATCAAATATTTTACATAAATTGTTATTATCCTGTACATATATTAGCTTTTTCTCATAAAAAACAGAAACAATATTACCCAGGATAGAACTGTCGTTTGTTTCCAGAACAACATAACGAATATCCTTAACATAATCACTTAATTTTTCTACCGATCCTCTTCCCACCTCTCTTTCCAACGCAATAACCTTAATGTCCTTATTACTCTTTCGTGGGGCACAGGCTACTACAATGAATAATAGAGCAGCCATAATTTTTAGTGAAAATGGTGATTTCATAACACATAGATGTAATTGTACCCAAATATAGTGAATTTATATCCAAAAAAATCACCATGGTTTATCATTAAGCTCAATTCTAAGCAGTATGTCACTATGTTGCGAAAAGTACATCTTTACAAACTCTTTTTCATTTACCTTTTCATATAGCTCCTGCCCTACTTCATACCTGTACCGTTCAATTATCAAATAAAATTTTGATGTCTCTCTCATTTTCTGACTCCAGAGTTTAGGGAACAAGTTGCCGAGTACAGGAATATGAAGTGTGCCACTTCCGGCTTCGTAAGAGGTCACATTCTCTTTACCCAGCACTTCGGCCTTTCGTAATTGTATTGTTTCCTCTCTGATATCTTTATTTATTTTCTTATTCATGCGGTTAGGGATAAGGAAACTTAATAATATAATAGCAGCATCGGCCGATAGCAAGGTTAGCAAATCTCTATCTTTAACCATAATCATATACACGACGTTGAACAGTAATCCGAATGCCATTACTATACCTGAAAATACATAAGCAATTCGTTTTTCTCCTTTCATTACCTTGATATCGCTCTCAGTCAATTCCATTATTTCAGACATATCCGGTAATTTATTTTTCGTTTGTTTTAGCCAGTGAGATAAGTCCACCCATGGCACCAAGATTCATCGAATCCAGAGCAGAGCTAGGCACAATTACCATTGAACCCTTCTCTTTCAAACCCTCAAAGAGCATGTTCATACCTCTAAGATGTAGAGCTACAGGATTGTCCTTATATTGAAGGCTTGCCAGTGCAAATTTCTCAGCAATTTCTGTTTCTGCGGTTCCAAGTATCACTCTTGCCCTACGTTCTCTCTCTGCCTGAGCCTCTTTGCTCATAGCATCGGCAAGTGCCTGAGGAATGATAATGTCCTTAATGCCAACTGTCTGACAGGTTATACCCCACGAGTTTGTGTTGTTGTCAAGCACCTTCTGGAGATCTTCTGCAATTTTATCTCTCTCCTGTAATAGCTCGGAGAGTTCATTTTTACCTATAGTATCCCTTAATCCGGTCTGAGCAATGTATGCAATCGCACGCTCGTAGTCCTGAACCTCAAGTGCTGCTTTTTCAACATCCCATACCGTCCAGTATACAACTGCATCTACGTTTACCGGCACCGTATCTTTTGTAAGAGTTTGTTCAGCTTTAAACTCTGTAACGCGGATCCTCTGGTCTATATAGTTGACAACCTTATCAATTACAGGGATAATCATAAACGGGCCGGGGCCCCTCAGACCATTGTATTTTCCCATCCTTAACACAACTCCCTTCTCCCACTGGTCGGCAATATTGATGGAACTTGCAACAAGGATAGCGCATAGAAGTAGAGCCACAAACAGCACGATTCCTATAACATTGAATACATATAAAGCGACGGAAGATCCTGCCAGGATTATAAACACCATGGCCGAAATTGGGTTAAAAACTCCTTTGGTTACAAAATTTGCTTTCATATTTTTTGTTTTTTAAGTTCATCTATAATATTGTCAATTGTGAAACCGTAGCTGAGTGCTATGGTCGAAAACTGGGTGCATATCTCTTTCAGTTTATTGTTTTTCTCTTTCTCTGAAACCTGTATGTCCGTTTTAAAAATAAATGTCCCCGTACCCTGCTGGGTTTCAAGAACATTCTGAATCTCAAGTTCTTTGTAAGCCTTTGCCACTGTATTAAGATTGACCTTGAGGTCCACTGCCAGTGAACGTACCGTTGGAAGTTGCTCGCCTATCTTAAGGTTACCGGATGCAATTCCAAACTTGATCTGGTCTATGATCTGCCTGTAAAAAGGCATTCCGGTTGTTGAATCAAGTTTAAATTCAATCATTGTTATATTATTATATTGTCCTATTTGTATAGTACAAATATACAAACATTTTTTGAAATCCAATACTTTTTTTGTTTTTTTTGATTAAATGTTTAAAGCCGTATTCTGTATAATACCTGATTGTCCCCGCTTTCTTCATCCGGCAGTGCGGCAACTATGATATCACCATTCTGAACGGTCATATATGTGAATTTCACATTTTTTTTGGTTTTGGAATCTATTAATCTGAATATAGCCGTCTTTCCGTTTATCTTGTCAAATCTGGCAAAATGTATTATTCCGTATCCGTATACAAAACTAAAATACAGATATCTGTCATCTTCTCTCACATTACTTACCATTGTAGCATATCTGTCTTTGTTCTCCTCTTTATTTACAAATTCAATCTTATTATATAAGTCATCTGAACCATTTATTTTTTCAGGTACTCTATGAGTCCCAAAATCTACAAAATATTTAGGGGCAATTGCTGCACTTCTATTTATAGTGTATACAGTGTCACAAAGGATCTCCCAATACAACACTTCGTTTTTAAACGGAAAAAACAGGTCGGCTAATGAGCTGCCATTCTTCTGCATTCTGGAAGATGAACTTATAATGTTAAGATTTTCATCATAAACAGATATCAAAGGAACACTTATCTGTTCGCCACTGTATGTGTTCTTTACAACATACATAGTACTGTTGAAAGGAAAAATATGGTCAGGCATCCATCCTCCTTTTTTAAAATCGTGCTTTTCAATAAATTTACTTCCTGTATTAAATCTCAAAAGCTTTCTTCCATCCCAGTCGTGCAGATATAATTCTCCTTTTTTAATAAAGAAACTTTTAAGAGTTAAATATTCGTTCGCAGCCCTTCCTTTGGTGCCGACATTGAATAAAAAAAGGCCCTTTTTATTAAAAGCAGACAATTTACCTGAAGAATGAATAAACAATGTATCTCCCTTGAAAAAGATATTGTTTATATTGCCGAGTAATGACTCTGTTTTGGTTTCCAAAGCAGTTGTATTTATGCATTTAGATGAGTTAATGTCAATTTTATTAACATTATTCAGGTCCATAGGAATAACTGTAAGTGAGTCCTTTTTTTTTATGCTGCTTCCACAACTAATTAGCATGACTAATAATATGCCCGCAAAAAATTGTTTGAAATTTTTCATAAAGAAATAGTTATTTAGTTTTTGTTTTATTTAAAATCTTCCTGATATCATACCTGTATATCTCTTCATTTATCAGATTGAGCCCATACAGATATCCTTTTGCCTCGTCTAGAAAACAATAAAAAGACACACCTTGCTTTTTTCATACTTTATACATAAATTTGTTGATATCAAATTGACTACTAAAACGCTAATCTAGTAATTTTTATACAACCATTATGAAAAATTTTCTAAAAATAATAGCAGGCACATTCGTGGGCGCTCTTTTAGCCATAATCCTTGGCACATTTATACTTATAGGTGTAGTAAGCTCATTTGCATCACTTGCAGATAAAAGCACACCAACGGTTCCATCATCGGCAATTCTCGGATTGAACTTCAAAAATGCAATTACTGAACAGTCAACAGACGACCCGTTCGCAAACATGAATCCGTTTGTTGAGATGTCAACCAAAACGGATGGTATCCTTGATGTAATCCAGACGATAGACAAAGCTGCCACCGATCCTGCAATAAAGTTTATCTATATGAATTTAGACAAACTCAATGCAGGTATAAGTCATATTGAGGAGATAAGGGCCGCTCTTGTGCGTTTCCGTGAGAGTGGAAAACCAATAATCGCCTATGCCGACAATTACTCTCAGGTGGGCTACTATCTTGCTTCGGTTTCAGACAAAGTATATCTAAATCCAGCAGGTTCTGCAACATTGACTGGTCTGAGTATTAGCACTATATTCTTCAAGGATCTTCTTGACAAACTAGGAATTGAGGTACAACTGATTCGTCACGGCAAGTTCAAAGCTGCTGCTGAGCAATTCATAAGCAATAAAATGAGCGCAGAAAACCGTGAACAGTTACAATCCTATCTGGATGCTGTATGGAACACATGGATAGCAGACATTTCTACCTCAAGGAGAATTTCTCAGGAGAGGATAAACGAAATGACCAGTAACCTGGAGCTCAACTCTGCACAAAAGGCTCTGGAGGGTGGCTTGGTAGACGGCTTGCTGTACAAGGACCAACTATCAGATACATTGGTGCATCTTTTTGGGGTAAAAGAGGAGAAGGAACTCAAGTTAATATCAAATACAGATTATTCAAAAGCCAGGGCAAAGACAAATTTCAAGGAGAAGAACAAAATTGCAATTGTATATGCTGACGGAGAGATTGTAATGGGCAAAAGCGACGACAATATTGCATCTGATTCTTACGTAAGTATGCTAACTAAGATAAGGAAGGACAGTACAATAAAGGCTGTGATTTTCAGGGTTAACTCACCGGGTGGCTCTGCACAAAGCTCAGAGATTATAGATCGCGAACTTGCTCTTATGCGAGAAAATAAACCTGTTATTGTTAGTATGGGTGACTATGCAGCATCCGGTGGTTACTGGGTATCTGCCAAGGCCGACAAAATCATAACAAACAATACGACACTGACTGGTTCAATAGGAGTTTTCAGCATGGCCCTTAACGGACAAAAAGCTATGAACAAGCATCTTTCTTTGTATACCGGAACAGTAAATACAAATCTACATAGCGATATTATGTCGGGATACAGGCCATTGGACGGGAAAGAGGTTGCGTTTATTCAATCATCAGTTGAGATTATTTACAATCAGTTTCTTGAGTTGGTTGCTCAGGGCAGAGATCTTACAACGGCTGGTGTTGACTCTATTGCTCAGGGAAGAATCTGGTCGGGATATGATGCCTTGAAGATTGGACTGGCCGACGAAAAGGGAGGTTTGCATGAGGCCTTGATAACTGCAGCTGCTATGTGTGACCTAAAATCATACAGACTTTTAGAATATCCTGTTAAGAAATCTCAGATTGACAAAATAATTGAACAGTTGACTGAATCTACCCAAAGTGCAAAGGTTCTTGCAAACCCAAAACTTCTTATAGAGAAAGCTTATGCTGGTCTTAAAAGTGAAACAGGGCTGAAAACATATGCACGTCTGCCTTTCAATGTTGTTTTCAATTAATCTGTACTTCAAAAATATTACTGGTTAAATCTGTTATCTTGCATCGGTCATCAATACGGTGACCGGGCAAGCAGATTATATTTTCTCCTGAGATAAGTACAATTTTATCCTCCTTGCTCTTTATGTCTACCTTTTCATTAATAAAAAAATCGCTAAGTTTTTTGAATCCACTCATTCCCAGCGGTATAAATCTGTCTCCATCTTTCCATATACGGCAAATCAACGGGAACTTTATTTTATCTGCATCCATATAAAAAACAGATTTTGATGGTATTGGCTTAAATCCTGAGTCTTTAGGATAACTTCTAAACTGCAACTCTTTTCCTCTGAATACAACCATATAACCAAAACTGTCCGGCTCTTTGAGAACAATACCATCTATCTGACATTCTTTTTTTGGTGGATTGTGTTTCTCACCTTTTGAATATACAAGCAGATAGTCCCTGTCTCTTATGAGTAAATGAGTAAGTGAATGAAACTCCTTGCCGGGTTGTCCTTCAAGAGAATCATATATCTGATCTGTCTGAGAAGAGTTGAAACCATACTCTGTGAGTAACATATAAAGCCAGTATTTTGAATGTTCCTCTGCCACTAATGCAGATATATTTATTTTTATATCGGCTGTTCCCATACTATACTCAATAATTCTCTCTCTTTTTAGTGCGTATTGAGCCTTTATAATTTCTCCGGCAGTGCAGAAATATTCAATACTCCGCTCAATTGTGTGCAAAAATGATGGATTTATTGTTTCGAATTCCGGAAAGATCCTGTTTCGAATGCGATTTCTGGAGTAGTAACTCTCTAAGTTAGTCCTGTCTATTCTGTATGGAATCTCCTCCTTTGCAGCATAATCAGTAATTTCCTGCCTCGAAAATTTCAACAGAGGTCGTATTATCCTGCCATTTTTTACGCGAATTCCAGACAAACCGTCAATTCCTGTACCTCTTGATAAATTAAGAAAAAGTGTCTCCACAGAATCGTTAAGATTATGTGCTATAGCCAGATAATCAAATCCTTCCTTATCCATAATTTCGTAGAACCATGAGTATCTCAAATCTCTGGCTGCCATCTCGATAGATATTTTTTCTGATTTGGCATAGCTTTCAGTTTCAAATGACTTAGAATAGCATCTGATACCTCTGTCTGCGGTCCATCTTTTAACGAGTGCCTCGTCAGCATCGCTCTCCTCTCCCCTTAGTTTAAAATTAACGGTAGCAACTGCAAAATT
>MEOK01000038.1:0-31386 GCA_001769195.1 Bacteroidetes bacterium GWF2_40_14 | reverse complement strand
CCGCCACTCACCGCAGCTAAAATTTTTGGATTGTCACCTGTTGCAAAGGAACATCCTTTCTCTATCAAAGAGAGGAGGTTCTTCTTAAATTCGTTTAACATTATTTTTTAAACTCTCCAAAAGTATATTGAAATCCTACAGAAAGTATCTCTTTAAACTGAATTCTTGGAGCAAGTGCCCCGTTGCTGTCGGCGATGAGAATATCATCGTCATAAATTAAGTTGGTTCTTATATTTGTTGAGAAAAACTTATTGATCTTAGCGTCTATGAAGAGGTCCCAGTTAATTTTAATGTTCTGGGCCTCACCAAGAAAATCTGAGAAGAATGTTGCAGATGTGGACAAATTCACATTCTTCATAATATTCTTATTGTAATCCATTTTTAACTGTGCACCCAATTTTAGTGCTGTCGATTGGTCTATCGGGTTGCCATACTTTTTCCTCAACTCGGGTAACTGAACAATAACTACGTTTCCTGCCAGAGGAGAAAAGGTAATTGACAGGGTTTTATTTGGTTTGTAATCTATACCCAGACCTAATGATATATATGCAGGAGAAAAAGGTGCAGAAACCAGTCTTGGATCGGCATTCTTAGGATAGTCAAAACCTGTTGCCATCTGTGTCCTGAAGTTGAAGATTGCAGATGCAAACAGTTTGTCCCATGCCTTGTACCCGAATTTTGAATCGATTATGAATTTATCGTCACTTTTTTTGTACCTGTCTCCGAAGGACTGGATAAAACCATAGGCAACCTGCAACCTGCTCTCCCAAAAGAGAGTTTTGACACTGTAGTTTGCATAAGTATTTACATATGCATTAAGAGCTACCGATGAATAACCACCCGGGGACCAATTGGAAAGGGCCATCTGAGAAAAGCCCAGCTGAAGGAAAGTGCCTTTTTTCCAATAATTTGGTTTTGGAGGAGGTGGGGTCAACTGAGGTATTTTAAAATTTGATGCAATAATAATGCTAAGCTCATGCCCTACACTTAATTCAGATTTCTTCTCCTGAGCCGTTAGAGTAACCGGAGTGAAGATAAACAGCAGTGATAACGAAAGTATGTAAGGTAAAATTCTTTTGTACATTCTAATTGCATTATTCTATTAATCTTCAAGGACATCGTCGGAGTTATACTTATACCCCATTCTCTTTCCTGTCTGGAGCTTTGCGCTTTCAATCTTATCATTCATCTGCTCTACACTGGCAACCTTTACAAGGTCAAATGGAGGTACCAGAAGGTCGAAAGACAATGTGTAAAGGATTGCAGTTTCAATGATGGAAACCATCTCCTCTTTACCCAAATGTTTCTTTCCAAAGGTACTTACGACTTTGTTTTTCTGTCTTTTGCCCTCAACCAGAAAGAATTTGTCCTTGTTAACAAAAATTCTTGCCACCAGGTAACCAAGGTCTTCAATCCTGTTGTATTTCAAAGAATCTGACAAAAAATTGTAGACACTTATCACGCCGCAATATGAACTTGTAATGTCGTTTTTAACAAAATCTGTTTTCCACACAGGATGGTCCCTGTCGAACTGAAAGACATCTGAATGCATACTGAAAATCAGAACATCATCTGCAAATTTCAATTCAGCCTCAAATTTACCACGGTCTCTGTACTCTAGCCTTACCCTCCTGTCATTGGTATTGTCCAGAAGGTCGTTAAGGTCGTTGCTCATTTCATTGAGTATATCCTTCAACTGGTTGAAAACCTCCATTGTCTGATTATATACTTTGAGCTTAGTATGAGATTTGTTGTTAAGTCCGTCTAAGATATCCTGCTGTCGGGACGGTAAATCTGCTGCCATCGTAAAAAAATTATTGTTATTAATTTGTAAAGTTATAAAAATAGTCTAAAAAATCAGTAAGCTCTTGCAAAGATCACTCTCTGTCTTGAAGGTTTGCCACTGTAAACACAGAAGCCCTCTTCTTCCTCTGCGTTTTCCATTGGAATGCAGCGAATCGTTGCCTTTGTATCATTCTTTATCTTCTCCTCTGTTTCAGCAGTGCCGTCCCAGTGGCATAGTAAAAATCCTCCCTCTTCTATTCTCTTTTTGAATGTCTCATAGTCATCTACCTTAACGGTATTTGCATCCCTGAAATCCAGCGCTTTCTTATAAATATTTGCCTGTATGTCATCAAGAAGTTTCTGAATATGTATTTCAATTCCTTCCTGAGAGACAAACTCTTTGGCAAGAGTATCCCTTCTGGCCAGTTCTACAGTTCCCTTCTCCATATCTCTCGGACCTACAGCAATCCTGACTGGAACTCCCTTAAGCTCCCACTCAGCAAACTTGAAACCGGAGCGGAGATTGTCCCTGTCATCAATTTTTGAGCTTATTCCCAATGCAGTCAATTTCTGTTTAATCTCATTCATTTTTATCAAAATACTCTCATGTTCCTCATCAGTTTTAAATATTGGAACCATAACAACCTGAATAGGAGCAAGTTTTGGAGGCAGGACAAGGCCGTTGTTGTCGCTGTGGGCCATAACCAATGCGCCCATGAGTCTTGTTGAAACTCCCCATGATGTTGCCCATACATATTCCAGACCACCCTCTTTATTTGCAAACTGCACATCAAACGCCTTTGCAAAATTCTGGCCCAAAAAGTGAGAAGTACCAGCCTGAAGGGCCTTGCCGTCCTGCATCATAGCTTCAATGCACAATGTATCAAGTGCTCCGGCAAATCTTTCACTTTCAGATTTTCTACCCACAATGACCGGCATTGACATGTACTCCCTGGCGAATTTTGCATAGACCTGAACCATGCGTTCTGTCTCCTCTATTGCCTCTGCTTGTGTAGCATGGGCTGTATGTCCCTCTTGCCAGAGGAATTCTGTGGTCCTTAGAAAAAGACGTGTTCTCATTTCCCATCTTACCACATTAGCCCATTGATTAATAAGCAAGGGAAGGTCCCTGTATGATTTTATCCAATTTTTGTAAGTACTCCAGATAATGGTTTCAGATGTTGGTCTTACAACCAGTTCCTCCTCAAGCTTTGCATCAGGGTCAACAACAACTCCGGGTCCGTCCGGGTTAGCCATAAGTCTGTGGTGTGTTACTACGGCACACTCCTTTGCAAACCCCTCAACATGCTCAGCTTCTTTGCTTAAAAAGGATTTTGGGATAAACAGAGGAAAATAAGCATTCTCATGACCTGTCTCTTTGAACATTTTATCAAGCTGGGCCTGGATTTTCTCCCATATTGCGTACCCATACGGTTTGATTACCATGCACCCTCGAACGGCTGAATTTTCAGCCAGATCTGCCTTAATAACCAGGTTATTATACCATAAAGAATAGTTCTCCTCTCTGTTAATTATCTCTTTTGCCATCTTTTGTGTAATTTATTGTTAAGTGGTATGATTTTTGACTATATTTGTGTTGAAACGGCACAAAAGTACAAATAAATATTAATACACAGGAGGTGAACAATGAAAAACCAATTTATTATCCTATTGTCTCTAGCAACTTTATTAAGCTCTTGTGGAACTACAAACCATTATTTATCATCGTCTTACGATGATGCAATCTACTATAACCCCGGCAATGACCAAACGGTTACCATCAATTCTGCTACAAACGATGCGTTATTTGTTTTAAAAAGCAAAACCCGTGAGGCTACCCATTCTAACAAGAGTATTAATATTCAGGAGATTATCCTGATGGACCAAGACACAACTGTAATCGTTCCGGAGGAATCATTCGAAGAGATTCTCACAAAATTCGATTCTCCATACTACGTTGTCAACATTAATATAATTGATGGAAGGGGAGGTTACAATTACTGGGATGATCCTTACTGGAGTGACTTTGGCTTCTATAACCCGTGGCAGTTCAGACATAACCGTTACAGTCCATGGAGCCCATACTTTAACTGGTATGGTTCAAATGGTTGGTTTTACTCGCCATACTACAGCTACTGGAATTCTCCATATTACAATCCATGGTACTACGGTAACTATGGCTATGGATATGGTTACGGATATGGATACGGTAACTATTATGGGTATTACGGCGGCTACTATGGCTATGGTTACTTCCCATACGATTCATGGTACTATTCAGGAGGAGGTTCAGGCTCTAACAACAACAGCAGGAAAACTTTCTACGGTAGAAGGGATGAACAAGGTGGATACGACAATCATGACAGAGGAACAGCAAGGTCTGGTGGCAGTTATGTAAGGAGAGAGGCAAATGTAGAGCAAATAAGAGGTGACAGATTTTCAAGTAATAATCGCTCTGAGAGCACTTATCCTCAAAGAACAGAGAGTGTGTACAGAAGGGAGAACAGAACATCTGCATCAGGTGCAATACATAATACAGCAGTTGTGAACAGCAATTCAAACAGAAGTGAATCAACTTATCAGAGGAACAGCTCTAACTACAGACCACAGGCAACAACAAACCAAAGACAATCTGCAGAAAGAAATACCGAACCTGTTTACAGAAGAAGCTCACAGCCGGTAACCGGCAATGGTAATACCGGAAGATCAGTTTCTACCTCTTCTTCAAGAGAGTCAAGCAATTCAGGCAGCAGCAGTTATAGCAGGACTCCTTCGTACTCTCCACCGCCTTCTTCAAGCAGCAGCAATACAAACAGCGGCAACAGCAGTTCAGGGAACAGTAGCAGTAGCAGCAGCAGTAGTGGATCTACTTATCGCAGATAAAAAGAATTGACAATGAAAAAAATAGTTTTAATATTGACGGCAGTTTTATTAACAACTGCCATATCGGCACAGAACAGATTTGATGCACTAAGGTATTCTCAGAACTTTTATGAAGGAAGTGCCAGAAGTATGGCTATGGGAAACGCATTTACATCGCTTGGCGGTGACCTTGGCACCTTGAGTATAAATCCTGCAAGTTCTGCTGTATACAAATATTCCGAGTTTTTGTTTACTCCATCTATCACTTTATCCAATAGCAACTCAACATATCAAGGCAACAACTCAAGTGAGTCAATGGCAAAATTCGGTGTCTCTTCTCTTGGTTATGTAAGTTATTTTAACACATCTAAAAGAAGTAACAAGCTGATAAATTTAAACTTATCCGTTGCGATAAATAAACTGAATAATTACAACAGCCGTTTTTACGCAAGTGGCTTAACAACTAATTCGAGCTGGTTGTCCGACGTTGCTAACAGTGCTGCAGGAATACAGTCGTCTCAACTCGATATTCAAAGTGTTGGTGATACTTATCCTTTTTTCAACAGCGGTGCCTCATGGAAAGCAATTCTAGCATGGAATTCCAACCTTCTTGACCGTTTGCCAGATTCTGACGAGGACTACATTGGAGCAACCGAAAAAATTACAGGCACGACAATTATAGTAGCTGGACCACTTGATCAGAGATTCCTTAGGGAAAGAACCGGCGGGTTGTCGGAATTCGTTTTAAATGTTGGAGGCAACATCTCAAATAAGTTTTATTTTGGAGCAAGTCTCGATATTCAGACCTTACAATATTCTGATTTTCAGAAATATTCCGAATTTGCAGTTACAACATCCCTATTTCCTTCCAAGTTCGACAACTTCTCCCATTCCTACAGGCTTAATACTTCAGGGGCAGGAGTCAATGCCAAAATAGGCATGATATATACTCCTGTTAAGGGTTTGAGACTTGGTGTATCAATTGCATCACCTACATTTATGTCTCTGACAGATGAATGGGACGAGAGCATAAAAGCAAACTACAGTGATGGCTATAAACAATCTATTCTCTCACCTCTTGGCCAGTATGAATATATCGTGATTACACCAATGCGTGTGAATCTTGGTGTTTCATATGTTTTTGGTAAGCTTGGGGCTATAAGTGCCGACTACGAGGGCGTTGATTATTCTTCTGCAAAAATGAAAGCGACAAAGTCATATGATGACTCATTTAATGAGGAAAATGATCTTATTGCCCAGGATTTTGTCTTTGCTAACAACCTGCGTTTAGGTTTGGAGTTAAGACCAGTTGCAAATTTCGCACTGAGGGCAGGATACGCGTTTTATCAGAATCCGGAGAAAGATTTCGGGTTTGATTCTCAATATCTGTCGCTTGGTGCAGGTTTAAGAACAAAATCAGGACTATTTGCAGATCTTGGTGTGCAACGCAGGCTTGTGCAAAATGAAGGATTCTCTCTTTATAACGACATCCCAGGTCATCTGGCTCCCAGGGGCACATCAGACTATTCGGGCTGGAAGGTACTGTTAAGCATTGGATTCAGATTCTAAAGGTATGATATTGCATCTGGCCCTTCGTTGAATAGAAGATCCAGAATGGAAAGGTTTTGAATGAAACCATGTTTATGGGCGAATACCTGATGGTATCGCCCATTTTCATTTGCATACAGGGTTGTCTCTCTTTTAGGATGAATAAGCTCTCTGTAATCATTAACAGGGTATGTATTCAGAAAGCTTTCTGTAGTTCGCAGTTTATAGTCCATACCTATTAGGTTTAGTATGGTCTCCAATACTTTATAATTAAAGTCAAAAAGTGATTCTTCCTGCTCATTGTAAAATGGGACAATATCATCTTGATAATATTCAAAAAATGGGGAGTTTTTATACGCCGATACAATAGCCCGCCAATGTTGCTTTTGCCACTTTTTTGTATAATCAATCTTTATTTCTGAAATACTTACTGAATGGCCGTTGTCCCTGGAAACAGGTATTATCAAAGGCAAGATGCCGTTGGCACTGTAAATGTGACAACGGCTTCTGTATGATTGCTTCTGATACTTTTCAAATTTCTCAATAATTGCTGTTTCAGACCTTGAGATTAATCTGATATACTCTATCGGCGGAAGATAGGCAGAAGTAAGATAACAGCATTTAAGGCTGTCAGTCATCTGATTTTGAGCTTTTAACCTTTTTTAGGATCCCTCTTTTAGAGGATTTTATAAAATCCATTATTGCACGTTTCTCCTGACTATCTTGTATCTCCTCATCAATCTTCCGGCATGCATCAGTCAGATTAAGCCCGTTTCTGTAAATTATCCGGTAAATATCACTTATCCTCTCTATCTGCTCACTTGTGAATCCCTTTCTTCTTAACCCTATGAGATTGAGATTGAAAAATGCAAGTGGTCTGTGGCCCACAAGAGAGTATGGTGGCACATCCTTTGATATCATGGACCCTCCTGAAACCATGGAATAGGCGCCAATCCTGCAAAATTGGTGAACAGCTGTGAATCCTCCAATGTTGGCATACTCGCCTACCTCAGTATAACCGCTCAGGCCTACATAACTGACAATAATTGCATTGTTCCCTACTATACAGTCATGTGCAATGTGGGTGTATGCCATAATCATGCAATTGTCACCTACTACTGTTTTTCCTCTGCCGGCTGCTGTACCCCTGTTTATAGTGACATATTCTCTTATGACAGTGTTGTCTCCTATCTCCACATATGTTATCTCATCTCCGAACTTATAATCCTGCGGTGTACCTCCGATAATTGCTCCGGGAAAAATCTTGCAATTAGCCCCGATTTTCACATAGTCCATGATTATGACATGAGGTCCGATCCATGTTCCCTCTCCAATTTCTACATTTTCAGCAATAATTGAAAATTGTTCAATAGTGACTCCTGTTCCTATTCTGGCTCCCGGGTGAACATGAATATTATCCATAATTACCTGCGATATTATTCTTTATTTATTTTTAACAACCTGTGCTATGAGATCTCCTTCACAAGCAAGCTTATCACCCACATATGCCTCTCCTCTCATGCAAACAATGGAGCGTCTTAGTGGTGTAATGATAACCATTTTAATGACAAGGACATCACCCGGAACAACTTTCCTTCTGAATTTTACACCATCAATCTTTGCAAAGTATGTGGAATATCTCTCGGGCTCGTCCAATCCGTTCAAAACCAATATTCCTCCAACCTGAGCCATTGCTTCGATAATTAAAACTCCTGGCATTACAGGCTCATCTGGGAAATGGCCAATGAAATAACCTTCATTTATTCCTATATTCTTTATTCCTACAATTTTGTCGCTAGTGAGTTCAATTATTCTGTCCACCATAAGAAATGGAGGTCGATGAGGTAAAAGTTTTTTAATCCCATTTATATCAATTATGGGCTCCTTGTTCTGATCAAATACCGGAATCTCGTTCTTAATATTTTCCATTGCTTCGTTTCTCAAAATTTTTGCTAATATAGTATTAATTTTATGTCCTGGTTTGTTTGCGATTATCTTCGCTTTCATCGGAAACCCCACAAGTGAGAAATCTCCAATGACATCAAGCATTTTGTGACGGGCGCATTCATTAGGATACCTTAGCTGAAGATGGTTCAGATATCCTGTCCCTATGTTTTCTACCTTAGGTAGACCGAATTCTTCTGTTATTTTGTTTATATCTTCCTGATTTATTGGATATTCTACTATAACTATCGCATTCTGTAAATCGCCTCCTTTAATAAGATTACTTTTTAGAAGAGGGAGTATCTCATGTAAAAAAACGAATGTTCTTGAAGATGCAACATCAAGGTTATAATCTGTCCGGGGGCCATACAGTGTATTCTGGCTGCCAATAACCTTAGAATTGAAGTCAATCGAAAGATCTATTGAAAATTCATTGTCAGGAAGTACAGTTATCTCCGCGCCGCTTTCTTCATCCTTATAATAGACACTCTTTTTGGGTGTATAGTATTTTCTGTCTGCTCCCTGCTCTCTTAGACCGCACTTCAGCAGCTCATCCGAATATTGTCTTGCACTTCCATCCAGTATTGGCACTTCAGGACCGTCAATTTTTATAAGCACATTGTCGGCACCATGTCCGTAAAGTGCCGATAATATATGTTCAATCGTGGAGATTACAACATTGCCACACTGTAATGTTGTACCCCTTTGTGTCGCTGTTACAAAATCTGCAGTTGCACATATAACCGGTTCACCGGCCAGATCTGTTCTCTGAAATCTGACACCATGGTTTTCAGGTGCAGGATGTAACTCCATATTTACTTTCAGACCAGTATGTAGGCCCCTTCCCGAAAAAGCAATTGTCTGATTTATGGTTTTTTGCTTAACCTGCATACCTGTTTATTGTTTGTGTAACTTACGGAATATTGCGTAAGCCTTTATATAGTCCTTGTAATCGAACGCAGGTGTACCGGCAACTACTCTTCCCTCCTCTTTAATACTGCTCATAACTCCGGCTTGTGATACAATTATTGTATTGTCAGCTATGTGTACATGATCTGCAATACCTACCTGTCCTCCAATACGGCAATTTTTTCCTATAGTAGTTGAACCCGCTATTCCAACCTGAGCTGCCATTACTGTGTTTTCGCCAACCTCTACATTGTGTGCAATCTGGATAAGGTTGTCAAGTTTGACCCCTCTTCTGATTATGGTAGATCCCATTGTAGCTCTGTCAATTGTTGTGTTTGCTCCTATTTCACAATCATCTTCAATAATGACGTTTCCAATTTGAGGAATCTTCTTATAAACTCCATTCGCCGAAGGGGCAAATCCAAATCCGTCCGCTCCTATCACAACATTAGCATGTATTATGCAATTTGAGCCTATTTTACATGCCGGATATATCTTTACTCCAGGGTTGATGATTGTATTCTCTCCAATTATAACACTATCTCCTATATACGAATGAGGATAGATCTGAGAGCCTTTTCCTATAATGGCGTGTTTGCCTACATAGGAATGTGACCCGACATATGCTCCTTTCCCAATCTTTGCCGACCATGAGATCTTTGTAAAAAACCCTCTCCCTCTCTTGCTTTTAGCCTTTACGGTATTAAACAGGTCCAACAACAGAGGCATTGCCTGATATGCATTATCTACCTTGATTATACAAGGAGAAGGCAGTTTTGATGATGGTTCAAAATCTCTGTTTATAAGTATAATACTTGCTTTGGAATTGTAAAGGTATTTTTCGTATTGAGGATTTGCGTAAAAACAGATGGAACCCCTCTTCCCTTGCTCAATCTTTGTAATCGTGCTCACCTTTGTTTCAGAATCCCCGATGATCTCGCCATTTAGCAGATCAGCTATAGTCTGTGCTTTAATTTCCATATGTAATTTTAAATTTTCGCAGTGCAAAGAAAGTATTTTTTAGTTATCTGAGAAAAAGCTTTAGCCGATAACATGTCCGAAATAAGATAAACATTCTGAACATTGCCATCTTTTGAGAGGATTTTTATCTCCTCTTCCTGAGCATCGTAACCGCTGTTTCTAACCTCGCCGCTCTGTACAAAATAATTTATATCTGCATCAAAATTCTGTTTATCTGCAATTATATTGTTTTTAATCTTTTCAATATCATCCTCACTAAATGGAACAAGTGACAACTCAATTTTGGGCAAAACTCTTGCTGTTAGCATTTTGCACAGCATAGAAAGGGTTTTATCATGGGCAAACTGCCATTGTTTTATGGCAGACATAATATCTGTGTCATCCAAAAGAGTAAATTTTCCCAGCACCTCCATATTGTCTAGTTCTCCTTTGCAAAAGTTGTTTTTCAAAAAGAAATTTATTGCCGGTGATCCGGGCAGAAAGACAGAGTTTTCAGTCAATAATCGTGCCCTTTTTAATATTTGTATGAGTAATTGCTCAGCAGCAATGACTGTTTTGTGTAAATATACCTGCCAATACATCAGCCTTCTGGATATCAGAAATTTCTCGATTGAATAAATTCCTTTTTGCTCAACTACCAATGAGTTGTCATGAACATTAAGCATCTTTATTATTCTCTCCAGGCCTATCATACCCTCTGCTACGCCTGAAAAGAAACTGTCCCTCTTCAGGTAATCAAGTCTGTCAACATCCAGCTGGCTTGAAACCAACTGGTGAAGGAAGTGCTTTTCGTATTTGTCTTCAAATATTTCTATCGCCGTGGTCAGACGGCCATTTTTTTCCTTATTGATTGCCTTCATAAGAGCCAACGAAATCTCTTCGTGGGACACACCTCTTATGATATTATTTTCCAAGGCGTGACTAAAGGGTCCATGACCAATGTCGTGCAGAAGTATTGCAGCCAGTGAAGCCTCCTCCTCATTCTTTGTAATTATTACACCCTTGTACTGTAAATTAGTAATCGCCTCTTTCATAAGATGCATTGCTCCTATTGCATGTAACAGTCTTGAATGGGTAGCCCCGGGATAAACAAGATTTGTCAGCCCCAGTTGCTTTATGTCTCTAAGCCTCTGGAAGTAGGGATGCTCAATAATTTCGAGTATTAATCCTGAAGGAATATCTACAAACCCGTGAACAGGATCATTGATTATTTTAAAACTCTCAACCATGCCGTAAAGTTACGAATTATTAAAATAATTTGATATAAATAATAAAATAACTATATTTGCGGCGGTTTAGGGCAAAAGATTTAAGGGGACGACAGTCCCCTTATTTTATAAAATAGCTATTATGATACACAAGGAGTCTATAGTAAATCTAATTGAAAGTTATCTTGCAGAGAATTCTCTTTTTCTGGTTGACATAAAGGTCAGCTCGGAAAATGACATTGAGATAACAATAGAATCGACCGAAGTTGTTGATATAAGAAACTGTGCAGATATAAGCAAAATTGTTGAATCCGGACTGGACAGGGATTTAGAGGATTATTCGCTTACGGTTTCATCGGCAGGATTGGACCAACCATTCAAGGTATTCAGGCAATACCAGAAATTTATCGGGAAAGAGGTTGAAGTAGTTTTCAAAAACGGAACTAAACAGACTGCAATATTGTCTGGTGCAGAAGAAGACAAGATTGAGCTGAGTTTTTCAAGATTGGAGAAAGTTGAAGGGAAGAAAAAGAGAGAAAGAGTTGAGATTTGTCAGTTTTTCACCCTTGAAGAGATAAAATCAACAAAGCCATTTATTAATTTTAGATAATATTTTAAACAGTTTACCTATATGGAAGGGTTAAATTTAATTAGCACATTTGCTGAATTTAAGGAACTTAAAAACATTGACCGCCCCACTATGATGAGCGTTCTGGAGGACATATTCAGGAACCAGCTTGTAAAGATGTACGGAACAGCAGACAACTTCGACATAATCATAAATATTGACAAAGGTGACTTTGAGATATGGAGAAACCGTGAAGTGGTGGAGGCAGTAGATGATCCCAGCACTCAAATCTCACTGGAAGAGGTATCTAAAATTGATAACTCATACGAAATTGGGGAGCAATTTACAGAAGAGGTAAAACTGGCAAGTTTTGGAAGGAGAGGTATCCTGAATCTGAGACAGAATCTGTCGGGCAGGATTATGGATATTGAGAAGGCCAACCTGTACAATAAGTATAAAGACAGAATAGGAGAGATAATTGTTGGCGAAGTTTATCAGGTCTGGAAGAAAGAAGTTTTGGTTATGGATGAGGAGGGGAATGAACTTCTGCTTCCAAAAACCGAGCAGATACCTTCTGATTTCTTCAGGAAAGGAGACTCTGTGAGGGCCGTTGTTTCAAGAGTGGATATGAAAAACAACAATCCAGTAATTATCCTTTCCAGAACAGCTGCTGTTTTTCTTGAAAGACTCTTTGAGCAGGAGGTTCCGGAAATATTTGATGGTCTCATTACAATTAAGAAGATTGTTCGTATGCCGGGAGAGAGAGCAAAAGTGGCAGTGGAATCATATGACGAACGGATAGACCCGGTTGGAGCGTGTGTTGGTGTAAAGGGATCAAGAATTCACGGAATTGTCAGAGAACTTAGAAATGAAAATATTGACATTATAAACTGGACATCAAATATGCAGCTTCTTATTCAGAGGGCATTGAGTCCTGCAAAAATCTCTTCAATCAAGGTTAATGAAGCTGAAAAAAGGGTTGGTGTCTATCTGAAGCCTAACGACGTTTCACTTGCCATAGGAAAAGGAGGAAGCAACATCAAACTTGCCGGAATGCTAATTGGGATGGAGATAGATGTATTCCGCGATCTTGAAGAGGACGAAGAGGATGTTCTTCTCACCGAGTTCAGCGACGAAATTGAAGACTGGGTTATAACTGCTCTCAAATCAATCGGTTGCGATACAGCCAAGAGTGTACTTGCACTCCCTGTCTCAGAAATTGTCAGAAGGGCAGACCTTGAAGAGGAGACAGTAATGGAAATACAGAAGATTCTGCGCTCAGAGTTCGAATAGTAAAATTGGGAGGATATATATGACAGTAAACGAAAACATCAGAATTAACAGGGTCTTGAAGGAGTTCAACATAGGCATGGGGACCTTGATTGACTTTCTCAAGAGTAAAAAGATTGAGATTGAAGCCTCCCCGGCAACCAAACTCACTCCTGAAATCTATGCCTTGATCCAGAAAGAGTTTGGAAAAGAGCAACTGATAAAGGAACAATCCAAAAAAGTGGCGATTAAAGTAAAGGATATTACCGATAAAGCAGATGCTTCAAAATCAGACGATGGTGATGATGAGGTTCCTGTCAGAGAAATCTTTATAAAAACTTCGATTGCAGAACCACCAACCCCCAAGATTATAGGAAAAATTGATCTGGACAGACAAAACAGGCCAATCGAACAACCAAAACCAATTGAAGTGTCAAAACCTGTCGAACAACCAAAACCTGTTGAAGTGCAGAAGCCTGTTGAACATCCAAAACCTGTTGAAGTGCCGAAACCTGTTGAACAACCAGAACCTGTTGAAGTGCCGAAACCTGTTGAACAACCAAAACCTGTCGAAGAGCCGAAACCTGTTGAACAACCAAAACCTGTCGAAGAGCCGAAACCTGTTGAACAACCAAAACCTGTTGAACAACCAAAACCTATTGAGATAACTAAGCAGATTATAAATTCTGAAACGGAAGAACAACCAGTAAAAGAAGAAAAACCAAAGGTTTTCAGACAGTCAAAGGTATTTGAGCAGCCAAAAGCAATTGATCAACAAGTTTCAAAAGAGTATAACAAACCAAAAGAGGATCAGAAAAAGGTTGATCTCCCTCAACCCGAGCGGATCGAACATATAGAAACAAAATTTGAAAAATTGAGTGGCCCGAAGATAAGCGGGACAATGGATCTTACTCAGTTTGAAAAGAAAAAACCTGAACAGAAGCCAAGTAATGCCTCATTCGCCAATAAGGGTAAAAGGGAGAGAATCCACAAGAATCACAAGGAGAAAATAGATGTAACCAAAGAGGGACGCAACGAGGTTTCCAATAATCGCACCCTTATACCCAAAGGTGCACCCGGCAACAACAGGCCAAGTCCTGCAGCAGCCAGTAAAACAAGTAGCACCAAACATTTAAAAGAGAGATTCAAACCAGTAAGGACCGAGGTAGACGAAGATGCTGTACAGAAACAGATAAAGGATACCTATGCTAAGATGACTGAAGGCAAGGGCAAGACAAAAGGGTCAAAATATCGTCGTGACAAAAGAGATGTTGCTAATCAAAAGATGATTGAGGAGCAGGAGATGCAGGAGATGTCTAGCAACATTCTGAAAGTTACAGAATTTGTAACAGTAAACGACCTTTCTGTACTTATGGATGTGTCTGTTACCAAGGTCATTGAAGCATGCATGAATCTTGGGCTTATGGTTTCTATTAACCAAAGACTTGATGCAGAAGCGATGGTTCTGGTGGCAGAGGAGTTCGGGTACAGTGTGGAGTTTATCACTGCAGACATACAAGAAGCAATACATGAAGAGGCCGACAATCAGGAAGATCTCATTTCTCGCCCTCCTATTGTAACTGTCATGGGACACGTAGACCATGGAAAGACATCATTGCTGGACTACATAAGAAAGGCAAATGTGATAGCCGGTGAGGCCGGAGGAATAACCCAACATATTGGAGCATACAATGTATTGCTCCCAAGTGGAGAAAAAATCACATTTCTGGATACACCAGGTCACGAAGCCTTTACAGCTATGCGTGCACGTGGGGCAAAGGTTACAGATATGGCAATTATAATAATTGCAGCTGACGATGCAGTAATGCCTCAGACAAAAGAGGCAATTAACCATGCACAAGCTGCAGGCGTTCCTATGATCTTTGCAATAAACAAGATAGACAAGCCTGGTGCCAACGCTGAGAAGATACGTGAGCAACTTGCAAACATGAATCTGCTTACTGAAGATTGGGGTGGCAAATACCAGTGTCAGGAAATTTCCGCAAAGAATGGTCTGAATGTGGACAAATTACTGGAAAAAGTGCTTCTGGAATCAGAGTTGCTTAATCTAAAGGCGAACCCAAATAAACGGGCACATGGAACAGTGATTGAATCTTCTCTTGATAAAGGAAGGGGATTTCTGGCCACAATTCTGGTAGGATCCGGTACTATGAAAGTTGGTGACATACTTCTGTGCGGAAGTCATACAGGAAGAGTGAAGGCCATGTTTAACGAAAGGGGACAGAAAATAACAGAGGCAGGTCCTTCCACTCCTGTATCCATTCTTGGTCTTAATGGTGCTCCTGCAGCAGGTGAGGTGTTCAATGTAATGGAAGACGAAAAAGAGGCACGTGATCTTGCAAACAAGCGAGAACAACTAATGCGCATACAGGGTTTAAAAACTCAGAAACATATAACTCTTGAAGAGATTGGCCGTCGTATTGCAATCGGTAATTTCCAGGAGCTTAATGTAATTGTTAAGGGTGATGTTGACGGTTCAATTGAGGCTTTATCAGACTCGTTAATCAAACTTTCAACAGAAGAGATTCATGTCAATGTAATACACAAGGCAGTAGGAGCCATATCTGAAAGCGATGTTCTGCTGGCTGCTGCATCAAATGCAATTATAATAGGGTTCCAGGTAAGACCATCTACCAACGCACGCAAGATAGCAGAGAAAGAGGAGATTGAAATACGTCTGTATTCCGTAATATACGATGCGATAAACGAAGTGAGGAGTGGTATTGAGGGTATGCTTGCCCCTGAACAGAAGGAGGAGATAACATCAACTGCAGAAGTTCGCGAAACATTCAAAATCTCAAAAATCGGCACAATTGCCGGATGTATGGTTAAGGAGGGTAAACTTATCCGAAATGCCAAAATCCGCGTCATTCGTGATGGTATTGTAATATTTACAGGTGGCCTTGGTTCTTTGAAGCGATTTAAGGATGATGTCAAGGAGGTTGCCTCTGGTTACGACTGTGGTCTTAATGTAGATGGATTCAACGACATGAGAACCGGGGATATAATCGAATCCTACACTATTGTGGAGGTTAAACGCAAACTGTAAAAATTTTAGTTGAGAGCCGGATCAGTATATGTTTACTTCCGGCTCTATTTCTACATTGAACTTTTCAAAAACACTCTTACGAATCATATCTGAGAGTTTTATGAGTTCGTCTCCTTTTGCCCCTTCAAATGCAAGGAGAACCAACGGTTGGTTTGAATGTACCCCGACATTTCCATATCGTTTTCCCTTAAATCCGCACTGCTCTATGAGCCATGCTGCAGGTATTTTGCAGAAGCCTGTTGTAGCCGGAAATAATTTTAGTGTGGGATTGGCTGCACTAATTGAATTTGCAACACCCTCACTTACAACGGGATTTTTAAAAAAACTGCCTACATTACCCACCTCTGCAGGATCAGGTAATTTTCTTTTTCTGATATCAATTATTGTTTCCCTCAGATTTTGCAAGGTTGGGCAATCAAACCCCAGCAACGCCTGCGACACGTCTGCATAATTACTGTTTATCAAAGGAACCTTTGAAAGCTTGAAAGAGACATAGGTGATTATGGTCCTTGATTTTAGTTCTCTCTTAAAAACACTGTCCCGATATCCGAACCGACAATCCCCGTTCTTTATCATGAACTCTTCTCCGGAAGTTATATCTGTATATTCTACATCAGTTATTGTGTCTTTCGCCTCTGCTCCGTATGCCCCGATATTCTGAACAGGTGCAGCTCCTACGCAACCTGGTATCCATGACAGGTTCTCCAGCCCACCCCATCCTTTGTCTACTGTATATTTAACAAGGTCATCCCATACAACACCAGCCCCCACCCTTATAAACATGTCGTTATCGTCTTCACTTGTAACCTCAATTTCAGACATGGCCGGATGAATTACAAATCCGTCATAGTCTGATGTAAATAGCACATTTGAACCAGCTCCCAAAACCATCCTCGGCAAACCCGAATATTGAGTATTCCTGAGCAATGCCGACAACTCCGCTTTGTTGGTGGTAGAAGCGTAGTATTTTGCAAATACGTTTAATCCAAGAGTGTTATGGTTTTTGAGGTTCTTGTTCCGGAGTATCTTCATAAACAATAATTTTATGTGTATAGACAAATTTGCAGACATATCTCATAAGTGCAATAAGCAACAAGATTATTGCTGCTGCAATCTCTGCTGCCAGCTGCTCCTTTATTCTTGATTTTGCGGCAATCAATTCCGGATCCTCATTTATGAGGCGTCCTATAGAATTCATCGGAAGATAATTAATTGACCACTTTGCAGTAACCACAGCATTGTTAAGGTATATCAACCCTCCATTGGAACGGTTCATTGTAAGTAATGTCTTGGCATCGGTATAGAAAATCCGGATGTCAATAGAATCTCTGTTTAGACTATCCATCATCATGAATGACGATCCTGACAGAATAAGATGCTTTAAATCCAATTCCTTAAGCTTTGCATTGATTTGCTTTATCTTGCCGATATCAGAATCTGTCAGTTTCTCAAAATTGGGCACAGAAGTGATAAAAACCGGACCATCTATTGCTAGAAGCGAATCGGTTACATAGTTTCCCTCCCTGTCCGAAATTGCAAAATTGATAACTCCCTCCAGTGGTTCTGACGAAGTTGTCTTTGTCCTGGAGTCTACAAAGGTCCAGGTGGAGTCTGGCAATTCATTAATAGTAAACTCTTTTACCTTTCCCTCTTTCTTATATATAAGCGTTGTTTCAAGTGTGGGTCCTTCCGAACCTCTGGACATACTGAGCTTTTCTCTTATGTCCGTACCCACATTGTAATCCATGAAATCAATCAGAGGCAGGTGCTTGTATGAGTATAACGACAATATAAGCACAAGTATTGCATAAACACCTAAAAAGCCCCATTCCCAGTTCCCGGGGGCAATAGGGACAAAGTTATCTCTCTGAAAATATAGTGTCAGAGCGAAAATCAGCAGCAAAACATTCTTCAGGAAGGTCTGCCAGTTTGTAAGTTTAAGAGCCTCTCCAAAGCATCCGCATTCATGAATGGGGTTGAATATGGCCAGAACAAGTGTCAGCAATGTAAAGCCTGCCATGAAAGCTAATACTACCTTGCATGAAATCTTCATTTTGAGCCCCAGAAGGACTGAAATACCCAGAAGAAGTTCTGTTGCAGACAAAACAACTCCCATTGTCTGATAAAGGAAGGGAAATGAGCCAATTCCAATTATCTTGAAATATTCCCCAATTATCAAGCCCCCTCCTACAGGATCAATTATCTTTACAAATCCTGAAAAAATAAACGTCAGGCCGATTATCAATCTTGCTAACGCTCTCAACATATTCATTGGGTTCATTTTTCTATCTGTTTGATTATAAGGCGGTATATATTTTCAGCCGGCAACATGTTACCATCGCTGTCAGAACAGTCAATTCTAATGAAATTTTCATCTCTTTCACACTCCTTAAGGTATATCTCCCTCACACGTGTCTGAAAGGTGATGCTTGCTTCATGAATATCCTTTTTGCCGTTTAGGTACTCCCTGTCGTTGCCTTCACGATTCTCATTCAGTTTTTTATCTACAAAATTGAGAGGTACATCCAGAAAAAGATTAATATCGGGCTTTGGTATTGCAAATTGATTGTATTCAGTATCAAGTATCCAGTCCCGTAACTTTTCTGACTCTTCTGCATCTTTTACTTTTGCACACTGGAAAGCAATATTTGAATATATGTACCTGTCCAGTATAACACAACTCTTCTCTTTAAGCCACTCATTAATAATCTCTGCTGCATTTTTTCTGTCTCCCGCAAAGAGCAGGGCAATAAGGAGTGGATGAACCTGGTCTATACTGCCCAGATCACCCCTTAAGAATCGAGCAATAAGATCTCCGAATACCGGTGAGTCAAACCTTGGGAAATGCATGTAATGCACTGCCATCCTCTTTTTTTCAAAATATTTCTGTAAAAGATTAATCTGTGTGGACTTGCCCGCACCATCCAAACCTTCCAGCACAATAAACATAATAAATCCTATATTTGTGATATAAAACAAAGTTAGTTATTTTAACAGAATTATGATAAATTACAGCGAGCCGCTAGTCATGGGAATTATTAACCTTAGTAATGACTCATTTTACTCAGAGAGTAGATGCACTACGGATGAGCAGTTTACATCTAAGTTTGAGCAGATGCTTAAAGAGGGAGCAGATATTATTGATCTTGGCGCATGCTCTACAAGGCCGGGGCAAAAAAGCATATCATCAGATGAGGAGTGGGAACTTTTAAAACCTGCACTCAAAAGGGTATTAAGGGACTATCCCTCTTCTGAAATTTCAATAGACACTTTCCGGGCAGAAATTGTAGAACGCTCTTATGATTTTGTAGGTGATTTCATGGTAAACGACATATCGGCAGGCGAAGACGATAAGGAGATGCTTGAAACTGTTGCCAGGCTAGAGCTCCCATATATAGCAATGCATAAGAAAGGTACCCCTGAGACCATGCAGGCCCTTTGTCAATACAAAAATGTGGTTGAGGAAATACGAGAGTACTTCCTTGATTTTCTGCCAAAAGCAGAGGCAACAGGTATTAAGAAAATAATTATTGATCCTGGGTTTGGATTTGCAAAGAACATAGACCAGAACTACGAAATACTTACCGGACTCAACAAGCTTAAGATCAACTCCGGAACAGATGGTGGTTTTTATTCAATTCTGGTAGGAATATCAAGAAAAAGCATGATATACCGGTTCCTTGACATTTCGCCTGAAGATGCATTGGCAGCTACTACTGCAATTCACCTGCAGGCACTTATTAATGGAGCAGACATCCTAAGGGTCCATGACGTAAAAGAGGCAAAACAGATAGTTAAGATTTTCCGTAAAATATCTGTAAAGAGTGTTTAATAAATATTTACTAAATTCGCAGTCTAAACAACCCCACATTCTAATGGTAAACCATTCATTATCTGCAATATCTCCAATTGACGGCAGATACTACAAACAAGTAGAGGAGTTATCGCTGTATTTTTCCGAATATGCTCTAATAAAGTATCGTGTTTTCGTAGAAATTGAATACTTTATTGCATTGTGCGAACTCCCTGTAAACCAACTTAAAGATATCGAAAAAAGCAAATTCGATGATTTGAGGAGCATCTATAAAAATTTTGCTGCTGAAGATGCACTCGAGGTTAAGGATATAGAGAAAACCACAAACCATGATGTTAAGGCAGTAGAATATTTCATAAAGAAAAGATTTGACAAACTGGAACTTGAGAGATATAAGGAGTTTATTCATTTTGGCCTCACATCTCAGGATATTAACAACACATCGGTACCACTAAGTCTGCTCGAAGGTATACGTGATGTATTCATGCCCCGGCTAAAAAACATGCTCAATATTCTTATTGTTCTTTCAAAAGAGTGGAAAGAGGTTCCTATGCTTGCACACACACATGGTCAACCGGCATCGCCAACAAGATTGGGCAAAGAGATTGAAGTATTCACAGTAAGGGTGAAAGAGCAATTATCGATGCTTGAAACATTACCTTATGCAGCAAAATTCGGAGGAGCAACCGGCAACTTCAATGCTCATGTTGCTGCATATCCAAATGTTGACTGGAATAGCTTCGCAAAAAACTTTGTTGAAAAAAAACTTGGTCTTAAAAGATCTTATCCCACAACCCAGATTGAACACTATGACTACCTGGCCGCTCTTTTCGACAACCTTAAGAGGATCAACACAATCCTTATTGATATGAGCCGCGATATGTGGAGTTATATATCTATGGAGTATTTTCGTCAGAAAATAAAAGAGGGAGAGATAGGCTCTTCTGCAATGCCTCACAAAGTTAATCCTATTGACTTCGAGAATGCCGAGGGAAATCTGGGTATGGCAAATGCAATTTACGAACATCTTTCTGCCAAGCTTCCAATTTCACGTCTTCAAAGGGACCTTACAGATTCCACAGTTCTAAGAAACGTGGGTGTTCCTTTGGCACACACAATAATAGCTATAAAATCACTGGAAAAGGGACTTGGCAAGCTAATCCTTAATAAACCGGCTATTGATTCTGATCTTGAATCAAACTGGGCAGTAGTTGCTGAAGGTATACAGACAATCCTGAGGAGGGAAAACTACCCTAATCCATACGAAGCACTCAAAAAACTTACAAGAACCAATAAGGCAATAGACAGCGAGACCATCCGTCAGTTTATTGAACAACTGGATGTCTCCAAAGAGATTAAAGAAGAGCTCTCATCAATCACTCCATTTACTTATACAGGTATTTAACGTTATTTCAAATGAAAAAGGTTCTATTAATTATTGTTATTGTTTTTCCGGCACTGCTGCACACTTATGCTCAAACTGCCACCTTATCAAATACAGATTATGATAGTTATTTCACTCAGGAGAGGCTTAGGATAGACCTTACTTTTGCGGGAGATGCAAAAAAACAGTCAATTTTTCTTGGAGGATTGCACAAAGAGTCCCAATGGAGTGGTTCAAAGACAAATCTGGTGTACCCTTTCGACTATGGAGAGTATCAGTACAAACTATTCGACTCTACTGGAAAAGTGATTTTCTCAAAGGGTTTCTCCACTCTTTTTCAGGAATGGCGGACAACTGCTGAGTCTAAGACAACACCAAGGGCATTTGCTAGCTCATACTGGATTCCTTTTCCAAAAGTTCCTGTCAAGGTTGTTTTCTATGAAAGAGTAAAAAGCACCGGACTATTCTCGGAAATATTCAGTTACAATATTGACCCCAAAGACAAATCGATCAATGCAGAGAAGGAGAATGACTTTAATGTTACTCCGGTCATGGTAAGTGGCGATCCTTCCAAAAAGGTTGACCTGGTATTTATTGCAGAGGGCTACACTGTAGAACAGATGGATAAATTCAAAACCGACGCAACAAAATTTGCCGGTTATCTGTTCAATGTAGAGCCTTACAAGTCAAGAAAAGCCGACTTTAACATATGGGCTGTAGAATCTGTTTCCAAGGAGAGTGGAACCGATATCCCTCATATGAATATCTGGAAAAATACAATAGCATCATCAAATTTTTACACCTTTCAGATTGACAGGTATCTTACTGCCCCCGACCAGAGAGAAGTTGCCAGACTGGCATCAAATTCTGCATGTGACGCAATATACGTCATCGTAAATACAAATAAATATGGCGGCGGAGGCATATACAACTTTTATGGACTCAGCATGTCTGACCATCCAACAGAGGCATCGGTGTTTGTACATGAATTCGGACATAGCTTTGCCGGGCTTGGAGATGAGTATTATTCGTCTGCTGTGGCTTATGAGGAGTTTTATAATCTTAAAACCGAACCATGGGAACCAAATCTAACAACGCAGGTGAATTTTGATTCAAAGTGGAAGGATATGATGGGAAAAGATGGCGTTGGTCTGTACGAGGGCGGCGGCTATATGACAAAGGGAATATTCAGACCATGGCCCGATTGCAGGATGAAGACAAACACAGCCCCGGGCTTTTGCCCTGTCTGTACAAAGGCCATATCAGACATGATTGACTATTATACAAAATAAGCTGTGCCAAAAAAATACAACTATTTTCTTTTTGACCTCGACAGAACCCTATGGGACTTTGATGCCAATGCAGAGAACAATATATCTACTCTTATTGACAACTATAAGCTCGTTGTGGGTGATAAACATAGCTTCTATCAGAAATATGACAAGATAAATCACAAGTTATGGGCTGATTATGAAAAAGGCATTCTATCCAAAGAGAGGTTGAGGGGAGAACGATTTCATATGACACTACTGGAATATGGCATTGACAACAGGGTTCTGGCAGAAGAGATCGGAGAACAGTACCTCAGGGAGATGCCAAACCAGAAGATCCTTATGCCTCATGCATTTGATGTTCTCTCTGAACTCAGGAACAGAGGAGCAATAATGGCGATTATATCGAATGGTTTCAAGGAGGTTCAGTATACCAAAATCAAGAATTCAGGCATTGATCATTTTTTTGATGCTGTGCTTATTTCGGAAGAGCAAGGAGTGCACAAACCATCACCAATTATATTTAAAAGGGCACTGAATGCGATAGGTGGCATAAAAAGTGAGGCGATAATGGTTGGGGATGATTTTGCCAATGATATCGAGGGTGCAATGATATTTGGAATAGATCAGTTTTTCTATAATTACAAGTCTTTGCCCTGCGATGGAGGGCCAACCTATAACTCCTCTGATTTGAGAGAATTGCTTGCTATTTCTTCTCCTGTACAATAAATACATCCTCTCCCTCTTCAAGAAAAAAATACTGTTCTCTGGCAAATTTCTCGAGACTGTCAAGATTGGATCCTAATTCAAGAAGTTTCTCATCAGTTGCCTCTATCGCCTGTTTGTAATATATTTTCTGTTCCTCCTGCTTGCTAATATTCAGCATGACTTTTGCCCAGTCAATCAAACTGTTGTTATCAAAGAAAGTTATCCATATTCCAAAGACAACTCCAACTATAAGGAATTTGTTTTTAATGATCTTAAAGAATTTTGAATCTAAAAACCTTTGCCACATCTCTTTTTGCCTCCTTTATGGTAATTTTGACAAAATTAATAATAATTTTGTCTTATATACTTTATATAAAACAAGCAAAATGATAAAACCGACATTACTGGTACTGGCCGCAGGTATGGGGAGCAGGTACGGAGGATTGAAACAGTTGGACGGAGTGGGCCCAAGCGGAGAGACAATTATGGATTATTCTGTTTATGACGCGATAAGGGCTGGTTTCGGTAAGGTTGTCTTTGTAATACGCAAATGCTTCAGGACTGAATTTGAGGAGAGAATAAGGACGAGATACGGAAATGTTGTTGAATTGGGATTCGTTGAACAGGAACTGGATTTGATTCCGCCCGGATTTACAGTTAATCCGGAACGCACAAAACCCTGGGGCACCGGTCATGCAGTACTTGTTGCAGCTGATTTGATTGATACTCCTTTCGCTGTTATAAATGCCGACGACTATTATGGACAGAATTCATTTTCGGTTCTTGGAAAATTTCTATCCGGCCAAGATGGGAAAACAGGTGAATACTGTATGGTAGGTTTCAATATTTCAAATACCCTGTCTGAGTCTGGAAAAGTCTCAAGAGGGCTTTGCACAGTTGATGACTGCTGCTATCTTACCTCTGTAGAAGAGCACCACAACATAGCAAGGGAGGGAGAGACAATATATGCTACCAAACAGAACGGAGAGGTAGTTTCCGTGAACAACTCCTCTTTGGTATCTATGAACATGTGGGGCTTTACTCCTGACCTTTTTAAAGAGGGGTCTGAATTTTTTAAGGATTTTCTCAGGAAAAGCCAAGACGTAATAACTGCTGAATTCTATATTCCTACAGTAGTGAACCTAATTCTTGAATGTGGTCATGGGCGTTGCAAGGTTCTAAACACACCAGACCAATGGTTTGGAATTACATTCAAGGACGACAGGGACTCAGTCATTATAAAGATTGGTGAATTAGTGAAAAACGGACTTTACCCCTCTCCTCTTTTTAAAATATAACCCACAATATGTTTAAAAAATATAATTCATACCTTCCTGACCTTAGAGAGAGCTGGATACTTGCAATCAATTTAGTTGTTGGAGGTTCAATTCTGGGAGCAATTATTGCGCTTATATTCAAGCTTATACTCCCATCTCTTACTGGCATAGAAATTATTGCCTATCCGCTTTTATTTATACCTCCTTATTTGTGGATGAGGTTCTCACTAAAATTGTCAGAAAAAAATGAGCCTATACAAATCAATAAACCAAATTTTGGTAAACTTGGTGCTAAACTCTCCATTATTTTGATTTTCCCTCTTGTTTTTGCTTTCAATATAATTATAGAACCATTGTACCTGTGGCTTGAAATGCCTGATTTCATGATAGGGCTGATGAATGCTATCTCTGAAAACAGAATAAGCAGTCTTATAATGCTGGTGGTTTTTGCCCCGGTTCTTGAAGAAGTTTTCTGCAGAGGAATAATTCTGAGAGGTCTTCTCGCTCATTATTCACCCACTAAGGCAATTTTATGGTCAGCTGCATTTTTTGGTATAATTCACATGAATCCGTGGCAGGCAATTCCAGCCTTTCTAATTGGAGTGCTAATGGGATGGATATACTGGAGAACACGATCGTTGTGGGCAACAATTTTCATCCATTTCATAAATAATGGAGTTGCATATATAATCACAGTCTTCTTCCCGGAACTCCCGGAAGATGCAGGTTATTTCGATATCATTCCGGGGGTATATTACTACATCGCATTTGCTGCAGCTCTAATTTATACTATCTGCATTTTAATAATAATGAATAAATCATATGACAAACCTATATCCAATAAAGTTTAAACCCATATTAAAGGAGAGAGTCTGGGGGGGAGTTTCACTTGTTAAATATCTTAACAAAAAAAAATCCGGAAGCAAACCCATTGGTGAAAGTTGGGAGATTAGCGGTGTGCAGGGGGATATCTCTATAGCTTCTAACGGTTTTCTCAAGGGGAACGATATTAATGAGATTATTGAGACCTATCTTGGAGAATTTGTCGGAGATGCAATGTATGAGAAATTCGGGAACGAGTTTCCGATCCTAATAAAGTTTCTTGACATACAGGAAAATCTCTCTCTTCAGGTTCATCCCAACGATGAAACTGCAATTGAGAGGCACAACTCATACGGAAAGACGGAATTCTGGTATATTCTTGATGCTGAACCCGGAGCAAAAATTTACATGGGTTTTAACAGGGATACTACTGCAAAGGAGCTATATGACAGATGCACTGATGATACTGTTACAGAATTGCTGAATGTTGTAAACCCTAAAAAGGGGGACTATTTTTTTGTTGAACCGGGTACCCTTCATGCAGCAACAGGTGGAATCTTAGTCGCCGAGATACAGCAGGTTTCGGACATAACATACAGGGTTTATGACTGGGGAAGGGAACATGATCCGTCCACGGCCCGTGAAATGCATCTCGATCTGGCAATAGATTGCATCAATTATGAAAAATATCAGGCTAAAGAGTCAGCATCGACAAATTCTCTAATAGATGAAATTGAGAGGAAAATTATCGTAGATTGCAACTACTTCAAGATAGAAAAAATTGACCTAACTAAGACGCAAAGACTTGATAGTCAAAATTTCAATAGCTTTATAATTTACATATGTACTCAGGGAGAGGCCCTGATTAACGGGAACGGAGTATCTGAAAAATTAATAAAGGGAGATACTATTCTGATTCCTGCATATATGGGAGAATACACTATTGTCAAGATTACCGATAAATGTCAGTTGCTTGAGGTTACAGGAAAATTCTAGTAATCGAGGTTGTCGAGCATGTCATCAAGGTCTCTTCTCTCTTTTTTTGTAGGGCGTCCGGTACCACGGTCACGTACAAGAAATATTGTCTCTCTGGGGGCATTAAGCTTGTCAAGTTCCTCTTGTGGTGTAATGTTGATAGCGTATTGTTCAACCAGTCTTGCAGGCTGACGATTGTCTATGGGCTCCACAACCTTGTAACGGAAATGGATATTAGCCTTTCTGACTTCAATAATATCATTTGGCCTTACCTCTCTTGATGCCTTTCCATCTACATCGTTCACCTTTATACGACCGGCCTTGCAAGCTTCGGTGGCATCGGCCCTTGTCTTGTATACTCGGATTGACCACAGATATTTGTCCAGACGACTCATTTTGTATTAAAAAAATTCATTGTTCTCTCTGTCCCGATTGTCCCGAACGATTTTATTGCTTCAATTGCCCTGTCATAAACGGCTGGCAACTCCTTAAGTTCGTCCTCCCTCCATTTTCCCAGAACATAATCTACCTGTTGTCCCCTGCCGAAATTATCTCCAATTCCAATCCTGAGACGTGTAAAATTATTGGTTCCCAATGTTTCGGAAATGTCTCTAAGTCCGTTGTGTCCTCCATCGCTTCCCTGCTTTCTCATTCTTAGTGTACCCAGCGGTAATGCAAGATCGTCAACCACAACAAGCATATTCTCAACAGGAATCTTCTCTGCCTGCAGCCAATAGTTTACTGCCTTGCCACTTAGGTTCATAAAAGTTGACGGCTTAAGCAGGAGAAAACTTTTGCCTTTGAACCTGTATTCAGCTACTGAGCCATAACGCTGGCTGTGAAAAGAGATGTTGGATGCCCTTGCCAAGGCATCCAACACATTAAATCCGATATTATGGCGAGTATCTGCGTATTCTATGCCGATGTTTCCTAATCCGACTATTAGATAGCTCATACCCGATAAATTAGTTACTACTTGGTAGTTGCAGCTGCAGCGGCACCTATGGCGGCACGTGTTAGCTTAACGGCACAAATAATGGTGGTCTTTGGTGTAAGAATCTGTATGTTGTCGTACTTAAGGTCGCCTGCAACAATAGTTTTACCCATCTTTAGACCGGTAATATCAACAGTAATTGTATCTGGAAGATTCTTAAGGTCTGCACAGATTTTCAGTTTTCTTGTAGTAAGGATAAGTTTACCTCCTTCACGAACACCCTCTGAGTTACCTGTAATTACTACAGGAACATTAATTGACACTGGTTTAGTTTCTGTAACAGAAAGAAAATCTACGTGGAGAGGTTCGTCTGTTAGTGGATGGTACTGTGCAGCGTGAAATACAGAAAGATAGCTCTTTCCTGCTATTTCAAGTTCTACTATATATGAATTTGGTGTATGCGATATTTGCTGTAACTCTTTTGCATTTACCGAGAAAAGAATGTTTTTCTCTATTCCGTGTCCGTATAAAATACATGGAACGTCAAAATTCCTTCTTAGTACTTTAGTCGCTTGTTTGTTGGAAACCTCTCTTGGTTTACCTTGTAGTTTAAATGTTTTCATGTAAAAAATTTTAAAATGTGTTACTCAATCCGGAACTCCGGATCCCATTGCACCAAAAAAGCTGCCTTTTTTAGAGGGTTGCAAAGATACAAAAAAAAATTGCCTGTGCAACTTTTGTTATTTTATCATTTCTGTTTGAAGGTTCCACCCGTAACCCTTATAAAAGTTATCCAGATAGGTATTTGCCGGATTTTGTATATATGTACTTACACCAGAATAACTGTCAATCTTAATGTCGATAAAGTAAGGAGTTGTCCATTTGGCAATCACAGCCTCCTCAAGTGCAGTTTTAAAAGTTAAGTATTCCGCAGGTGTGGCTATGCTCTCGATAAAATCGTCCAGATCGTGAAACCAATGTCTGTCCATCCTGTAGTATGGCTGAATGGTCCCCATGTTGAGTGTGGCGATTTTTGATCTGTTGTTATTGAAAACAGTCTTGCATGCATCACCTACTCTCTGTAGTTTATTTGTCTGAAATATGGATATTGTAGCTGACTTGTATACTCCTTCCATGTTATTGTAGTAATCGAAGTAAAGCTGACATGTCTCGGTAAGGTCAGCTGTATTCTCGAATAATGGCCTCATTATCTCATCATAAGGGAATCCGGTTGCCAGGATTTCCGTAGGAGAGGCTACAATATAATCGGACTTGTCTTTAAGCTCATAAACGGTCTCTATTCCACCCATAAAGCAACAGTCAAAGATTATAAAGGATAGTTTGTAGGGAATTGCAGCTTTAAGTTCTGTAATCTCCATCTCTTCTCCGTTGTCCTCGGCAAAGCTCTTTACCATATCTTGATAAGGATCATTCATAAAGATTTTGAATCCCCCCGGATTTCCATAATAGCCCTTTGGCAACCATCCGGTACCATGCGACCACAGTACAAGTCCGTACTCATCAGCAGGAAAAATAATCTTAACCTTGTTTAGCATATCTTTGAGAACCTCAGGAGTGGCAGAATTCTGGCTCTCATAATTTGCAACTACATCTTCATGTATCTTTCCGGCTTCATCCTTATATAGTCTGAGAAGCTTTGGGAGTGATCCAGAAAGGTGAGAATAGACCAACAATATGTTTCTGCTCTCCTCTTCAGGAAGAAATCCCTGTTTCAGATTTTCAATATTGCTTGCTGCATAACTGCTCAAATTGTTGTTAGCTGCAAAATAAAGAATTACAACTCTCCGGAATTCAGGATTTCCATCATTATCCTTTGAACAGGACGCGATTATGGAAAACAACCCTATGGCAAATATGAACGTTATGCTTCTGACTCTTCTCATCCGGGGTTTTCTGTTTATTTGAACAAATGTACGTATTTTCCTGACTACTTCATAAAGACAAAAAATACGGCCAATATAAGACAGGCAAAAGCTGCAAAGTGGTTCCATTGCAGTATTTCGCCTTTAAAAAGTACAGATGTAAAGACCACAAACAATACTAGCGTTATAGAACCAATATTACCAGTAACTACAATGCAGGGCTTCTATGAAATTGAACTAACCATTGGAGTTAAAGAGTATATAGCTGTAAGGAAAACTAAAAGAAGTCCATTAGTGGTCAAAGTTCCTAATGGTTTACATCTTAACGATGATCTAACTTTAACATATACCGAATATGATAGATCAAGATCCAGATGGATTTATGATATTTCAGCAGTAACCACTAAAACTATGAAAATTCAAGAATACTTCAAAAAATACTCAGATATTGATAGACTTAATGTAGATCTGTCATACAGAGATCGAATTATTCAAAATGAATCAACGGCACTAGGACGCTAATTTTTTTTATTTTTCGCACATCATTTACAAAAAGTTCTGTACAACACCGTTTTTCTTTTCTTCTAAATGTATACTGGTTAATTCAGCATATAGTGTGCAAAGGATAGGATAGAATGTTTTAGTAAGATAGATGTCAAAACCTTTGTCTCCATTATATCTTGCAATAACATCCTGTAAGTCTTGTTTCAACTCGAATATATTTACATTCTTTCTTTTCTCTTTAATTTTTCCATTATCCTGTATGATTTCATAGCTATCTTGAAATATATGACAAGATCCGTGTCTCCTATATTCTAAGTAATTATATTCATCATCTTTTAAAATTGATTTCAGCTCTAATATGGCTTTATATAACCTGTCATAGAATTTAATTAAATAATGATTTTTACATCCATTAATTGATTCTATAGTTTCTTCCGTATACGTTTTACCTTCTGTTAACAAATTGTATATTAAAATATAATATTGGTTTTGATATATAGTATCATACTCTTTATTTAAGCTATCATTGAGATAAAATATTTGTCTCATCCATTGTTCAAAAAGATATTTATTAGCAAATATCTTTAATGTCAGCTCCTGTTTAACATTGATTTCTATCATTATAATTCTGCTTTTTAGTATAATACTACAATACCAATTAATATCCCTATCTATAAATAATTGCTTTAAAGTTTATATAAATCACTATCTTCTTTAGCAAAATTACATCTTTATTGATTTTTAATACTGTCTTTTAACAGTTTGTGTAAATCATTCTTCGCAGTAATAAGTGAAGGTAATTCTGCTCTGATTTTTTCATTGAAATTGGCACAATTGTCACCTATATCTGACTGACGTTCAATATTAGTTCTGAAATTACATTTAAAATCATCTGCAATTTTTAATGTTTTATCTACAACGACCTTATAATTGAGATATTAGTGTCTCTCTAAAATTAATTTCAGTTTCAATAAACTCAGCCACTAAAGGTTTAATTTCTTCTCTCCATTTCGTTTGGATTTGCTTATATTTTAAATCTGTAATCATCTCCGAAACAATAATTTTATTACTTTGTGCTTCATTTTCCAGTTGATAACAAGACTTAGCAATATTTAAAATCTTTAAACTGAGGTCTTCGTCTAAAGTATTAATGTTTTTTATAACATCTTGATTAACAATAAATAAACTATGTAATGATTCTGCTTGAATTTCTTTATCTTCTATTATCTTGGAATAGTCATTACTTATTGGAAGGATTTCTTTTTTCCATCCTATGATTTTGGAGTCAATCTGATCGAACAAATTATAAATTTTAGAAGTTTGAATATCTTCTATTGTGAAGTAAGATTTGATTAAATTTATACTACTGGTGATATTTTTAACTCCTACACTAACACTATACCATAAATTATCAATATCAACTATCTTATCTATTAAGAAGCGTTCATCTAGTGTCATTAAATAATTGTCAACATATGTGATATATTCTTTTAATAATGAAAATTTTGTGTCATATTTCTTCCTTATTTTAGTATTCAATTCACTAACCCAAAATTGGAAAACAGCAAATCCAATACCCAAGATTGACAGGGATAGAGTTATATTATTTGAACTATTATTTAATAGACACAATGCTATTTGTAATCGGTAAATAGAAATACACCAAAAAT
>MEOK01000037.1 GCA_001769195.1 Bacteroidetes bacterium GWF2_40_14 | reverse complement strand
GTGAGGGTGTTGTGTTTTGTTCCATAATCCAATTTTTAACAAAGATATTGATTGGGTATGGTTGTTAAAAGACGTAGCTTAGTGAACGGTTACGAGACTCTGCCAGAGCCATTAGTATATGCATGATTTACAAGTACTTGAAAAATGGTCTGGAAATCAAGCAAATAGGTATATATCTGATTATCTGTCATATACCGACTTATTTTGCAAGGTTTGCACGTGTACCCAGCCTCAGCATCCGGCTAGTACTGCAAAATCGCGACTTTGCCATCCATAGAGGTGACGAGCAGTTGGCGGTTGCCGATGGGTAGGATGTAGTTGATGAGGGCGATGGAGAAGTTGTACTGCCAGGCAACGGTGCCGTCTTTTGCATTGAGGGCAAAGATGTTACCTTTGTCGGTTGGTATGAAGACCAGACCATCGGCGGTGGTTATAGCAGATGGAGCTATCTCGTAACCGTAGCCGGTGAAGGAGCGCCACAGTGATTTTGGCTGGACAGAAGTGGTCGATATTGTTGTTGGAACCGTTGTTATTGTCTGAGAGACCGGAGCGGGCGGAGGTGTCACCGATTTGGTAGTTGTATAGGTAGTCACATCTGATGTGACAATGGTGCTCTCGGTGGTTGAGAAGGCGATTACCGTGTCCTGCATAGTCTTCACATAGACGGCAGAACCGTCGGCAGAGAGGCCAATAGCTTCGCGCCCACCTTTGGCCCGCCAGATCTCCTTGCCGGTAGAAGCGTCAATTGCATGAGTCATGCGCTCAGGTGTGGCGACAAAGATGCGGCCGTTGGCTTTAACCGGCCATACAGCAGCCGGAGAGAGTCCCCTGCCCTTGTTGTTTGTCCAGCTCCACAAAAGCGAACCATTTTTCGGGTTGAAAGCGTATAACGTTGATGCCCAGTCACCAATATAGACACCCTCTTTGTCTACAAAAGCCTTAGCCTCAATGAACCCCTTAATTTTGTCGTAAGTCCATACAACCTGACCGGTCTCAAGCTCAATCGCGCGGAAAATACCATCGGAAGAACCTATGTATACAATACCTTTATAAATGGTAGGCGAGGCAAGTACAGATTTGTTTGCCTTCACCTTCCAAAAAAGCTTGCCCAACAAGGCATCGATGCAATATATGTAGCTGTCGCTACTACCGACAACAAGAAGACCGTCAGAAACTGCAGGAGTTGAGAAAATTTTGCCCGATGTGGCAAATGACCAGAGGAGTTTACCCGACGCTGCTTCCAGCGCCTTAACTACTCCGGCCGTATTTGCATAGTAAACAATTCTGGCAATGCCCCCCTTGCCTATTGCCCGTTGCCTATTGCCTATTACCGCCCCAGAACCTATATCGGAGTTGTCCTGAATCTCCCATACAGTTTTAACTGGCTGATCCGCTTTGGCGTATGCGGCTGTTCCGGAACAACAAGGAATGCCTGAAGCTGAGGACGGCACGATGGCAGATTTCAATGCCTCTTTTGGAACAACTTTTTCAGAAGCATTCTTCAACAACAATGTATGCCATGGAGCTTTGGTGACTCCTTTGGTGCGCTCCTGAAATGTGATCACTCCAACAGAATTGGTGACATTGCTGCCTTGAGTTACAGTGATTATGTTGTAACCGGCAGCGACTTTGTTACCTGAGAGGTTTGAACGACCCATTACACCAGGGATAGCGTTACGGACGCCGGCAATGCCGGGATAATTAAGGACCACGTTGTTGTGACCATGCCCGCAAAGAGCAACCTGAATATTTGTGCGAGCAATAAGGTCAAGCACATTTTTGTAGTTAAGCATGGCATCGTCCAAAGGATAGTGATTGATGAAAATCACCGGCTTGTCCTTAGGCAGTGCCTTTGTAATAGAATCGAGCCAGACAATACTTTCACGCGGAACAAGAGCAGGAGCCATACGCATGTTAGGGCCCGAATTACAACCTATGAACTGAATGCCCTCAACATCGAAGTTGAAGTGCTCGTAACCAAACACTTTGGCAAATGTGTTACAACCACTTTCGCTCCACTTGGAGTCGTGGTTACCCGCAACAATGTAGTACGGAACAGTAAGCTTGTCTAGAATCGACTTTGCCCGCTCAATCTCCACGTCCGACCCAAACTCCGTAATGTCGCCGGCAAGAATCACAAAATCTATATCAGACATAGAATTGATATCGTTGACTGAATTCTCAAGGTCCAAAGAGGGAGGAACAGCATCAGAAATATGAAGATCGGCCAGATATGCAAACCTTACAACTCCGTCTTTAGCACTGATTGAAAGACCAAACAACAGAGCAGCAATAAGAAGAAAAAATTTCCTGCGAATACTCATGACTTTAAATATTTAATTTAATAACTTAACCAATTTCTACAAAAATAAGAAAAATTTTAAGCGATTTTGGCAAGAAAATACACTTTGCTCTTAATATGCAATAATAATCTAAATTATCCAAATTTATATTCTTTATTAATCTTAGAATTAGCCAAATAAATGTTAAAAAAATCTTGCCTCAGAAACATTTTTAGATTATATTTGTTGGATAGAAAAGTTAAATAACGGTGGTCAGAACTTCAAACATTGTGACTCACCGTCATTTTTCGTACAAACAACCTAACTATGAAAAACTTATTGGTAAGATTGGAGCGAATCATCTGGGCTATGATGCGCAACTACATGCCCAGGTGGACCATATTCGCTATAGATTTATTTATTGTAATAATTGCATACACGTCACTGTGGTTCTTTCGCGACAATGTTGCATCCTCCCCATCACACCATTTTGCATTAAAAATATTTGTCGTAATAATATTTTATGCTGTTTCAGCTATCCTTTTCAAGACACATCACGGGGTTGTAAGATACTCAACTATAAGTGACCTAAGAAGATTATCTTTCTCTACACTCTTTGCCACCCTCCTCTTTGAAATTTTCAGCATAACAATTAACGGTACAAACCTGGCAAACGGTCACCTTATCCAGTTTAACCTCTGGTTCCCCGTTGTACTGGGCTTTGTTGTAATTGCAGTGCAGCTCATGTTCCGTTTTATGGTAAAGACAGTGTATGAGGGCTTTGAAAAGAGATATGATCCTCAGAAAATCAGAGCATTTGTACTTGGCAGCGACTATGAATCTGTACTGCTGGCCAATTCAATAAAGGAAGAGAAGAACAACCCATACGAACCTGTTGCTTTCATAACACTGAACGATGCCCAGGTGGGGAGATCTGTTGGCGGTCTGCCAATATTGTCGGCCAGAAAGGGCCTGCTCAACCTGATGGTTCATTACGAGGTTCACACCCTGCTTCTTTACAAATCACAACTCGACTCTATGTCCAAAGAGTTTTACGACCGCTGCATTGTGGAGGGTCTGGAACTTCTTATGGTCTCTACATTCGTAAAGCATGACGACACTGTGGTACAGACTGCTCCACAGATAAACAAGATAAAGATAGAGGACCTTCTCGGGAGAAATGCAATAGAGCTGAACAAAGATGCCCTTGAACACAATTTCACCGATAAAGTGGTGCTGATAACCGGAGCGGCAGGTTCAATCGGAAGTGAAATAGCTATACAGGTAGCACAGTTCAAGTGCAGGCAGATTATCCTTCTCGACCAGGCAGAGACACCTCTGAACGACCTCTGGCTAATGCTAAAGAGCAGAAATCCAAACAACATAGATATAAAGCCGATAATAGGAAATGTGAGCAGTACGGCAAAGATGAGGCAGGTATTCGAGTGTGCAAGGCCCCATATAGTTTTCCATGCTGCAGCATACAAACACGTTCCAATGATGGAGTTCCACCCGTCGGCATCTGTAATTGCAAATGTCCTGGGCACAAAAAATGTGGCAGACATGGCTGTAGAGACAGGCGTGGAGAGGTTTGTGATGATATCTACCGACAAAGCCGTTAACCCGACAAATGTAATGGGTGCTAGCAAAAGAGCAGCAGAGATATATATACATAGTCTCTATCACAAGCTTCTTGAAGATGGAGTTGAGAATCCTACACAATTTGTAACCACAAGGTTTGGCAACGTTCTTGGGTCAAACGGCTCTGTGGTGCCACTATTCAAGCGACAAATAGCTGCCGGGGGGCCTATAACAGTAACACACAAAGATATAACCCGCTACTTCATGACCATACCGGAGGCTTGCAGCCTAGTGCTGGAGGCCGGTTGCATGGGACACGGAGGCGAAATCTTTATCTTCGATATGGGTGAGGCAGTCAAAATATACGAGCTTGCAGAGAAGATGATACGCCTTAGCGGTAAAATTCCGGGCGAAGACATAAAAATAGTAGAGACCGGCCTGCGCCCCGGCGAGAAGCTCTACGAAGAGCTACTCGCCTGCGACGAGAACACCCTGCCAACCCACCACAAAAAGGTGAAAATAGCCAAAGTACGCCGGTACAGATACTCCGACATAGCCCCCATGATAGACGAGATGAATGATATTGCACTTGAACATATTCACCCGGTTGAAGTTGTAAAGAGACTCAAGGAGTTGATTCCGGAATTTATAAGTCAGAACTCCCCAAAATTCGAAGAGCTTGACAAGCTCGAATTATATAAGAATGTAAAACAACTACAATTTATAGATAAATGAAAACGAGAGATTTAATACTAGTGGCGGCGGCAGGTCTAATACTTGCCTCGTGCGGATCTACAAAGGGAATCCCATACCTTACAAACGCAGACAATCTAAGCCAGTACGAACTGGACAAGAACGCTAAAATATATGAAGCCAAAATAATGCCCAAAGATATCCTCACAATTTCCGTAAATACAGTTGTCCCTGAGGCCGCCTCCCCTTTCAACCTTGGATCTAATGCAGGGAGCGGAGTAATAACACAAGGAGGGATAAGTGTTCAAGGAGCAGAGCTTCAAACATACATAGTAGACAACGAAGGAAATATTGAGTACCCAGTTATCGGAAAAATTAATGTACAAGGGTTAACTCGTGTGCAATTACAAAACCTAATAAAAAACAGAATACACCCTGAATATATAACTGAAATACCTGTAGTTAATGTTCGGTTCAAAAACTACAAAATCTCAGTACTAGGAGAGGTTGCAAAACCAGGCTCATATACAGTACAGAACGAGCAATGTACAATCTTTGATGCACTTGCACTCGCCGGCGACCTCACAATCTATGGAAAAAGAGAGAACATCCTGTTAATAAGAGAGAATTCCGAAGGAAAAAAGAGCATAACCAGAGTAAACCTTCAAAGTGCATCGCTTCTCACCAACCTTAATACCTACTACTTGCAACAAAACGATGTGTTATATATTGAGCCCAACAAAACAAGATCAAAGGCGGCAAACATTGGAGCAGGAGAGACATATGCTTTATCTTTAGTTTCAACACTTATATCAATAACAACCCTGATCCTTACAATAGTAAGAATGAACTAATCTAACTGAAAAAAATTATGCAAGAGAACATACACACTAACCGAGCGGTTAACACAGAGGAGAACCCGGAGATAGACCTAAAGCAGTTGATTTTCATTTTTTTAAACAAGTGGTACTGGTTTGCCTTATCAGTAGCTGTAATGCTTTTTGCAGGCTACTTCTACCTTAAGATGCAGACACCTGCCTATGAGGCAAAAACATCTGTGCTTATTAAGCAGGAGCAGAATGCTCCTGAGGAGATGTTTCTGTTACAGGACATGGGGTTAAATATGGGCAAGAATAATATTGACAACGAAATTGGGACATTCAAATCACCCGATATGGTTGCGAAAATTGTAAACCTACTAGAACTGCACACAACATACAGATACGCTAATAAATATCACTTTTATACCCCTGAACTTTATAAATGCTCGCCACTCTATGTAAGGTGGGAGGATGTGGAGCCGGACAAGATACCAACACCCGTAACTTTAACATTCACACAAAAAAAAGATGGTTTGAGTGTAGATGCAGAATATGTAGCCAATGGAGAGACAATAGATAAAACACTCATGATGGAGACCCTTCCGGGGTATTTACAACTACCAATAGGGAGATTTTATATTGCCAGACAGGACAGTATCAAATTTGAGGATAAGCCACTTGAGGTGAGGATATCGAATGCAATGGCAGTATCAAGGGGCATAATAGGCAGATTGAACATTACAACCTCTACCAAGCTCTCATCTCAATTGGATATAACAATGAGAACTGAGATCAGAAAAAAGGGGGAAGATTTTTTAGCCGCTCTTGTTACAGAGTACAACAAAGAGGCAGCTGAAGACAAGAACAAGGTTGCCTTCAATACAGCAGTTTTTATTGAGGAGAGGTTAAAAAACATCGCTGATGAGCTTGGTAACGTTGAGTATCAGGTTGAGGCATTTCGCAAGGAGAACCAGGTGACCGATATACCAACGCAGGTTGGGTCATACCTAAGCAAAACAGAGGGTTACGACACAAAGCGACTTGAGATTGAGACACAGCTTAACCTTATCACATATATAGAAAACTATATTGCAAAAAGCGAGAACAAAAACAAGCTTATACCCAACCTGGGGATAAAGGACCCGGGGCTTGTATCTGTGATTAACAACTACAACGAACTCCTGATTAACAGAGAGAGGGTACAGTCGTCCTCAACAGAGACGAACCCTGCTTTAAAGAGCCTGAATTCTCAAGTAAAGAATATGCATGAGAGTATTCGTGCATCACTTGCAAATGAGAAAAATGCTTCGCAAATTGCATTAGGCAATCTGGAGAAGGAGAATACCCTCACAAGCATTAAAATAAAAAACATCCCCACTGTTTCCAGACAATATACCGACATTGTAAGGCAACAGGAGGTTAAGTCAAACTTGTTTGTTTACCTGCTGCAAAAGAGGGAGGAGACAAATCTGACACAAGCAGGGGTTGCACCAAAAGCAAAGTTGATAGCAAGACCCTACTCCATAGGCAATCAAGTAGAACCAAAAAGAGCAATGATACTATTTATCTTCTTCTTAATTGGGTCAGCTATACCTGCAACAGTCATTTTCTTAAAAGGATATTTTCAGACAAGGATAGAGGGTATGAAGGATATGGTAAATTTAAAGGATATCAGCGTAATCGGTGACGTTATAAAAGTAGATAATCTTAACGGCCATGGTTCGCTTGTTGTAAAACCAAATGATGACTCTGTCGTTAACGAGATGTTCCGCACCCTCAGGAATAACCTGCTGTTTATGCTGAGCGAGAAGGATCAAAATGCAGTTCTCGTGACATCTACAATTGCAAAGGAGGGAAAAACATTTATTGCGACAAATCTGGCAAGGAGCCTATCCTTAATGGACAAAAGGGTGATACTGCTTGGGGCCGATATAAGAAACCCACAACTCTCAAATGTATTGTCTATACCAAAAAGAGAGAACGGCTTTTCATCATACCTTGCCGGTATAGTTCAGGATCATAATGAGTTAATAGAGCAGGTTGAGCCAAATTTCTTTGTGCTTCAAACAGGGCCTATACCTCCAAACCCTAATGAACTTCTTTCCAAGAGGAGGACCGGCGACTTAATCAGCCTGTTAAAAAAGGAGTTTGACTATGTTGTTATAGACACTGCTCCAGTTGGAGTTGTTTCAGATACTTTTCTTCTCTCAAAATATGCAGATGCAAGTATATATGTAGTGAGAGAAAATTACTCTGAAAAGGACACCGTTAGCTTCATTAACAACATGGTTCATGACAAGAGGCTAAAAAATGTTGCAGTTGTTCTTAACCAGGCAACAGCTCAAAATGCCCAGGGGAGATATAAATATGGTTATAAGTACTCTTACAGATACAGATATGGATATGCACAAGGTTATAGTAAGAGGGTCAATTAATATAAAGCATTTTGTTTTATTAAAACATTTAACTATTTTAGCACTATTATTGAGCAATAAAAGTACTCGAATATATGCTGGAAAACCTTATTACCTCCAAGACACGTATAAAGTTGATGATAAAATTCTTTATCAACAGCGATACTACTGCCTATCTGCGAAATCTGGCAGAGGAGTTTGGTGAGAGTACAAATGGTATAAGGCAGGAGTTAAACAGATTCGAAGATGCTAAATTACTGGAATCAAGAAGTGAACAGAACAAAAAGGTTTACAAGGCAAATATAAATCATCCATACTTCAAGGATATGCACCACCTGCTACTTAAGTACGTGGGCATTGAAGAAATAGTTGACAACGTTGTTAAGCATATAGGAGAGTTAGAGAGAGGATACATAATAAACGACTTTGCACAGGGAAACCCCGGTAATGTTCTGGACCTCTTGTTAGTCGGCAAAAACTTCGACTATGAATTCCTGAACAAGCTGGTAAGAAAAGCAGAAGAGAGTGTTTCGTTTAAGATACGGTACATAGCCATATCACCCAACGAAGCAGCACAATACATCCCCGACAAGACCAAAACCCTACTGGTATGGTCTGCCGGGGATAAATTTTAGCCCACTTATAAAGTGCGGCAAATAAATGATGTTACTCTTAATGGGAGTGACGGAGAATTTTCGTTATATTTAATATATGAAGAAAGTATTAGTAACCGGTGCTGATGGTTTTATAGGTTCACACTTAACTGAAGCATTATTGGCAAAAGGGTACAAGGTAAAAGCTCTTTCTCAATATAATTCATTTAATTATTGGGGTTGGTTGGAGGATATTCCTACCAATAAGAATCTTGAGGTAGTTTCTGGCGATATTCGAGATCCTCATTTCTGCAAGGAAATTACAAAAGACGTGAACCTGATCTTTCATTTGGCCGCTTTAATAGCCATTCCATTTTCATATATTGCTCCTGATAGTTATGTAGACACCAATGTGAAAGGAACCTTGAATATTTGCCAGGCTGCCAAAGAAAACGGGAATATCAGGGTGATTCACACCTCTACATCTGAAGTTTATGGAACTGCACAATATGTACCCATTGATGAAAAACATCCCAAGCAAGCACAATCTCCTTATTCTGCATCTAAAATTGGTGCCGATGCTATGGCTCTCAGTTTTTACAGTGCATTTGATTTACCTGTTACCATTGCTCGTCCATTTAACACCTATGGGCCTAGGCAATCCGCACGGGCAATTATTCCAACCATTATTTCTCAAATTGTCAATGGTATTAAAGTAATTAAATTGGGAGACCTTACTCCTACTCGCGATTTCAATTTCGTAAAAGATACCTGTCAAGGGTTCCTTGCCCTGGCTGAACACGATTCAACGATTGGAAAAGAAATAAATATCGCTTCTAATTTTGAAATCTCAATGAAAGACACATTGGAGATGATTAAGAAAATCATGAAATCAGAAGTGCAATTTATTACTGAAGAACAACGCTTACGGCCAGGTAAATCAGAAGTATTTCGCTTATGGGGTGACAATACATTGATAAAAGAACTAACTGGTTTTAATCCTGTTTACAATATTGAACAAGGATTAACAGAAACCTGTAATTGGTTCGTTCAACCTGAAAATCTAAAAAAATATAAAGCCATGATTTACAACGTTTAAAATGGAATCAAAATTCTCACAAATCATCGAGTTTATCAGAGAGAAATACAAAACTCCAGAAGGCATTATTCCATTGCATGAACCTCGGTTTAATGGTAATGAAAAAAAATACCTTCATGAATGTATTGACACAACCTTTGTTTCAAGCGTAGGTAAATTTGTGACACGGTTTGAAGAAATGGTTGCTGAATTTACAGGAGCAAAACACGCTATAGCTGCCGTAAACGGCACCGCAGCACTACACATTTCCCTACTTTTATGCGATGTAAAACCTGATGATGAAGTAATCACACAGGCATTGACCTTTGTTGCCACAGCAAATTCTATAGCCTACACTGGAGCAAAGCCCGTGTTCGTTGATGTTGACAGGGATACAATGGGCTTATCCCCAATATCACTTAAGTCTTTTTTGACAGAAAATACCACTTTCAAAAATGGTTTATGCATTAACAATACTTCAGGAAAAAGAATAAAAGCCTGTGTACCAATGCATACCTTTGGGCATCCATGCCGCATCGATGAAATCATTTCAATCTGTAACCAATACAACATTGATGTTGTTGAAGATGCCGCTGAGTCGCTTGGCTCATATTTCAAAGGCCAACATACCGGCACCTTTGGCAAGTTTGGAACTCTGAGTTTTAATGGAAATAAAACCATTACAACAGGTGGTGGTGGAATGATCTTAACCAAAGATGATGAATTGGGTAAACTCGCTAAACACATAACAACAACAGCAAAAGTGCCACACCGCTGGGAATTTGTACACGATATGACCGCCTACAATTACAGGTTAACCAATCTTGCATCTGCTTTGGGATGTGCTCAAATGGAACAATTACCAAACTTCATTGTACAGAAGAGAAAATTGGCAGAAGCTTATTCAAAATTTTTCAAAAAGCTGGAAATTGAATTCATAACTGAAGCTCAAAACAGTTCGTCAAATTATTGGTTAAACACCATTATTTTGAAAGATAAGGCAGAACAAAGTAGTTTTCTGGAATTTATGAATAACAATAATATCATGGTACGTCCTGTTTGGCAACTGATGAACCGGCTTGAAATGTATAAAGATTGTCAATGTGGCTCTCTTGAAAATACCGAATGGCTTACAGACAGAGTGGTGAATCTTCCAAGTAGTGTAGTCATTAACTTATGAAACCTATAATTCTTATTGGTGGTGGTGGACATTGCATATCATGCATTGATGTAATCGAGCAAACTGGATTATATCAGATTATAGGGATCCTTGATTTACCTGAAAAATTTGGTGAAAAGGTTTTGAATTACTCAGTGATTGGAACGGACAATATACTTGAACACTTCTTATCGGATTGTTCTGATTTTCTGATTACAGTAGGTCAAATAAGATCGTCTGCTTTACGCGAAAAATTATACCAAAAAGTTAAAAATGCTGGTGGTAACTTGCCTGTGATTATAAGTCCAATTGCACATGTAAGCAATTATGCAAGTATTGAAGAGGGTACAATTGTTATGCACCATGCTTTAATTAATGCTGGGGCAACTGTTGGAAAAGGATGTATTATCAACACCAAAGCATTAATAGAACATGAAGCTTTCATTGGTAATTTCTGTCATATTTCTACCGCTGCAATTGTAAATGGGCAAGCAAACATAAGTGAAAGTTGTTTTATTGGTAGCAACACTGTTATCGCCAATAATACCAATGTGACAGCAAATACAGTCATTGCAGCAGGATCACAGGTTTTAAAAAGCATTGAAAATCCAGGAACCTATATCGGTCAACCATTACGCAAGATTAGATAATATGCATACACTCATTATAGCAGAAGCCGGTGTAAACCACAATGGGGACTTCGAATTGGCAAAAAAATTAATATCAGCCGCAGCAAAGGCTGGTGCCGACTATGTCAAGTTCCAGACATTCAAAGCAGATAAGATCGTAAGTAAGAGTGCAAAAAAAGCTGCATACCAGGTACGGAATATCAACGATGGCGACGATTCGCAATATGCGATGCTGAAGAAACTGGAAATGCCTGAAGAATGGCATAGCAAATTGATTCAATTTGCCAATGAGTTGGGAATCCAATTTTTATCCACCGGATTTGATCACGAAAGTGTTGATTTTTTAGACGAATTGGGTTCATTCTTGTTTAAAATTCCTTCCGGCGAAATCACCAATAAACCTTATTTAAAATACATTGCAGGAAAAGGTAAACCCGTAATTATTTCTACAGGGATGGCCAATCTCGAAGAAATAAAAGCTGCATTGGATGTATTAATTGAAAATGGTGTACCCAAAGAAGAAATAACAGTTCTGCATTGCAATACGGAATATCCTACACCCATGGAAGATGTCAATCTTCTGGCAATGATCACCATCAAAAATGCATTGGGGGTTAAAGTTGGATACTCTGATCACACCCAGGGCATTGAAGTTCCTATTGCATCAGTCGCTTTAGGCGCAACAGTTATTGAAAAGCATTTCACACTCGACCGGAATTTACCTGGCCCGGATCATAAAGCATCATTAGAACCTGACGAACTGAAAGCAATGGTACAGGCAATTCGTAACATCGAAAAAGCAGTATCCGGCTTGGGAATTAAAGAACCGAGCCCAAGCGAACAGAAGAACATTACAGTAGCAAGAAAAAGTATTGTTGCTGCCATCCCAATTAAGAAAGGGGAAATGCTCACAGAGGAAAACATTACCGTTAAAAGACCTGGAAATGGAATAAGTCCCATGCAGTGGAATGAAGTAGTCGGCAAAAATGCTATTAAAGACTTTGAGCCGGACGAATTAATTGAGGTTTAAATTACATCCATGAAACAAATAGCCATTTTAACCAGTTCCCGTGCCGATTACGGAATCTATCTGCCGCTACTAAAAGCACTGAAAGAGGACCCGTTTTTCGAATTGCGAATTATTGCTTTTGGAACTCACCTCTCTCCTTTTCATGGTTATACCATAAACCAAATCCGAAATGATGGGTTTGAACCTGATTATCAAATCGAATCCATGCTTGCCGGAGACTCTCCCAACGCCATTTCAACAGCGATGGCTTTGACCGCTCTAAAATTCGCAGATTTTTGGAAAGATCATCAGCTTGATTTTGACCTGGTATTTTGTCTGGGCGACCGTTACGAAATGTTTGCAGCAGTAACCGCAGGAATTCCTTTCAATATACCATTTGCTCACCTTCACGGTGGTGAGAAAACATTGGGTGCCATCGACAATATTTTCCGTCATGCCATTACATTGGCCAGCAAAGTTCATTTTGTCTCCTGTAAAGAATATGGAGATCGGGTAGCCGAATTGACCGGATCAAAAGACAATATTTATTACATAGGGGCCTTAAGCCTGGATAATTTGAATACCTTAACACTATTCTCAAAAGAAGAATTCTTGCTTCGATTTAGTGTAGATTTGAATCATCCAACAATTTTAGTAACCCTACATCCCGAAACGGTAACTCCTGAAATGAACGGAATATTTGTTGAAGAATTGGCTACGACTTTACTGGAACTGCAAAAGTATCAGGTTATCATTACCCTTCCAAACGCTGATACCAATGGTTCGCTTATCCGTAGAAGATTACTTCAATTGCCTGATCAATCCGGCAACAGAATACTTTGCTTCGAAAATCTGGGATCAAAAGGTTATTTCACCGCTATGAAGTTCTGTTCTTTCCTTTTAGGAAATACCTCCAGTGGAATTATTGAAGCAGCATCATTTAGGAAAGATGTCATTAACCTGGGGTATCGGCAGGAAGGAAGAAAACAAAGCCAGAATATATACAATGTGCCCTTTAATAAAACCAGTATATTTGAAATAGTTGCAAAAATTGAAAAAGAACCTGATTATACAGGTGAAAATATTTATTTCAAAGGTAACGCAGCAAAAAGCATCTGTTCCAACCTAAAAAATATTTTATGAATAACTTCAAAGAATATACCATCCAGAAACAGGCAAGCTGCTTAGTAGCTCTCAAAAAACTGAATCAGGAAAAATCCAACCAAACCCTTTTTGTGCTTGATGAAAATGAACGATTGGTTGGGACTGTAACTGATGGCGATATCCGCAGGGGTCTCATTAAAGGGTTAAATCTAGAAAGTGAGATCGATCAATTTTGTCAACCAAATTTTAGCTTCATTAATGGAAATATTAACGTTTCAACTATTCATTGTTTAAAGAAAGATGGGATAAAAGTATTACCAAGGTTGAATGAATTTGGCCAAATTGAAAAGGTGTACGACCTTTCACGCTTAAACTCGATTCTACCGCTTCATGCCGTCATCATGGCCGGAGGTAAAGGTGAACGGTTACGACCTCTGACAGAAAAAACGCCAAAACCAATGCTTCTATTGGGTGGTAAACCAATTATTGAACACAACATTGACAGGCTAATCTCTTTTGGTATTGAAACAATTACTATTTCGGTACACTACCTAGCCGATCAAATTATCAATTATTTTGGTGATGGTTCAACAAAAGGTATTACGATCAATTATATTGAAGAAGATGTGCCTCTTGGAACGATAGGCTGTTTATCACTGATTAAAGATACCAATCAACAAGTGATCTTGGTTTTAAATTCGGATGTTTTTACCAATATAGATTTTGAGGATTTTTATTTGACTTTTGAAAATGTTAATGCTGATATGGCAGTAGCTTCAATTCCATATTCTGTGGATATTCCTTATGCGATTATGGAGTTAGAGGATAACAACATCAGAAGTTTTAAAGAAAAACCCAAGAATACCTATTATGCCAATGCAGGAATCTATTTGATAAAAAAAGAAAGAATTGCTCTTATTCCAAAGAATACATTTTACAATTCCACCGATTTGATGGATAACATCATAGCAAATAAAGGGAAATTGATTCATAGCCCCATAACTGGTTATTGGATTGATATTGGGAAACATGATGATTATATAAAAGCAAAAGAAATAATCCGTCATTTATAACATGAATTTTCTTATAACTATTTGTGCCAGAGGTGGTTCAAAAGGGATTCCTAAAAAAAACATTAAACTGCTTAATGGCAGACCCTTAATCGATTATACCATTCGTGTTGCAAAACAATTTCAACAAAAATTTGAGAATGTCGAAATTGTATTGTCGACTGATTCACTAGAAATCAAAAAAGTTGCTGAGATCTGCGGCCTTAAATCAGATTATATCCGACCTAAAAAACTTGCAGGGGATACTGTTGGCAAGATTGATGCAATCAAAAATATTCTATTTTGGCAGGAGGATTTGACTTCATCGAGATACGAGTACATTCTGGATATGGATGTCACCTCTCCATTGCGTAACCTGCACGATTTAATGAATGCATTTGAAATTATCCATAAAAATGAAAAAGCTATAAATTTATTCTCGGTCAGTCCTGCCAATAGAAGTCCCTATTTCAACATGGTAGAACAAAAAAAAAATGGGTTTTATGCACAGGTAGCACAATCTGACAGGTTAATATTAACCCGTCAATCAGCACCTAAAGTATATGATTTAAATGCCTCTTTCTATTTCTATAAAAGAGAATTCTTCGATTTGGAGTATAAAGGTGCAATAACTGACAGATCTTTAATTTATGAAGTACCTCATAGCTGCTTTGATCTGGATCATCCAATTGATTTCGAAATTATCTCTTACTTATTGAAGAACGACAAACTTGATTTTGAATTATGAAGGTTTTAATCATTGGACTCGGCTCTATAGGCAAGAAACATGTACTTGCGATCAAAACGGTTCGACCAGATGTTGATATCATCGCCTTGCGTTCTCATCAAGATGCTGAGAATTTTATGGATGTTAAGAATATCTATGCATTAGATGAAATTGAAAAACCTGTTCCCGATTTTGTAATAATTTCCAATCCAACATCCGAGCATAAAAAAACGGTTTCGGAATTGATTAAATTTAACATTCCGCTTTTTATTGAGAAGCCTATCTTTTCTTCGCTGAATATTCAAAAGTTGATTGATAACTTAAACAGTACGGATATTTTCACCTATGTGGCTTGTAATCTTCGTTTTCTCGATTGCATCCGGTTTATCAAAGAACAAAAACAAAATTTCAATCAAAAACGGTTGAACGAAGTCAATGTCTATTGCGGATCATATCTGCCGGATTGGAGGCTAAACATCGATTTCAGAAAAACGTATTCTGCCATACCCGAATTGGGTGGAGGCGTTCACATAGACCTCATTCATGAACTGGACTATATTTATTGGCTGTTTGGCAGCCCTATTGAGGTAAAACGAACTTATAGAAATCAATCATCGTTGGACATTTCAGCCTACGATTATGCCAACTATTTACTGGATTATGAAGGATTTTGTGTCAACATCGTTTTAAATTATTACCGAAGAGAACCCAAACGAAATCTCGAACTTGTTTTCGAAGATGAAACATGGAATGTTGATCTGTTAAAAAATCAGGTTGTCTGTAAAAATCAAATCCTTTTTTCGTCGGAACAACGCATCTCCAATACATATCTGGATCAAATGAAATATTTCATTGGCTGCATTCAAAACAAAAATAAATCAATAAATACTGTAAATGATGCCTATAATGTTCTCAAAATTTGTTTAGATAAATGATTTTAAAAGATAAAATAATTCTGGTCACAGGAGGCTCGGGATTAATTGGCAAAGAACTCGTTGCCGATATAAATAGTAAAGGTGGGAAAGCCATTAATGCCGATATTGGAGTAGAAACCAACCTACTGGATAACACCTTACAAATGGACATTACCAATGATGAATCTATTCAAAAAGGAGTTGATTTGACTATGAAAGAATTTGGAAAGATTGATGGCCTGGTAAATAGCGCTTATCCAAGGACAAAAGATTGGGGTGCCTTTTTCGAAGACATACAACCTGAGTCATGGAGAAAAAACGTTGACATGCAGCTGAACAGTTGTTTTGTAATATGCCAGGCTGTCTTGAAAGTGATGGCAACACAAAATAAAGGTTCTATTGTCAATATTGCATCAATCTATGGGGTCGTTGGCAACGATTTCACACTATATGAAGAATATGGTGGAACCTCTCCTGCTGCTTACTCAGTAATAAAAGGTGGATTAATCAATTTTACCCGTTATCTGGCCTCCTATTATGGTCGAAAAGGGATTCGAGTGAATTGTGTTTCACCCGGAGGAATATTTGATCATCAAAATCCTACCTTTGTTTCCAGCTATAATGCAAAAGTTCCTATGGGAAGACTTGGAAATCCTGATGACATAGCACCTGCGGTTTCATTTTTATTATCAGATGAAGCTAAATATATCACTGGACAGAATCTTATTGTTGATGGTGGATGGACTTGTATTTAATTTAAAAAAATAATAGATAAAACAATTTAAATGGAACATAAAGTGTTTTGGTGTAAGAATTGCCTAAATATGTCAACTAGACCAAGAATTGAATTTGACCAAAGAGGCTGGTGTAATGCTTGTGTTTGGGCAGAAGAGAAAAAGACTCTAAACTGGAAACTGAGAGAAGAAGAATTAGTAAAAACACTAGAAAAACATCAATCTAAAGATGGTGGTTTTGATTGCATTGTACCTTGTAGCGGCGGTAAAGATGGATCTTATGTTGCATACAATCTTAAACACAAGTATGGCATGAATCCATTGGCTGTCACAATCAGACCTGCGCTTTCATTAGAAATTGGCGATCAGAATTTATATAATTTTATCAATTCCGGCTATAATCATATACATGTATCTCCTGATCCTAAAGTTATGCAAATACTTAACAAGTATGGATTTGTAGAAAAAGGGTTCCCCTATTATGGATGGTTGATTGCTATTCATACTGCCGTGATAAGAACTGCTTTTAATTTTAATATATCACTACTATTTTATGGAGAGGATGGCGAAGTTGAATATGGTGGATCAATAGAAAATAATAATCGTGCAGGTTATGATATAAACTATATGAAACGAGTTTATCTTGAAGGTGGATATGAAAAAGTTTTAGAGAAATCAATTAAGGATAAGCTAATAGATGTAAAAGATTTATATTTTTTCAAATTCCCAAATGAAGAAGATGTAAAAAAACATGATCTATTTTTCACACATTGGTCCTATTATGAGAATTGGGATCCATATAGAAACTATTTAATCGCAAAAGATCATTGTGGATTACAAGAAAAGGATGATACGAACACCGGGACATTCACGAATTTTGCCCAAAATGATCAGGCATTATATACCCTACATGCATATCTTATGTATTTAAAATTCGGATTTGGTCGTGCGACCCAAGATGCGGGTATAGAAATAAGAAGAGGGGCAATGTCAAGAGAACAGGCTATAAATCTCGTAAAATTATATGACAATCAATATCCTAAACAATTTATTGATGTCTATTTGAATTATTACCATATGACTCAGAAAGAATTTGAGGATGTACTTGATAAATGGGTAAATAAAAAACTCTTTACAAAAAGGAATAATCGTTGGGAACCAATCTTTGAAGTTGGAACAGATTTTAAAATATGAAAATTGTAATAGTAAATTATGGGATGGGAAATATCTATTCCATTCAAAACGCACTAAAATTTCTTGGTTTTGCTAGTGAATATTCTGATGATCCTGCAAAAATATCAAATGCAGATAAAATAATTTTACCTGGAGTCGGTTCCTATAGAAAAGCAATGCAGAATATCATCTCCAAAGATTTGAAAAACCCAATTAAGGAAGCAGTTGAAAAAAAAGGCAACCCTATTTTAGGTATTTGCTTAGGTATGCAACTATTAGGGATCAGTAGTACTGAAGATGGTTATACAAAGGGGCTTGGTTTATTCGATGGTATTGTTGAACGATTTGATGAAAAGTGTAATTTGAAAATTCCTCATATAGGATATAATGAAGTTATGCCCGCTTCAAATTCTGTTTTATTCCAAAGCATAAAAGAAAATCCCGATTTCTATTTTGTTCATAGTTATAGAATGATGAGTCCAATTGAAAATGGCATTACAACTTGTAATTATGGCGAAAACTTTATTGCAGCATTTGAGCAAAATAATGTATTCGGAACTCAATTCCATCCAGAAAAGAGTCAAACAAACGGATTGATATTATTGAAAAATTTTTTGTCAGTTTAGAATCATGCGAAAAAAGAGATTAATTTTTACCCTCCTTTATAATGATGGAAATTTTATGCTTAGCAGAAATTTTCGACTTCAAAAAGTCGGGAACCTTGATTGGATTGAAAATAATTATAATTTTGAGAATATTGCCTTTTCTATTGATGAGCTTATAATTCTTAATGTAAACAGAAATGGCCGGAATTTAATTGAGTTTAGTAAGACTATTGCAAAATTAATATCCAATGTTTTTGTTCCTGTCGCTGTAGGCGGTGGCGTTACAAGTATGGAATATGCGAAGACTCTATTTATGTCTGGTGCTGACAAAATAATAATTAACAGTATCTTAACCGAAAATCCTTATTTAGTAAAAGAATTGGTGCGAGAATATGGTTCTCAATCAGTAATCGCCTCTATAGACTATAATATTGATAAAAAGGAAATTTTAGCATATCGAAACAATGGAATAAATCCAATTAATTACAACTTCACAGATTATATTACTTACATTCAGAAATTGGGTGTTGGTGAGGTATATCTCAATTCGATACAGAAGGATGGTACCGGTCAAGGTTACAGCATGGATATTATCGGTCCTTATTTAAATCTTTTCAAAGTACCTGTCATTTTAGCTGGGGGAGCAGGAAATTCTAAGCATCTAATTGAAGCATCTCACAATCCTGGTGTAGATGCTGTTGCTACCGCTAATTTATTTAATTTTATTGGGCAAGCTCTCCCAAACTCGAGAAGAGATATGCAAGAGGAAGGAATTCATATGGCAAATTTTTTACCGTTAAAAAAAGTTAAACAACCAGTTTGATTTGATATATTTTAACTAAACAAATAAAAAAATGGACGAATTAAAATTAATACGGAATAATGTATTCCCATATGATATTCTAATTATTGATGGGCAGGGAAGATCAGGTAAAAATATGATTTCTGTTATTCTATCTACGATGCCTAGGGTTGAGAAAATGAGGTTAGATAGTTTGTTAGATTATGTACCCAGGTACTGGAGTCTAGGAAAAATGAGCCATGATGCAGCAATAACTTCATTAAAAATTGAAGCAGATGAAAAATTGTATAATACAATGATTTCAAGAAGTGTTAATTTTAGATTTGATGATTATACCGGGGTTTTAAAAAGTGGAAAGCCTTTTCTTTATATTAAAAGATTGTTTCAGAAACCTGAGAAATTTGCAGTCGAAAGAATGAAAAAAGAGAATCCGATTTTTCAAAATATGACACACGATGGAATTCATCTATCACAACTGTATTTTGATGCTTACGGAGAAAGGTTAAAAATGGTACATGTATTTAGAGATCCAGTAGGGAATATTTATGAACAAGGATTGAGGGATTTTGGAACCAGAATAGGTACAGATCCAAGGGAGTTTCAATTGACATATGAATGGAATGGAAACGTCATACCATTAATGGCAGAAGGAACGGAAGATGAGTACATTAATGGTAACCCCACAGAACGACTAGTATTGTTGGTTAATAATATGTACAAAAAGAATATAAAAGGTTATTTAGATTTAGAAGAAAAATATAAATCTAAAATACTATTTCTTGAATTCGAAGAATTTGCAGTAAATCCATGGCCATATTTAACATTGTTGGAACAATTTCTTGGCACTTATGTGGTTCCAAGAACAAGAAGAATTATGAAAAGGGAAAGATGCCCTAGGTCTTCTAATGCATTCAATAGGGAAAGCAGAATTGCAGAAATTGAAAAAAAAATATCACTAAAATATGCAGATATTCTTCATAATTTGATTTCAGATTATGATGAAAAACCATGGATAAATTATGGTTTTAAGGGTATTTCATAGTTAGAGTATCTTTTTGATTTAATCTTTAAATTTAAAAAAATGGAAAATACTAAGGTTTATGTAGGAATGAGCGCTGATTTAATTCACCCTGGTCATCTGAATATTATAAAAGAAGCTTCTAAACTAGGCTCTGTTACCGTAGGAGTTTTAACTGATGAAGCAATTGCAAGCTATAAAAGGTTACCATACTTGAATTTTGATCAAAGAAAGATGATTGTTGAATATTTAAAAGGTGTTGATAAAGTAATACCTCAAAATACTCTAGATTATGTACCTAATCTACTAATTGAAAAACCAGATTTTGTAGTTCATGGTGATGACTGGAAAGAAGGAATTCAAAAAACAACTCGTCAAAGAGTTATTGACACGATAAAACAATGGGGAGGAAAACTTATTGATGTCCCATACACGCAAGGTATTTCTTCTTCAATACTAAATGAAAGGATTAAATCGATTGGCACTACTCCAGAAATTCGAATGAAAAGACTAAGACGATTAATAAATGCAAAAAAAATAGTGCGAATATTAGAATCTCATAGTGGCCTTACAGGCTTAATTATAGAAAATGTAAAAGTAAAAATCAATGATGTTGATTATGAGTTTGATGGGATGTGGTCGAGTAGTTTAACTGATTCAACTTCAAAAGGTAAACCTGATATTGAGGCAGTTGATATTACTACAAGGCTGCATGGTTTGAATGATACTCTTGAATGTACTTCCAAACCTTTTATCTTTGATGGTGATACTGGTGGTAAAGTCGAACATTTCTTATTTACAGTTAGAACACTCGAACGTCTTGGAATATCAGCTGTTATTATTGAAGATAAAATTGGATTGAAAAAAAATTCTCTATTAGGAACATCTGTCCTTCAAAATCAATCGACTATTGATGATTTTTGTATAAAAATTAAATCTGGAAAAGAGGCTCAGGTTACAGATGACTTTATGATAATAGCCAGAGTTGAAAGTTTAATTCTAGGAAAAGGTGTTACAGATGCGATGGAAAGAGCTTTAGCTTATATTGATGCTGGTGCTGATGGAATTATGATACACAGCAAGGAGAAAAGTGGAGATGATATTAGGGATTTTTGTTCTAAATTTAGAAAAGTCAACATTCGAACTCCAATAGTTGTTGTTCCTACTACTTTTAATCACATCACTGAAGATGAATTCTCCGAGATGGGTGTTAATATTGTAATATATGCCAACCATATGTTAAGAGCTTCTTATCCAGCGATGTTAAATGTAGCAAAATCAATTCTTACTCATGGACGCTCATATGAAGCAAATGAGATCTGTATGCCTATTAGCGAAATACTAGAACTAATACCTGGAACAAAATGATTAGTCCAAGACAGTTTTACAATCTTCTTATAGATAAAGAAGTTGATTTTTTCGCCGGAGTGCCAGACTCGCTTTTAAAAGGTTTTTGTGCATATATTACAGATAATGTCTCGCAAAAAAATAATATAATTGCAGCAAATGAAGGCGGAGCAGTTGCGCTAGGTGCAGGTTATCACCTTGCAACTGGAAGAATCCCATTAATTTATATGCAAAATTCTGGAATTGGGAATGCTATTAATCCTTTATTATCTCTAATAGACAACAAAGTATACAGTATTCCTATGATTCTAATGATAGGATGGCGTGGTGAACCTGGAATTAAAGATGAACCTCAACACATAAAACAAGGAGAAGTAACTGCCAAATTACTTGATGCAATGAGTATCCCTTATGAAATCCTACCAGATGATTACAATAAAGCCAAGGAAGTCATTAGAAAATCAATTTATTATGTCAAGCTTAACAATAGTCCTTTCGCTTTTATTATAAGGGACAACTTGTTTGAATCGTATGAATTACAAAATAAGGAAAAAACAGATTTTGAAATGAATCGAGAGGTTGCAATAAAAACAGTTGTAGACTCCTTAGAAATGGATGATATTGTTGTTTCTACAACTGGTAAGGCTTCTCGTGAGTTATTTGAATACAGAAATCAACTCAACCAAGGGCACGAAAAAGACTTTTTAACAGTTGGTTCAATGGGTCATGCATCTCAAATTGCACTTGGCATAGCATTACAAAAACCTGATAGACAAATCTATTGTTTTGATGGTGATGGAGCAGCAATAATGCATACAGGTTCATTAGGTATTATCGGATCGCTTGCACCCAAAAATTTTAAACATATTATTTTAAATAATGGAGCGCATGACTCTGTAGGAGGGCAGCCAACAATTGGTACAAACCTTGATTTCACCCGATTGGCAAAAGTATTTAATTACAAAAATGTATTTTTTGCAGATAATATGTTAATTTTAAAAGAAAATATTTTGAAATTGAAATCTTCTGAAGGGCCCTCTCTACTTGAGATTAAAATAAATAAAGGAGCTCGTAAAGATTTGGGGAGACCTTCAACAACTCCTATCGAAAATAAGATAGATTTCATGAAATTTCTTGAATAAATGACAAAAACTCAACTTTGGCATTTTGGTAATTCCGGCATTTCGTTTTTAGAAATGCTATTAAAAAGAGACAATCCGAAGAAGATATTTTTAGTTACCGGTAAGCTATCTTACAAAAATAGTGGAGCTGAGTCTTGTCTAAGTGAGATCCTTCATGACATTGCTTTTGTCCGATTTTCGGATTTTGAAGAAAATCCAAAAATTGAACATGTTGAAAAAGGAATAGAATTATTTCTAAATTCCGAATGCGATTACATGATAGCAGTTGGAGGTGGAAGTGTTATTGATATGGCTAAATTAATTAATATTGGCCAAGCTCAAAAAAGTACCTTTTACGACTTAGTTTATAATCCCAGTAATATAATCCAAAGTGGAAAAAAACTAATTGCGATTCCAACTACTTCTGGAACAGGAAGCGAGGCAACACATTTTGCTGTTATTTATGTTGATGGGAAAAAATATTCCATGGCACATTTAGATTATATCTTGCCTGATGTTGCAATTATTATTCCATCATTTACATATTCATTAAGTCCTATCCAAACAGCTATATCTGGATTGGATGCCTTTTCTCAGGCCATAGAAGGATATTGGAGTATAAATTCAACCACAGAAGCAAAAAGATATGCTGCGCAATCAATTAAATTGATTTTACAAGCTCTTCCAATTGTTGTTAAGAATAGTGAAGAAAAGGCAAGAGAAGAGATGTCTCTTGCTGCTTTTCTGGCAGGCAAAGCCATTAATATTTCAAAAACAACAGGACCTCATGCTATGTCATATGCGCTTACCTCAATCTTTGGTATTCCTCATGGACATGCTGTTGCCTTGTCTTTGGGCGAATGGTACGAATTTAATAGTAATGTTACTATTGATGATTGCATGGATCCCAGGGGCGTTGATTATGTTCAAAAAACATTTCTAAAGTTAAACAATCTTTTAGGTTCAAAAACATCTTACGATTCAAAAGTAAAAATCAAACGTTTGGTAAAAATGTTGGGTCTTGAAACTAAATTATCCAGATTAAATATCAGCAAAAAGGATTTAGAATTAATTAATGTAAATATAAATATTGAAAGGTTAAACAATAATCCTAGAAATATCAATAATGAAGAGCTGCGTGAAATTATTATTAAGTTATTTTAATGAGAAATATAATGACTAAGAATAATATTATTTTTTATGTACCTAGAACTAGTGTTCTAAATAGTTTTATTGATCCAATAAATATTTTTTTAAGAAGAAAGTTTAATGTTTACATTTTTCATGCAGATTCTCTTTATAATTCAACTTCTGCAGAAAAGCCATATAACAAAATTGATATAGGCAAAATGAGTTTAAATAAAATTACACATACAGTAAAAGCCATTAATCCGGTTGTCTTTTTCTGTATACATTTTGCTTCTATTAATGACAAGTTGATGATAAGATTGATGAAAAAACTCAACATTAAAACTTATTATTTGCAGCATGGCCTTCTTCTTGAAGATCAACTTTTTTATGTTAAGAACGACTCGTATTTTCGAAATAATTTCTTTTTTTTATTATATAGAAATTCCTATTTCATTAGAAATTATTTGATTTATATATGTACTCTTTCATTTAATAGAAAAGAATTTCACATCTCCTATAATATGTTTTTCAGAAAAATATTTCTTGAAAATACTTTCGAGAAAGCAATTTTTTTTACAAATGAGAGCTATGAGATGGTGAACAAATATTTTCACTTTAGACGAGACCAAGTGAAGATATCTGGATCCCCTCTTTTCTATCGTAACGACGAACTTATAAAATACAATGAAAATCCCCCTGTTATAAAACAAAAGTATATCCTCTATGTACACTCTCCTTTTGTTTTCTCTGGTTCAACGCACTTAACCTATATAACGGAAAGAGAATATCTAAAACCATATTTTGATTTTTTTATTGAAGAAGGTTATGTAGTAAAATTTTTGTTACACCCAAGGGAAGAAATTTTCTTGTATACAGATTTGTATAAAGAGATTTCTAATATAGAGATAATTCAAGAGCCAAATAGTGTATATTTATTACACGATGCTACATTCGTTTTAGGGCATTCGAGTTCTGTTTTAATAAATGCTTTATGTTTAAGAGTACCAATCATTCAAATACCATATCCAGGTAAATATGAATGTGTTCCAATTATTGAAGAACATTCTTTATTTATTAATAGCCCTTTGGAATTGAAACAAACTTTTCGGGAAAAAGAAAAAATCAAAGATTTTATTCACACGGTAAAGCATAATAATGACTTGCCAATTAAGATAACCTCATTTGAACATATAGCAGATCTTTTGATTGAGATTATTTAATCTTGGATAGAGGTTTTTGCATTTCATTTGTTTGGATAGAGTAACTATCAGTAATTTTTGTGAAGAACATCATAAATTATTAAGCAACTAATAAAAATTCATATAATATTATACCTCAAATGGAACATTGATTTGGTATTGAAGAAAAGGATGCACTTAATCAATATATGGACGAAGGTGGATGGATGACAGAATTTAAACGTACAGCGGAATTTGAGAAAATAATAGCTGATTACACTAGAGCAAAACACTGTATAGTAGTTAATAATGGCACAATCAGTCTGACTTTGCGGGCAATTGCGGGTGGAATTCAAACCGGAGACGAAATTATTGTTCCCAATTATACTATGATTGCCACTCAGAACTCTATTAGCCTGATTGGTATCTCCCCGGTGTTTGTCGATGTGGAAAAGGAAACAATTTAAATGGACATTGAGAGCGCCAGAAAATCGATTTCACCTTAAACCAAAGCAATAGTATTTATACCAGCTAATGGTCAATACCCACAGGTAGGAATTGAAGCTAATATTTCTTTATGCAAGGAATGGAATTTTGTTAGAAGATTTGGCGCAATCTTTGGGTTCTTTTATATCCAGATGGCAGGCATCAAGGAACTGTTGGTTTAACCGGTAGTTATTTATTTTCTGCACCCAAATTTATTTCTACTGGGCAGGGAGTGCTATTGTTACCAATAATGACGAAATAGCCCATAAACTTAATCGTCTTAAAGATTTTAGCAGAAGCGGTGGAGGCACTGCCTATCAGCTGACTGATGATAATATAATTTATATAACCAAGCTCAAACAGTTCTATTCAAGTTACCATGGATAAAAAAATATTATTAATTTCCACATCTCCCTTTCCTTATGGTAACGCATCTTCCAATACGATGATTACTTACATAAAAGGATTCAATGAAAATGGTGGAGATAGTGAACTGGTTTGTCTCTTCCCAAATCTTAAACCAATCTATAAAATTGCCCCCCAAGGCGTTTATGAAGGTGTACCTTATTCATATTTATTAAATAAGGTGCATTTTAGTTCAAATAAAATATTGAGATATTGCGAATTACATTTTTTTGTAATATTTAAGTTCAGATCTTTTATCAGAAAATTAGCTAAAAAGTATGATTTAAGTGTCATTTTTTTTACCCACACTAATCGAAGTTTTTACATCTTTTCAGCTATTTGTCACTATTATAAAGCCAAGGTCGTTTTTACTGCTTGTGAATTTCCTGAATACATTAAGGTAATTGATGATAATAATAGAAGGGTGAGATTTAAAAAATATTGCAAGTTTATTGACCAATTTGTATTTGAAACAAAAACCTTGGAAGAGAACTATAAGTCATTGTTAAATGATAAAATGGATAGTATTGTTATACCCGCTACAATGTTGTTTGAGGATATTTTAGAATGCAAAAAAACAACAACAGATTCATATATAGCATATTGTGGAAGTATTCATTCTGATGAAAAGGATGGTTTATCAAATATCTTATATGCATTTGCAGATTTTCACAAAGACAATCCTCATGTAAAAATGATTTTTGTTGGAAGAATATCTAATCAAGACTATCAGTATAAGCTTCGAGAGATAGTGGAAAAAAATAAGATGCAAGATTCTGTGGTTTTTACTGGAGAAATTAATCGATCTGTTTACGTCAATTACCTGGTTAATGCATCGTTATTGGTAGTGGCAAAAGGTGCTAATAGTTATTATACCGGAGGACTTTCCTCAAAGGTTGTTGAATATCTTTTTTCAGGAAATCCAGTTTTGATGGTTGCTTCTGATGACTTCACGTACTACCTTACACACAACAATAATGTATTTTTTATTAATGACAATTTGCCGGAAACAATATCTGATGCCTTTTCTTTACTTTTCTCTGATTCAAATATGAGACACAGAATTGGCACAAACGGTAAAGATTTTGCATATCATAACTTCAATTATCACAATTTATGCAGTGAATTATATAAATTCATCAAATGATGAATGGACTTGCATTTTTTCCAAAAAAATTGGGATATGTCCCTTTGTTAAGCAAATTCTTGTTTGATCTCCAAGTTTCGGATTCATTCAATTAAACTAGTATCTATTCACAGGAAATATGATTTTAACAAATCTTATCACAACGATAAAGACGTATCTTAAGGGCAATGATACCGATCAGGGGGATAAATCGAGAACAAAAATGATCGTTAAAAATTCCCTTATATCTTTTATAGCCAAAGGATTGAATATGGCAATTTCAATAATTACACTTCCTATTGTTTATAACTACCTTGACAAGTATCAATATGGCGTATATGCTACTTTAACTTCAATAATAGTTTGGATTGATCTTTTTGATTTTGGAATAGCTCAGGGTTTAAGAAATCGTTTGACTGAAGCATATACCCATGGCAAAATTGAATTGTCCAGAATATATATTTCAACATCATATTTTATCTTAAGCCTCATTTCAGTATCATTTATTATTATATATCTGCTGTTGTTTAAAGTTTTAAATTGGTCAGCAATATTAAATGCCAAAGAAATAGATTTAAACGAACTGAATCTATTGGCCTTGATCGTATTTAGCACATTTGCCATTCGATTTGCTGCTTCAATAATAAATAAAATCTTTTATGCTCTTCAAAGATCATATTGGGTGGATATTTCAGGATTATTGGGAAAGATTGTATTTCTAATTATTATTATTTATTTGAAATATTCTTCGAATATAACACTGTTAAACGTCGGAGCGGTTCAAAGTAGTATTTCTGCCTTGACACCTCTTATTGCTTCTCTTGTATTTTTTATGTTTTCGAAATATAAACTTGTCCCTAAAATAAAATATATAGATTTTAAGTACATCCCTGATATTCTAAGTCTCGGATTAAAATTCTTCTTCATTCAATTATCACTGCTAGTCATTAATTCAAGTAATAATATATTAATCTCGCAATTTGTGGATCCTTCAAGTGTCGCATATTATTCCCTGGCATTCAGCTTGTTTTCTTATTTCACATTGGCATATACTATTGTAATAACTCCATTGTGGTCAGCATATACTGAAGCGTGGCAGTTGGGAAGGATTGAATGGATAAAAAAAACTATAAAAAAGATAAGGCAGATATACTTTCTAATGTTAATTGGGGCCGTTCTGGTTGTAATTATTTCGCCCTTCTTTTTTAAGTTTTGGATAGGAGAGAAAGGAGATGTTCCATTGCAAATGACTTTTTGTGTTGCAATAATGGTGTTATTAGATATGTGGATACGTATTTATGATTTCTTTATAAATGGTATTGGTAAAATAAGATTACAAACCATAATAACAGTTTGTATGGCTTTAATAAATATTCCCTTAGCTTACTTATTATCTGTTGTCTTAAATTTAGGAGCAATTGGCGTTGTTCTAGCTACAATTGTTGCGTATTCAATTTCAGCTATCTTTTCTCCCATCCAGGCATATAGACTACTAAATGATACCGCTAAAGGCGTTTGGAATAAATAAATATAATTAAAATTACTAAATAGATATGTCCATATTTGATAACAAAACCTTGCTTATTACAGGAGGTACTGGTTCTTTCGGTAATGCTGTACTGAGACGTTTTTTAAACAGCGATGTCAAGGAAATCAGAGTATTCAGCAGAGACGAGAAGAAGCAGGATGATATGCGGCGTGACCTGCAAAATCCAAAAATTAAATTTTACATTGGCGATGTACGTGATCTGCGTTCGGTTGACGATGCTATGGCAGGGGTAGATTACATTTTCTCTGCTGCTGCACTGAAGCAGGTTCCTTCCTGCGAGTTTTTCCCGATGCAAGCAGTCCAGACGAATGTGATAGGCACTAATAATGTATTGGATTCTGCTATTGCGCACAAAGTGAAGAACGTGGTAGTGCTCTCAACCGACAAAGCTGCATACCCCATCAATGCGATGGGCATCTCTAAAGCGATGATGGAGAAGGTGGCCATTGCGAAAGGAAGACAGCTAGGCGAAGGTTCTGCTACAACCATTTGCTGTACCCGTTATGGCAATGTGATGGCAAGTCGGGGGAGTGTTATTCCGCTTTGGGTGAAACAAATAAAGGCGGGAAAATCCATTGCTATCACAGACCCAAATATGACACGGTTTATGATGACACTGGATGAAGCGGTGGACTTGGTTATCTTTGCATGGCAGAACGGAAAGAACGGGGACCTATTTGTTCAGAAATCTCCGGCAGCAACACTTGCTACGCTGGCTACTGCACTAAAGGAGCTGTATAATTCCAATGTGGAAGTCAAAGTGATTGGCACTCGTCACGGCGAGAAGCTTTACGAAACACTCATCACACGTGAAGAGATAGCAATGGCGATTGATTTAAACAACTATTTCAGGATTCCTTGTGACACACGCGACTTAAACTATGATAAATACTTCCTCGAGGGAAATCCTGAGATAGCAAAGAAAGAGGATTACCATTCACACAACACCATTAGGTTGGATGTAGAGGAAATGAAAGAGTTACTGCTCAAACTGAATTTTGTACGAGAAGATTTAGGACTCCAAGAGCTTTAGAAAGTAAACGAAAACAAAAGCAAATAAAAAATCACTATGAACATCTTAATAACAGGTGCAAAGGGATTTGTTGGAAAAAACCTTATTGCTGAACTTAAGAATATCCGGGACGGAAAAGCAAAAAACTACCCGATCAGTATCGACATTTCTTTATTTGAATACGATATTGACAATGATCCCATGGAGTTAGACATCTATTGTAAGGAGGCAGATTTTGTATTTAACCTTGCAGGAGTAAATCGCACGAGTGAGCTTAAGGAGTTTAATGAAGGAAACTTTAACTTTACTTCCACCTTAATAAATACATTAAAGAAGTATGGAAACACATGTCCCTTGATGATATCATCCTCTACTCAGGCAGCGCTGAATAACCCTTACGGACAATCCAAGAAAGCGGGGGAAGACCTGGTGTTTACCTATGCAAAAGAGACTGGCGCAAAAGTATTTGTTTACCGTTTCCCCAACATATTCGGTAAATGGTGCCGACCAAATTACAACAGTGGTGTAGCAACTTTTTGTCACAATATAGTAAATGACCTGCCTATCACTATCAGCAACAGAGACAATATGCTGCATCTGGTTTATATTGACGATGTGATGGAAGAGTTGATTGGTGCATTACAAGGCAACGAACACAGAGAGGTTGATTACTGCTTTGTCCCTACCGTACATACCGTCACATTGGGAAACATAGTAGATTTGCTTTACTCCTTCAAGGCAAGCAGGGAAAATCTGAGTGTTCCCAATATGGCAGACGCCTTTACCTTTAAACTCTATGCTACTTACATGTCTTACCTTCCGGGAAACAAACTGAGTTATTCATTGAAAGAGAACATTGATACTCGGGGTAGTTTTACTGAAATTTTCCGCATAAAAGATAGAGGACAGTTCTCCATCAACATCGCCCATCCGCATATATGCAGGGGCAATCACTGGCATCACTCCTGTATAGAGAAGTTCCTGGTGGTAAACGGAAAAGGGGTAATCCGTTTACGTGAGGTGAATTCCGAAGAGGTGAATGAGTACTTCGTCTCGGGGAACAAACTGGAAATTGTGGACATTCCCGTAGGCTACACCCACAACATAGAGAACATCGGTGATACTGATATGGTCACCTTTATGTGGTCAAACAAGTGTTTTGACCCCAATAACCCAGATACGTTTTTTGAAAAAGTATAAATTTTAGACATGAAGAAACTTAAAGTCATGACCGTTGTTGGCACACGACCGGAAATCATCCGTTTGGCCTGTGTCATTCAGAAACTTGATGCAAGTCCGGCAATTGAACACATTCTGGTTCATACAGGTCAGAATTATGATTACGAGCTAAACGAAATCTTTTTTGAGGATTTAGGGCTTAGAAATCCCGACTATTTTATTAATGCAGCATGCAGCAATGCAACAACTACCGCAGGACAAATTCTTATCAATATTGATCCGATTCTTGAAGTAGTTAATCCAGAGGCATTTCTTGTCCTTGGAGATACAAACTCGAGTCTAGCTGCAATTGCAGCAAAGAAACGTCATATACCTATCTTCCATATGGAGGCAGGAAACCGTTGTTTCGACCAGAGAGTTCCTGAAGAATCCAATAGAAAAATTGTTGATCATATAAGCGATATCAATCTTCCTTATAGTAGTATAGCACGCGAATATCTATTGAAAGAAGGAATACCAGCTGACCGGATCATTAAAACTGGCAGCCCCATGTTTGAGGTCTTAAATCAATATATGCCTAAAATTAAAGCCTCTGACATACTTGAAAAGCTCGGTCTTGAAAAAGGGAAATATTTTGTGATATCAGCACACCGTGAAGAAAATATCGCTAACGAAAAACATTTCAATAAATTGGTTAATATTTTAAATGTTATTGCAGAAACCTATGACTATCCTGTCATAGTTTCGACGCATCCCCGTACTCGAAAAATGATCGAAAAGAATTTGGTAAAATTCAATCAGAATGTAAGGCTGATGAAGCCTATGGGATTATGTGATTACAATCAACTTCAATTAAATGCAAATGTAGTGCTAAGCGATAGTGGCACCATAAGCGAAGAATCTTCCATTCTGGGGTTCAAGGCATTAAACATTCGTGAGGCACATGAACGACCTGAGGCCATGGAGGAAGCAAGTGTAATGATGGTTGGGCTTAACGCTGAAAGAATATTGCAAGGATTGTTGGAATTGCAGAAGCCGCACTTGAGTGAAAAATATCTTTGCCATGTTTATGAATATACTATGCCTAACGTCAGTGACAAGATCGTAAGAATTATTCTATCATATACAGATTATATTAACCGGGTAGTTTGGAGAGAATACTAAATTGTGTATATATGAATAAACTGTATGTTATAAAGGATGATTATTCTCCTAATAGTGCTGCAACAAACAGATTATTGGCATTTGTTAAAGGATTTGAAGAGCTTGGAGTGAAAACGAGAGTAGTTTTTATTCGCTCAGATAATAGCACTAAATTACCCATTGATTTTGGAAATGTATCATTTATTTCCTTAAGGGTAGATTCAAAAATCAAGATAAAATACGGTAATTATTATTTGCAATTTATCTTATCGATTTATCCTGTTCTTCAATTTGTCAGGTCTTTAAAAAGTAATGATAATGTTCTCCTTTTCGGTGCGATGAACTATTTATTTATTTTTTCTCTATTTAAAAAAATAAACGTTTATCATGAAAGGACTGAACATCCTAAGGCTGTAAGAACAATAAACCGAAAATTATATGTGAATAAATGCAAAAAGTTGAACGGATTATTCGTGATTTCAACGCATTTAAAGGATTATTTTTCAGATATGGGAGTCAAAAAAGAAAACATTCATATTGTAAATATGGTAGTTGATCCAAACCGATTCAAGGGAATACCAAAAGAAATTGGTAAAGAACGGTATATCGCCTATTGCGGTAGTATAGGAAATAAAAAAGATGGAGTTGATGATCTACTTAGAGCATTTAAGATAGTTACTGAAAAAAATAGTGAAATTAAACTATGTTTAATAGGCAAAATAATACGGAGTATCGAAAAGGATGAATATTTGAATTATATAAAGGAGAATAATTTAGAGAGTCGCATAATTTTTACCGGGAGTATTTCATCTGAAGATATGCCAAAATTGTTGATAAATGCTGAAACTCTGATTTTATCGCGTCCTATTACAATATTTAATTTTGGGTTCCCAACAAAATTAGGTGAATATCTTTTGACTGGAAATCCTACTGTTATAACTAACGTCGGAGATATTGACCTTTTTTTAAAAGACAAAGATAGCACTTTGATTGCTCAGCCAGGGAATATACGTGATATTGCGAATAAAATAGAATGGGTACTCACACACCCTGATGAATCTAAAATAATTGGAAAGAAAGGATATGAAGTAGCAATGAAATATTTCAATTATAGAACTGAAGCCCAAAAATTCATTGATGTAATCTATCCCAACTTTAAGTAATAAACTATTTATCAAATGATTGAGAATGTCTTAATGGAAGCGTACATTTCAGAATTAATCAATTAATAACAGCATTTTGTTTATGAAAAATGGTAAAAGTAGATTAAAGAGGACTATTACAGATCCATTAATTATCCCTGTATGGTTTTTATTTCGGTTTAAGTTTTTACTTTCTGACCGCCTGTGTTTGCGACTTTTATTTTACAGCAGATTTGGTAGAAAATTAAATTTAAAAAATCCAATAACTTTTAGTGAAAAACTTCAATGGTTGAAACTATATGACAGAAAATCGGAATATACATTAATGGTTGATAAATATGAAGCAAAAAAATATGTAGCAAACATTATTGGTGAAGAATTTATTATTCCAACAATTGGTGTTTGGGATAAATTTGATGATATTGATTTTAACAAATTACCTGAACAGTTTGCATTAAAATGTACACATGATAGCGGTGGAGTTATTATTTGTAGAGATAAATCCAAACTGGACATAAAAGCCACACGACGGAAAATTAATAAATTATTAAAATATAATTATTACTATGATTTGAGAGAGTGGCCATATAAAAACGTTAAACCAAGAGTACTTGTTGAAAAGTACATGGTAGATGAAAGTGGTGTTGAATTGAAAGACTATAAATTTTTTTGCTTTAATGGCAAAGTGAGATATTGTCAAATAATTGCTGGACGACAATCCAAAACAACGATAGATTTTTATGATACAGAGTGGTGCCATCAAGATTTTCATGAACCAGAAGTTTATCCATATTCTGAAGTTAAACAGGAGTCCCCACTTCATTTCAAAAAAATGATACAAATCGCTGGTATATTATGTAAAAATATACCATTTGTTCGAATAGACTTATATAATATCAACGGACAAATTTTTTTTGGGGAAATAACATTTACACCAACAAGCGGATTAGGTGGATTCTCACCTTCGGTGTGGGACTATAAATTTGGCAATTTGATAAAATTACCCCTTCCAGTTCAAAAATAGCTTCTAATGCCAAATTTTATGTAATAATAGTTTGCGCAATATTAGATCGACCATTTACTATTGGGTAACTTTTTTAATTTATTTATTTTCAAAAGAGAATCTAAATATCTCAAATTAAACTAAATTATTTTACAAAACAACAATATGACAAACGTTTTAATAGCAGGTGATTATTGTCCACACGGGAGAGTTGAAAGCTTGATCGAAGAAGGAAATTATACAGATATTTTTGGAACTATACGACCATTAATTGAATCAGCTGACTATTCCATTGTAAACTTTGAGAGTGCAATAGTGTTGGATAAAGCAAAACCAATTGAAAAACGTGGCCCCAATTTAAAATGTTCTTCAAAGGCAATTGAAGCTATAAAATATAGTGGATTTGACATGGTTACACTAGCCAATAATCATATCTATGATTTTGGAGAAGAAGGAATTCGGGATACACTTTCTACTTTCCAACAATATGGTTTTAATATTGTTGGAGGTGGTACAAATCTTAACAATGCAGAACAATGTTCTTTCAAAAATTTGAATGGTAAACTGTTTGCATTTATTAATTTTTGTGAACATGAATTTTCAATTGCTACTAATAAAACCGGGGGTGCTAATCCTTTAAATCCAATAAGAAATTATTATCAAATATTTGAAGCTAAAAAACAAGCTGATTATGTGATTATAATTGTACATGGAGGGCATGAACACTTTCAATTGCCAAGTCCACGTATGAAAGAAACCTATCGTTTTTTTGTAGATGCAGGAGCTGATGCGGTAATTAATCATCATCAACATTGTTACAGTGGTTATGAAATATACAAGAAAAAGCCGATCTTTTATGGGTTAGGAAATTTTTGTTTTGATTGGGACGGACACCGCAATGCGGATTGGAACGAAGGGTACATGGTTCGTTTAAATTTCGTTGATGATGAGATCAATTTTGAATTAATTCCATATATTCAAGGGAATGAACTACCTGGTGTAATACCAATAAAGAATAAAACGGATTTTTTAAAAAGAATTGCTCAATTAAACTCGATTATTAGTAATGATATCTTACTGAAGCAAAAAGTTGACGATTATAATATCACTCAAGGAAGAATTCTTATAAATCTATTTTTACCTTACTCAACTCGGATTTTAAATGCTCTGCGAAGACGTTTATCATTGCCATCATATATAAGTAAAATAAAACTATTTAAAATCCGAAATACAATTGATTGTGAATCTCATAGAGACAAAATAATTGGCTATTTAAATAATGTTAAATAAGAAATTATGAAATTAGTAGATGTTATTAACTATGCAACTCTTAATAGTCCCATCGGACCTACTGGAACAATAAGAAGGATTACTAAAAACCGAAATTATTTCATCGAAAGGGGATATGATATAACTGTATTTTCTTCAGATTTACTTTCAAATCAAAAGAAGAGGATTCTCAATATAAATAGTCCATTTAGTAATAAAAAGTCTCTGAAGAAAAAAAGTATAAAATTTTTGACATCCTTAGTCCCTCAAAGTTTTTTATTATCTGCATTATATGAATATCGAAATTATCTGAAAATTAAAAAATTGACAAGATACTATTTCAAAGAAAAGAGGCAGACTGATATTGTTGTATTTCACGGTTATATTGAGTGTTTCCAATTTCTCAAAAAAAACAAAGACAAAGATATTAAAACAGTTATTTTCTTGCATTCTGATGGTATGCCATTCGAGATGAATTTAATTTATCGTCCAAGACTAAAAAACACTTGGTATGAACGGTGGCTGATGAGTATTCATAAGTATGTTATTGAAAACGTTAACCAATGTGTATTCATTTCTAAAATTGGACAGGGAAATTTTTTAGCTGAAAATCCAGCCTATAAAATAAATAAAACGTCTTTAATACTTAATGGCATCGAGGACTATACAGATGCAGAGTCTATATTTCTAAAATCATTCATTAAAAATGTAAATAATAAGTATAAACTTGTTTGTTCAGGTACGCTAATAAATCGAAAAGGGCAGTCAATTATTATTGAAGCGTTGAATAAAATAAATAAAAACGTTTTAAAAATAATTCATTTAACTTTAATAGGAGATGGTGCAGAAAGAAATAGATTGGAATATTATGTAACGCATAATGGTCTTACTGAAAATGTCATTTTTTTAGGGAAAATAGATAATTCCGAAGTTTTCAAATATTTGGCAGAAAATGATATCTTTATACTGATGAGTTTAAATGAGGGTCTTCCAATATCGATTATTGAAGCAATGCGGAGTTCTCTTCCAATAATTACCACAAAAAGATCTGGGATGCCAGAGCTAGTTAAAGAAGGATTCAATGGCTTTCTTCTTGATCCTGATGTTGATCAGCTAGTTGTGTTGCTGAACAAAATAACTGAATATGACTGGAAAACAATGGGAAGAAACTCACGTTCTAGGTTTGAGACAGAATTCACTTTCAACAGGATGCAAGAAGAGTATTGTAATATGTTAGATTCTTTATAAAAGCTTATACTAAAAAAAAATGTTTTGATACATTTTTGTTATAAATTGTCCTCTCAATAAACCCCACTTGCTTTAAAATTGTTGATTTAAATATTTTGTTTGCTTGCGTTCAAAAACATTTTATATATATTATTCATTCAATAGTATAGTCTTCGATTTGAAAAACTTTTCATCTAGATTAAATTAACCTGGCCTTCTTTACAAGGTTATCAAATTTCAAATTCCTTTGAATTAGTTAACTACGAAAAATTATTCATTGCACGAATATAGAACTAGTATAAAAATTATTGTTATCAACTTTGCACAATGTAATGCCTATCGTTCAATATGTTACAATTAAATAAAAGCGGAATTGTTCAATATCAGAGTGGATTCTTTGATTACATAATAATATTATATCTAATAGTAACGAGCGGATATTTATCTGTTGAAACGAATTCTATTAATCTCTTTCTCCCGATATTTATTATTACTATTTATATTTTCTTTAAAAGAGGGAACAGATTAGATAGTCGCTTTTTTATGACGTTTATATTCATAGCTTCAATATTTATAATTCAAAAGTACTTGTGGGGTGGAAATTGGAACAATATTACCTTTCCCTTAATTCGATTCATTGCTTTTTATATGATAGCAATTTTATTTTTAAATTCATTTAAATATATATTCCCTAAAATCATTTATTTAATATGTATATTGAGTTTGTTGTTTTGGGCGTTTGATCATTTATTTCCTGATTTTCATAATCTCCTTTTGTCTTTGGCCAAAGAGATTCCACAAACAAACCAGAATACAACCCGGAATGGACTTACTCTCTTTTTATATTCTGTTGATAATCCAATTATCCTTCGGAATTCTGGCCCCTTTTTCGAACCCGGACGTTTTACAATTGTGATTACCATAGCTCTTATTATCAATCTCTCTTTTAAAAAAGCAATATTTAATTTCCAAAATGTAATTCTCATTTTAACTGATATTACTACTTTTTCAACATCCGGTTACTTGGCGTTAATAACTATTTTGACTGCTTATATTTTCTTCAACATACGAAAACGAAGCTATAAACTAATTTTGTTAATAATGGCTTCTTTATTATTTATTAGTATACTAAAATTGGATTTTTTACTCGAAAAGATTATAACACAAGCAGATGATATTGGCAATAGTAATTCACGATTTGGTGCATTATTTTTTACTTTTGAGCAAATTAGGCAATCACCATGGTTTGGGTATGGAAACAGTTTACGGTTAATAGTTGATGGATCAATATCGTCTCCTAATGGTTTAGGGGAAATTATTAGGTGGTGGGGAATCCCATTTTCTCTTGTCTATTTTTATTTATTGTTTAGGGGGACTAAAGAGTTCATTGGAGATAAACAATGGCAAATTAGTGGCTTTCTGTGCTTACTAATACTTGCTTTTTCACAATCTATTACATTGGCTCCTCTTTATTATGTCATTTGTTTTATAGGATTAACAAAAAAATCTTCAAACATATTACCAAAATATTCAACATAAAGATGAATTGCGCTAATTAAATATCACCCTCTTTCCTTTGTTAAATTGCTGAAAAACATGACAAACAGCTGACTCCAAAATAAAACAAATAAATCAATACATTTGCTCCTATCTTCTGAAGTTAGTCGATCTTTTAAAAAATGGCTAATAAATTAATATTCTATAGAATATATTAATAAGACACTTGAATAATTTGCCGAAAAGCAATACTTTAGTACCATAAAAACTTGCAAAAGATGATAGGGAAATCTGCAGATTAAAAACAGCTAAATCTCTTTAATCCATTATTTACAGCTTTCATAGATATGGAACATGAATTTGTATTATTGGTAAATAAAATTGAATGGAAATATTAAGAGAAAGAGTTCTCCAGTTTTTATTCGATAACAACCTGCGGTTCCAATAAGTATGATGGTCGGATGTTTATTATTGAAGTAGATGTATAACCTCGGAGAGAAACATGCCTAGTCATGGGTAAGAGATGCCTACATGCAGTATTTCGGTTAGAAAACTTATTTTCAACATAGATTTCCTTTTGGCCCGAGCGATTTTGTCCATTTCCATACAAAGGGTAGTTTAGAAAGAGTGGAAAAGATCTTCAAACAGACAGTTACTCTGCACTGAGAAAAAGCAACATAAAATGGTATCGTCCGTCACAGTTTAGGAGAATTTCGTTATTTATCCCTCGGATATAAAGCAATATAATAGGTTGTTAGATAGTGTGAACTGCATCAGCGAAAAGGAAAACTACACACAGAGGCAGCAGTATATCCGAATTAGGAAGCAGCTGTTAAGGGGGCACTTATAATGGCAATCATCCCCGACGTAATAAGAAGGCGAGGAAGGATATCAGCAGTCTGTGCACAATAGAGAATCGTGTTGTACGGGAACTTGAGAGAAACATGGATGGAATAAAAATGATTCAATCTTCCCAAAAACTGGATTTGTATAGTAAAATACTTTCTCAGAAAAGAAATGACAAGAATAAGATTAACAGTTTACACAAGCCGTACGCTTATTGCGGCGCAAGGCAAAAGCTTTCCCAACTGTGTACGAGTATGGGAACAAAATTGGGTTGATGAATAATACTAAAACCGGAACTGTATTGGCAATGAAGTCTTGTTAAGGCAATCCACACGACAACAGACTTGAATGAATTCATAATTTCATACTTAATCGCGTAAAATTACTTTTCATTTAAAATCAAAAATTTAAAGAACACATTAATGTGTTTAATTACTGTGTATTATAAAATATGTTTTAAATTTTATCGCATCACCACAAATGAACAATAATAGATTAAAAATTAAATTTGCTATTATTAGCTTTTTCGCAAGCATCATTCAGAAAATCAGAATTGTACTTTATCGAATGAAGGGCTATGATTTTGATTATTCAGTTATTGTTGAAAGAAAACTTAACTTGGATAGAATCTACCAGCAAGGTATCCACATAAAAGCAAACACACTAGTTGCATCCAATGTAACTATTATGAGTCACGATCACTGTAAAAGAGTCAATAACCAACCATTACTGGCAGATGTGTATATTGGTAGAAATTGTTTTATTGCTGTGGGTGCTATAATAATGCCCGGTGTAATAATTGGAGACGAGGTCATTGTAGGGGCTGGTTCTGTTGTGACAAAAAATGTTCCTTCAAATACCATTGTAGCAGGCAATCCTGCTAGAATAATTAAAACCAATATCAAAATGAACGAAAGGGCAGAATGGGTTAATTGGAATGAAATGAATAAAATACAAACAAGTATTTGATATAAATATGAAGAAAAAAATTTACATTGCCGGTTGTGGTGGTATGCTGGGTGAAGCATTTTATACCCAGTTCAAAGACGATTATGAATTAAAATGTACAGATAAAGATGTTAACATAGAGTGGTTATCCTATCTAGATTTTAGAGATATTAAAGCATATAGAAAAGATGTAACTGAATTCAAACCAGACTACCTTTTTCATCTTGGTGCATACACCGATTTGGAGTTTTGTGAACAAAATGCAGATGAAACCTACATTACAAATACCATTTCTGTTGAAAATGCAGTATTTCTTGCAAACGAATTGGATATACCATTGCTTTATATTAGTACCGCTGGAATATTTGACGGGCAAAAATATCTTTATGATGATTGGGATACGCCAAATCCATTAGGCGTTTATGCCAGATCTAAGTATATGGGAGAAAGATTTGTACTAGAAAATGCAAAGAGATTTTTGGTTTGTCGGGCAGGATGGATGATGGGTGCAGGCCCAAAAAAAGACAAAAAATTTATTCAAAAGCTAATGTTACAACTAAAAAATGGGACAAAAGAGCTTTTTATTGTTGATGATAAAGATGGCACGCCTACATATACTCATGATTTCGCTAAAAACGTTAAAGCACTAATAGAAAAAGAATATTGGGGCCTTTATAATATGGTTTGTGGAGGTCAAACTAGCCGAATGGAAGTAGCGCAAGAGCTTCTAAGGATATTAAAACTAGAAAATAGCATTAAGATCACACCTGTGAATTCTGATTATTTCAAAGATACTTATTTTGCTGAAAGACCTCCTTGTGAGAGATTAGAGAACAGAAAATTACGAATTAGAAGCCTTAATTTGATGCAAGACTGGAAAACAGCACTAAGAGAATATATTGATTTGTATTATTCTGATTATTTGTAATATGCTCAAAAAAAGAGTAGCAATTATTGGTACTAATGGCATACCAGCAAAATATGGTGGGTTTGAAACTCTCGCTGATTACTTGTCAAAGTATCTAAGTGTAGATTACGAGATTTCTGTTTATTGTTCTTTAACACCAAAACATAAAAAACTTAAAGAATATAATAATTCAACGTTAATTTACATCCCATTAAAAGCAAATGGCTGGCAGTCCATGATATATGATGCTGTCTCAATTTTTCATGCTTATTTGAAATCAGATGTACTTATAATATTAGGGTTTTCTGGGGTTTTTGCTTTTCCCTTAAATATCTTTTTCAAGAAAAAAATTGTTTTTAACATTGGAGGTATTGAGTGGCAAAAAGTGAGAGGTGCAAAATTTGCTGGCAGATTGGAAGTATTGGTTAAAAAATGGTTCGAGAAAATTTGTGTTAAGTATTCCAATGTAATAATCGTTGACAATCAGGTTCTTTTCGACTATGTAAAAAGCGAATATACTATTGACGCAATTTTGGCTGAATATGGAGGTGACCATGCTGTTTCAGAATTAAAGTCTAACGAGTTTTTACAAAAATATCCTTCTCTCCGCAAAAATTACGATTTAACAGTATCTAGAGCTCAAGAAGATATGAATATCCACATTCTCATTGATGCTTACAAAACTATCCCTGAAAGGATTTTGGTTGTCATATCAAACTGGGAAATTTCCGAATACGGGAAAAAATTGAAGAGAGAAAACCATAATAAACATGATAATATAATACTATTGGATGCCATTTATGATTTAAATGTTCTAAATACTATTCGTGGAAATTGTGATATTTACCTGCATACTCATTCTTTATGTGGCACTGCACCCTCATTGGTTGAGGCCATGTCTTTGAAACTTCCAGTAGTATGTTTTGATGTTCCATCAAATAGAGCAACCACAGAAGAAAAATCATATTATTTTAAAAACAAAGAGTCTCTTAAGGAAATTTTATCAAATTTAGACAAGAACAATATAACCAAATTAGGGGATGCTATGTTTGAAATCGCTACCAGAAGATACACTTGGAATAGAATTGTTAGTTTATATAAAAACTGTATAGAAAATTAATATGGAAAAAGTTAAGTTAGGCATTATTGGCTTTGGGAGAATGGGAATCACTCACTTCTCAATTATAAACAGCCATCCAGATGTGTTAATTACTTCTGTTGCGGATACATCTTCCTTAATTCTAAGTTTGTTAAAAAAGTATAAGAAACGTATTAACTTCTACGCTGATTTTAGACAATTATTAGCAAACGAAGATATTGATGCTATTTTAATCTGTACTCCTCCAGCTCTTAACTTTGAAATAATAAAACTCGCAAGTGAAAAAGGTGTGCATGTTTTTGCTGAAAAGCCATTCACCACAAACAGCATTTTGGCAAATGAACTTACTAAACTATTTGAAAGAAAGGATTTAGTTAATCAGGTAGGATATGTAAATCGTTTCAACGATATTTTTGCCAACGTAAAAGAATGTGTAGATAGTGGTGTGATAGGTAAAGTAATCCGCTTCAAATCTGAAATGTACAGTCGCACAATTACTAAAACTGAAGAAGGAAAAACATGGAGAGACTCTCGTGGTAGTGGTGGCGGTGCAATTTACGAAATGGCATCGCATGCGATAGATTTGGTGACCTTTTTGGTTGGCAAACCTGACAAAGTAACCGGTACTAGTTTAACGAAAATTTTTTCGAAAAATGTAGAAGACGCTGTTTGTTCCACTTTCCTATATAAAAGCGGAATTTCTGGGACTATAAATGTTAATTGGAGCGACGAAAGCTTTCGCAAACCTACTAATAAAATTGAGCTCTTTGGAACACATGGAAAAATTCTTGCAGATCAACACAGTTATAAAATTTATATGAAAAAAGCTCTTTCTGAGAAAAATCTAAGAGAGGGATGGAATACAATCTACATAACTGATGTATTTAAACCAGTACCCTTCTATGTTAGAGGGAATGAGTTTACATCTCAATTATACCATTTTATTGATTGTATCAAAAACAAAACTACAAACAAATGTACATTTCGTGATGGCGCAAACACATTGGAGGTAATTGATGAATTATTTTTTGACTATGAACAAAATGGAATGTTTTAACTATGGAACAAATTGATAAAATAATATTCGGGGATAACCAATTTTTTGGTATAAACCATATGTCGCAAGAGAAGGCCCAACAACTCTCTGAACAGTTCTTTGATATAAGAAACATATACAAGGTATATCAAATGGCTTTTAATGCAGGAATTAATTCTATAATGTTAAATAGTAATGACCGAGCAAAAGAGATCTGTGAACATTTCGTATCTAACAAATCTCGTTATCCTCATATAAACTGGTATCCTTCAATTCCTTATCCCCACAAATATGCTAATTTGGTAAGTGAAAAAGGCATTATACCTGCAATCAATGAAATCCTTTTTAAGGACAATTCTACTATGGGAGTTTTCAGCATGATAACCAAAGGTAGTGCCGCTTTTCTTGGAAAAGATGCGATAAAAATGATGCAAATGCTAATTGACATTGAGATGAAAATGTTTAAAGGTCTTGATGTTAAGGTTATATTTCTCCAAAACATTATTACTGATCTAATTTTGGGGTATGATATTCCTGAGATTTTTGAAGAATATTGTCTCTATATTAAAAAGAAATATAATGCTTTACCTGGTCTAATTTCACAAAACATGCCGTTTCTTAAATCAAAATTAGAGCAATGGAATATAACTGAAATTGTTATATGTTCATCTTACAATAAAATTGGGTACTTAATGTCTCCAAATGTAGAAGCATATGTTCAAACGGCTAATAGTAATGATCCTACCAAGTATCAGTTAATGGCAATGTCAACTTTAGCTTCTGGCGCAATAAATCCTAGGGATGCATATGAGTTCATTAATAATCAAAAAATTCAATCGGTTGTTTTTGGTGCTTCTTCAAAAAAACATATTGAAGAGACTGTCTCTTTGATTAAAATTTAAGTACGGTTTGTATCAAATGAATATCCTAATAATAGGTATATGGGGATTATACACATAATACTAATACCCAAGAATTTTAAGCTACATAGAAGAACACTTTGAAAATATATATAACCGCTTAAAGTATAACAAATGGAAAGTAAGAATATTTTAGTGACCGGAGCTGCAGGATTTATTGGGCATAAGGTCTGTCAATTCCTGCTAGATAGAGGCGATATGGTAATAGGTATCGACAATATGAATGATTATTACGATGTCCGCCTTAAAGAGTTTCGTTTGTTTTCATTACAAAAATTCTCTGGGTTTACGTTCTATAAAATTGATATAGAAAACCTTACTGAATTAAGATCTCTTTTTAAAAACCATTCTTTTAGTACTGTTTTTAATATTGCTGCTAGAGCTGGCGTAAGGTATAGTATGGAGAACCCATGGGTTTATTTGCGTACTAATTCGGAAGGTACGCTCAATCTGTTAGAGTGTATGAAAGACTTTGGAGTAAAAAAGTTTATTCTATCATCTACTTCAAGTTTATATGCAGGTTTGCCAATGCCTTTTAATGAAGATTTTCCTGTTAATACCCCCATTTCTCAATATGCTGCAAGTAAGAGTGCCGCAGAGGCTTTTGCATATACATACCACAAACAATATAACATTGATGTAACAGTTTTAAGGTATTTCACTGTATTTGGCCCATTAGGTCGCCCTGATATGGCACCATACAGATTTTGCAAATGGGTCTTAGAAGATAAACCAATCAAGCTTTTTGGCGATGGGAATCAGTCTCGGGACTTTACCTATGTAGACGACATCGCCAGAGGTACTTTGCTTGCTGAAAAGCCATTTGGATATGAAATAATTAACCTTGGGGGTGGTAAAGAGCCAATAACAATTAATGAGTTCATTGCTTACATAGAAGAACTAACAGATAAAAAAGCAAAAATCCAATACCACACCTCCCACTCTGCCGATATGGACTACACCATGGCAAATATTCAAAAAGCAAAACTTCTTCTAGGCTGGGAGCCAACAGTCTGTATAAAAGAGGGACTAAAACGAATGCTCAGTGACACATCACAATTTATATATAACGAAGGCTAAGAATTAGCCATGTAAGCACATTTATTGAAGATTTCATATTAAAACCCCAATCTTCTCTCAATAATAAGCTTGTGGTTGTCAGGTTGGATAATTTAATTTATAATTAAGGTCATCTTAATAAATTTCAACACACTTAATATCAATTAATAAACGGAGATAGTACTTATACAAGTGCAAATAAGTGCTTATCTTTATATGAAAAAAATTGCCTCTGATGAGATGATATCGTCCACAAGAACAGTTTTCAATAAAAGAATTCGCATTACTCTTCGAGAAAGATATGGATACAGAAAACCTAAGGGTTTTGTTTTCAAGTATAATTTCATGGGACAGATGAGCCTACCGTAGTGTTACAGCAGACACCGGAAGATCAGGAACCTGTATCTACTTGTATTTTTCATCATTAATTCATCATTATAATGAATATATTAATATCAGGTGCATCTGGTTTTATAGGTAGAAATTTATCTAAAAAATTTGTTGATCATGGTTTTACTAATGAATCTCTTGATATTGGTCAAATGCCAGAAAAGGAATTCAAGATAGCATATCATTGGAATGGACTGGAAGAATTGAATATAAATCATATTGATACAGTTATTCATCTTGCCGGCAAAGCGCACGACACCAGGAAGATTTCTGATGAGCAAAGTTATTTTGATATAAATACCGGGCTCACTAAGAAGATCTTTGACAAGTTTCTGGAATCGGATGCCAGTAAATTTATCTTCTTCAGCTCGGTTAAGGCTGCTGCAGAAAAAGTATCGGGCGACTCTCTTTCAGAAGATGTTATCCCCCTCCCTGTCGGTCCTTATGGTGAGTCTAAGTTTAAGGCCGAGGAGTACATTTTGGCCAGAATGGCTGATAACGCCTGTAAGCTAGCCGGGAAAAGTGTTTATATTCTCAGACCCTGTATGATACATGGTCCTGGCAATAAAGGTAATCTGAATTTATTGTACAAGCTTGTCAGTAAGGGTATTCCATGGCCCTTAGGTTCATTTGACAACAAACGTTCCTTCACTTCTATCGATAATTTATCCTTTATTGTTGAAAAACTTGTATCTGAAGATATTGAATCTGGCATATATCACATTGCAGACGATGAACCTTTGTCTACAAGTCAGTTAGTGGAACTTATCGCCTTTTCTGTTGGCAAAAAGAGTCATATTCTTAATATTAACAAAGCATTGATTAATGGATTGGCTAAATTGGGCAACCTTTTGCACATGCCTTTCAATACTTTTCGGTTGCAGAAGCTTACGGAAAGCTATGTTGTGTCAAATGATAAAATAAAACGTGCAATTGGTGTCGACCGATTGCCTCTGAAAGCTTCTGAGGGAATGGCAAAAACATTAGCTTCATTTAAAAAAACTTAACATTCATGTTTGTATCAATTCTTGGCTTACTGATATTATCAATTCTGATATACTTTAAGATAGCTGACCACTATAATATTATAGATAAGCCAAATGAGCGGAGTTCTCATGAGTATATTACCCTCAGAGGTGGGGGTATTGTTTTTTATATTGGAGTCGCTCTCTATTTCTTTTTCTGTGGTTTTAGCTACCCCTTGTTTGCCCTTGGTCTCTCAATAATTGCCGTAATTAGCTTTATTGACGATATTAAGGCTATTCCGTCAAGGGTGAGAATTGTGTTTCACTTTGCCGCTATGCTTCTGATGTTCTATGATTGCGGTCTTTACTCTCTTCCATGGTACTATACTTTTATCGCTTTGATTCTATCTACAGGTATAATTAATGCCTATAACTTCATGGATGGTGTTAATGGCATTACAGGTGGCTATAGTGTTGTTGTGTTGGCCTCTTTCTGGTATATCAACAACTACATAGCTCTGTTCATAGATAATTACCTTATTTATATAGTTCTGCTCTCTCTGCTTGTCTTTAATATCTTCAACTTCCGCAAGCGGGCCAAATGTTTTGCCGGTGACGTGGGGTCTGTCAGCATTGCTTTTATCATCGTTTTCCTCCTTTGTAAACTGATTGTTCAGGAAAAAGATATGTCATACATCATAATTCTCCTTATCTATGGTGTGGACACTGTTTTGACCATAGTCCACCGCTTGATATTGAAGGAGAATATTTTTGTGGCCCACAGAAAGCACATGTATCAGATTATGTCCAATGAACTTCATATTCCCCATTTATATGTTTCTCTGCTTTATATGGCAGCACAAGCTGTTGTAATGTCAGGTTTCTTTGTTTTCAAATATGATGGGCTGTGGTATTTTTTAATCGCTGCTTCAGTAATGGGAACAATATATATTGGCTTTATGGTTAAGTACTTTAAGCTGCATCGGTAGGACCTTGCCACAGTTTTTGGCAAGTAGCTGGTTTTGTGGTTGTTGAAAACACCATTTATTGAGACTTTATTACCGTGGCATTTTTTTTATTTATTAAATATATTATGTATATTTGCCACATCTAATATTACTTTAAAACTATCATGAATACGAATTTAATTGTCGGTAGGAACCTAAAAATTCTTAAAGAGGCTAGTGGCTTTACCCAAGATCAAATAGCCTCTTTTTTAGGTATTAAGAGATCTACTTATGCAAACTATGAAGCTGGCTTACGAGAAATTCCTTTTGTTGAGCTGGAGAAATTATCAAATTTGTTTGGCTGTGACATGAATTTATTTTTTGAGAACGAGATTCTTGATTTAGAGGGGGTATTGGCCTGCGCCTTTAGATTTGATAATCTTTCACAAAGCGACATGTATGAAATCTCTAATTTTAAAGAAGTTGTTAAGAGTTATCTGGGAATGCACAAAATTTCATCACTATGAGTCGTTCAGATAGAATAATTGAAAGGGAGGCTTTGCTTTTTCGTTTAGAGAAAGGACTAACATCCTTTGAGCCTGTAAATCTAAAGAGCCTACTTCTTAAATATAATATTCTCACACTGTTTCGACCTCTTTCTGAAAATTTTTCAGGAATGTGCATAAAATCTCAATCGGGCAAAATGTTTATGCTGGTAAACTCCACTCAATCCAGAGGGAGACAGCGATTCACAATAGCACACGAATTATATCACCTTTACATTGAGAAAAATCCAAAACCTCATATTTGTACAGTTGGAGAACAGAAAAATCTTTCAGAAAAAAATGCAGATGCTTTTGCTTCAGTATTACTGATGCCATCAGACGGAATCATGCAGTTAATTCCTGAGGAAGAGCTTAATATTCAGAATTTATCATTGGCAACTGTATTAAAAATCGAGCATTATTTTGTAATATCGCACAAGGCTTTGGTCTATCGGTTAGCTGACTTGAATCTGATTAAAAAATCTTATGCACAGGAGTTGCTCATCCTTCCCATAAAGGATAATGCACGACAATATGGTTATGATATAAATATTTATGAACCAGGTAATAGTGGTTTAGTTATAGGTGATTATGGTGCCCACGCCAGATTGCTTTTTGATGATGGCAAAATATCTGAGGGCCATTATTTGGAACTTCTTAGTAAAATTAGTCGCGATAATGAGGCTTGTGAAAACTAAAATAGTTCTTGATGCAGATGTTATTATTCATTTCATTAAAGGTGGAATGCTGAATGTTCTCCCCATAATTTTTCTTGATTATGATTATGTTATATTAAATTTTGTCTATGACGAATTGTCATCAAAACAAAAAGAACAAATTAATAATCAGATACATTTCTTTCAAAATATCCAATTAATTAACTATACTCCCACCGGGCTAGAAGTTGTAGAATATGCAAGATTAAGAGCGAACCCAATTCTGGGTAAAGGAGAAAGTGCATGCATGGTTTTCTGCAAGTATAATAACGATGTAGTAGGTAGCAGCAATTTAAAAGACATACAAAAATATTGTCTGGATAATAAAATTACTTTTTTAACTACCATGGATTTTTTAGCACATGCTCTTAGAAAAAATTTGTTAACTGTAGAGCAATGCAATAAATTTATTTATGAAGTAAAGAACTCAGACAGTAAACTGCCTGTAAATTTTATTGAGGAATATTCTTGCAAAGTTGAACTTTAATCCGGCAGTGATAAAGTAAGATTATAATATATTGATCTGGAAAGTGGCGGATTAAATGGCAGATTAAATGGCGGATTAAATGGCGGATTAAGCAATAAAAATAAATCAACATATGTATAACAATCTTCTCTCTAAAAAATGCAAGCTCGCTGTTCTCGGCTTAGGCTATGTAGGTCTTCCTATCGCTCTTGAATTTGCAAGGAAAATTTCTGTTATCGGGTTTGATATAAATGAGGAGAGTCTCGCAAAAATGCGGGCCGGGAGCGACCCTTGCGGCGAACTGGCAGATGAGGCTTTCCTCAATGCCGACATTACTTATACTTCGTCGGTTGAGGTGCTTAAGGAGGCGTCGTTCTATATTGTGGCTGTGCCCACTCCTATTGATGATGCTAATATGCCGGATCTTAAACCTCTGCTGGGTGCTACTAAAACTGTGGGCACCGTACTGAAAAAGGGCGACTATGTTGTTTATGAGTCGACTGTGTATCCTGGTTGCACCGAGGAGGATTGTGTTCCGTTGCTGGAGAAGCTGTCGGGGCTTAAGTTTGGTGTAGACTTCAAGGTTGGTTACTCTCCGGAGAGGATTAATCCGGGTGATAAGGTGCATACGCTTACAAATACTGTCAAGATTGTTTCGGGTTGCGACGCCGAGGCTCTTGAGGTTGTTGCCGGGGTTTACGAGTTGGTTGTTACTGCTGGGGTTCACAGGGCTCCCAACATTAAGGTGGCCGAGGCGGGGAAGATTGTCGAGAACACGCAGCGTGACGTTAATATTGCTCTTATGAATGAGTTGTCTATTATCTTCAACAGGATTGGTATAAATACCTTTGATGTTCTGGATGCTGCGGGCACTAAATGGAACTTCCTTAAGTTTTATCCGGGGCTGGTTGGTGGTCACTGTATAGGGGTAGATCCTTACTATCTTGTCCACAAGGCTCATCAGCTTAAGTATCATCCTCAGGTTATCAACTCGGGTCGTTTTGTGAATGACTCTATGGGTGGTTACATTGGCAAGAAGCTTGTAAAGGAGATGATCCGTCTTGGCAAGAATATTATGAACGCTCGTGTGCTTGTGATGGGTATCACCTTCAAGGAGGATGTTTCTGATATCCGCAACTCCAAGGTTATGGATATAATCAACGAACTGCTCGACTACGGTGTATCGGTGGATGTTATGGATCCTCGTGCCGTTGCCTCTGAGGTTCTTCACGAATATGGCATATCTCTAATCGAAAAACCTATGCTTCACGAATACGACACCGTTGTGGTGGCTGTCTCTCACCGTGAGTATCACTCTCTGGACGAAGCATACTTCCGCTCACTCACCACTCCCCGGGCCGTCCTTGCCGACATAAAAGGCCTCTACCGGGGCAAAATCCACGACATGGTTTACTGGAGCCTTTAAGGTGTCAATCTTTCAAACACCCGATAGGTACTACATATATTCCATCTGTTCGTCTATATGCATATTCACCAACTCCAGTAAGTATCATACGGAAGGCAGGTGTTTTCATCCGGTTGGTGTCAATTTTTTCAGTTAAGGCTGTGAGTGTTCGCGCACCTTCTTCTATCAACTTATCGCCGCCTAACTTGATTTCTATTAGTCCAAAAGAGCTATTTCTCAAATGAACCACAGCATCACATTCCAATCCGTTCTTATCTCTGTAATGATAAACAGTTCCACCCAACGCATCGGCATAGACACGGAGATCGCGAACGCATAAAGTTTCAAAAAATAGTCCAAAGGTTTTTAAATCATTGATTAAGTCTTTTGGCCCCAATCCAAGTGCAGCTGTCGCAATAGACGGGTCTGTATAATAACGTGTATCTGAAGTGCGAATGGCTGTTTTGGAACGAAGATTCGGGTTCCATGCAGGCATATCCTCGATTACAAAAATTTTCCGCAAGGCTGTGAGATAGGAATCAATGGTCGCTTCGCTCAGGCTGTCAGTTTCATTCACTGAAAGGTCCGCTAAAATGGTGGCAATACTGGATTGTGTGCCTTGATGTCTTGCATAACAACGCATGAGCCGTTTTGCACGTTCCGGATTGCGATTGACATTATCTACTCGCGATATATCAGAACGTGTAATCGCTTCAAAATATTCTTCAATCTGTATAAGTGCGGCCTTCTCCGTTTTTTTAAGAATTGCTTTCGGCCAACCTCCACGACAAACAACGTATGCAAGTTGTTCAAAAGAAAGATTATTATTGGCACCAATTTGTCCGGGAGACTGAAAAAGTTCAGCAAGACTGATACCTCCAGAAGATTCTCCAGATTCCCAAAGACTCATTGGGCGCATTGTAATCCATCCAAAACGTCCCGTACCTGTATGTTGGATATCATCTGTAGAAACCGGTACTGCAGATCCGGTCAGCATAAACTGGCCATCTTCATTTCTATGGTCAACTTCAAATCGGATGGCATCCCAAAATTTAGGTGCCAATTGCCATTCATCAATCAATCTTGGTGTTTTACCTTCAAGCAACATAGTTATATTAGTCTCAGCCATTTGCAAATTCTGCGTTTTTGTTCGCGGATCTGCCAAGTAAAGTATACTTTTAGCTTGCTGTTCTGCTGTTGTAGTCTTGCCGCAAGCTTTAGGTCCTTCTATCAAGACCGCTCCCATTGCCTCCAATTTATCTTGTAGAATACTGTCTGCAATTCTTTTTTTATATTCCTTCATAAATTGTTTTTTGAATTCTGTTAGCAAAGATGCGTAATATCAGTCAATATACAAAAATTTCTATCGGAATATTTAGGAATTTGGCCGATTTTTACTTAGGATTTTGGCCGTATTCGATTTAGGAATTTGGCTTTACATGGTTGAACTTTTCAATTTCTGAAGTATATATTGTCTTATCTCCTCTTTTGAGGCTTTATATTTCGGTTCAAGCTGCTCGAAATTTTGGTCAGACATATATTTGTAATCGGTAAATAGAAATACACCAAAAATGGTAAATAAGAATACACCAGTTTCGAAAATATTTTAT
>MEOK01000036.1:41986-94629 GCA_001769195.1 Bacteroidetes bacterium GWF2_40_14 | reverse complement strand
TAGTGAATTCAAAACAATAAAATATTTTCGAAACTGGTGTATTCTTATTTACCATTTTTGGTGTATTTCTATTTACCGATTACATCTGTAAATGGAGCGGTTGCGTTAAGGGTATAAATTATTAAATCACAAAGTGGCAAACTGTCTCTTACAATACTTTCTATTATATTAGGGTCTCCAGAACCAGGAGTATCCATTAATACAATATTTTCAAGTAATGGAGAGTCAAAATTGGTGTACGTTCTTATTGGTATAGCTCCTTCTTTTGCGAATGTAAAAACGTTATTAACATTATTTTGATTTGTTATTAAAGTAATACTTGTGTCAGTAGGATTATTACTTACTATCCTTGCTTTGTCAGTGTCCCATAGTTGTAACAAAGAATTTATTGTACTTGACTTCCCTGAGCTATAACTTCCAAGAAAACCAACATAAAACAAGCTTACATCTTTTTGAACATATTGTTCAAGACTATTTGACACTCTTGTTAATTCCTCAAAATAGTCTTTACTTTTTATATTTGTGTCAAGTTCTAAAACTTTTTTATGTAATTCTTTTTTTAAGAAACCAAGAAATTCCTTTAATGTAACACCTAATTTTTGTGTAATATCGTCAGTCTTCATATTAATAATTTATTATTAGGGTAGCAGTCTCTATTTAGCCTTATTGCCAAAAGTTTCACAGTAAATTTCCGTTTTAATAGAATTTGCTGTGTGTTGAACTAAATCCATTTTGGGATAATTTTTCAACGAATAAAAATAAGCATAAAATCTGATTTGATGAACTTTACGACAGTACAAATTAAAAGTAATGCTGTATGAGCAAAAAGTCAGAGTCAACCATTATTGAGAAGGCACTGGAATGCGTTCCAGGTTTCGACTGTGCCTGCCAGAAGCTTCACTAACAGGTGGTTTTACGGGGTCAAAGAAAAAGCACCCTTCACAATTACATCCGCCGTGGAGCAGCCATCTCCATGCATTTCAGGATGTTGTCTGAGCTAATTGCCGATGACGAGATTAACGGGTATCTCACAGCTCTGGCTCTGTCTGCCAAACCGCCATCCTAGAGCAATTTAAACATGCCGTTTATGGTCTAGCTACTATTATTCCATGGACTTCAAGTTGGGCACTGCATGCCACATAAAGTTCTATTTATTGGCAGTAAACTTTTTTATTAGTCATTTAATTCTTTAAATATTCTTCTACATCAATTACGTTGTCCCTACCAAACCAAGTTTTAACGTTTGCAATTGCAGCAGGGTCAAGGTCTGATAAACACAAAACAATTAAATTGTCAATGGTTCTTGAACATTCAACGTAAAACAAATTTCTTGTTCTTAATTTTCGTTCAGGTATTTCTTCGGTGTCATTGAAAAAATTCTTGAAGTTATATTCTTGAACCCATTCTGTATCATCAATTACTGTAAGCACATTTGTATATTCTTCACCTTTTGTTCCGTGTTTAGTTGAAAATACTGTGTTGTTTTGAACGTGTTTCCAGAAATTTTGAAGTTCTGTATATGACAATTCCATAAATGCGTCATATAGTATTTTGTCTTTAGTCTGTCTTTCTTTTTCTTCTTCTGTTAAATCTTTTGGGTCAATTGATAATCTTTCTATAAATTCAGTAAATTTTTTGTTGGATAAAATACCTTTGCTTGAAGCAAAAGCATAAACTTCTTTTATTTTCCAATCTTTTCTATTTAAAGAAAGCGTATCAAGAAATTCCGCAATTTGTTTCTTGTGACCATGTTTAAATTCACCGTTCAGTATTGTGCCATTTTTTTTGATAAATCTTATTACTTCATTTTGATTTCCAGTATACCAAAAATTAATTAAATGTTCTAAACCTATTTTTCTTTCTTGTGATGTTTTTTTGTCAATAGAACCAACAAAATATGTAATTAAATGATGATTTCTATCAAGCAATCTTTCTTTTGTACTTTGACCAAATCTTGTGGAAAAAACAGAATATAAATTGCTAAACCCAGCTCTTTTAGCAACTCTGCTATTGGCAAGAACCAAAACTTTAGCATTAGTATCTCCTTCAAATATCCAACCTAATTCAGATATTTTTTTAACAACAGTATCGTAAAATTGGTTTTTGGTAGCAGCTATTTCGGCATTAAATTCTCTTATTTTAGTTTTGGGTTTTTCTGGATGATTTGCCCAATAAATAAATTTTACACTGCCATCAATTTTCTTCTGTGGTTTTTGCTGAATGTTTTTTCTGAAATTGTTTAGTAAACCAACTACGGATTGAGAAGAACGATAATTTTCTTCTTTCTTTACTAATTCTATTTGTCCGCCTCTTGAAGTGTAGTATTTTTCTAAATCTCCAATGCCGTAATCATAAATTTTTTGGTGTGAATCACCGTAAAACCCAATTACTTCTTTTTTACTATTTCGTTTCAGAAGGCAATCAATTAAACAGAAAACTGTTTCTTCTGCTGTGTCTTGGTACTCGTCAACAAAAATGTAAGGGTGTTTTGCAGAAACAATATCAGTCAAAAGCGGATAATTTTCATACATCATTTTTGCAATTTCAATCACGTCATCATGTTGAATCAGTCCTTTTTCAAAATCGTTAAATGTCGAGTCGTTGTATTCTACTTTATTGATTGAATCTATTCTGTCTTCTAACTTTTCAATGTATTTTGAATCTTTTCCCTTTGCTATATCTTTTGCTAAATTTATTTCATTCAGTATACAAAGTTCAAATTTTAGTTGCTTTTGATATTGTTTTATTGACCCCCATAAAAACTCGTGAATTGTTGATACAATAACTAATTCATTGTGCTCAATTCTATCAATAATTTCATTTTTAGCTACGTTGGTATAGGTTATACAGACAATTTTCTGATTTGTCTTTTTTATTTCCTCTCCTTTATTTTGAATGAGATAATTTAATGTTTGTATTAGCGTATATGTTTTCCCTGAGCCTGCACCTGCCTCTAAAACAAAGCTTTTGCGTTCATTTAGGTATTGAGATATTTGTTCAAAAGCTGTCATATTATTTCCCAATTTCATTTTTTGCCAACCAAACTAAACCTTCCTTAATATACAAAGGTACTTGCCATTCTTTTTTCGTTTTATTTTCATCAAAAGTCATCAATGCAAAAGCAAAATTCGTTTTTGTACTTGATGATTTTGGACGTAGTTCCCAAATGTTTTCTGTGTTTAAATCATCTTCTTTTCCATGAAAAATTGAGAAATGAATCTTTATTTTCTTTTCGTCCCCTTCATCTGTAAAGTAGTTATCCTTAAAAAAAGAAATATTAACATTGATTATTGATTCCTCTAAACTTCTTGCACAATGCCCATTACACACTTCAGGTATTTGATAGGCTATTCTAATTGATTTATCATCATATTTTTCACTTTCTGAAGTAGCAAGCAATTCTGTAATACCTTCTTTCTTTGGAATCCAGCTTTTAAGTGTTTCATTTGAAGTAAATGAATTTGGTGTATTTACACTACATTCTTCTTTGGAGTTTATATCACAAGAATCAATATCGGTGATAATTAATGTTTTCACTCCAACAAATTTGAGTAGTTCTTTAAATTTTGAAGTATAAGCCCCACCAACTTCAATTATAGAAACATATTCGTTATTCAAACTTTTAGCAACTTTATTTATCATAAGTGGAAGTAAAATTCTTTCAGTTGTCCCTTCAACGAGAATTGCCTTATCTGCAAAAAATATGTCGCATCTATGAAGGCTCATATATTGTTTGAGAAAACGAAATGTTTCTTTATCACTTTCTTTATGCTTAAATTCGTTAAAGTCCTTTACTTCAATTTTATATCGGTTTTCAGTTTTAACATATAGCTTTGAGAAATATCTGATTCTTTCAAAACTTCTTTCAACATCTATTCCTGCTTCTGTTACAATATGAGATGAATGAGTGCTTATAATGACTTGAACCGCCAAGTTTTCTTTTACTTTAGTTTCTTTTATTGTCCGTTTAATTTGGGAAATAAAAACTTGTTGCATTTGCGGGTGCAAGTGTGCTTCAGGTTCTTCAATTAAAATTGTGAGGGTTTCAGATTTGTATAAAGGTGCTGCCTTTTTGAATTTTTCTATGAAACTCACCACTTTGAGAACAAGATAAATCAAATTACTATAGCCTAAACCATTAAAGTTTTCAGGAAGTGTAACATCATTTTGTTTATAAAAGTATTTAATGTTGTTTTTAAGAATGTTTTCGGGGTCAAAACCTGCTTGAAGAACAATTTCAGGAATTGTCAAATGAGGTTCAACTCCAAACAGTTTAAGTTTTTCAAGTAGCTCTTTGAGAATGTTCTCATATTTTTCATTAAGAACCGTAGAAGTTTCTTTTAGCTGTTTTTCTAAGCTCTCGATGTCTTCATTATTGTCTTTATTTGTTTCTCGGTAATAGTCAGAAAAACCTACGGCTAATGTTTTGTTTTTATCTGCTTTTGTGTCGTCTAATTTTCTTGATGCTTGAATGGTTTCAAAATATAAAACTGAAAGAAGTTTTCGTTTGAAGTTTTCTTCAATCAAATTATCACCGCCATAGCATTTGATGTCATAATACGATGTAATATTTTCATTTAGCCACTCAATTAATTTTTGTTCCTTTTCTTTTCGGACACCAAATGCAGCAAATAGCCTTAAGCTATCTTTTGATTTATATTGTAATTTTATAGTTGCTATATTTTTAGAATCATCAAGGTCGCTTATAAATTCGGAAAGATTTATCAAACTGTCTTTAGCTTTGTCATATTCAATTTGAATTTCAAGTTGAATGTTAGGTATAGATGAGATTAAAGATTTTTCTAACTCTTCTTTTTTTTCTTCGTCAGTTTCTTTTAGAACTGTTTCATAAATTTTGAAACTTGCTTCAAACTGAGAGTATGTTTTTTGCGAAAAGTCGGGAAAACTTAAATTGTTCTTTTCGTTAAAGAACATATTAATTACTTCAAAAAGTGATGTCTTACCAGTGTTGTTTTTGCCGACAATTAGGGTTATGTCTTCTTCAATATTTAACCTTACATCTTCTAAAAGTCTAAAGTTTTTTATGGTAATGTCTTTTATCTTCATTAGTCCAATTTAATTTTCTACTATCAGTATATTTTCAAATAAGTTTATTTTAAAATTAGTTGTGTATTTGATGCTAAGTCGTCTTATAACCTTACTTATCCTGCATAAAGTCCTCAAATATTTGGTGCTTAAATCAAGTATATTGAACAATTCTTTCAATTTGCCGCAAATTGTTCAACAGGATAAAGTTATACTTTTTTATATATGTTATGCAACTAATTCTTAGAAGTATAGCAAAAAATGATATTTTATTGAAATCAGGACAATGTGGGCACCAGCTCAAAGAGAGTAAATCTATGGCTTAGTCACAAAATCTGAGCGCAATTGTTGGGCAAAACAGGATAGGGAGAGGGGTTCGCAGATGCTTGCAATTAGTTTGGGTACCCACTAAGCGAATGGAGCGTTAAGTGGGTAAACCCGGTGCACGGTCCAAGAAGGCGTCTGACTTCTGGGTGATTATGAGCTATTCGATATTAAGGGCGCAAATTTAGGGCAAAAACAGGATAAGGAGCAGAGTTTGAAGATGCTTATCTGGAGGAATTGGGTACCCACTCAAGGAGAGGAGTGGGTAATTCCGGGATACGGTACTAGGCAAGATTTAGGGTGTAAAGTTGTCGGTAAGAAAATAGCTATTTCTATATATTACTCATTTGCATAAAAATTTGATTGTGTAATTGTCTGAGTGGGCATTGCAATTAGGGTTTGGGCACCCGCTTAGTGAATGGAGCGTAAAAAAACGAGAGTGTCGACCGGTATCTAATTTGCACTAGCATACTCTCGGTCGACACCTTTGTTTTTTAGCGAAATGAACGCGAAGCGGGTAATTGCGGTGCACGGCCCACGAGGGCAATTACACAACAATTAAAGGAAATGCAAATGAGCGTTATTCACGAATAGCTTTGATCCCCGGCAACTCGATGCCCTCAAGATATTCCAGCATCGCCCCACCACCAGTAGACACATAGCTCACCTTATCGGCAAAACCCATCTGCGTAACAGCAGCAACAGAGTCGCCACCACCAACAAGAGTGAAGACACCATGCTTAGTGACGTCAGCAAGCATAGTAGCAATTTTCTTGGTCCCAACAGCAAACTTCTCCATCTCAAACACACCAACCGGACCGTTCCACAGAATAGTCTTGGAAGCCCTCAGAACACCCTCCCACTCCTTAAGAGTAGACTCAGCAGCATCCATACCCATCCAACCATCAGGAATCTCAGAATCCAGACAAACCTTGGTATTGGCATCGGCACTGAAAGCATCGGCAATCACAACCTCACCAGAGAAATATATCTTAACGTTTTTAGCCTTAGCCTTTTCAAGAATCGACAAAGCAAGAGGCATCTGGTCTTCCTCACAAAGAGAACTACCAATTTTACCACCCTGAGCCTTTACAAATGTGTAAACCATACCGCCTGCGATAATCATGTTGTCAACAACATCGAACAACTTCTCGATAATGGCAATCTTGGTAGAGATTTTGGCGCCGCCAAGAATAGCAGTTACAGGATGAGCAGGAGTCTTTAGAACCTTGTCAATAGCAATAATCTCGCCCTCCATAACATAACCGAACATTTTGTCATTAGGAAAGTATTTGGCAATAAGCGCTGTAGAGGCATGAGCCCTGTGAGCGGTACCAAAAGCATCATTTATGTAACAATCGGCATAAGAAGCCAATTTCTTTGTGAAATCTTTCTGCTTCTCTTTCATGTCGGCCTTAGCGGCCTTCTTAACCTCGTCAGAAGCATCCTCGGCCAGGTCGCGAGGCTTTCCCTCTTCCTCAGCATAGAAGCGAAGATTTTCCAACAACAGTACCTCGCCCGGCTTAAGGGTCTTAGAGAGCTCAGCGGCCTCTTCTCCCATACAATCCGGAGCGAACTTAATCTTTGTACCAAGCTTGGTTTCAATGTCACCAATGATATGTTTTAGAGAGTATTTGCCTGTAGGGCCCTTTGGCCTGCCAAGGTGCGACATTATAATAAGCGAACCGCCACCAGCCAGAACCTTTTTAAGTGTTGGAATTGCTGCACGGATACGGGTATCGTCAGTAATCTGAAATGACTCATTCAGTGGAACATTAAAGTCTACACGGACAATTGCTCTTTTGCCGGAGAAATCGTAATTATCAATCTTTTGCATAAGGAAAAATATTAAGTTGGTACTTATTTGTCGGGGCAAATTTAGAAATAATCTGATTAAAATTACTAACTTCGGCCCGATATAAACGGTATAGATTAAGAATAAAGAGATATGTTGCTGGAGTACCCTGTTAAATGGAACGATTACGAATTGATAGATTCGGGTGATTTTGAAAAACTCGAACGCTTTGGAGGGTATTATCTTATAAGGCCGGAACCAAAAGCACTGTGGGGCAGGACATTATCTACCAAGGAGTGGATGAACATGGCACATACAAGGTTTACCACCGGCGCCGGTTTCGGAAGTTCGGGCAAGGAAGATTCGGGCACATGGCACATGCTCAAGAAGATGGATGAACAGTGGGTAATAGCATACAATCGTGCAGAGTTTTCATTCAAGTTGCGCCTCGGTCTTACTGCCTTCAAGCATGTGGGAGTGTTTCCCGAGCAAGCACCCAACTGGGACTATATCTACGCCAAGACAAGGGAGGTAGGAAACGCCAACCCAGGGTCGAAACCTAAAATCCTGAACCTTTTTGCATACACCGGCGCCGCCAGTCTGGCAGCAAACTGCGGTGGGGGCGACGTTACGCATCTGGACTCCGTTAAGCAGGTGGTGAACTGGGCAAGGGTCAACATGGAGATAAGCAAGCTCGACAATATTCGCTGGGTAATTGAGGACGCTCTAAAATTTGTGAAGAGAGAAGCCCGTAGAGGCAATATTTATCAGGGAATCATACTTGACCCGCCTGCCTACGGACACGGACCGGACGGTGAGAGGTGGAAGCTGGACGAGCTGTTGTTTGAGCTATTGAGAGAGGTCGCTTCTATACTTGCTCCCAAAGACAGCTATGTTGTGCTGAATCTCTACTCAAACGGCTACTCTGCTGTGTTGGCCGACACTCTCATAAAGACAGCCTTCAGACTCAACGGAACGGCTAAAAAGGGCGATGGATCGGACAAAAAGAGCTTCGAACTGACATACGGAGAGCTTGTGTTGCAGGATAAATTTGAAAAAGCATTACCATTAAGTGTTTTCACACGTTTAAAAAGATAATCTATGAACACTCTTCTGTCCATAACCTGGGGCCCGTCACCTGAACTTTTTTCTTTGGGACCAATCCACATAAGATATTACGGCATTCTATTCGTGTCGGGATTCATAATCGGCTTTTACATTTTCCTTTGGTTCTTCAAAAGGGAGAAACTTCCGACAGATATTCTGGATGTGTTGCTTTACACACTGCTGGGGTCGGCAGTGATTGGTGCGAGAATTGGCCATTGTTTCTTTTACGAGCCTGAGTACTACCTTGCCCATCCGCTTGAAATCTTGATGACATGGCGCGGCGGTCTCGCCAGTCACGGGGGAGCCATTGCCATTCTGATAGGGATTTGGTGGTATGTCAAGAAGTACGGAAAAAAGTACAACTTCGACTTCTGGTGGCTCATGGACAGGATTGGTATTCCGACGGCTCTTGCCGGTGCCCTTATAAGGCTGGGTAACCTCATGAATTCTGAAATTTACGGTAACCCTACCGACATGCCTTGGGGATTCATCTTCACACTAAGGGGTGAGACCGTTGCCAAACACCCAACGCAACTATACGAGACTCTCTCATATCTACTTATTTTTGGGATACTTATGGTTATGTACTACAAGTTCCTTCCAAGACTTAAAAGAGGAACCCTGTTCGGCATCTTTTTGATCGGCCTCTTCTCTGCCCGTTTCTTCATCGAATTTGTAAAGGAGCCTCAGGTTGCATTTGAGCAGGGAATGACATTGAATATGGGTCAGATCCTTAGCATTCCGTTCGTACTGGCAGGTGCGGCACTTGTAGTTTACAGCGTTCTAAAGGGCAAACCAGCCGTAATAGAGCAGGATGTGAAGGCAACAAAGCAGGGTAGTACTGTTGTTGGACAAAAAAAACAATCTAAACAAAATTAGAACGCCCACATATATTTAGCACTCAGACACATGCATATTATTCTTGCATATAAGTACTTATGTAATCACCAGACTACAAGGGCGTTACTAAGTTAAGAATGATGTTCCTACAATAGTTTCCCACATGTACAGCAAAATCATGTAAAAACTGCAAAGGGCACTGAATAAAAAAGCACTGAACAATGCGAAATTTTCTAAAACCCTGTTGAAAATTGGTGTTGAGGAGGATTCAAAACTCAAGAAGGTATGTGTCGGCAAGATTTGCCTCCACATGATTTTATATTCAGCTGCAGATAAGACACTTACTAACAACCTTGGCAGAGCAGTTAGTAAGTGATAGATTGTCAGGCGTATACGCACGTTTCTCATTTTCAATTAAGTGCTAACCCCTCTGGCAGAGTCTCTGCCAGAGGGGTTAGCACTTGCTTGATTTACAAATACTTGAAAAATGGTCTGAAAATCAAATAAATATGTAATTAACAGATTGTCAGGCGCGTACCAACCTTTGGCAGAGTCTTGTCCCGTCCTGAAATAGGTTGACACAAAAACAGTGTCAATTTATGAAGAAAAAAGTAGCAAACCAACTGATAAACTGCCGTGGCTTATTGTACTGGCAGATTATATCGTCAGACCCTATCGTCAGGCCCGGTCGCTCTCTCTTCTGAGATCGTTCTCCTTTATTGTGTGACGCTTGTCGTACTCGCGCTTTCCTTTGGCTAGGGATATGTTCAGCTTTGCAAAGCCATTTTCGGCAATAAAGAGTCGGGTGGCTACAATTGTGAGCCCTTTTTCGCGTGATCCTCTGTGGAGCCGGTTAAGTTCGCGTTTTGAGAGAAGCAGCTTGCGGTCCCTTTTAGGGTCGTGCTGGTTGAATGAACCCCACCAGTAATCGGCAATATGCATGTTCTTCACATATAGCTCCCTGTTTGCAAAATAGCAGTAAGCGTCTGCAATAGAGGCTTTTCCCGCACGTATAGATTTTATCTCTGTTCCTGACAAAACTATACCGGCAGTGAAGCTCTCTATGAATTCATATTCGAAAGAGGCCTTCTTGTTTTTAATCTCTATTTTACTTTTTGCTTTTGGCATGGGAGTGCAAAAATAGTGTAAATTTGTGGAATGAACCACGATTTGATCTGTATATTGGGGCCGACGGCTTCTGGAAAGACTAAATATGCTGTTAGATTGGCACTTGAGACGGGTGGCGAGATTATCTCTGCCGACTCGAGGCAGGTTTACCGCGGGATGGATATCGGCACGGGCAAGGATCTGTCGGAGTACACGGTGAATGGTGTTAAGGTTCCTTATCACCTGATAGATATTGCCGATGCAGGGGAGAAGTACAATCTTTTCCAGTTTCAGAAGGATTTTGAACGGGTTTACAACGACATCAGGTCGAGGGGCCGGTTGCCGATCCTGTGTGGTGGTACGGGGCTGTATATTGACGCTGTAACAAGGGGGTACTCTTTGGCTGAGGTTCCGGAGAACCCGGAGCTGAGGGCAGAGCTGGAGAAGCTGTCGATGGAGGAGCTGTCGGGCAGGCTGGAGGGGATGAAGAAGATGCATAACAAATCTGACATTGATAGTAAAAAGAGGGTTATAAGGGCTTTGGAGATTGAGATTTACCGTCAGGACTCGCCGGTTGAATATGTGCAGACAGCTCCCATAAATACAAGATTTATAGGAATTTCCGTATGCAGGGAAGAGCGTTTGGCAAGGATTGACAAGAGACTAAGGGAGAGGCTCGAGGGTGGAATGATTGAGGAGGTTCGCAGGCTCCTTGACTCGGGAATTTCACCTGATGACTTGATTTATTACGGGCTGGAGTATAAATTTGTGACGCTGTTCCTGATGGGCAAACTTACTTACGAGCAGATGGAGAGGCAGCTTGCCGTTGCTATTCATCAGTTTGCAAAGCGACAGATGACATGGTTCAGGGGTATGGAGCGCAAGGGAGTGAAGATAGAGTGGGTAGAAAACAGATAATTGCAGTAGAAACTTAACTTAAACAATATGATAACTTTTGTTGTAGCTGTTCTGCTTCTTATTGGGGCTTACTTTACCTATGGAAAATTTGTAGAAAGGTTTTTTGGTGCCTCATCGGCAATACCGACACCGGTCAAAAGACTTGCCGACGGTGTGGATTACGTCGAGCTCAAACCCTGGAGAATATTCATTATCCAGTTTCTGAACATTGCGGGTCTCGGGCCAATCTTTGGTGCAATAATGGGTGCGGCATACGGCCCGATGGCGTATATATGGATTGTGGTGGGGTGCATTTTCATGGGTGCTTCGCATGACTATTTCTCCGGGATGCTATCAATAAGGAACGACGGCAAGAGTCTGCCCGATATGGTTGGAAAGTATCTTGGGAGTAACATAAAGAAGGCTATGGTTATAATCACCGCCTTTCTGCTTATGGCTGTAGGAGTGGCATTTGTGAACGGACCTGCAAACCTCATGGCTGTGCTTACGGGGATGAAGATGATGTACTGGCTGTACATAATCTTTGTTTATTATATCCTGGCAACCTTGTTACCTATCGACAAAATTATCGGCAGAATTTATCCGCTTTTTGGAGGTATTCTTTTGTTTATGGCAGTTGCCATTGGAGGGGCAATGATATTCAAGGTTTTCAACGGAACCGTTACAATGACGGAACTCTCTCTGGATTCCTTCCGAAACATGCATTCAAACCCCGGTGTGAATGTGCTTTTCCCAATGATGTTCGTTGTGATCTCCTGTGGTGCCATCTCCGGTTTCCACGCAACTCAGTCGCCAATGATGGCCAGATGTATGACCGACGAAAAGTATGGCCGCCCCTCTTTTTACGGAGCAATGATTGCTGAGGGTATTGTAGCACTTATATGGGCCACAGCGGCAATCTCCTATTTTGGCGGGGCCGATGGTCTTAACATTGCTGCCGATGGTGGCAAGACTCCTGCAATTATTGTGAACGAAATCTGCAACTCTTGGCTTGGCAGGGCAGGGGCAATCATTGCAATTCTTGGAGTTGTGGTGTGTCCCATCACATCCGGCGACACTGCTTTCCGTGGATTGAGACTGTTATTGGCAGACGCCTTCAAATATCAGCAAAAACCGATAAAAAACAGATTAATTCTGGCTATTCCTATGTTTGTCGTTGCTTATTTGTTATGTAATCTGGACTTCTCCACAATCTGGAAATACGTCGGAATCATAAATCAGGTGCTTGCGACAATAGTATTGTGGACAGCTGCGGCTTATGCTGTTACAGTTAAAAAACCACACTGGATATTGTCTGTTCCGGCAACTTTCCTCACATTTATATGTGTGTCGTATTTCTTTATTGCTCCTTACAAAGCCGGCGGGTTGAGTCTGGATCCAATGATCGGGTACATTGTAGGAATTATTGTTGCCATATCTGTATTGATTATATTTTTAAACAGAAAGAAGAAATGAAAAAAATCTCTCTCTTGATTCTTTTACCCCTTTTTGCGTTGTGCTTTGGTAATACTGTCAGTGGACAGAGTGCTGGGAAAATTAAATATACCGATGCCAGGGAGCTAATGCTTCTGGGAAAGGGTTTTGATGTTACCGAGTCGTATTACAGCAGGTTACCCCTTAGTGGTAAGGATGGTTTCCGAAAGGAGCTCTGGAGCCTTGCCAGGAACTCTGCAGGCCTTGCCGTGAGGTTCTCTTCTAACAGTACCTCCATTGCTGTCCGTTGGACGGTCATGACAAATATGTCTATGAATCACATGCCTGCGACCGGTATAAAGGGTGTCGACCTCTATTCTCTCGATAACGGAAAGTGGTATTTTATGGGTACAGCAAGGCCCACCGACAAGGAGAACAATGCCGTTGTTATCAAAAACATGACCGCTAAGCAACGGGAGTACATTGCCTACCTTCCGCTTTATGATGGTACCGAGAGTCTCTCTTTTGGGGTGGATTCTCTTTCAACAATTGGGATGCCTCAGGAGAAAGTTTTGCTGAAAAGTGACGACGGGGGTGCCATTCTGTTTTATGGGACCAGCATTACCCAGGGTGGCTGCGCATCGCGGCCTGGTATGGCATATACTGCAATCCTGGGCAGGATGTTACAAAGAGAGACCATCAACCTGGGGTTCTCGGGTAACGGCCGTATGGACAAATCCATGGCAGAGGCAATATGCAAGGTCAGCGCACAGACGGTTGTCCTTGACTGTCTGCCAAACACAAATGCCCAGATTGTAAGGGATAGTGCCTACAACTTTATCAGAATGATTCTTGATGCAAAACCTGGAGTTAAAATCTATATGGTGGAGAACCCCGTCTTCCCTACATTGAGGTTCGACCAGAAAACTGCTGCCGAACTCAGTGAGGAGAACATCGAGTGGAGATCTGTTTATCAGAAGCTTAAAAAAGAGAGGTTCCGCAATGTATACTTCATTTCGGGTGCAAAGCTTGCCGGTTGTGACGGTGAGGGAACCGTTGACGGCGTTCACATGACCGACCTTGGATTCTTGAGGTACGCCGAGGAGTTTGCGAAGTTTCTGCGGTAAAGGAGTTAGCGAAATAAAAACTTCAAGGGAGTTTTTGAAGTGTCCCACAGGGTTAAGTACAATATAATTCGCTAGAAATGAGTAACATGCGTATTCGCGTACTAATCAGTCGTTTACTAAGTGCTCTGCCAAAGATGTTAGTAGAGGGGAGTTTCGGGAGGATTTACGAGCAATTAAAACTGAAATAAATAATATCTATGTCTATAGTCCCCGGTACTGAAACACTCTTAGGTCGAACTGCTCGACTACGGCCATTACATGGTCGAATATATCGGACTGCACATTTTCGTAGTAGACCCAATCCTTGACGCGGGTAAAGAAGTAGAGTTCCAGGGCGATGCCCTTTTCTGTGGGTTGAAGCTGGCGGACCATGCAGGTCATTTCGTGGTTGACTTCCGGATGGTGTTCCAGGTAGGTCTGTATGTATGCGCGGAACACCCCTATGTTTGTCTGGCGGCGGCCGTTTACCAGAACGGTATTGTCGGTTTCGTTTTCGCTGTTGAACTTCTGAATCTCCTTTTCGGTCTCCTCTATGTACTCTTTAAGGTACTTGATTTTGCGGAAGCGTTCAAGCATCTCAGGAGTACAGAAGCCTATGCTGGTCATGTCTAGTATAATCGAACGCTTTATCCGCCGGCCGCCGGACTCCTGCATTCCGCGCCAGTTCTGGAAAGATTCGCTCACAAGAGCGTATGGGGGAACTGTTGTAATGGTGTTGTCGAAGTTGCGTACCTTAACCGAGTATAGACTAACCTCCTCCACGTTACCGTCGGCTCCGTATTTGGGAACTGTTATCCAGTCACCCTGACGAAGCATGTCGTTTGAGGAGAGCTGCCAGCCGGCTACGAAACCGAGGATTGTGTCCTTGAAAACCAGAATCAGTATTGCCATTGATGCTCCCAGCCCGGCAAAAAGTGCGGTGAAAGAGGTGTTTAACAAAATGCTAAGCAGCGATATGGCTCCTACAAAGTAGGCAATTACGGCCACTATCTGGAAGATAATTTGTATTGGCTTGTTGGAGTAATCTTCAGATTGTGAATATATTTTGGTCATCGCCTTTGTTGCGGCATGTATTGCACGGATGATTGCATAGACGATATATATGAGGGCGCCCTTCTCAAAGATTGTCACCCAAAACAGTGACTTGAGGGCTATTGGGGAACACAGATAGAATACGATACCGGGAAAAATATGGGCAAGAAACTTGAACACTTTGAATTCTACAAATATGTCGTCCCAGATTGCTGTCGTGAATTTTGCCACATGTCCCATTACCCGGTGAAGTATGAATCTTGAAATGAGATCTACTCCGTATGCAAGTAAAAAAAGGAGTGTTATGCTTATGATTTCGTCGAGCCAGCCGGCTAAAACAGAAGAGACCCCCCAGTCGACCAGCATCTGGTATATTCCGTCAACCACCCCGAAGAGTGCCGTTGCCCTTGTTGTTATTGCATTCTCTATCATGTTTCAGGAATTTTTAATGTCAATAATATTCTGAGGGCAAAGATATGAAAAAACCAGTGTATAAAATTTGGGTTATATTTTGGCAGATATAAATTCGTGAACTGGAAATACGAAAATATAGGCTTTCCAGTTCCCTATTTTACAATAGCTACTATTCCCTTCTCTTTGAATATCTCTACACATCTGTCTATTCGCTCGTCTGAAGGCCGGGCCATTGGTATGTTGTTGGGGTTGTAAATTGTACCCAACCGGGTGTGTTTTCCGATGGCGATGTCGTGATATGGCAGGAGCTCGACGGTGCGTTTTTTATGGCCGGGAAGAGAGGAGAGGAACATGGCGGTGGCTTTGGTATTCTTTTCGTCGGCATTTATTCCCTCAATCAATGGAATACGTGGGATAAATGCAAACCCCTCTGCTGCCAGCATACGTATGTTGTCCAATATGAGCTCATTGCTCTCTCCTGTATACTTTTTATGCAGAACGGGGTCCATCAGCTTTATGTCTGCAAGTATGAGCTCGCAGTTTGAGGCGACCTCCCTTACGATGGCTTCAGTGGCATATAGTGAGGAGTCAACTGCACGGTGGATGCCCCGTTTGCCGCATTTGTCGAGCAGTTCAAGCAAAAGTTTTCTGTGTAAAAGCGGTTCTCCTCCGCAAAATGTAACCCCTCCTTCTGACTGGTCAAATATGAAACTCTCTCTTTCAATGGCCTTCATAATTTCGTCTGTTCCCATTTCGTGGCCGGATATCTCAAGCGTATTTGCGGGGCAGGCCTCGGTACAGGTTCCGCATTCCGTGCAGAGAGTTGCGTCGGTGGAAATCTCCTCCGATGTCATGGCTAATGCCGTATTGGGGCAAACACTTACGCACGTCCGGCAGCTGAGGCACTTCTCTTTGTTGTAGAGTTTCTCCTTTGTACTTTTTATACCTTCCGGATTGTGGCACCAGATGCAGGATAGCGGGCAACCTTTGAAAAATATTGTAAGGCGGATTCCGGGACCGTCGTTTATTGAGTAGCGTTTTATGTCGAAAATAAGACTCATAGTAATTCAGTTTTAAAATTTGCCGTTTTCTGTCCTGGAGATTATCTCCTCCTGAAGGTCGGCGTTCATGTGGTTGAAGTAGTCGCTGTAGCCGGCCATCCGTACGAGCAGGTCGCGGTACTCTTCTGGCCTCTTGCGGGCGTCGCGCAGAGTTGCGGAGTCTACAATGTTAAACTGAACATGATGGCCGTTAAGAGAAAAGTAGCTACGGATAAGGGCTCCCAGTTTGGAGAGGTCGCTGTCGGTTTTAACAAGAGAGGGGAGAAAGCGAAGGTTTAGAAGGGTTCCACCCGACTTTATCTGGTCCAGCTTACCCAGTGACTGGATTACGCATGTGGGGCCGTGTGTGTCCGCTCCCTGCGAGGGAGATGTGCCGTCGGAAATTGCCCGTCCGGCTTTCCTTCCGTTAGGTGTTGCTCCGGTCACCTTTCCAAAGTAGACGTGGCAGGTTGTGGAGAGCATGTTCATGTGGAAGCACTCCCCTTTTGTGTTCGGCTTTCCGTCTATGGCAGCGAAGAGGTCGTCATATACCCTGACGGCAATTGAATCGGCATAGTCGTTGTCGTTTCCGTAGAAGGGGGTCTTGTTTATTATTGTCTGCCTGAGTATCTCCTCTCCTTCAAAGTTATTTACAATGGCGCCCAGTAAGCGCTCCAAGGTAAAGCTCCCCTTTTCAAAAATATGCCATTTAATGGTAGAAAGTGAGTCTGTAACTGTTCCTAGTCCGGTGCACTGAATGTAGTTTGTATTGTAACGTGGCCCACCATTGTAGTAGTCTCTCCCTTTGGTTATGCAATCTTCTGTTACTACCGAAAGGAACGTTGCAGGGGCATATTTGGCGAACATCCTGTCGATGTAGTTACTCACCCTTATCTTAAGATCCACTATGTAATTCAACTGTTTGAGAAATGCATCGTAGAGCTCTTCGAAACTTTTAAATTCCAGCGGATTACCTGTTTTTATGCCTACGAATTTGCCACTCACGGGGTCAGTTCCATTATTGAGAGTAACCTCAAGGATTTTGGGAACATTAAGATAGCCCGTGAGCAGATAGGCCTCCTTCCCGAATGCTCCTACCTCTATGCATCCGCTGCAACCTCCTTCGCGGGCATCTTTTAGTGACTTCCCTTGTCGCGTCAGCTCCTGAATATATGCGTCGGCATTGAAAACCGACGGATATCCGTACCCTTTGCCTATAACCTTGCATCCGGCATGCAGGAAATTTTCTGGGGTGTTATGACTGATATGTATCGAACATCCTGGCTGAAGAATATGTAACTCTTCAAGTACTTCAAGAATTATATACGACACCTCGCTTACTCCACTGCTTCCGTCTGCCATCAATCCTCCTGTGTTTATATTGGTAAAGTCGTTGTATGTGCCGCTCTCTCTGGCGGTTATGCCCACCTTTGGCGGGGCAGGGTGGTTGTTCACCTTTATCCAGAAGCATGCGATTAACTCTTTTGCCTCTTGTCTGGTGAGGGTGCCGGCGGCTATCTCCCGGTCGTAGAATGGTGCAAGGTGCTGGTCTAGGTGGCCGGGGTTCATTGCGTCCCACCCATTTAGTTCTGTGATTGTGCCGAGGTGCACAAACCAATACATCTGGATTGCCTCCCAAAATGTCTGCGGAGCATTTGCCGGCACCCTCCTGCACACCTCTGCAATCTTGTGAAGCTCTGCTATGCGCCTTTTAAGCTCTTTTCCAGCTTCATCATCAGGTTTTTCGGGCGTGGAATTTAGTGATTCCATATTCTCGCCTAGCTTCTCTGCCTGTTCCTCTGCCAGCAGGGCGTGCCTCTCTGCAAACAGAATAACTGCGTCGCATGAGATATCCATGGCGCGCAGCTGCTCCTGCCGGTCAGTGGCTTCCGGATCGTTCAGAAAATCAAGTTTGTTCAGTGCTTCGGAAATCTGCTTCTTGAAGTCCAGCATCCCCATCCTGTATATCTTGCCGTCGAGTGCTGTGTGTCCGGGGGCGCGCTGCTCCATAAACTCGGTGAAAAGGCCCGCTTCGTATGCCGCGCGCCACTCATCAGGAACATGACCGAATATCCGCTCCCTCTGGGTCTTGCCTGCCCAGTAAGGTATAACAATCTTTTCGTATGTATCAATATCCTCCCGGCTGATTGTGTATCGCTGAAGCTCCCGGGTATTGAGCACATTAAGGTCATCCACAGAATGGCAAGTAAGTTCGGGAAAAGTAGGAACAGCCTTTGGCTTTGGACCCCTCTCGCCAACAATCAGCTCATAATCACCTATGTATATTGTTTTCTTTTTACAGATTTCCATGAAGTTGAGGGCTCGAAGCATGGGTGTTGGATATTTTCCCAGATTCTCCTTATAGAAATCAGTCTCAATAAGTGCCCGCTCTATCGAAAGAGTTGGTTCTGTCTCAACCGATAACTTACGTAGCTTTTCTATCCTTTTAGAATAATCCATAATAATTACATTTTTGATTTTTTAAACAGAGTTTATTACAGAATCTGCACTTGACAGACTCAGGAAAAACAAGACAGAGTAAGAAAATCAGCTTATAAGACAAGAAAAAAGACCCCTCCCGGGTTTGTGATATAAATTCGATATGAATTTGTAAGAGGTCATTGTAATTCGATTTGAAAACAAATATACAAATAAACTGTTTATAATATTGCTGAGAATGTTTAAATTTAATGTATGAAAACTATACAGAAAACACTGATTTTGGCCTCAGTTCTGACCATGTTGTTCTCTTGCGGAATTCCGAGAAACATATCGGATTCCAAGGGAAAGATAGCTGTCAAGGATACAATTTCCGTTGCAGATTCAACAGAATATGAACTGATTGTATTTGATCCAGGATTTGATTACTGGTTTAACAGCAGAGGCTTCTCTAAGTCTCAATATTCAAACGATTATCTCAGATCCTCAAACCTGCAGTATGTAAACGAATGGAACAGCAGGTTCAACAGAGGAGACAGGAGAATAGACAGTTATATAGCGTATGATCCTTTTATCAAGTACGATTTTGAATTCAACTATAAGCTTTTTATGTACTTCAAGTACTTTGAGGAGAGTAACAGGACAAAGCTTATTCCGGGACGGAGGTGATTAATTTGCTAATTACCAAATACTATTACTAATGCCTAATGCCCATTGCCTAATGAGTTAATTGAGAGTATACTAAAAACTCTGGCAGAGTCTCTGCCAGAGTTTTTAGTAGTGTATCGAGAACAGTTAAACTATTTCCAGCCCTCGCAGCTGCACATCAGGTTCCTGTCACCGAAACCGTTGTCAACGCGGGCAACATGCGGCCAGAACTTGTTATCTTTTATCCACTCAAGAGGGTAGGCGGCCTGTTGGCGACTGTACGGGTGGTTCCACTCATTACCAGTAACCTCCAGAGCTGTGTGAGGAGCATTCTTGAGAGGGTTGTCATCCTTGTCCATTGTTCCGGCCTTGATGGCTTCGCACTCACTCTTAATAGAGATCATAGCATCTATGAAGCGGTCCATCTCTGCTTTAGGTTCGCTTTCGGTAGGTTCAATCATAAGGGTTTCGTGAACAGGGAAAGAGAGGGTAGGTGCGTGGAATCCAAAGTCCATCAGGCGTTTAGCCAAATCACCTGCATCTACACCGTATTCTGCCTTGAAGTGCCTTACATCAATAATACATTCGTGGGCGACTCTGCCCATTCCACCGGTGTAAAGGGTTTTGAATCCATTTTGAGCCAGTTTTGCCGACATATAGTTAGCGTTAAGAATTGCAACTTCAGTTGCTTTTTTTAGACCGTCCGGGCCAAGTAGCTTTACGTATGCATGAGTTACAGGCAGTGCCGACGGATAGCCGTAAGGAGCAGAACTAACTGCAGAAACCCCTTTCTTTTCGCAGTTGCACAAGTAAGGGTGGCATGGAAGGTATGGAGCAAGCTCTTTGGTAACACAGATAGGGCCTATGCCCGGACCACCGCCACCGTGAGGGATTGCAAAAGTCTTGTGAAGGTTAAGGTGACAAACGTCGGCACCAATAACACCCGGATTAGTAAGACCAACCTGTGCGTTCATGTTTGCTCCGTCTATGTATACCAGACCACCGTTATCGTGTATGATTTTTACCATCTCACGGATCTCAACCTCGAACACACCATGTGTAGAAGGGTAGGTGATCATTGTGCAAGAGAGACGGTCCTTATATTGCTCTGCTTTCTGACGGAACTCATCTACGTTTATGTTTCCTTTTTCGTCGCAGGAAATTAGTACGATTTCCATACCTGCCATTGCTGCAGATGCGGGGTTAGTGCCGTGTGCAGAGGTAGGTATCAGAACTACGTTTCTCTCATGATTGCCTTTGTCTATATGGTAAGCACGAATAGTCATAAGACCGGCATACTCACCGGCGGCACCAGAGTTAGGCTGAAGCGAACAAGCATCGAAACCGGTAATTACAGAGAGGTCATTCTCAACTTCGTGTATAAGCTGCATGTAACCGTCCACCTGATCAAGAGGAGCAAAAGGGTGAACATTTGTGAACTCGCTCCAGCTTAGCGGGAACATTTCAACTGCTGCATTAAGCTTCATTGTGCAAGAACCCAGCGGAATCATAGAGTGAGTAAGTGAGATATCCCTTCTCTCCAACTTTTTCATGTATCTCATCATCTCAGTCTCTGAGTGATATTTGTTGAACACATCTGCTGTTAGATATGAACTTTCACGGGCCATGAAGATTTTTCCTTTAGGAGCCCCGGGACACTCAATGTTCTTAAGACCGAATACCTCCAGAATAGTTGTAGCCTCCTGACAGTTTGAAAGCTCATCGAAGCTTATGCGTACAGATTTGCTGCAAGGGTAAAAGAAATTCAACCCTTTAGCTTCTGCCTTGCTTTTGATATCTTCTGCGATATCTTCTGCGTTTACGCCGCTAATCTCAATTGTGTCGAAGAAATTTTCTGCTGCAAGCTTAAACCCGGCTTTCTTGAGTTCTCCGGCAACGGCACCTGCATATGCATGAGCATTTGTGGCTATCGATTTAATGCCCTCCGGTCCATGGTATGCTGCATACATTCCTGTCATTGAGGCCATAAGTGCAGTAGCGGTACAGATATTTGAAGTTGCTTTTTCGCGTTTAATATGTTGTTCCCTTGTCTGAAGAGCCATGCGGAGAGCCGGGTTGCCCAGTCTGTCAACAGAGACTCCAATGATCCTTCCTGGCATGTTGCGTTTGTACTCGTCGCGTGTAGCCATGAATCCTGCAGTAGGACCGCCAAAACCCATCGGAAGTCCAAATCTTTGTGCAGTACCTACGGCAATATCAGCACCCCATGCAGCAGGTTCCTTTATAAGAGCAAGTGCAAGAAGGTCGGTTACAGCAGTTATAAGAACACCTTTTGAGTGTGCCTTTTCGCAGAAAGCAGAGTAGTCGCGTACCTCACCGTTTGCAGCGGGATATTGTAATACTGCGCCAAAACATTTGTCGTCAAATTCAACTGCGTCGAATCTGGCAACAACAACTTCAATTCCAAGAACTTCTGAACGTGTCTGGATAACGGCAAGAACCTGCGGGAATATATTTGAATCAATAATCACTTTGTTTTTTCCTGCTTTGACGGCATCGCGGGAACGAAGTTCGTACATCATGCGCACTGCCTCTCCTGCAGCTGTTGAATCGTCAAGCATAGAACAATTTGCCATTTTGAACCCGGTAAGGTCAGAAACCATTGTCTGGAAATTCAGAAGAGCCTCCAGGCGACCCTGAGATATTTCTGCCTGATATGGAGTGTATGAAGTATACCAGCTTGGATTTTCGAATATGTTGCGGACAACTACCGGAAGCGTGGCGGTGCCATAAAAACCCTGGCCTATTAAAGAGCGGAAGTTCTTGTTGTTAGAGGCCATTGCCTTTAATTTGGCAAGATATTCATATTCGCTTATTGCATCTTCTAAAGCTAGTGGCTTGTCTAAAAGAATATCTGAAGGAACGGTTTGTTTTACAAGCTCATCCAAGCTTTTTGCGCCAATAAATGCGAGCATATCCTTGATATCGTGCTCCCTTGGGCCGTTGTGGCGATCAACAAAAGAAAGTGACATATTGTGTTATTTATTAGATTGTTAATAGCAATTAGAACTGCAAATGTAGTGATTATTTCCTAAAATTTGCGAATTAAATTATTTTCATATTTTTGTGAGACTAAAACAAAAATCTAATGAGTTTATTAAGCAGAAAAATTTCCGAACTGCAGGAACGGAAGGCAAAAGCAGAACAAGGGGGCGGTGCAACTGCCATTGCTAAGCAGATAGCCATGGGTAAGCTTCCGGCTCGGGAAAGGATCAATCACCTTCTTGATGAAGGATCATTTTATGAGTACGACCTCTTCATTGAACACGAAGCCAGAGGATTCGGTATGGAGGGAAAGGACCTCGCAGGTGACGGGGTTGTAATTGGAACAGGTACAATCAAGGGAAAACCGATTGCTATTTATGCGCAGGACTTTACTGTAGCAGGAGGTTCACTCGGAATGATGCATGCCAGAAAAATTACAAAAATCATGGATTATGCCCTGAGAATGCGTATTCCGCTGATTGGCATAAATGACTCGGGAGGTGCACGTATTCAGGAGGGTGTTAATTCACTTGCAGGCTATGGAGAGATCTTCTTCAGAAACACAATGGCTAGTGGTGTAATTCCTCAAATATCGGTTATTCTGGGGCCATGTGCGGGAGGTGCAGTCTACTCACCTGCATTGACCGATTTTGTATTTGTGGTTGATAAAATTTCAAAGATGTTCATCACCGGCCCGGAGGTTATCAAGTCGGTATTAGGAGAGGAGATTGACATGGAGTCACTTGGCGGAGCCAGGGTCCACAGCGAGATTTCGGGTAATGCACACTTTTTTGCAAACAGTGAGATTGAGTGTTTTGAGCAAATCAAGACGCTGTTGGAATATATACCTGCCAACAACGAATGCAAACACCCAAAAACTAAGAAAAATGAGCCGGAAAGAAAGTACGCAATTGATAAGATTGTCCCCGATGATCCAACAAATCCTTACGATGTAAGAGATGTAATACGTGCACTTACAGATAATTCTGAGTTTCTTGAGGTTCATGAACTATGGGCAGCAAATATTGTGGTTGGCTTTGGCAGGATTGACGGAAGAAACGTTGGTTTTGTAGCGAATCAGCCATTAGTTCTGGCAGGGGTACTGGATTGTGATTCATCAGACAAAGCTGCAAGATTTGTCCGTTTTTGCGATGCCTTTAATATTCCAATAGTAACATTGGAAGACATGCCGGGCTATCTGCCAGGAGTTGATCAGGAACATGCCGGTGTAATAAGGCATGGAGCCAAGCTGCTTTATGCATATAGCGAGGCAACAGTGCCAAAGGTTACCATAATACTCAGAAAAGCTTATGGCGGAGGATATATTGCTATGAACTCACGTCACCTGAGAGCAGACTTCGTATTTGCATGGCCAATGGCAGAAATTGCCGTTATGGGACCAGAGGGAGCTGCAAATATTATTTTCAGAAAAGAGATCATGGAAGCTGCAGACCCTGATGCAATGCGCAGAGAGAAGGTTGAGGAGTACAAACAAAAGTTTGCCAACCCTTATGTTGCGGCGGCAAAGGGATATATAGATTCTGTCATCGACCCTAAGGATACCAGAAAATACCTGATTCACTCATTCGAAGTCTCTGAAGATAAAATAGTAAAGAGGCCAAATAAAAAACACGGCCTTCCACCGTTTTAAACAATTAAACCAACTGAAATGAAAAAAAATATAAATGCCCTGCCACCCGCCGATTTAGAAATGATGGAGACCCTTCAGATTTTTCCCGGTGCCAGGATATATAAAACGAATCTTACAAAAAAGGTACGTAACCGTAAAATATGGAAGAGACCCGACTTACAGGAGATCTATTCCATTATACCGGGCACCGTTACAGAGATTAAGGTTAAAACTGGGGACCACGTTACAAAAGGTGATCAGATTATGGTTTATGAAGCAATGAAAATGCAGAATATAATAAGGGCACCTTTTGACGGAACGATAGACAAGATTCTGGTAAATGAGCGCGAAAAACTGGCAAAGGGAACCTTGATGATCTATCTTAAGGCAGATGTCGAATTTCTGACCTCAGACGAATCTATTTCCAGCGCTCTAGATCTAAACGGATAAAAATAAACAGGAAAATAGTAAAGCTCCATAGAGATGATCCCCCGTAGCTCACAAAGGGCAGGGGGATTCCTATTACAGGCATGAGCCCGATTGTCATTCCAATATTCACGAAAAAATGAAGGAATATGATTGAGGCAAGGCAGTAGCCATATACCCTGGCAAACGCATCCTTCTGTTTCTCTGAGAGGTTGACGATTCTTATTATCATAAAGCAATAGAGGAACACAACAAATACCGAACCCAGGAACCCCCACTCTTCACCAACAGTGCAAAATATAAAGTCGGTACTTTGTTCCGGCACAAAGTTGAATTTTGTCTGGGTACCCTGCAAAAAACCTTTACCCGAAAAACCGCCCGAACCTATGGCAATCTTGGACTGATGAACATTGTATCCTGCCCCTTTAAGATCTACATGTATGCCAAGAAGATTTTCAATTCTTGCTCGCTGATGGTCCTGAAGCACCTTTTCAAAAAAGAAATCAACAGAGAATATCATTGCAAAAGAGACAATAAAGCAAAGCAGAATATACCAGAGATGAGATATTTTCTGTCTGAATGCGCTTATGGTGTGATAGATCACAGGTGGAGCAATAAACAGCGCCAGCCATGCTGTCTCCGACCAGTGGCCGAGAAAATCAAAGAGCGAAAGCTCACCCAGTCTTCTTGAAAATATAAGCAATGGAAGGTAGAACAACAGAAAGACCCCATGTCTGATAAACTGACGTGTAAGCAGGGCACGGGCAACTACCATAATTATAAACAAGAAGATTATTGCGACATAGGAAGAGAAAGACAGAGTTATAAGAAAGAGTAATATAGCAAGGATTCCAAAAATGAGGTACCATCCGTTGAGCCCTTCTCTGTAAAGCATGAAAATGAAGCCGGCATATACAAGTGCCGAGCCCGTCTCTTTTTCCAGAACAATCATGACCATAGGAAAAAGTATTGTTACAGCTATCCTTCCTAAGGCCCCCAAAGACTTGAACTGAAAGTTATATGTACTCATTAGGGCCGCAAGGGCAAGAGAAGTTGCGATTTTTGAAAATTCGGCAGGCTGAAACCTGAATGGCCCAAGCATGAGCCATGATTTTGAACCGTTTATCTCTACTCCGGCTACCAGCACGGCAACAAGGAAAAATATGCTGATTGCATAGATGAACCATGCCGTTACATTGTACAACTTTGGATTTACTACAAATAGTATAAGCACTGCAATTCCAAGAGATGAGATTATCCAGATGAACTGCATTCCGTATCTTTGTGAAATATCAAAAATTCCTGCGTGATCGGGGTCGTAAACAGAGGAAAAGACGCTTAACCAGCCTATTATCACAAGCGTCAAATATGAGGCTATGAGAGGCCAGTCAAGTTTTTTGTATTTTATTCCTACTGTCATTTCAAAACATTTATCATAGTGTTCCCAGTGAGTATATATACCTCAAGATCTTTTCTTTCTACCTTTTTGTTGAGGTACTTTTCAACTAGCAAAGAAGCTATGGGTGCGGCCCATGTTGCTCCAAAACCTGCATTTTCTATATAAGCTGCCACAGCAATTTTTGGATTGTCCTTAGGAGCAAAGCAGATAAAAACAGAGTGGTCCTTACCATGAGGATTTTGTGCTGTTCCGGTTTTTCCGCATATTTCAAGTCCGGGAACAGCTGCAATTCTTGCCGTAGCACCCGATCCGGGGGCCGAGTTCACAGCCAGATACATTCCGTGAATGAGCTTCTTGAAGTTTTGCACATCTATCTTTGCATAGTGTTTTTTTGAAAAATCTGCATTTATTACAGTATCCTCGGCCCCCTTTATAATGTGAGGAGTGTAGTAAAAGCCCCTGTTGGCAATTATAGCGGCAAAATTTGCAAGGTGAAGTGGGGTTGTTCCAATCTCTCCCTGACCGATTGCCAGAGATATTATAGATAGGGAGCTCCACCTGTTCTTGCCGTGAATTTTGTCGTAATCACCAGTCGTTGGGAGTATTCCTGCCTGTTCAGAGGGGAAATCGGTTCCCAGCTTTAATCCAAATCCAAGACTCTCCACCTTCTCCTTCCAGCTGTTGAATGCAGCAGCAACATTGGGATATGCCGGGTTATCCATTATTTTTCTGAATGCGTAGCAAAAGTAAGAGTTGCAAGACATCATTATAGCTCCTGTAAGACTCAGCGGTGAGGGATGGGCGTGACAAGCCACTCCTCTTCCGATATGGAACCCCATGCTGCACGGATAACGCACTAGCGTATCCAGAACTCCCTCTTGAAGGGCAACCAGGCCATTGACCAGTTTGAATACTGAACCGGGAGGATATGGCGACATCACTGCTCTGTTGAACATAGGTTTCAGCGGATCGTTCAGAAGCTCACTGTAATATTTATTGATTGTGGAAAGCTTAGTTACATCTATTCCAGGGCTGGAAACCAGAGTGAGTATCTCTCCCGAGGATGGTTCTATTGCTACAAGGCTGCCAACCTTATTAACCATCAGAGACTCTCCGTAGCTTTGAAGTTCTGCGTCAATAGAAGATATTATGTTTTTGCCGGGAACCGCATTAAGATCGTATTGCCCCTCGGCAAAGCTCGACTTAACCCTGTTGTTGACATCTCGCAGAAAAATGTTGTAACCCTTCTCTCCCTTAAGCACCCCTTCATATGATTGCTCTATACCGGTGCGCCCAATATAATCGCCACGCTTATATTCAGGATTCTTGCGTATGTACGAGGTGTCAACCTCCGATATATAACCTAACAGATTGGCTCCTGCGTTATATGGGTATGATCTTACAGTACGCGAGATTGCACTGAACCCTGGGAACTTGTATGCCTTTTCCAGAAACACGGCGTATTGCTGGCTGGAGATCTGTTTCACAAACGGCATAGACTGGTACCCTATTTTACGTCTGTTCCGCCTATAGTCCTTAAGTGTTTTACGGACATTGCAAATGTCCAGTTCGAATATCCTGCAAAGGTCGGCAGTGTCCAGCTCGGTTACCTCAAAAGGGGTTATCATTATATCGTATGCAGTAACGTTGCCGGCAAGAATCTTGCCCGTACGGTCAAGTATGAGTCCCCTTGCCGGGTAGCGGATATCGTACCGGAATGCATTGTTGCTTGCTGTAATCTTGTACTGATTGTCCAGTATCTGCAGATTTACCAGCTGTAGCAGAATCAAAACTGCAACAACAATGGTCCCGATTATAAGAATATTTTTTTTCTTTAGTTCGACACCCATATATTAAATGCTACCGCCAGTTTTTATAAAAAATGCCAAACTCTATAAGCAGGATAAGTACTGTGTTTACAAACAAACTTAAGACTATTCTGATTAAAGAATGAAGGCTAAAAGCCAAAGAGAAATTTTCAAGTAATATAATTGCAACATGATGAATAACAAGGCCTATGAAGATAAAACTTAAAAAGCGCCGGAGGCCAAGTTCAGTTAGTCCAGGTCTTATCTGATTCTCAAGTTCTCCTTTACGACAAACCAGTTTGAAAACAAGAGGTTGTACAAACGCCAGGAAAACAGCCGCCGCAGCATTGAGTCCCATAATGGAATCGGTAAAATAGTCCACACCAAGCCCCATTGCAAATGCCCACAGCATTAAGCTCGAAGTGGGTGTAGTGGTTGGCATGGTAAGGATGAAAAGAGGATAAACAACAATAATCAAAAGCGGACCGAAATTAATGAAGTTACTCATCAAAACCTGAATTATGAGAAATGAGAAGAAAAGTATTATGTTGCTCAAACTATTTTTCATTTGTCTTACTTAATTTGTCTATCTCGTCTTTGTGTGTGTTTATGACAACATTTACAAAATGCAATGTTCTGAAATCCTGAAAAAGCTTAACCTGTATTTCGTGATGGGTCCCCATTATTATTTTTGACTTCCGTACTGTTCCCAGAGGTATGTCGGGAGGAAATATTGAAGAAAATCCGCTGGTTACAATACTGTCTCCTATCTGTAGCTTAATGTGCTGAGGTATCTCTGTAAGCAAGGCATAGCCAGGGTTTTTTCCGTCCCATATAAGTGGTCCGAATGCGCCCGACCGTGATATCTTTGCGCTTACGCTCTGGTTAATATTCAAGAGGGAAATAATGTATGCAAAGTTATCCGACACAGCACTGACAACGCCAACAACACCGTTTGGAGATATTACTCCCATATCCTGTCGGACACCATCTTTCTGGCCTTTGTCAATAACGATAAAATTATGATTTTTATTTATACTGTTACCAATAATTTTTGCAGGAAGATACTCAAAACATGAACTGTCGGTTAAAGGCTTGTAAGCCAGAGTATCCTTCTTTAAAGTGTCCAGCTGGGTCCTGTACCTGTCCAGTTCATTGAGGAGCCTTGTGTTCTGTTGAGCAAGTTGTTCGTTTACAGTTTTAAGATTCTGATAATAATTTATGTTTGTCTGGGCTCTCATAAATTTCCCCTGAAACTGCATCAAAACCCCATATATCCTTATTTGCTGAAAGATAGAAGAGTTTGCCATCATTAACAGCGAACCTGCCTCCAGCAGCAGAAAGAGCACGATTGTTGCCAAAATAGGAGTGACGGAAGATCTTTTGGCCATGTGTGGCTATCGCATTAAAAATGGAAGTTTGTCGGCATTCTTAAGGGCAATACTGGTTCCTCTTGCAACAGCGTGCAAAGGATCTTCAGAGACATGGAACTTGATATTGATCTTTTCATATAGTCTCTTATCCAAGCCCCTAAGCAATGCTCCACCACCTGTAAGGAAGATACCCCTTTGTACGATATCTGCATAAAGTTCAGGCGGAGTTTGTTCCAGTACTGAGATTACGGCTGCTTCAATTTTTGCAATTGACTTGTCTATGCAGTGCGCAATCTCCTGACTTGTAACGCTTACTTCAACCGGATGGGCAGTCATAAGGTTTGGTCCTCTAACAACATATGGTTCTGGATATTCGTCAAGTTCAGAAATGGCTGCACCAACCTTTATCTTTATGTCTTCTGCTGTCAGTTCCCCTATCTTGATACTGTGTTGCTGGCGCATATATTGTTGTATCTCGTATGTGAATCCGTCACCGGCAACGCGAATGCTCGAATTTACAACTATTCCACCAAGTGATATAACAGCAATCTCTGTTGTTCCACCTCCGATATCAACAACCATGTTTCCGGTAGGGGCCTCCACATCTAGTCCTATACCTATCGCTGCGGCCATTGGCTCATAAATCATATAAACGTCACGTCCGCCTGCATGCTCAGAGGAGTCGCGTACCGCACGTATCTCCACCTCGGTACTTCCGGATGGGATACTTACTACCATTCGCAGGCTTGGAGTGAAGAATGAGTTCTTGTAGTTGATCATCTTGATAAAGCCTCTGATCATCATCTCAGCAGCATTAAAGTCTGCAATAACACCGTCCTTAAGTGGTCTTATTGTTTTAATGTTTGCGTGAGTCTTGCCATGCATCATACGAGCCTTCTGCCCAAATGCAATAGGTTTGCCGGTATTCTGATCTATAGCGACTATCGATGGCTCATCAACTACAACCTTGTCATTTATGAGTATGACGGTATTTGCAGTTCCAAGGTCTATAGCCAAATCTTGTGTTAAAAAAGAAAATGCCATATGTTATATTATAATTATCAATGTTTGAAATGTCTAATGCTTGTCATAACCATCGCCACGCCGTTTTGATTACAATAGTCTATGCTATCCTTGTCGTGGATTGAACCCCCCGGTTGTATGACTGAATTGACGCCGGCTTTGTGGGCAATCTCTACACAATCTGCAAAAGGGAAAAACGCATCGGAAGCCATTACTGCAGAATCAAGGGAGAAACCGAAGACTCCCGCCTTGTCAATTGCCTGTTTAAGTGCATCTACACGAGACGTTTGACCAATACCACTGGCCAGCAGTGTTTTGTCTTTTGCCAGAACAATAGCATTGGATTTTGAGTGTTTTACAATCTTGTTTGCAAAAAGAAGGTCCTCCGACTGTTTTTTATCGGGAGCGGTATTTGTCACGCTTTTGAGCGACTCCTCTGTCTCTACCTCTGAATCTCTCTCTTGCACCAGAACTCCGCCCAGCATGCTTCTGAATTTTCTGCTGGTTCTGATATCCTTATCGTTAATGAGTATAATTCTGTTCTTTTTCTCCTTAAGAATTTCGAGTGCATCATTTGTATAACCGGGGGCAATTGATACTTCAAAAAAGAGCTTGTTCATCTCTGCTGCTGTCTCGCTGTCTATCTCTCTGTTGGCAATTATCACACCACCGAATGCCGATACCGGATCTGCAGCCAGGGCAGCTTTCCATGCATCAGAAAGCTTGTTTCTTGATGCGCATCCGCAGGCGTTATTGTGTTTAAGAATTGCAATGGTTGTATCTTCAAAGTCCGAAATAAGTTCTATTGCTGCCTCAATGTCAAGAAGGTTGTTGTACGATATCTCTTTCCCGTGAATCTGAACAGGCATATCTCCGCTTTTACCGTAAAACAAAGCCTTTTGGTGAGGATTTTCTCCATATCTCAGAGGTCTTGAATCATTTAAACTGAGCTTGAACGCAGGAATCTGTGCATCCCTGTTGAAATATGTGAAAATAGCCGTATCGTAGTTCGAACTTGTGTTGAATGCCTGAGCTGCAAAATAAGCTCTCTCCTCCAGTGTGGTTACTGCTCCTCGTGTCTCCAGAATTTCTGTCAGATGCGGATAAAGATCCTTGCATGCAACTATAACAACATCTTTATAGTTTTTGGCTGCTGCACGGATTAATGAAATACCTCCAATATCTATCTTCTCTATTACCACATCGCGGGGTGCCTCAGATGCCACGTACTCTTCAAAAGGATAAAGATCTACAATGACCAGGTCAATTTCAGGTATGCCGTATTCTTTAAAACTTTCTATATCACCCGGATTGTCGCGTCTCCCCAGTATTCCTCCAAAAATCTTAGGATGTAATGTCTTGACCCTGCCTCCCAGAATAGAGGGGTAGGTTGTTATCTCCTCAACAGAAAGAACCGGAATTGACAGACCTTTCAAAAAGTCGTAAGTTCCACCCGTTGAAAGAATTTCAACACCCGATTCAATTAGTTTTTCTGCAATTTTTGCAATTCCGTCTTTGTGATAGACAGATATTAATGCCCGCTTGATTGTTTTATGCTCCATATATAATAAATGACTACAAAACTACTAAAAAATAACCGATATTTATTTAATTTTGTGTGCTTATAATGTAACAATTGATGAATAAAAAGTACTACGCCGTTATTGTGGCCGGCGGAACAGGAGCCAGAATGGGGGGCGATGTAGCAAAACAGTTTCTTACACTGGGTGATAAGCCTATAATACTTCATTCCATAGAGGCATTCCTGCGCCTCTCTTTTCCGGTAGAGATTATTCTTGTTGTGCCTACAGACTATCGTCAGTACTGGAAGGACTACTGTCTGGAGAACCATATAACATTCAGTCATATTTTGGTGTCGGGAGGAATAACCAGGTTTCATTCTGTGAAAAATGCCCTTAAGTATATTCCAAAAGGAGCCCTGGTGGCAATTCACGATGGCGTGAGACCTTTTATTTCCAGCGATTTTGTTGAATCGCTTTTTGTTATTGCAGAAGAAAAGGGTGCAGTTGCACCGGTTGTTAACGTGATAGATTCGATGAGAAAGAGAGTGACAGACGGTCGGAGTGTATATGTAAAAAGAGAGGAGTTCGTACTGGTACAAACTCCTCAGGTATTTCATTCCGATATAATTCTGGATGCATATAATCAAGCGTATTCTCCAGGTTTCACCGATGACGCATCGGTAGTAGAGAGTGTTGGAAAAGAGGTTTACCTGACGGAAGGGAACAGCTGCAACATAAAGATAACAAAGCCCGAAGATCTTGTTCTGGCCAGAGCTATCCTTAGCGTTTTTTAAGAGGAGTCCCTTTAGGTGGAAAATCTTTAACCCAGACTTGTCTCTCAATTGCCTGATCCAGTGATATGAATGTCTCTGTTTGTTCAACAGAAGGGATATTCTGGATAGTGTTTATAAGGATTTCCATAAGGTGATCGTGATTTTGACAATAGATCTTTAACATGAGAGCATGTTTTCCGGTTACAAAGTGACACTCAACCACCTCGGGGATGTTTTTAAGAGCTTCAATAACTGAAGGATAATGATTTGCCTGAGCTAAGCTCACACCAACGAAAGCACACACGTTCAACCCCAGTGTCTGAGGTTTTACCAGAAGACGAGAACCTGTGATAATCCCAAGGTTTTCCATCTTTTTAACTCTTTGGTGGATTGCTGCTCCGGAGACGCCGCATTCACGGGCAATCTCCAAAAAAGGCATTCTTGCATTTTTAACCAGAAATGCAAGTATTTTCTGATCTATCTGATCGATTTGGAACTTAGGCATAATTGTTAAGAATTTAATGTCAGATGGCAAATATAGTAATAAATTATAATTAGCTATGATTTATTTTTTGAAAAAAGAAAAGCCATCTCATGGGAATTTCGCCCGAACATGCAGTTAAATAGTCAGAATAGGAACACGCAACATATTGATTATTATTGTTTTTTACCTCGGGTATTTTCATCCACCATCTGCCCGTTGAACTGCTTGTATAAAAATCCAGATCCTGACCCTCCTGACCCATGCTTACGATTTTTCTCAATAGCAGTTTTTCGATCTCGGGAACACCAGGATCTTCATTAACATTGGAAGATATGGCCTCGCACATGTGCCACAGAATCTCTGCCGTAAGTTGTGCTGAGGCAGATTTTGGTTTGGATTTAGAAGGGTATCCGTAGATATATGCAGTTTTAAGATTCTGATCCATTCCAATGTATCTGCCAAGCTGACAAATCTCTTCTGCATAGAGACCATTAGGCGATTTTGTAAGACTTTCCGGGAAATCGCTGTAACGTACCGAGCGCATATCCAGGAACAGGTAATTGACAGATCTCAGATAAGGTTCTATTCTTGAAATGTCACCTCGTATTGCTCCAAGCCGCAGATCCTCAAAGCACCGCTCTTTTGTCTTTTGTAACAACAGAGGGTCGTATTTATAACTTTGATATGCTATGTGTGAGAAATCAGAAACAAGTCCGTCCTCCAGAAGGTAAGTGAGAATGTTGCTTTTGTCCTCGTTGCTTCCTGCAGAAATGAGTGCGGCCGAATAACTTTTTTCCGGAGCAATTGATTTAATATCCGGCAGTTCCTCACCACACAAAACTATACATCTTATGTTCAACCTGGAGCAAAGAGCTATAGTCTCCCTGAGTTGATTAATGCCCGGTTCTACATAATAGACCTTGTAGCCGGACTGAGGAAAGAGGTCTGAGAGTGAGTTGACAATAGAAGGGTCACCTGTTGTGTTTATTATAATTGCTGCAGCACCCTGACACGCCTCACTGATAGCAGCAGCAGGGATAACCTCCAGAAATCCTTTGTTTTTCATTTTAAGCTATTTTTTTGATTTTCCGCCTTTTTCAATCAGTTTTAAAGTGGTTTCGAGATCCAGCTCCTTTGGATCTGTACCCTTTGGAATTTTGAAATTCTCCTTTCCCTTTTTTATGTATGCTCCAAAGCGGCCGTTAAGGATTTCGATACCCTCTTCCGGAAATCCTTTAATCAGTCTTTCAGACTCTTTTTTTGCATGTGCTTCAATAAGCCTTATTGAGGTGTCTATATCTATTGTGTGAGGATCGTTATCCTTGCCTATGGAGATGAAGCCTCCGTTGTATTTTATATAAGGCCCAAAACGGCCAATGGCTGCAACAATCTCCTTCTCTTTGTATGAACCTACACTGCGCGGAAGGTCAAACAGTTTAAGCGCTTCGCTTAGGGTTATGGTTTCTATAAGCTGTCCTTTACCCAGGCTCATAAACTTCTTGTCGGGGTCATCACTCTCGCCTATCTGGGCAAGCGGACCGAATCGTCCGATTCTTACAGAGACTGTCTTTCCGGAATTAGGGTCGGTTCCAAGAACCTTCTCTGCATTTGCCGGTCTTGACACTAACAGGGTCTCCTCCACTTTTTTATGGAATGGTTTGTAGAATTCTGCAATGACATCGTTCCATACTAATTTCCCCTCTGCTATCCTGTCAAAATCCTCTTCAACCTTGGCGGTGAATCCATAGTCAATAATAGTGTCGAAATTATCTACTATAAAGTCGTTAACCAGAATGCCGATATCCTCAGGAAAAAGTTTGTTTTTTTCTGCTCCCCAGGTCTCAGTAAGGATTTTTGAAATGACTGTTCCCTTTTCCAGCTTTAATTCCCTGAACTGACGCTCCTGTCCGGCCCTGTTGTCTTTTACAATATAGCCGCGTGTTATGATTGTGGAGATTGTAGGGGCGTATGTAGAAGGTCTTCCTATACCTAGTTCCTCTAATTTCTTTACAAGACTGGCTTCTGAATACCTTGGAGGCTTCTGCGAAAATTTCTCTATGGCCCTAAGGCTTTGCAGGTGCATCTCCTGATTTACTGCAAGAGCTGGAAGCAGCAGGTTGGTCTCTTCGTCTGTTGAGTCGTCGTCCTTTGACTCTATATATATTTTCAGGAACCCGTCGAACTTAACCCTGTCTGCAGTTGCCAGAAACAGGTTCTTTATTGCACTGGTGCCTATAGATATTTCGGTTTTCTGAATTGTGGCGTCGGCCATCTGCGAGGCCATTGTCCTTTTCCAGATTAGGGCGTAAAGCTTTTTCTCCTGTGCCCCGGCTTCTATCTCCTGATTGCTCATATAGGTTGGCCTGATTGCCTCGTGGGCCTCCTGAGCTCCCTTTGTCTTTGTGGCATACTGCCTTGTTTTTGAGTACTCTTTGCCATAGAACTCGGTGATGGTCTTTTTTGCAGCTCCTATTGCCAGAGTCGAGAGGTTAACAGAATCTGTACGCATGTATGTGATAAAGCCGGATTCATACAGGTTCTGGGCAGTTCTCATTGTCTGATTAAGTGAGAATCCGAGCTTTCTGGCAGCCTCCTGCTGAAGTGTAGATGTGGTGAAAGGTGGCGGAGGAGTTCTTTTTGACTCCTTCTCCTCTATTGAAACGATTTTGAACTTTGCTCCATTGCACTTTTCCAGAATCTCGCGGGCTTTATCCTCTTTCTCGAACTTTTCGTCAAGTTCTGCAGCTACTTTTACAGAGGCCTTTGAATTGTCGGGATTGAAAATTCCCTCTATCCGGAATAGTGATTTGGCTGCAAATGACTGAATGTCCCTCTCTTTTTCCACTATCAGTCTCAGTGCTACAGATTGTACACGACCTGCTGAGAGTTTGGGTTTTACTTTTTTCCACAAAATTGGTGACAGTTCGAAACCCACAAGTCTGTCCAGCACCCTGCGGGCCTGTTGTGCCATAACCAGGTTCATGTCGACACTCCTTGGATTCTCAATGGCGTTAAGAATAGCATCTTTTGTGATTTCGTGGAAAACTATTCTTTTGGTTTTTTTGTCGTCGAGACCAAGTGTCTCCTTGAGGTGCCACGCAATTGCCTCCCCTTCACGGTCCTCATCGGATGCGAGCCATACTGTGTCGGCCTTTTTTGCAAGTGACTTCAATTCTGAAACCACCTTTTTTTTGTCATCGGAAACGAGATAGTCGGGTAGAAAACCGTTCTCTATATCTATTCCAAGATTCTTTTTAGAAAGATCCCTGATGTGTCCAAAGCTGGATTTTACCTGATACCCGTTACCCAAAAATTTCTCAATTGTCTTTGCTTTGGCAGGTGACTCAACTATTACTAAATTCTCTCCCATATCTTCAAAATTAAACCTTGATGGCTGCAAAGTAAGGTATAAAGTAGGGTAATATCCAAATTTTTATTCCTATTTTTGCGCTTTAGTACACCTTATATATTGCAAAAAAATGAAGATTAAAGATAGAGATAAGTTCCTGAAAAGGTTTTGGATAGTTGTTTTAAGTCCTTTTGTGCTGGTTGTGTTTTTTCTTCTTATGGTTGGTATATTTTCTGACATTCCATCATTCGAGGAGCTTGAAGATCCACAGAAGAATATTGCAACGGAGGTGATATCTGAGGATGGTGAACTCCTTACCACATTTCATATTGAGAACAGGTCTTTTGTAACATACGACGAACTTGCCCCTTCGCTTGTACAGGCTGTAATAGCAACAGAGGATGTGAGGTTTGAGGGCCACAGCGGCATTGACTTCAAGAGTCTGGTAAGGGTTGCTGTAAAATCGCTGATGCTCGGCAGAAGAAGTTCCGGTGGAGGGGGTAGTACCCTTTCACAACAGCTGGCAAAGTCCCTTTTTCCCAGAGACACTGTAAAGAGCAAAATACCCGGAGCCAAGACATTTGTACTTGGGGTTTCCAAATTCAAGGAGTGGATTACTGCAGTCAAGCTGGAGAGAAACTATACCAAAAACGAGATTCTGAGCATGTACCTGAATTCTGTCTTCTACGGCAGCAATGCTTACGGAATACGGGCAGCGGCCAATACATTCTTTGGCAAACATCCGTCGGAACTCACCCTTGAGGAGGGTGCCCTTCTTGTAGGAATGGTCAACAAGCCAACAAGATATAATCCTGTGACAAATCCGGAGCAATCCCTCATGAGAAGGAACCATGTGCTGAGCCAGATGTACAAGTATGACTTCATAGACAAGGCAACCTTCGATTCTGTCAGGACAATTCCTATAAAACTTGCTTTCATACAGCAGGACCACAACTCCGGTCTGGGGCCTTACTTCAGGGACATGCTAAGAAGAATAATGCACGCAGAAAAGCCCCAAAGGTCGGATTATGCTCAGGCAGAAGATTTCAGGGCTGATTCGCTGCTCTGGAGGGATGACGCTCTCTATGGATGGCTCTTCAAGAATCCAAAACCGGATGGATCTAGTTATAATCTTGACAAAGACGGGCTAAAAATTTATACTACAATAAATTCAAAGATGCAGCGTTATGCAGAAGATGCTATTGTTGAGCATCTGAGTAAAGATCTGCAGGTTGTTTTCAACAGGGAAATTAAGAGAAACAGCTCTCCTCCCTTCTCTAACAGTGCACCAAGGGATGTAGTAGAATCGGTGATGAAAAAGGGCAGAAGATGGAGCGACAGGTACAGAAACCTTAAGGCTGACGGATTGTCGGAAAGCGAGATTATTGAGACATTCACCAAGCCTGCAAACATGAGGGTGTTTTCATGGAAGGACAAAGGATATGTAGATACCGTAATGACTCCGAACGACTCTATAAGGTACTACAAATCATTCCTGAGGGCAGCTTTTATGGCTATGGAACCGCAGACAGGATTTGTAAAGGCATACGTTGGCGGACCTAACTACAGGTATTTTAAATACGACAATGCTCGTCAGGCCAAAAGACAGGTTGGTTCCACAATCAAACCGTTTCTCTATACTCTGGCTATGCAGGAGGGTTACGACCCTTGTTACAAGGTTTTCAATGTGCCACAGACATTCATTATAGGAGATACTACCTGGACACCTGAAAGCACAGACAAACCTGAATGGATTGGCAATGAGGTTACATTAAAATGGGGTCTTACTAAGAGTTCCAACAATATATCGGCATTTCTCATGAAGCAGTTCGGGCCTAATGCAATGGTGGACATGTGCAGAAAGCTGGGAGTTACCAGCTATCTTGACGCAGTTCCCTCACTTTGTCTGGGACCTGCCGACCTTACCCTTTTTGAGATGGTTGGGGCATACAACACATACCCGAGCAAGGGGGTTCACGTAGATCCGGTTTTTGTTCTTCGGATAGAAGACAAGGCCGGCAATGTACTCTCTAGCTTTACTGCAAGAAAGAGAGAGGCAATAAGCGAACATACTGCATACCTGATGGTTAACCTTATGGAGGGTGTTGTAAATGAAGGGACGGCATCGAGGTTAAGGTGGAAGTATGTTCCGGAGGGACCTATAGCAGGAAAGACAGGAACTACCAACGACCAGGCCGACGGATGGTTTATTGGATATGTTCCAAAGCTTACAGCCGGAGTATGGGTAGGTGCCGAGGACAGGCAGGTACACTTTGAGGGACTCGATAAGGGAGGTGGCGCCAATATGGCACTTCCTATCTGGGGAATTTTCATGCAAAAGGTTTTAAAGGACGGTACTCTGGGAATATCGACAAAAGACAGCTTTATTGCTCCTCCGGGCTTCTCGGTTCAGTTCAACTGCAAGGGAAGTGACGAAGACATAAACTCAAACTCATTCCTGAAAGATCCCTTTTTCCATTAGTATTTATTGATCAGATTAACAGTTGCATATTAAATGAAGAAAATAGTTGCCCTCGTTTATGGGGGAGATTCCTCCGAGGCGGAAGTTTCGGTAAAGAGCGGCAAGCATGTTGCCAGCCACATAGACAGGGAGAGATATGAGTTTTTTGAGGTGCTTGTAAAAGGCAGGGACTGGGGTGTGCAGATGGAAGATGGCTCTGTTATCCAGATAGATAAAGCTGATTTTTCTTTTGTTGACAAAATCGGCAGAAGAGTTCATTTTGATATTGCCCTTATAATGATTCACGGCACACCCGGTGAAAACGGCATACTTGAGGCCTACTTTGAGATGATCGGACTGCCAAGCACAACCTGTTCTTCCATTGTTTCTGCCATTACTTTTGACAAGTATGCATGCAAGTGTTATCTTAGAGATACCGGAATCCTTCTTGCCCGCGAGGTCTTTATGAGAAAGGGAGATTCCTTTTCTGTAGAAGAGATTGTTTCACGGCTGGGTCTTCCTTTGTTTGTTAAACCAAACTCAGGGGGGAGTAGCTTTGGTGTGACCAAGGTAAAGAGGGCAGAGGATCTGACGGGCGCAATTGAGGCCGCCTTCTCAGAGGGAGAGACTATTCTTATTGAAGAGTGCATAAACGGAAGGGAGATGACAAATGGGGTATTTCAAGCTGACGGTGCCCTTGTAAGATTGCCTGTAACAGAGATTATCTCCAAGAACGAGTTTTTCGACTATGAGGCTAAATATCTGGGAGCCAGTCAGGAGATTTGTCCCGCAGCAATACCGGAGCGGTTGAGCGAAAAGATAATAGATATGTCACACAAAATGTATCACTATCTTGGCTGTAAGGGTGTTGTGAGAATGGATTATATTGTAAAGGGAGAAGATGTCTATTTTCTTGAGATAAACACAGTTCCCGGGATGACCGAAATGAGCCTTGTCCCTCAGCAGATAAGGGCCGCAGGAATGACAATAAAGGAGTTTTTGACAAAACTGCTTGGTTAAATAATCACTATCTAAAACGTATTATTATGGTTGCTAAAATTTTCAGAATGACGGCAGGTTCCCTTGCTGTTGTGTTTTTGTTGCTATTTGCAGTATCATCTGCCAATGGTCAGCAACGGGTTTCGGGAAAGGTTACTGACCAGGCAGGAAAGGGTGTCGGGGATGTTTTGGTCTCTGATGGCTTTAATGTTGTCAAAAGCAATACCGGGGGGGATTTTATATTTGAGACCAACCCTCGTGCAAGGTTTTTATTTGTCTCAACCCCCGGTGGATACGAGCAGGTTAGCAGCTTCTATTACAGACTTGACAAAGATCCGACAGGGCCTCTTGATTTCAAGTTGAAAAAGGTAAGCCAGCAGTCCGATAAGTTTATTCATATTGGTGATACCGAGGCAAACATATACAAAAACTGGATTGACGGGCTTAAGAGTTATTTATCTAATCATAAGCTTGCGTTTCTTCTCCTTAATGGAGATATCTGTTATGAAAAGGGGATGAACTTCCATGCAAGGGAGATTACTACAGAAACTATGGGGCTGAGGGTTGTCTATTCCCTTGGCAACCACGATCTTGTTGCAGGTGATTATGGTGAGCAGCTGTACGAAGAGCTGTTTGGTCCGGTCTGGTACTCTTTCAACGTTGGAGGGGTGCACTTTGTGAACCTTCCGGTAAACTATGGCGACAAGGTTCCTTCTTACAGCGCAGACGATCTTTACAACTGGCTGAGAAAGGATCTTGATGCAATTCCCCGTAATACTCCGGTAATTATAATCAACCATCATCTCTATGGCTATGCCGACAATTTTGTGATGAAAACAGACAAGCAGACGCTTAACCTTAATGATTATAATTTCAAGGGCTATCTTTATGCTCACTACCATACAAACTCTTTTCACGAAACCGGAAATGGGGCATCGCTCTTTAGCACCATGTCGCCCAATAAAGGTGGAATAGACCACTCACCATCGTCTTTCAGGGTTTTGAAATTCAATGCAAAGGGAGATATGAGTTCTGAGCTAAAGTATTCTAATCTGGATAAACATATTGTGGCCAATGGTTTCAGGAGTGTCACAAAAAAAGGATACTCTTTTGTTGCCAATATTTATGATACAGGAACAGAAGTGGTTAGCGCAGAGATTGTGGATGGCCAAGGGGCGCTTATGATGGTGCGGAAAAGTTCATGGAGCTGGTCATTTAACATAGCTAAAGAGTTTGCAGGGAGGGATTTAAGAGTTAAGGTTAATTTTTCTGACGGGAGTGTTGTTTACAAGCAGATTACAATGAATCACACGCCCGCAATCAAATGGGTGAGCAATCTGGGCTCAAACATATTCATGACTTCGCCGGTTATTACGGGCAATCTGGTAATTGCAGCAACAACCGACGACGATTCGGGCAAAAATGCCGCAGTCAAGGCTTTTGACAGAGTTTCGGGAAAGAAAGAATGGAGCTTTAAAACGAAGAATTCGGTCAAAAACAACATGGTGGTTTCAGATGGTACCCTACTTGCTTGTGATATTGAGGGTTGGCTCTATGCGATTGATGTTGGTACAGGCTCGCTTAAGTGGTCCAGGGCATTGAGGGAAGGCAGTATTCACCCGGTTTTCACACAGGGGATTGCTACGCATAATGGCATCGTTTATGCAGGTCAGGGTAAGAATCTTACTGCTCTAAATATTTCTGACGGAAAGGTCCTTTGGGTGAATGGTGCCTGGAACGGTGGTGTCTCTGCAGTTGCCTCTCTTGTTGTCGATCCGGATTCGGGTGTTTTACTTGCAGCCGGGTACTGGCTTGGTCGTTTTGCTCATGAAGCCGTTTCAGGAAAAATGCTATGGGAGAAAAAGGATGAGGATTCGCGTATATGCGATAACTCTCCAGTGGCTTTCAAAGGTAAATTTTACTATACTTCACCTGGATATATAACAGAAGTTGACCCACTTACAGGGTCAGAAACTGTAAAACAGAAAATCAACTACACAGTTAACAGCAATTCCCGTCCTTTGGTAACTGACAAGTACTTTATTGTAGGAACTACAGACAAAGGTGTTGCGGCTTTTGACCGACAGAACGGTTACAAAGAGCTCTGGAACTTCAAGCCAAACCCGGCCATTCTCTATACTGCTCCCTACACCAAGGATTTCCAGATGACCGTGGAGAGCGGTGCCTCTATTGATGGCGAAAGAGTATATTTTGGTGCCAACGACGGTTTTCTGTACTGTCTGGATGTAGCCAACGGACTTTTCCGCTGGCGATTGAACCTGGGAGCACCAATCCTGGGCAACATAGTTATAGAGGACGGAGTTCTCTATGTATGTGATTTTGGAGGTAACTTATGGTCGATCAAACTATTATAGGCGCAGTTTGAGGTATCGTATAGTGATTGGTGACTCAGGCAAATGACAGACAATCAACGTATTGCATATTTAATTGATTTTCAGACCATTTTTTAAGTGTTTGTAAATCAGGAAAGAGCTAAGCCCTCTGGCAGAGACTCTGCCAGAGGGCTTAGCTCTTTCCTGGAAATGAGAAGTATGCGTATTGGTCTACTAGTCAGTTATTTGCTAACTGCTCTGCCAAAGCAGTTAGCAAGTACCAGATTTGCAGCTGAATATAAAACCATGTGTCGGCAAATCTTGCCGACACATACCTTCTTGAGCTCTTTGATTCCTCCTGAATACAAATTTTCAACTCAGTTTGCACATGATTTTGTCGGACATGTTGGAAACATAAGCTACTTACCTTATGAGCAGTGCTTTTACAATTGCTTTTGATATATTTTCCTCTTTATCAAATGATATTTTAGAGAAAATGACTCTGTAATTATCAATGTCAAGATAAAGGACGGAATCTGGATAAAACAACACTCCTGTAATAGAGTCATTCTGTGCCGAAAATGCTAGCCTTTCCATAAGCAGGGTGAGTGGGGCAGCAATTAACTCATCTCCTTTTAAGCCAAGAACTGTTAGTGTGTCATTGGCCACAGTAGAATATACATCTGTATTTATCCATGGATATCCGGCTGTGGAGAACTTATCCTCAACTCTCTCTATTGAATTTTTGTTGTACTCCTTATATGTGAAGTTCTCTCCAAATTTCGTACGGAGCTCTCCTCCTGAAGGATAGCCGTAAAGGTACTCTAAAAGGTTCTTATCCGTTTGTCTTGCCAGATATGAGTAGATGTCGTAAAGACGCACGAAATTTGCCTTTGACAAAGAGTCGTCATAAACCTGAGGCGGAGCTGTCAATTTTCCGTCTTCTCCCATCATTTTTAGTTCGGTGGCAAGGGTTTTAAGCTGATATGTCTGTGATTTTATTCCAATCTGTTTGGCCGATATTGCAGGGATATAGGAAAAGAGAGAGAGCAGGACAATGGTAACATAGCCTACATACAGATATTTGTCATATTTCCGCGAGATGAAGAGCAACACTGTAAGTGTCATTATAGCTCCGCAGACTATCAGATAGACTCTCTCTTCTGTAAAGCCGTATTGCGATATCCTGTGCAGTGATCCTATCCAGAAGAGAGCCAGCGGTGCAATGGCAATCAAGCTGAACGACTCAAAAAAGCGTGTAAATGTGGGTTTGCTAACCATCAGCATTCCCGCTTTTATTACTATTGCAGAGATTATGAACCCAAAGACCATATATGCAAGGCTGCCCTTTGGGAGAGACCATCCTATTATGATTTTCGCAATGTACAGGTAGAGGATTATGGTGTAAATAATGAGTGCCGGTGCTAATATATAGTTAATAATGACCTCAAAAATCTTGGTTATACGGAACGCCTCTCTTTTGTTCCCGTCGTCGGCGTTGAGATACAGGAAGGTAACCGGTGCAAGGATTATGTAGCATACAATTGAAGTATAGAAAGCGATATTGTCGTACGAGTCTTTGAAAATATCAAAGAGATAGATGAACGAGAAGAATATCGCAATTAATGCCGCGAAGATTGCGGTAACTATGGCCATTGTAAAGAAAAGCTCCTTAGCATAGGCAAGTATGTTCCTTACAAATTTTGTGTTGTCCTTGTAGTTGGTGTAGATTGCCAGAAAGGCTACTGCCACCGCAAGCGATGCCACATATTCGCCACTTTCCACCCAGTCCGAGGCATTCACAAGAAATGGTATTGCTGCTGCCAGAACCGACAGATAATATATAACTCTTTTAATGCCGGTGGTGAATACACGGTTAAGAAGGTAGGAGAATGCAAATACGAGTGGTGCAATAAGCAGATTCTCTCCATAGGTTTCCGGTTTCATAATCTTCTCGTATGTTAGGAAAGAGAGAAAGAAAAAGGCACCGGAGATGATTATCTCTACAGGATTGCGGGCAATTATCACAATTAGGTTGTTTGTGATAGCTTTAAGATTTACTTTCATACTTGAATTATTTTAGGGATAATCAAAATTAGGTAAATATTCTAACTTTGTCCATTATCCGATACTGTTTTTTACATATACGATTCTATATTTTATGTTCTATAAAGAGTTTATTGATAATGGAGGAGCTAAGCTGGAACCACTGTACGGACGGCAGGAGGGGCGGGCCATTGCATTGAGATTACTGCAGTACCGTTGCGGACTTGGACCTCACGACCACATTATTGATCCTTTTGGAATTATATCTGAGGGTTGTGTTACTGAAATGGAGAGCGACATGGCAGAACTTGTTGCTGCCCGCCCTCTCCAGTATGTACTGGGTTTTGCAGAATTTTGTGGCAGAAAATTTCTGGTTGAGGAGGGTGTTCTTATACCACGGCCGGAGACAGAGGAGCTTGTTGGGTGGATATTAGGCAATAGGCAACAGGCAATAGGCAATAGGCAAGAGGGAACAGGCAATGGGCAATGGGCATTAGGCAATAGGCAAGAGGCAATGGGCAATAGGGTGGTGCGGATTCTGGATGCGGCATGTGGGTCGGGATGCATTGGAATAACGCTGGCCGCAGAGATTGCCGGCTCAAACTCTTTTGTTGGATCAGAGATTTTTGCTCTGGATTTGTCAGATAAGGCTCTTGAGGTAACTACAAAAAACGCAAGCCGACTTCTAACCGAGGCTTCTTCTTCGATTTCGATTCAACAAACTCATAAAAGTTTACTGCATCCGTATAAAGCAGATATTCTTGCCGGACCTTCTGGTCAGGATGTTATAGAAAGTCACTCTCTCGACATTATTGTAAGCAATCCTCCATATGTGAGAGATCAAGAGAGGGCGCTAATGCACAAAAATGTGATTGACTTCGAACCGACAGAAGCTCTTTTCGTAAGCGACCACAATCCGTTGGTGTTTTATAAAGCGTTGGTTGAATGGGGGCTAAGACTACTTAAGCCTGGTGGCTCCATCTATTTAGAAATAAACGAAGCCTATGGTAAAGAGGTTGTTGAAATGCTTGCATTAGCCGGTTACACAGGCCTAATTCTCCGCAAGGATCTCAACGACAAAGATCGGATGGTTAGGGGTATCTTAAAATAAAATTTTGTCAAAGTAAAATTTGTTTTTTACATTTGCCGCAACATAAAAGAAAACAGTGAATATCTCTTTAACTCAAAATTGGTGGTGGCACAGATCCGATGGGTTTGTGAGCATTGCTGTTTGTGTATAGGGAAGGTATAATTATACTTATCGTATTATCAAGGTCTGGTGCTCATGCACCGGACTTTTTTTTTATCCAATTTTTTAACTAAACTTTTTTAAAATTTCAAATCTTTTAAGAAGATGAAGACAACAAAAAAAATCATGCTCTCAGAGAGCGAGTTGCCGAAACAGTGGTACAACATTATGGCAGACATGCCAACACAACCACAACCCATGTTGAATCCCCAGACAAGAAAGCCTCTTTTACCGCAAGAGATGGAAGACCTATTTGCTAAAGGTCTGGTAGAACAGGAGTTTTCGGAAAAACGATGGCATGACATTCCAGACGAGGTTCTTCAGCTTTACAAGAATTACCGGCCCACACCGCTGGTAAGAGCCTTTGGTCTGGAAAAGGCGCTGGATACTCCGGCAAAGATATTTTTCAAGAATGAGAGCATCAGCCCTGTAGGCTCACATAAGCTCAATTCTGCATTACCTCAGGCCTATTTTAATCATATACAGGGAATCACCCGGCTTACAACCGAAACCGGAGCGGGACAGTGGGGTTCGGCAATGAGTATAGCATGCAAACATTTCGGAATCGAACTTGAGGTGTTCATGGTCAAGCAGAGCTACGAGGCAAAACCCTACAGAAAAGTGGTTATGAAAACTTATGGCAGCAAGGTATATGCCTCTCCTTCAAATATAACAGAATATGGCCGAAAGGTTCTGGCAGAAGATCCTGATTGCAGGGGCTCCCTTGGGATGGCCATTTCGGAGGCTGTGGAGAGAGCTGTAACTCAACCAAACACAAGATATACGCTAGGAAGTGTCCTTAACCATGTTCTATTGCATCAGACAATTATCGGTCTTGAGGCAGAGAGGCAGATGGAGATGGCAGGAGAGTACCCCGACAAGATAATTGCGTGCTTTGGTGGCGGGTCCAACTTTTCCGGCATATCGTTTCCGTTTCTGCGGCATAAACTTACCGGTGGCAGATCTGTTGAGCTGATAGCTGCCGAACCTGCTGCTTGTCCAAAGCTTACAAAGGGCGTTCTTGAGTATGACTTTGGCGATTCGGCCGGTATGACTCCTCTTATTCCGATGTACACTCTTGGTCATGATTTCCAGCCGGAACAGATACATGCAGCCGGTCTGCGCTACCATGGCGGCGGAAGGATCGTGAGCCAGTTAAAGAAGGATGGCTATATAAACAGTTATGCGATTGAACAATTGGAGGCGTTCAAAGCCGGAATTCTCTTTGCCGGTGCAGAGGGAATAATTCCCGCACCTGAATCTACACATGCAATTGCTGCTACCATAAGGGAAGCGTTAAAAGCTAAAGAGGCAGGCCGGGCAGATGTTCTTCTTTTCAACCTCTCAGGTCACGGCCTGCTGGACATACCGGCTTACGAAGAGTACTTGTAGTAGGGTACACGGGGACGAACATTGTGTACCCAAATTGTTAAGGGTGGAGTACATAAAAACTTCCTTGAAGTTTTTCATATATAGCTTCCTTACAGTAGTATATAGAATTTTTAAGAAACGGTTATTAAAAAATTATTTTGTATTTGCCTACATATCTGAAACTTGTAAAAAACTTCAAGGGAGTTTGTCACGGCCTGAAAATCAGACAAATATACAATTATTTGATTATCTGATAACTACTAAGGTCTTTGGCAGAGTAAGGTGCCGAGTAAGGTGTCCCCCCTACTTAGGTGATCCAAAGATCATTACCGGTGGTGACAGTTGCATCAAAGGGTCCACAAACATACCTGCGGCCTTTGTTGCAGGTGATATCTCAACCACATCGTGCGACTTGAAATCTTCAAGTGAATATGTCTGACCGGCAAGGGACTTGATTCTTTTTACAATCATCTCCCGGCTGGCAGTACTATAGTAGTCGATATTGTTTATCATGGTACTGCGATTCTCTGCACGCCATACACCCTGAGAGTAGTAATAACCACCTTCATATGCTCCTACCGGTGAATAATTTGGAAGCCCTACAAAATGTTTCCAAAGAATCTTTGTAAGGTCGCTTGTAAGGTCGACATTCAGATAGTGGCCGTAACCCTGCCATTGCTTTAAAGTATTGATTCTTTCCTGAGTTATTGGTCCTGTTGTGTTTACATACTCGTCAGCAAGTTTTCCAAATCCATGACCACCAGCCTCATGCTGGACAATACCGCGAAAGTCATATGGGTAGTTTGAATTTGAACGAGGGCAAATTGCAACTGCTGCACCATTAGAGAACAGCCAGGCAGTTCCTGCATATCTGGTGCTGTTTGCCACCACAACAACAAGTGTCTTGTTCTTGTCTGTAACAGGTGCATAAAGAGCATAAGTAAAGCAGGTTGTAGTATTAATCTCCATACTGGTTCCGGGAGGCTCTTTGGTATATTTAGTTTCGAATACGGTGTTTACTGTTTTCGAGAGATCGGTGATTCCGCTCTCCTGAGAAAATGCATAGACCATATATACATTAAAATAAGCAGCATAGGTCCTGTATGGCTCAACGTTAAAGAAGTGACCAACCGCTTCACGGATATTGTTTTCATACTTTTTGGTCATCATATCTTCCAGTGAGTATCCGTCGCCCATGAAAACGATGTTCACACCTGCCCCCTGAGTTGCACTCTGGATGGTGATATAGTCGCCGTCGTCAAAGTTGATGTTTGTCTGGTCGAGTATCGCAGTTGTTTTTGTATTTGTTCCGGTAAGTTTCAGTACAAAATTTCCCTCCCGTATAGTTGAACCTGTGTAAGGTGCAAAGGTTATCTGGAGAGTGGTACTACCTGTACCGCTTGTTTTTGAAGGTGTCACCCAAGTAGGGCAACTCTCAATTTCCCATGGGGCAGAAGCTTGTACAGTAAGGGTTTTTGTATCACCGGCGCCAGTTGAACGCACTCTGTTTTCTATTATCAGAAGGTAACTTTCCGGACTGGTGCCCTCTTCGTATATTCTTTTGAAGTAAGTATATCCCCAGCCTGCTGTAAGCTGATATGCGCTCAGGGTTCCAACCGGAACAATAAGGTCGGCATCGGCATTTAGTCCGGGGAAGACATTAGAAATTACGTATGGCTGCGCTATCTTGCTGTACACCCTGTTAAGCGCAGAGCATCCGCTAAATGCATAACTGTTAAGGGTTTTAAGAGAATTGGGCAGCCTCACGGTATTTAAAGCCAGACAGTTGGCAAATGCGTACTCTCCAATCTTAACCAATGACGCAGGGAACTCAATATGCCCCGCAAGGTTACTGCATGTGGCAAAAGCGTAATTATCTATGGTTGCAAGATTTGCAGTCAGGGTCAAAGATTTTAGCTTAAGACAATTATAAAAAGCCTCCTTTCCAATTGTGATAAGGGTAGAAGGAAAAACGACAGTTTCAATTGCAACGGGAGAGGTAAGGGTAGATTTGAATGCATAGTCAGGAATCTTGTCGTCTTCAATTTTGGAGCTGCTCAGGTCAAGGTCCTTCAATGCTCTTATGGTTTCCCGTATTGTAGTGAAGTCGTCGGCCTTGAGGAATCCTTCAATCTTGAGCCGGGTTATTCCGGCACGGTCAGCCACAGGAATGATAGAAGCAAGTGTCTGACTATTTGCCTCATACACATAATATCCATCGAAACCACTCTGCTTGATGTTTATTGTATCCTTAATTGTGCCGACATTCTGGGTAAAGATGATCAGAGCAGTTCTGTCTGTACTCCCGGTGTTGGGGCTGACAGTGAACGTGTAATCGCTTGTTACAAGTCCTTTGGTGCGGATTTGTGATATCCAGCCAGTCCCTCCCGATATTGTAACTGTGTTATCGGTATTTGACTGTACGGAGTAGTTGAAGCTGCCTCCGCTCTTTTGTATGTAAAAGTTCTCCTTACTCAACAAGAGAGCGAACATCATCTGCTGGTTGATTATGAGAGTATCGGCCATGGAGCCGTTTTTCTCCTTGAACACCACCTTTGAGGTTCTGTTGTCGAAGGTACTGTTACGGGCAATGAAAAACTGATGGGTATATGTACTAAGCCCTTTTGTCCCAAGGTGACTCACCCAGCTGTCGTCGCCAAGTATCTGAAAATCATAGAGAACATTTGTTCGTAGTTCTACGTCTATGTTCCCACCGGCAGTCGGCATATTGACAATCTTGGATGTCAGGATAATAGCATTTAACTGAGACTGATTTATTGTAAGCGTGTCTGCGAGGGTACTCGATTTATCCTTAAAGATGATTTTTGCCGACCTGCTGTCGTAGGCTGTGTTCTTGCCTATTGCAAATTCATGATTGTATGTGTCAAAGCTCTTGGATGCAACTTTTGTTATCCAGGTGACACCCGCAGGCATGATTATATCATAAGTAATATTACTTTTTAGTTCAACTGATATTGTACGGGCACTGTTGTCCAGATTCTCTGTTTTTTTGGTCAGGATAAGGGCGTCGTTTTGCTTCTGGTTAACAGCAACCGAACCAGACAATGTCCCTGCAATAACCGTTATTGTGGCTGACCTGTCTGCATTTGATGTGTTTTTTGCCGATACAAGCCTTACAGTAGCAGTGCCCTCGCCCGAAACGGGAGAGATACTGCACCAGCCCCCTCCGCCGCTGATGGTCCATGATGTATTTGATGTTACGGTTATTGTTGTCTCCGACCCCGCCGGAGGTACCTCTATGGTTGATGATGACAGCGAAAGTGTAGGCTCAGGCTGACAACTTATGCATATTAAAGCAAGAAAGATAATAAGGAAAATGGAAATTGTTTTAAGGTTTCTTGTCATTTGTGTTGTTTTTACTATTGCTAAAGTTTACTGTAACAGCTTTGATTGCTTCTGTGCCCGGTCGGTATAGAGGATTCCCTCAAGATGGTCCACCTCATGCTGGAATATTACTGCGGTGAAACCCTCAATTGTATCTTTTTTCTCAGTAAATGTTTTCTCGTCGATGAATGATATAACAACTCGGGTAGATCTTTGTACGGTGTCGCGCTTGCCGGGAACAGAGAGACAGCCTTCCCAACCCCATTTGCACTCCTTTGAAAGCTCGACAAACCGGATATTGGCGTAAAACTCAAATGGCTCCCCTTCTTTATCCAGCCTCTGTACTGCCACCACTCTCTTGTTTATGCCAACTTGAGGGGCAGCGATTCCGACACCTGCATTAGCAGTATCGAGTACAGTTGCCATCATTCTTTTCTTAAGGGTGTTGTAGTAATCACTTTTTATATCCTCGGTTGTAAGGTCAGATGAAACACTCTTGAGAACAAGCGTATCTGTCGGATTGTCTACAACAAACAGACGCATAATACCTGCAGTTGAGTCCATGCCAATAAGGTCAAGCTCTGATTGTGTGAATGTTATGGGCTTTGTGCAGGAAAAGAGGCACAAAGATATTGCTATAAATGCAAAAAAAATGGCTTTATGTGAGGAGAAGCTTTTAGAAATGCTCATTTACGTCGGGTTTAATAAAATGTTAACATCGTCAAAGATAATTAAATTCTCAGAAGAGAGATTGAAAAAATCTTTATATTTGAGCTTCTAAAAACTGACCGAATGCATTTTCTTGGCGAAATAATATCAATAGCTGTTGCAGTATCCTGGACCCTCTCTGCTCTCTTCTTCGAATATGCAGGAAAGAAAATAGGATCGCTCATTGTAAATATATTAAGGCTCATTTTCGCCTTTTTCCTTTTGGGGTCATTACTTTTCTTTACCACGGGATCGTTTATCCCCCAGAACGCCGATGCCGATACCTGGATATGGATGATATTGTCGGGTCTTGTGGGGTTTGTATTTGGCGACCTCTGCCTTTTTTACTCATACTTACTCATAACTGCAAGGTTCTCTCAACTTCTGATGACCCTGGCACCTCCGTTTGCGGCTCTTTTTGGCTGGCTCCTTCTTGGGGAGACCCTTTCTCCCATGGGTTTTGTAGGAATGGCGGTTACTCTGGTGGGTATAGCCATATCTGTTCTTAAAAGAGGAAGCAACACTGCTGCAAGCGTGGGAGAAGAGACTCTCGTTGCCGGAGGAAGCAACCTGATAGTTGTTACAAGATGTGAAAAGGAGAGCATTACCAGAAGGGTCATAAGCAAGCTAAGTCCCAACTTAAGGCTTCATCTTCCGTTAAAAGGATTACTTTTAGGGATTGGCGGGGCGCTTGGTCAGGGGCTGGGTATAGTTCTGAGCAAGCAGGGTATGAATTACTACAGCATCGCCGCCAAGGGTACCGATGTTGCCGGATACATTCCTTTTGCCGCTACTCAGATGCGAATCATTACAGGGATTATCGGATTTGCGCTTATTATACTTTTCACCAGACGGTTCCGTGATTTTAAGGATGGTTTCAAAAACCGGAAAGCGGTAAGTGCAACATTTGCCGGTTCAATATTCGGCCCTTTTGTAGGAGTCTCGCTTTCGCTGATGGCAATACAGCACACGAACACCGCTGTTGCCTCTACAATTATGGCCACCACCCCCATAATAATCCTTATACCTTACATCCTCCTATACAAAAAGAAAATCACTTTCGTTGAGCTGATTGGAGCTATCCTGAGCGTTGTAGGGGTGTCGTTGTTTTTTCTTTAGAGTTGCTAATGTGCTAATTTGCTAATTTGCTAATGTGTTAATGTGTTAATATGCTAATGTGCTAATGTGCTAATATGCTAATGTGCTAATGTGTTAATATGCTAATGTGCTAATGTGTTAATGTGTTAATGTGCTAATGTGCTAATGTGTTAATATGCTAATGTGTTAATGTGCTAATGTGTTAATATGCTAATTACTAAATACTACTACTATTGCCTAACGCCTAATGCCAAATGCCTATTGCCCATTGCCCAACGCCCAATGCCCATTGCCTATTGCCCATTGCCTAATGCCCAATGCCTATTGCCCAATGCCTATTGCCCAATGCCTATTGCCCATTGCCCAACGCCTATTGCCTAATGCCCATTGCCCAATGCCTATTGCCCAATGCCTATTGCCCAATGCCTATTGCCCAACGCCTATTGCCCAACGCCTAATGCCCAATGCCCATTGCCCAATACCTATTGCCTATTGCCTATTGCCCAATACCTATTGCCTAATGCCCAACGCCCAATGCCCATTGCCTATTGCCTAATGCCCAATACCTATTGCCCAATGCCTATTGCCCATTGCCTATTACTGGAACAGTTTGCGTATAAGTGCTGGAATATCCTGTATTTCAACGACATCTATGTTGTCTGTTGAATTAGAGGAGTTGCCGGAATTATAGGAAGTATTTGCGCTTGCTCTGGAAGGCTGTTTGCTGCGGGTCTTGCCGGTGGGCTTGTTGAAGGAGGAGATGAATATCTTTTCGAATCCTAGTTTTTCTGCTTCGGCAATTCGTCGCTCAATCTGACTTACGGGGCGGATCTCTCCGCTAAGGCCGACTTCTGCAGCAAAGCAGACACGGGGAGAGATGGATACGTCGAAGTTGGACGAGAGAATAGCGCAGACTACTGCAAGGTCACATGCAGGGTCGGACACCTTAAGCCCGCCGGCCATGTTCAGGAAAACATCCTTTGCGGCGA
>MEOK01000036.1:558-41976 GCA_001769195.1 Bacteroidetes bacterium GWF2_40_14 | reverse complement strand
TCATCCTCCGGGCGTCGAAACCGGTGGCGGAACGTTGAGGGGTGCCATAAGCTGCGGAACTGACCAACGCCTGAGTTTCAATCAGAAACGGGCGGGTTCCGTCGAGCATTGCGGCAACAGCTATGCCAGAAAGATTCTCCTGATGCATCGGTATGAGCATTTCAGAAGGGTTGCTGACTTCTCGCAGACCAGTGTTTATCATTTCGAAAATAGCAAGTTCTGCAGTCGATCCAAAACGGTTTTTGATGCTGCGTAAAATCCTGTATGAGTGGCGAGTGTCGCCCTCGAACTGAAGCACGACGTCTACAATATGTTCGAGCACCTTGGGGCCGGCAATGCTGCCGTCCTTGGTAATGTGACCGATCAGAATTGTAGGAGTGTTTGTCTCCTTTGCATACTTCATAAGCATGGCGGCGCACTCGCGCACCTGAGAGACCGACCCCGGTGAGCTCTCTATTGCCTGTGAGTATATAGTTTGAATTGAATCAATGATAATTAGTTGCGGACGTGTCTCATTTGCCCTGTTTACAATATTCTCAAGGAGCGTCTCGCTTAGAATAAGGCAATTGCTGTCATCTCCGCCGAGCCGCTGGGCACGAAGTTTTATCTGTTTGGGGCTCTCTTCTCCGGAAACATAAAGCGTCAGCATATCAGGGCAATGAAGAGGAATCTGAAGCGAAAGAGTGGATTTGCCGATTCCCGGTTCGCCCCCTATCAGAATAACAGAACCCTCAACCAGACCGCCTCCAAGTATCCTGTCGAGTTCGTTGTTCCCAAGAGAGATGCGATGCTCTTCCGAGAAGTTGATTGCAGAGAGAGGCTCCGGCTTTGGATTGCTGGTTGGCAAAAAGCTCACATTCCTCATTCCTGCACTTCCTGAAACATCTTTGCTGATAATCTCCTCCTGTATAGTGTTCCACTCTCCACAGGCCGGACACCTGCCCAGCCACTTTGCACTTTCGTTGCCGCATGATGTGCAGAACCATGCTTTTTTAACTTTTGCCATAGACGTTCAATAAGAATTACCGGTTGGTTAAACCCATACAAATATATGTAAAATCGGAGATTATTTTCTGTTATCTTTGTAAGCAACACTTAAGTTCAACCTAAATCCGGATCACGATGAAAAAACTTCTATCTATTACACTATTACTATGCTTTGGCCTGTCTACATCTGTATATGGACAAGGCAATCAGGACAATGAGGCTATAATTAAAAAAATTGACGCTTATGCCAAAAAGGTTCAGATGGAGTGGAAAATCCCCGGAATGTCTATGTCAATTATGAAAGATGGTCAGTTGATCTATGCAAAGGGCTTTGGTGTAAAGGATATGACAAAAACAGAGATAACCGCTGCTAAGGAGAATTACATAGACGAAAATACGGTCTTTCAGATTGGCTCAATCTCTAAATCCTTTACTGCATCCATTATGGCAACTCTGGTAGATGAAGGCAAGGTTAAATGGGATGACACAGTTAAGAAAATTCTCCCGGACTTAAGAATGTATGACAAGTGGGTTGAGGAGAACCTTCAGGTTAAGGATATTATGACACATCGTACAGGGCTTAAGGGACAGCTGGGAACGTACATTCCTAACATGGGTTACGACAGGGACGATGTATACAAAATGCTTCCTCTTTTAAAACCTTCGTACAGCTTCAGAGGCGCATACGAATACAACAACATAACCTTCATAATTGCTCAGAAGATTATAGAGAAGATAACCGGAAAGAGCTGGGAAGAGAATATGCAGGAGAGGATATTTGACAAGGTTGGAATGACAAGCACCTCTGTAAATGAAGATGGTTTCAAAAATTCAAGGAACGTAGCAACTCCTCACGAAATCGACTACAGGAAGGGGAGGGTGATAAACGACTCCACATGGGTAGATTCATTGAAGGTTGGATCGCTATATGGCTCTGAGCAGGCACTGCACTGGCTTACTGTTATAGGCCCGGCCGGGTCGGTCAACTCTACGGCATCGGACATGGCAAAATATGCACAGTTTCATCTTAATAACGGGAAAATTGACGGCAAGGAGATAATAACAAAGAAGAACATGGATTATCTTCACCGCGGTCAGACAATAACATCGCAAGACTCTGCAAGAACAACTCTTTATGCCCAATGCTGGTTCGTGGAGCAGAACAGCCGTTACAGACTGTACTTTCACACTGGTACAACCTGGGGGTTTACTGCTTTGTGCGCATTTGTTCCCGAGCAGAATCTGGCAGTAGTGGTTTTGGTAAACTCCGAGGCTCCGGCAAGTCCGAGATATGCCATAATGCGCAGATTGATAGATTTATATAAGGGATATCCCGATAAGGACTACAGCGCAGAATACCTTAAGGATTATCTGAAATCAGCAAGGGAAGATATGCTGAAATCTGACAGGAAGGCAAAGGATGAGGCCGGAAAAGAAAAACCAAAAGAGGCTCCGAAAGCCGACCTGCTTGTGGGAACCTACGACAAGGGAGAGTTGTTTGGTACGGCTGTCATATCAAAAGAGGGTGACGACCTCTATATTACAGTTGGACCAAAAGGATGGAAGAACAAACTGACACCCAAAAAAGCAGGTGAGTTCTCATTCCGAAGCGACGGACACGCATTTCCGGTTAAATTCATATTCGACAAAAAGGGCAGGAAGATAAAATCGCTCGATATTGACTTTGGATACGGTGAAAACTTTGGAGAGTGGAAAAAAATCAATTAAACAAAGAGCGGGCAATTCCCAGTTCCAATCCTCTAAGTTCTGCGATACCCCTTAACCGCCCTATACAAGAGTAACCAGGATTTGTTTTCTTTGTAAGGTCGTCACATATCTGATGACCGTGATCCGGTCTGAGGGGAATAGAGATATTTCTGTCAGATTGAATTTCCAGCATAGTTTTCATTACAGCATACATATCCACGTCACCTTCAAGATGGTTTGCTTCATAGAAATTTCCTTCGTTGTCTCTTTTTGTACTTCTGAAGTGTACGAAATTAATTCTATCAGAGAATTTATGCATTATGTCAACAAGGTCATTATCTGACCTCACTCCAAAAGAACCGGTGCAGAGACACAACCCGTTAGAGACGTTGGGAACCTCTCTAATCAATATCTCAAAATCTGATGCAGTACTTAAGATTCTGGGCAGGCCAAAGATAGAGAAGGGAGGATCGTCTGGGTGTATAACTAATTGTATACCATGTGTATCTGCAACAGGGGCAATCTCTTTAAGAAAGAAGATCAGGTTTGATCTTAGTTCCTGGGCATCTATACCTGAATAGACATCCAGGGCCTTCCGGAACTGTTCAACTGTAAAACTCTCTTCTGAACCTGGTAATCCAGCAATAATATTTCGTGTAAGCTTCTTTATCTCCTCCTGGTTCATAGAGTCAAACCTCTCTTTGGCCCTGGTAACCTCTTCGGTAGTGTACTCTTTCTCTGAGTCCACTCTTTTAAGGATAAAAAGATCGAATGCCATGAATGCTACCTTCTCGAATCTTAATGACAGGGCACCGTCATCAAGAGTATAAGCCAGATCTGTTCTGGTCCAGTCCAGAACGGGCATGAAGTTATATGTTACAGTTTTTATTCCGCATGTTGCCAGATTTATTAATGACTCCTTGTAGTTATCTATATATTTTAGAAAATTACCTCTGAGTGTCTTGATATCTTCGTGAACAGGAATACTCTCAACCACTCTCCAGTACAAACCGGCTTTATCGAGCTCTCTTTTTCTTTTTTCAATCTCCTCAATTGTCCATATTTCGCCATTGGGGATATGATGCAAGGCAGTAACGACGCCTTTGACCCCGGCTTGTCTTATATCCCAAAGCGATACAGGATCTTCCGGTCCAAACCATCTCCATGTCTGTTCACATAAATGCATAATCGTAATATTCTATATGTTTGTTAGATTGAAAAAGCATCAAAACCACCATCAATAACAGTGACCGTACCATTCACAAAAGCAGATGCATCGCTGCTTAACCAATGAAGTGTTCCCAGAAGTTCCTCCGGATTGCCAAACCGGCCAAAAGGGGTATGAGATATTATGCTCTTTGCTCTATCTGTAAATGTACCATCTGTATTCACGAGGAGGGTTCTATTCTGTTCTGTGATAAAAAACCCTGGAGCTATTGCATTAACGCGAAGCATTGGACCATATTTAATTGCAAATTCACAGGCAAGATACTTTGTAAAATTTGTAACAGCAGCTTTAGCAGCTCCGTAACCTACAACCCGGGTAAGTGGTCGGATTGCCGATTCCGAAGAGATATTTATTATGCTGCCTCTTTTATTCCCTGCCATTTTTTTTGAAAAAACAATTGTAGGCAAAACAGTACCGAAAAGATTCAAGTCTACCACAAACTTAAATGCTTCCAGATTTAAATCAAAGAGTGTTTTGTCAGGTGCAATAGTTGCACCCTCTGTATTTCCTCCGGCTGCATTGATGAGTATATCAATAGTCCCGTACCTTGCAATTATTTCAGTATAGTTACTCTCTAATATTTCCCTGTTTAAAACATCGGTATATAAAAAGAGGGCTTCCTGTTTTTTTGCAATAACCAATGATTCAAGTGCTTTGCCGGCAACCTCGTTTCTATCCAGAATTACAACACGGCAGCCTTGTTCAGCAAAATACTCCACCATTTTTGTTCCAAGTATACCGGCTGCTCCGGTTATGAGAATGACTTTGTCTTTTATGTCGAATAGATTCATGATTTATTGATAGTTATATTGTGCTGCTTGTTTATAAATAGTTCAATAGCACATCTTTAACACCTTTTGTGCATATCTTTCTCCCAAAATAATCTGGCTCTCTCTGTTAAAATGGGGGTCAGATTCATTTGTGGCTGTTTTTGTTCCCTCTGCCGAAATATAGTCTGAACAGGGTATAGTTTTTGAAATTTCACGGATAACAGGGTTAAACTTTGATGCTTGCGGGTTCCACCACGGAGCTATCTCTCCGGCAATAAAAGGGAGCTCCTTCACGCCAAGATCGTTTCTGAGATTGCTGACAAATGAGTTGAGTTTTGTCAGATAATCACCGGGGTTGTCACTGTTGCCCTCACCTTGGTGCCACAGAATTGCAACGAGCCTGCCAAATTTCATAGCAGACTTTGTTCTTCGTATAGCCTCTGAGTAGTAATTCTTCTCAGGATTGTCTTTCGTCCACTCCTCTATAGTACTGCCACCCCTTGCGTTAACCACCAAAAGCACTTTTCTGCCGGTTTCTGCATAAATTTTTCTTGCAAATCCATATCCTGGAGACATTTGCTGCATAGATATATCCTTGCGTATTGAAGAGTATTTGTTCAGAGGATTAGTGGCCGGCTCTATTGTATTTTCCAGCGTCAGAAGATAAACACCCTCTATGACAGAGCTGTCACCTATAGCCATGGCACCTCTTCCTGCCATGTTGGACTGCCCAATCAGTAAAAACAGGTCATATTCCTGAGAGCAGACAACTGTGCTTAATGTTGCCAATATTAAAAAGAGAAAAATATGTCGCATAATATATATATTCAAATTCTATTCGGATTCCCACATTATTTCAAACCCCGCAAACTCAAAAAAGTCCATACCTCTGAATGTGTTATATTTTTTCCCTTCGGATACAATATATGCCAATGATGTAATGAGGTTGTCCCATCCCTGAGGCTGAAAAGAGGTGAGGGGACCGTCGTCTCCCAATGTGTTTAGGCTGGTTTTTACAGCGATGCTCACAGACTTTGGGTAATCAGATGCTGCAATTAAAATTGGCGTTGCCATCTCTACTACACGGGTAGCACGGTAGTTATATGCCATAACCACTACCTGGTCGCAATATTTGAGGAATTGCTGAGCCCCTCCCCACTCCAGTAATCCGGTATCGAATCTCGGCTGAAAAAAGAAACCCAGAGCTTCGTTTAATGTTAAGCTTCCCATCTCTTTTTTTGCCAGCGACATAACCTCAACGCTCCTTTTAAGTAAAAGATCGTTATCCTTGCCTATTCCGTAGCTGTTCTCAGAATCCCATGCAAGTGTCAATCCTTCCGGACGGTTTGGGTAGTTAGCTTTTAAGATATGAGGCTCAAGGTCTGCAGATATGCCGTCGAATCTTTCTGCAGCACTAACAGAATTATTATATGATTTTACCCAATCTACATCTGTTTTAACCACTTCGTCACTTACATACAATTTAAGATTGCTCAGGCTAAGTGCATGAACTTTAATGTTATTCTCGTGAGCAACCTTATTGAAAATCTTGTACCAGCCCAAGTCTATATAAAGAGATGTGCCGGACTTGTCGAAGGATATATATACGTCTGTAAACCCAAGTAATGTAAGTTTTGCAACCAACTCTTCTGGTTTGTCTACATACTTCTTGATTGTTCTTGAGGAATAGATGTAAGTACTTGACCTCAGCCCCTGCTGCGTTTGTATTGTGTTTTTAAAATCTATGGCCCTCTGTCTCATTTTATCCGATATATTCAAATCTATACCCGTCTTGGTGCACGACTGCGCCATCAGTACATTGAAAAATAGCGAAAGTGCCAGTAACAAGGAGATTTTCATTGACTGTCTCATGATAAAACTTATTTTATAAGATTTTGTAATGTATTATACATTTTAAATAGTTTCTCTGTCCTTAACTTGTTTATTTCAACCAACTCTTTGTCGTATAAAAATCCTCTGTTCAAATTTATGAATCTCTTGTCAATCTTTTTTGCCTCATCCACAAGCAGAGATAATTTATCAATGTATGCTGAGGCAACTTCTCTCTTAAAATTCCTGGACTCATACTCCCATTCTGCCTCCTTAAACAACAAATATTGTACACGAATATCGAACATAAGCTTAAAATGTTCAAACTCTTTTGTGTTTGTCTTGGGGCGTAATCTATATAATTCAGACCTGAGATATTTTGTCTCTTTTAAAATTTCTGATACACTTTTTTTGTTAAGATCCTTGCCTTTAACTACCTCCTCCTGCGGGGCAGTCAAAATGTCCCACAGGAGTTTTCCCTCTTCTTGTGAAAATCCGAACCGCTCTTGCGAATATTTAATGACAAATGCCTCTGCATCTACCGGACCATTTGTTTTAAGAGCCTCTCCGTAGCATGCAACAATAATCCTGAACCCCGATAGCGGATAGACATACCTTATTGGATACATCTGAACAACCTCCCAGCCGGTGTCGTACAAGAAACCATACGTTCCACCGTTGGACCAGGAGGTCATTACAACTCCTTTATAATTGTTCTTTCGGGCATAAGGGATAAAAATTTGCTGATTATTAAAGTGTTTGTTCCATTGGGTAAGGTACAAATTATCGGGATGGCTCCTGATTGACGGGGAGCCCCAAAATGTAACTCCTGCCTTATATAAACGGCCAATGTCTCCAAAATGGTCATTTTTCCATCCGTAGTTCCAGTCTATAAAAATTGCCTCCTTTGGCAGTTCTCCAACAGCGTCGGGGTACTTTAAAATTACATCGGCCCACAAAACCGGAGTCTTGCCTAAATCTGTTGCAATTTTGCACATAGCCTTTACATAGTCTACAAAAAGCTTTGATTTGCCAACCTTGGCACTTTTTTCTGCACACAACTTACATGAGCCTAAAAGGTATGTTTCATCGCCTCCTATGTGAAAGTATTTTGAGGGGTGCATTGCAGCCACCTCTTTAAATATTTCTGTAAACAGCTCTACGCACTCCTCTTCTTTCATTGGGCAGAGCTGGGAGACCTCTTTTTTGTCCTCTTTTAAATAGGAATACCGGTCATGAGAGAGAATATACTCTACATGACCAAAACAGTTTTGCAGAGGGATGACATCTATTCCAATAGTCCCGCAATATTTTATGAATGAGGCAACTTCCTCTGCAGAATAAGAGTATTTGTTACACAGGGTGGCATGTTTCATAAATGGGAAAGTAGCCTCCCATTCCATAACTATTGTGTTTATCCCAAATTCTGAGAGCTCTTTTGCAAATGCCTTGAGTGCTGGCATTGTCATTATCTGACATCTGAGATCTATATGAAATCCTTTAACTTCAAAATCATTAACCGGTTCTTTTGCAAAAAGAAGATTTGAGAATAACAGAATGATAATAACTAGCCTGCTCCGTTTCATCTGTAAATAATTATAATATATATTTTGCACTATCCTTGTCGCAATACAATGTAGCGAATTTATGGGTTCGTAATATTGATGCAGGGTATTTTTCAGTAATTTCTCCGGATACCACAGCTTTAATTGCCTTTGCTTTTGATGGCGCAGGAACCATGCAGAATATCCTTCTTGCCTCTAATAATACAGGTATTGTCAATGTAATGGCATGAGTTGGAACTTCATCTATAGATTTGAAGAATCCATCATTAACCTGCTGTCTTCTGCACACCAAATCTAGCGAGACAACCTTAAGTCTTTCAGGATCGTCAAACAATGCAACATGTGGATCGTTGAAGGCAATGTGAGCATTTTCTCCAATTCCCATGAAGACAATATCTATGGGATGATTTTTAAGCAAGGAAGCATAATTGTCACATATGGTTTGAGGATTCTCTTTTCCATAGAGATAATTGACCGATTTTAAGTGGATCTTATCAAAGATCTTTGATTTTAGAAAATTTCCAAAACCCTGAGGAGCATCCTCTGAAAGGCCAATGAACTCATCCATATGAAAGGCATTGATTTTTCCCCAATCGATATCTTGCTCTAAAAGGGATAATAAAAAATCATTTTGAGAGGGAGCTGATGCAAAAACTATTGACAGTTCGCTTTTATACGTTAGTTCCCTTCGAATGTAATCTGCAGCATCTTGTGAGGCAATCAGTCCCATCTTTTCTCTTGTCTCAAAAACCTTGATTTCCAATGTATCCTTCTTAAATTGCTTTAGCATTTCTGTGTTTGTTAAATTAGTTTTCCCTCAATTATTGTGCTTTGAACCTCTATATTTGAATTGAAAATTACAATGTCAGCATCGTAACCAACTGCAATTCTGCCTTTTCTCGCTGCTATGTTTGCTATTCGGGCAGGAGTAGAGGTAGCCATCCGGATTGAGTCTGTCAGAGAAATTCCTCCGATGTTAATCATGTTTCTGACCAACAGGTCGGTTGTTGCGACACTTCCTGCAAATGCAGTACGGTCCGGCAACTTTGCGACACCATCTTCAATAATTACATCCTGACCTTTTTGTAAACTCCCTAAAATTGACTTTCCGTCCGGCATACCTGCTCCTCTCATTGAATCTGTAACCAGTGCTATGTTTTCTGCCCCCTTTATTTTGTATATAAGCTTCATGAGGGGTTCTGGCACATGAACACCGTCTGAAATAATCTCTACGGTCATTTCATCTAACAGGTATCCTGCCTCAATGCACCCTGCAAAGCGAAAAGCATTGCGACGGGTAATTCCGTTCATGCAGGAATAGAAATGTGTCATATGTGTAAAACCTGCATTGAAAGCAGCTAAAACCTCCTCGTATATGGCATCTGTATGTGCAATTGAAGGAAGTATCCCCATTTTTGTAAGAGTCTTGCCAAAGTCAATTGCTCCGGCCAATTCCGGAGCAATACTCCACCTAACTATATTTTTGTTTTTACCTAGAACTTCCATGTACTCTGCAGGATCGGGATTTTTTAAATATTTTGGATCCTGCGCCCCTCTGTTGTTATATGAAAAGTACGGGCCTTCCAGATGGATTCCTCCAAACCGGGCTCCTGTATGGTTTAATTTGGTTGCCACTTCGTATGTGTCAAAAAAGCTGTAAAGTTCTGAGTGGTCCCCTGCGAGTGTTGTGGGATAAAGCAAAGTTGTCCCGTGTATTGCATGCATTCTTGCTATTTGCAGAAAGCCATCAACAGAGCAATCCATAAAATCATGATTGGCTCCGCCGTGAGTGTGCAAATCTATAAACCCGGGGCTTATGTAACAATTTTTTGCATCAATTTCCTCATAACCCGATACCTCAATATTGCCCAGTTCCACAGCGGTTATCTTGCCATTGTCTGTCAAAACTGTTCCCACGCCCAGATTTTCGAACGGGGTTATAATATATCCGTTAAATATCTTTAATTTATTCATTTGCAACAATTTTAGACCAGTGCTCAATTTTGTGACCTTTAAATGCATAAAATATCAGATACAAGAAACAAGGGACAAGTACCCAGTATGACAACCTGGCTCCATATGAATCTACAAGAGAACCGTAAATTACCGGAAGAAATGCGTTTCCGCATAATGCCATTACAAGAAGAGAAGAGCCTAGATTGGTGTATTTACCAAGGTTTCTTATGGCAAGTGGCCATATGCCTGCGTAAATCAAGGCGTTGGGCATACCCATTAACACTAAGAACCATATTGAAATATCTGTGTTATGAGATAAAATTGTGACATTGCCGGAAACATATATAATGCAAAAAGACAAAATCAGTCCCATTGTGGTAGCTATCTGCAGTGCTCGTTTTTGTTTTAATACTCTGGGGATTAGAGAAATCCCAATTATGTACCCGATTAAAGTACAAGACATAGTATATGAAGGAAATACCTTAGCTGCAGTGAGCTCAATACCCATGGTGCCTGCATAGCTTATAATGGTATCTATCGATATTACCTGCGCACCTACATGGAAAAATATTGCGAATATACCCAGAATCAGATATGGATATTGAAAAATTGAAGATCGGTCATTGTGTGATGCATCGGTACTGCTGTTCTGCTCCTTTGCATTGATTTCAGGAAGCGGCGAATATCTAATCAGTATCCCGAAAATCAAAAGTAATACAGACAAAAAGGCATATGGCAGCATTACCCTTCTCACCAAAGCATCCAGAACAATCTCCTTTTCTGCCCCCATTATCAAACCAGCTTTAAGTTGCCGGAACATCTCTCCGTCACTTGCCTGTAGTATTACTGCAGCAAAAATTAAGGGAGATATAATTCCTGCAAACTTGTTGCACAGACCGACAATACTTATCCGTTTGGCTGCACTTTCAATCGGCCCTATCATTGTAACGTAAGGATTTGCGGCAGTCTGGAGAATGGCTAGTCCTGTTCCTATACAAAAAAGACCAAATAGAAATATTCCGTAAATTCTTGTGTAGGCAGCGGGTACAAAAATAAGAGTGCCCAGGGACATCATACAAAGCCCAATGAGCATACCCTTTTTAAAACCAAACTTATTGAGAAGTCTTGATGCTGGTATTGCCATTAGAAAATAGGCGATATAAAAAGCAAAGGCAACCAGATATGCTTGGGTATGGGTCAGCTCACAAGCTATCTTAAAGTATGGAATAAGAATAGCGTTTACCCACGACACGAATCCGAAGATAAAGAAGAGGGAGCACAAAATCATCATTGAGACTATGTATCTCTTTTTTTCAGGTTTTCCCATTTTATTCAGTATAGTATGTAATGCCCTGGGTATCCCAATATCTCTTTAGCACGGTGAGTGATTTTACAAACCTGTCGTAATCCTTATTTTCCCTGCTTGTCCAGCCAACCTCTGCATAGGCGGCAATTCTCGGAAATACCTGTCGGTACAGATCTGAGACCTTTGGTATATATTCGCTCCACATCTGACATCCGGAACCGAGGACATGGCTTATATATTTTGGATCCAGACCTTCCGGAACAGGAGAGAAATTATAAGCCTTTTCCAGTGGAATACGGGTATATGTGTAGTCTAAGTAGGTATCCCAATGATTTGAGTTTACAACATCGTATCCCTGTTCCAGCGCCTCTTTAAGCAATGCGGGCTCTCCCTTCCAGAAGTGTACTATGCTTGATTTTGCCAAGGTTTGCTGAGAATTCTCTTCTGTGGACCACTCATGAATGTTTTTACCCATAATCTCGTTCCATCCCATCATTCTGAATCCTCTGTCCTGAATAATTTTAGAGATGCGGTTAACAAAAAACACCTGAACATCGGCCGGCCGTTTAAGACCCTCTCGGGCCATAAGCTCCTTTACCTTGTCACTTGTGATCCATTCGTCATATTTGACTTCATCGCCGCCAATGTGAATAACTTTCGAAGGGAAAAGAGACATTACCTCAGATAAAACATCGGTAAGAAAAGTAAATACTCTCTCATCAGCAACATTGTATGTCGATTTGAATATTCCAAAATCTCCTGTTACCTTAATTGGCTGATTGGGAGCAGAGAGCCATTGATATGAAGCAACAGCTGCTGTTGCATGTCCGGGCATTTCAATCTCCGGGACAATCATAATATGTTTTTTTGATGCGTAATCTACAATCTCTGCAATATCTTCTTGTGTGTAGTATCCTCCGTGGGGGTATTGGTAATAGATCCGGGCACTATCCTTTGGAGCATACTTTAGCTGAGTCTTCTCGCGCCATGCCCCAACCTCTGTAAGTAAAGGGTACTTCTTTATCTCTATGCGCCACCCCTGGTCGTCTGTAAGGTGCCAGTGGAAAACATTCATTTTTAATAGTGCCATCTGGTCAAGCATTTTTTTAACAAAATCCTTTCCTTTGAAATGCCTTGATTCGTCCAGCATAAATGCTCTCCATGAGAAGCTTGGGTAGTCGCTTATTATGCAGGCCGGTATCTCATAAGATCCATCTCCCTTAAGAGTAATTAACTGACGTAAGGTCTGAAATGCATAAAAACAGGAAGAGGTTGTATTTACCTCAATCGTAATATTGTTTTGTGTTATATTCAGTTTATAGGAGTCCTTCGGAAGCTTTTCATCTTTTCTCACTGTAATTTTGCCATTGGCAGACAGTGAGAGATTAACAAAAAACTGTTTCTTGAATATGTCTGAAAACATTTGTATTTCAGGTATATATTCTTTACCGCAGCTTACACTTAGCACTTTATCTAAATTGAAATAACCATCTTTAGCCTCTAATGAGTTTGGAAATGGGACTACATTATACCTGGTTTGAGATAATGCACTTATAACCATTAGTAAAGCGAAAATAACAACTGATAATCTTCTCATGTTAATATTTTATTTATCGTTTTTCAAATAATTCAAATGGTTGTCCGGTTCTCTCTCCGTACATTTTTACCTCTTTTGCGTCAATGTTTTTAAAGAGCAGTATTTTTTTATCTCCTTTTTCCGTATCTATTAAAAGGCCAAGACCTTGGTCTGATTCGGTTTTTTCAACTTTTAGTCTGGAAATATCTCCCGATTCCGGGAAAACAACTGTTACAGCATTTAGGTTCCCTCCGGATTTATATGTGAAATTAATCATAGGGGCTTTATAATCCGAACCATTCAGATAGAAATACTCATTGGTTATATTAATACTACTGAGGGCATCACTCTTTACTGGTATCAAGGAAATGGGTGAGTCCCCTTTTATCATTACAGGTTTGTCATCACTATCTGTCAGGACCTCTACGGGAGGAGTATGAAAAAGTATTTCATAACTGTGCGCATCTTTAGTTGTAAAGCAATCATATATAACCGCAAATTCGTCTTTGATAAGGGCAATGTTTCTTGCCCAGGTAACATTGCAGTTTGTTGGGTCACTATATGGAGACACCATTCTGCAATATTTATAATTCTCTTTGTCCAACCAGTCTGTTATATGGTTTTCAGTATCTCTCTTCTTTGCATATTCTGCATCTGAAGATGATTCAGCATCCTGAGTCGCGTCAATAAGGACGGTATTGTGAGCCATGGAAGTTCTGTACCAGCTGTTTTTTATGGGCTTGTCGTAGTTGCTGCATCCGGCATCAATTAATACAGGCTTGTTGTTATACCACAGATATACTCCAAGACGGCCTGCATGTGCATGACTCCCTATCCTTTTTGCAGGATTTAGTAAAATATACCAGTTATTCTTATTCTCCACCTTTCCGCTACGCATCACAGCAATCTGAGTATCGGGATAATATGCAGAAACAGTGGATTTTGTGCTGACATTTGTTTTTAAAACAGAATTCAGAATATCAACAGATGGTATAATTGTCATTTCATATGAGTCATTAACTGGAGGCATGGTTTCATCTGGCTGAGCAAAATCAGACATGTATGTCAGCATCTTGTGAAGCAGAGGAACCAGCTCCGATGGATACTCTATGTTGTTTGCTGTGCAAAGAAGGAGCATATCTCTGAAAATAGCTGTCTGGAAAGGGTAATAACCAAACATCTGCTCCATGTTGCCTCCGTCTTTATAATGGGCTGAAATCATATGATGTGTGAGTATCCTTATGGCATTACTCTCAAGTTCTCCTTCTTTATCTATTTCCGGGAAAAGGCACGAAAGGTAAAGCATTGCCAAAGCACCATGAGATTGATGGTTAAAATCGTTGAGCGGTTGCCGGGCAAACCATGAGAGCAAAACAGCAGCATGCTCCTTTTGAATGTTCTCTATTGTGGCTTTGTCTTCAGACGATAATCCATCTTTTGCAAGATAGTAGCACCACGACAGATGAATGCTTCTCCAGGCAACCTGCATGTCCCTCCAGTTGAAAGTCCTCTTCTCCGACCCGGGAACTCTTGGATTATCCTTGATCCATGTATTAAGAATGCCCATCATATCGGTCAGATATGATTTGTCTTTGGTTATATAGTACATTCTTGCAAAAGAGGGGAGAAAATAGAGCCGGTTTATCCAGACACTTGTCTCGAGTTCTGTTTTTTCATACATCTCCCAGTTAATGGGATTGCCAAATTTTTCATATAACAATCCATTACGGATTTTATGAACTATTATAGCATCGTTTTCTGTATTCAATAACTCTACCTGAACAAACTTGCCTCCCTGATCCTTAGGAATAATGTCTCCAAAATTATAAATTCCCGCAAAATCATAAAAGGGAAAGTTGCCCTTTTGAGAAAAGAGGGAGCAAGTGAACAGAATGAAGCCAATAAATACAATCAGCTTCTTATAAGAATAAGCGATAGAATACATAGATCAAATTTATAAATAAAAATAATCAGGGAACCAAATGGCTCCCTGATTTGGGGCTTTATCAAGGCAAGTAATACACAACATCCGATGAAATGTGTATAATGCCATTCGTTGGTCTTATGTTTGAAACATAAATTGTAAAAGATTTCTTTGTTCCCTGGTTTACAATAACCTGAAAACCACTGTTATGTGAAAAATAGAGTGGATTGATTCCCTCTGTCTGGTACATTATTGGTTTGTCACTAGCCATAAACTGAACATCCTGTGTATAATACGATGCTTTTACTATATGGTATTTGAGCACTTCGGTTAAAGTAGCAACGGGCATAGCTGCCAGCGATGCAAATCCATTTGTCTTAAGGTATGCCCGTATACCTGGATTTCTTGGTATAATGAATGTTCTGGGGCCAGCCTGGCTGTATAGAGTTTGCAAACCCGTTAAAGTGATTGCCTCTTTCATTAACGATAATGAGTCAATTGCTTTGGCTGTATTTATAAACTCAAGAGCCGTTCCTTTGAACTTTCCTGTTTCTGAGGTTGTAGAAGACTCGTAGTCGAAGTTGCTTTGTATACATGACCCGAGGGAGAGGGCTATAATAACAAATACTATAGATTTTTCTCTCATTGTGTTAAATATGTTAAGTTTTTTCATCTGCCTGTATTTATTACCTGTAAAACTCGTTTTGTGTAATATTTGGGTTCTTGTCTATAGTTGTGGTACTTATAGGCCATATAAGGTTTTTAGCATTACTCAATCCGTTTATAGGCCCCATTGTTGAAATTGCCTTTCCGGTTCTTACCAGGTCAAACCAACGGTGTCCTTCGTAGCAGAGTTCAATAGAACGCTCGTGTAATATTGCATTCTCTACAGAACCGTACATAGATATTGCCTGAGCTTCTGTCAGAAGGTTTGGCGTAATACCGGCTCTCTTTCTGATTGGTTCCAGTAGCTTAAGAGCATTTGTGACATTTGTGGTTCCTCCCATTTTGTTAAGCGCTTCGGCTTTGAGCATCATGATATCGGCAAGCCTGATTAGGATGATGTTCTGTTTTGATGTAGTTGCTATCTGGTCACTGACTCCCTTTCCCAAATATTTCCATATTGCTTTTGGGTCTGCCTGTGTAACATCGTATATATACGCACGTCTTAAGTCTCCTGCCTCAAATGAGGCCATGAAGTTTAGAGATGGGGTATAGTGAGAATCGGACCCGATTGCATATAAAACACGTAGCCCGTTTGTCTGAGTTTCATTATAGCCAACTTCGAATATACTCTCATTAGAATAACTGTCGGAGAACATCTTTCCCCATGCAACCATATCTACTGCAAGTGAATATAATGGATTTGAAATAACCAGATCTGCAGCTGCTATGGCTTCGGTATACTTTTTCCTCCACATATAAACCTGAACAAGAAGCGCATTTGCACTCCCTTTGTTGAACATTATCCTGTCATTAGTACTATTGAATTTCTCAACACAATTAACTACAGCAAACTTCAAATCTGCTTCAACCTGGTCCAGAACCAGCTCTGAATTGGTGCGGGAAACAAAAATATCCTGACCTGCTTGTGTGTATGGTTCAAGTATTAGTGGAACGTCTCCCCAGATTCTTACAAGATAAAAATATGAAAGGGCCCTAATTGCCTTAGCCTGTCCGACAAGTTGATTTCCGGTAGCATCACCTTCTGAAAATACCCCGGGGATATTCTTAATTGCATAGTTTGCCCTGCTGATTGTTGTGTAAAGATTGGTCCAGTCGGCAGATGAAATTGATGCTGTAAGTGTGTTGTTAAGTAAAAACGTAGGCTCACCGGCATGTTTTGTTTTGACATTATCTGCACGTCCCTCTCCCCAGAACGAGAAATTGGTGTGCATTGTAGATTGTAAGCTATTGTATATTCCGTATACCCCGGCCTTTGCCTGATCCTGGTTCTTGTAGAAACTTTCGGCAGAAAAACTACTAATTGGTTTCTTGTCCAGCAAAGAATTAACACATGAGGAGAGGCTTAACAGTGCCAATCCCAAGATAAATATGTTATAATTTATTTTTTTCATTTTTCACAATATTTTAGAAGCCAATATTTAAACCAAACATGAATGTCCTGCTTTGAGGATACGAGCCATAATCAACCCCTTGTCTCAAACTGGAAGAGAGAGTATTAACATCGGGATCGTAGCCACTGTAGTTGGTAAAAGTTAGTAAATTACTTCCCGATACATAAAGCCTTAAATTTTGCAACTTAATTTTCTCAATCATTTTACGTGGAAAATCGTAGGCAAATGTTAATGTCTTTACCTTAAGATATGATCCGTCTTCTACCCATCGGCTTTGAACCCTTGCCTCATTTTGCATTGGGTCGTTCCTTACAACTTTAGGATATTCTGTTATGTCTCCCTGTTTTCTCCAGGCATTATAATAGAACTCTGTGCTGACATTGTTATAGGAGAAAATGGAATTTCTGTAGTAGTCGACATTGTTGTAGATATCGTTTCCATAGCAGAATTGTAAAAACAGATTAAGCGAGAAATTCTTGTAAGAAAATTCGTTTGTCAAACCACCTGTGAACAAAGGTTGGGCGTTTCCAATAATTGTTCTGTCATTCTGGTCTATATAGCCATTTTTGTCTATATCTTCCCATATCACATCTCCTCCTTTGAACACCTTGCCGGTTGAGGTCAGATGTTTTAACTGATTTGCATTGTCTGTATCATAAGCATATATTCCTTTATACTTATATCCGAAGAATGTTCCTACAGGTTCTCCCTCTTTTAGTATATGGAAAGAACCATTTTGGATATATCCGTTAACCAACACATTTTTAGGTAAGCTTAATACTTTGTTTGAGTTGAAGCTTATGTTGAAATTTGTCGACCATTTAAACTCTTTGACAAAATTCTTAGTGTTGACAGAGAATTCAAGACCCTTGTTCTGTATTTCACCAACATTGTTAATTACAGATGCAAAACCTGTAGTATTTGGCATAGGAACATCATAAAGAAGGTCCGAAGTGTTTTTAATGTAAGCATCAAATATGAAATCCAGTCTTCCATAGAAGAACGACAGATCAAGACCCAGGTTATACTGTGTAGTTGTTTCCCATGACAGATCTGCATTAGGCATCTGATAAGGTGCCACTCCTGGATTCGTAAGGTAGTTCTTGCCGGTAAGGAAAGTTCCCTGCGAAGTGTAGTTGTCTATTGCCTCATTTCCTGTTTGTCCAATACTCAACCTTAACTTTGCATCATTTACAAACTTGAATGGCTTAAACCACTTTTCGTCTGAAAAACGCCATGCAGCCGAAGCTGAAGGGAAGTAACCAAATTTATTGTTTTTCCCGAATCTTGACGAACCATCGGCCCTTAAATTCGCTTCAAACAAATATTTACCTTTATAGTCATAACTAAATCTTCCAAAGAAAGAAGCGAGAGCATGACCATAGGCAACGTTTACCTCCTGCCCGGAAATTGTTCCGGCACCATTCAGAGTTCTTATGTCATCACTTGCAAAGGTCAACCCGTTCAATCCTGTTACATCTGTTTTCCATTCTTGCTGGCTAAATCCAAGAAGACCTCCAACGTGATGGTTGCCAAATGATTGGTTGTAAGTAAAATAATTTTCATTTGCCCATGTAAAATATTCTGCTACCCTCACGGCTCCGGTATTGTAACCAACCCTGTAATCTACTGTTGTTGGGAAAAACTCATCCTCTTTCATTGCCTCGAAATCGATACTCAGACTAGACTTGAATTTTAGCCAGTCTGTGAAACTGATTTCTATATACTCATTGGCATTAACCCTGTTAGAAGTGTTAAGATGCAAACATTCTTCTGCCAGAGCTATAGGATTCCTTTTTCCGTTCAGGTATCCTAAGTATGAACCATCTGGATAGGATAGTGCATATGTAGGTGGTCTGGTCAGGAGGGCGACAACCATAGACCGGTTTCCCATACCTCCGGCCGATATACGGTCATTTGTACTACGTGTATATGATACATTGGTACCTACTTTAATATAATCGGTGGCATCGTACTCTGTGTTGGCACGGCTAGTGAATCTCTTATATTTTGAATTCCTGATAATACCTTCCTGATCAAGATATGAGGTGCTTAAAGAGTATCTCATGTTTTTGGTACCACCTGCTATATTTATACCGAACTGCTTCTCATATGCAGCATTGTACATTAGTGACTGCCAGTCTTCGTCACCGGCATTCAAAGGACACAGTGAGTCTACAACAGTGTTACTTATTGCGGTCTCTTTTGTAAGTCCCATATGTGTATCATAGTTGCGATAGCCCTCAATGATAAACTCTCTCCATTGTTTGGAATTAAGGACACTGAGTCTTCTTGTTATGTTACTGACCCCATACGAGGTATTGACACTTATCTTGGCTCTTCCCTCTTTCCCTCTTTTGGTAGTGATTAATACTACTCCGTTGGCAGCTCTTGAACCATATATAGAAGAAGAAGCAGCATCTTTGAGAACCTCTATGGACTCAATGTCGCCGGGACTTAGAAATGCCAGCGGGCTTAGGCCATGTTCGTCATCTACATTTAGTAGTGATGTTGTTGTAGTTTCTATTGGAATACCGTCTACTACATAAAGAGGGGTATTTCCTGAATTAAGTGAAGAGGCTCCACGGACACGAATCTGTATGCTGGAACCTGGAGCTCCGTCACTGGATAGGATCTGTACACCGGCAACTTTTCCCTGCATCGCAGTCATTACATCTTTTATTGGAGAATTTTCCAGCTCTTTGCTGTTTATAGATGCAATAGAACCGGTAAGGTCACGCTTTCTTTTTGTGCCGTAACCAACAACAACCAGTTCGTCAAGTAAACTTGCATCTTCCTGAAGGATAACTTTTCCGCTACTTAATTCTGTGACAGATAGTTCCTTGGTTTTATAGCCCAGACAAGAAAAAGCAAGTATCCTATTCTTTGCAACCTGAATTGTGAAGAATCCTTTTGAATCAGTTATACATGCTTTCTTTTCTCCAATGGCAACAACATTCACGCCCATTACAGGCACATTATTTTCATCTGTCACTATACCGGAAACAGTAACATTCTGAGACGTCTGTGCTACGGCACTGTTTGTAAACGCCTGGCTGATTGAGAAAATAATGCAAATACAAAAACTGATCAGCAGTTTCTGTTTGTTTAGATTAAAATAATTCATTACATTAAGTCTTAGTTAAAGGTTATTAATTTTTTAACAAAATAAGGAAAAAAACCCCCATAAGATTTGTCTATATGCGAATTTAAATCCTACATTTGCGTTAAGTTGATAAAGATAGTTACAAATTGTAAGAATTATGATTAAAATACTAATACTAACAGATTTTACAAGTGCATACAGTCGTAGTTTACTAAAAGGAATTGTAAGATATTCTCATGAAATTGAGGAGTTGAGCTTTTACAGGATGCCATTATTTTACAGAGCAGAATATGGTGATAAATACGTAGCAGGATGGGCAAGGAAGTGGAAGGCAGATGCAATAATAGTCCAGCTTCAGGATCTTGATTTATCTCTTTTTTTAAAACTCAACATACCAATAATCATTCAAAACTATTATGACCGGCTCAATAATGTAATTAACCTGACAGGAGATTACATTGGTACTGGTTATATGGCTGCAGATTTTTTTATTAAAAGGGGCTTCAAGAATTTTGCCTTTTATGGCGTTGTTGCTACAATCTGGTCTCGTGAGCGTTATCAAGGTTTTAAGGAAAGAATTACAGAGGGTAATTATAATTTTTTTGAATATTTAGAGAAAGGTGGCGTAAAAGAGCGGAGGGCATACAACTTAGACATGCTTGCAAAATGGCTCAAGTCATTGCCTAAACCTGTGGCAATATTTGCTTGTGACGATCAATATGCGTTGTATATTTCTGAAACGTGTAAAATCCACGACATTTCGATACCAAATGAAATTTCATTGTTGGGTGTAGATAATGATAATCTGTTTTGTAATATTTCCAATCCTCCGCTCTCTTCTATAAACCTTGATGTTGAATATGGAGGATACCTTGCAGCCAGAACTATATCTCAACTTATAAAAAAAGAGATATCCCAACCATCTGACATTATTGTAAAGGCACTACAGATTGTAAAGAGGGAGTCTACAGAAAAATTCAATATAAGAGATAAGTATATATTGAATGTGGTTGAATATATAGAGGTAAATTTCTGTAAAAAGATAAATGTTGAGATGTTGTTAAAAAAGGTACCCTTATCAAGAAGGGTTCTGGAAAAAAGATTCAAATTGAATACAGGCTCTTCAATATACAACTATATACAGACAATGAGGATAGAAAATATATGCAATCTGCTAATCTGTTCCGATAAATCAATAGAAAACATAGCAGTTGCAAGTGGTTTTAAATCTAATCAGAATATGTCAAAGATTTTTTCAAAATATAAACATATGACACCTTCTGAATACAGAAAAAACTACAGTAATAATAAATAGTTTAGGTTATATTTGCATAAACATCAAAGAACTGAACAATGAAAAAATTTCTTACTCTAATTATGATACTCCTTGTAACCGTAGTAACGTTTGCGCAGCCACAGAAGAGTTCTAAAAAACCGATTATCGGCATTTCATCTACCTGGGGAGGTGGCATTGCCACATCTGCTCCGTTAAACTATGTAAAATCTGTCATGAGGGCAGGTGGCGTTCCTGTTGTGCTTCCTGTTACTGACGATCCTCAACTGATAGCAAGGATGCTGGAGACAGTGGATGCTGTTATCATGACAGGTGGAGAGGATATAGATCCGCTAAAATGGTTTGGAGAGGAGCCACATCCGGCTCTGGGAGAAGTTATTCCTGAACGCGACCTTTTCGACATCACTCTTATAAGAATGGCAGTGGCCAAAGGACTTCCTGTACTCGGTATCTGCAGGGGAGAACAACTGATGAACGTGGCATTCGGAGGCAGTCTTTATCAGGATATTCCTTCGCAGGTGAAAGGAACTTATGTAAAGCACATGCAGAAAGCTCCTGGATATTACGGAACACATTCTGTGATGATTGAAACCGGTTCATTACTGTACAAGCAGATTGGTCTGGACAGTGTTGCCACCAATTCATTTCATCATCAGGCGGTTAAATTTGTGGCCCCGGGCTTCAAGGTAACTGCCCGCTCGAAAGACGGTATAGTAGAAGCGATTGAAAAGATAGGAAGCTCCAAGGTATTTGGAGTGCAGTTCCATCCGGAGGTATTTACAGCAAACGACATTGATACATTTCTGGGTATATTCAAATATCTGGTGGAGGAGGCAATAGGCAATAGGCAATAGGCATTAGGCAATGGGCAATAGGCAATTGGCATTGGGCAATGGGCAATAGGCAATGGGCATTGGGCAATAGGCAATAGGCTATAAGTGCGAACAAGATCTATTCTATTGTGGATGACAGGCTATAGCGCTCATTCATAAAGCGATGGATCCCTGAAAACTACTTCAATGTGACACTAAGGTATTTTTTTTGTATATTGCAATAATACCTCTGATTCGATCTATTATGAGACTCGTTATTATTTCAAACCGACTTCCCGTTAAGGCCCAAAGAAACAACAATAAGTACACTTTTTCCAAAAGTGAAGGTGGAGTTGCAACAGGGCTCAATTCTCTTGACATACCAATGGAAATGATATGGATAGGATGGCCTGGAGTAGATGTTAAATACGAAGAGGACAAACAGTACATATCAAAAGAGCTTAAGGAGCACAATTACTATCCGGTATTTCTTACAAAAAAACAGATCAGGGAATTCTACGAAGGATATTGCAACAGTAAACTTTGGCCGCTTTGCCATTATTTTTATGTATACGTAAAGCACGATAATGATCACTGGTCCGCATATCAGGAGGTCAACGCACTTTTCTGTAACAAGGTATTGGAAATAATAAAGGATGACGACATTGTCTGGGTTCAGGACTATCATCTTATGCTGTTGCCAAAAATGATAAAAGATAAGATGGCAGGTGTGAATATTGGGTATTTTCATCATATTCCATTTCCATCATATGAGCTCTTTAGAGTGTTGCCAGAGAGAGAAGAAATTTTAAAAGGTCTGCTTGGTTGTGACCTGATAGGTTTTCACACGCATGAATATATGAGACACTTTATTAGTGCCAGTGAAAGAGTATTGGATCTTAATTATAACCTGGACGAAGTATGGTATGATGACAGAGTGGTTCATGTAGATACCTTTCCAATGGGGATAAACTATAAAAAGTTTAATGATGCATTTCTTGAATCAGAGGTAAAGAAAAACGTCTCTCAATTAAAGTCGAGTTATAACGGAAAAAAACTGATATTGTCGGTGGACCGGCTAGACTACAGCAAAGGGATACTTAATAGATTAAAGGCTTTTAGCGATTTTTTGAAAAATAATCCTCAATATCAGGGCAAGGTTACTCTTTCTATGGTAATTGTTCCATCACGTGATAATGTTGAGAGTTATGCTACTCTCAAGACAAAAATTGACGAAGCAATAGGGGCTATTAATGGACAGTTTTCAAAAATTGACTGGATACCAATCAGCTATTTTTACCAAAGCTTTTCTTTTGAAGAGCTAGTTGCAATGTATTATACAGCAGATGTGGCACTTGTCACTCCACTAAGAGACGGAATGAACCTTGTTGCAAAAGAATACGTTGCAGCAAAAAGAGATACTCCCGGGGTTCTTGTTTTAAGTGAAATGGCGGGAGCATCAATTGAACTGATGGATGCAATCATCATAAATCCAAACGAATCACGCGAAATTGAAAATGCAATTCTTAAAGCGTTGGAGATGCCTGTGGAGGAACAGGTAAATGGAATAAAAAGAATGCAGGCTACCTTGTCTAAGCAAACAGTTAATAAATGGGCAGATGACTTTATACAGGAGTTAAAGGAAATCAAGATAAAAAACAATGAGCTTAGTAAGAAATTGGTTGATTCGGAGCGGGAATCAATTATTAAAAAGAGATATGACAAAGCAAACAACAGGCTTATATTACTAGATTATGATGGTACACTTGTCGGATTTAAGCCAAGGCCAGAAGATGCGTCTCCAGATGAAGGGCTGATAAACCTATTATCAGATTTGTCGGCCGACAAGAAAAATGATGTTGTAATAATTAGTGGAAGAGATCATAAGACTATGGAAACATGGTTCGGGAATCTTAACATTGGTCTGGCAGCTGAACATGGAGCATTTTACAGAGATAATGGAACCTGGAAGGAAAATGTTCATAAGGATGTCTGGAACGACGATATTCTGGCAATATTTCAAAAAGTAACAGATAAAACGCCCAGATCTGCTATGGAAACTAAGGAGACAGCAATAGTATGGCATTACAGAAAAGTTGACCCCTGGCTTGCATCAATAAGATCACAGCAGCTTATTAATGCATTGATAGCACCATGTACAAGAAATAATCTTCACATAGTTAAGGGAAACAAGATTATTGAGGTAAAGTATCCCGACTGCACAAAAGGATCGGAGGTTCAACGATTATTGAAAATCCGGCAATACGATTTTATTATGGCAATTGGTGACGACACTACAGATGAAGATATGTTTAATGCTTTGCCTGAAAATTCCATATCAATAAAAATAGGTAACCTCTCAGATGCAGCCGATTATAACTTGCTTAAGCAATCTGATACAAGGCCTTTTATAAGGCGCCTGAGTATGGCCTCAGGAACTTTGAGCGTTTGATTTCAGATGATTAATTTTGAATGGTTGTCATTGCTTTTAATAAAGTTGCTGCCCATGAATAAATATTGTTTCTTACGATTACCTGTCGCATTAGTTTCATTCGCTGCTCTTGTTCTTCAGTAGTCATTTCCAATGCCAACTTTATGGCATCTGCCGTTTTTTCTATGTCATAGGGATTGACAATGATTGCTCCATGAAGTTCCTGTGATGCTCCTGCAAAACGACTTAGAATAAGTGCCCCGTCATTCTGATTTCGAGAAGCCACAAATTCTTTAGCTACAAGGTTCATTCCATCATGAAGCGATGTAACCATACATAAATCAGCCGAAGAATAATAAGGTGTTATTTCCGATTGGCTGTGATGTCGCTTTAACAAGAGTATTGCTTTCCAGTTTTTTGATTTGAAACGCAAGTTAATTCGTTCTGCTTCCTTTTCAACTGCGTTCTCCGTGTCTGAATAACTTTTCAGCAAAGTTCGGCTTGGTGCTCCTATCTGAACAAAAGTAAATTTTCCAATGTATGATGGATTCTTTTCCAAAAAGCGTTCAATGGCAAGAAATTTCTCTACAATTCCTTTTGTATAATCAATCCGGTCAACACCTATGCCCATATACTGTGCAGTTATTCCCTGTTCATTCAGCAGTTTTGATAGTTTTATTTTCGGCAAATTATATTTGTAGTCCTTTAAGGTAAATGCGATACTGATAGGAAAGGGTTTGACATAAGTTGTTTGTCCTCCAATTCTTACTGAAAAATCCTCCCATGATACTTGTGATTCAAGAGCATTATTTACTGTTTCAAGAAAATGGTTGCAATGATATTGTGTATGAAACCCGATTAAATCCGCACCCAACATTCCCCGCAATATTTCTCTTTGCCAAGGACATATCCCGAATGATTCGGGATTAGGCCAGGGAATGTGCCAAAAGATTGCGACTTTTGCATTGGGTTTTTCTTTTTTTATAAGCTCGGGTAGTAGAGCAAAGTGGTAATCCTGAATTAAAATAAAAGGTTGTTCTTCATCTGCTGTTTCTTCCAAAACGGCTTTGGCAAAATCGTCATTCACCTTTTTGTAAAAAAGCCAGTCCTCTTTTCTGAATGTGGGTCGTGTATGTGCTATATGACACAGAGGCCACAATCCTTCATTTGAAAATCCATAATAGAAATGATTTTCTTCTTCTTTTGTTTGCCATAATCTTTTTAAAACATATTTTGGATCATGGGGAGGAACTTGTATTTTATCGTCCTTATCAACTGTTTCTTTATCTGCGTCTCCAGTTCCTGATGCGATCCATATTCCGCCACACGCTTTTAGTATAGGTTCCATTGCTGTAATCATTCCACTTGCGGGAACAATACATTTAATTTCTTTCCCTTCGTGAATGTGCATGTAAGGCTCACGGTTGGAAACGACAATCATTTTTTTGTTCTGCAAAAGATTTTTTATTTCTGCTTTCAGCCGTTCGGGTGTCCAGATTGCTTCTCCGCTTGTTCTTAGGAGTGCTTCTTCTTCGGCAGTAGCTTTTGCTTCATTCATTTCTTTTGCTATGTGAACTATTTCTTTGTATAATGGGGCGAGAAATTTTGCAGGCGAGGGTTCCTTTAACTTCTCTATGTTTCCGATGCGGGCTGCTTTTACCCATTCAACAATTTTATTTATAGGGTTGAAAATTCCCCATCGTATTACCAGAACCGTAATAAATGAAACCAATAAAGCTTGCAGAAACCAGCGCATAAAATTGCGAAACCAAATGCTGCTAATTATATTGTCTATGTATTTGGCATCCGAATAGAAAACAATAGCAGTGGTTGAAACATTTTCCTTGTTTATTGGCTTTATATATTGGTATATGTTTTTCCCTTCTACCGTAATAAAAGTTCCGAGAGTAGTGTCTGCGGCTATTGATTGGGAAATGTAATCCAGAGAATGGTCTATTAAATTTTGTGAGGAATTATAACTTATGATACTGTCATTGTTATAATAAATTGCAATGTCCAATAAATTATATTTGTTGTTGATGCTGCGTGCAAAATGTTCAATATTCTTCTGATTTATTTGTCCATAAAAAAATGTAGTATCTTGAAATAGTTCTTCAGCAATCCGGGCGGATCGTATTTCAAGTTCACTGTTTAATTTGGTTCTTTCAGATGAAATCTGATAAAAAGTAAAACTAAAAGCTACCAAGCCAACAGCAAGAATAATTGAAAGTATAAGTGCAAGGTTTAATCTCATAGTACTAGTTTTTTATACAAAATATTCAGTTTGCATGTTTAAGGTCTCAGGAACTTTGAACGTTTGATTTCCGAAGAAAAGAGTTTAACCGTATTTATAAGTGCAAGGTGGGAATATGCCTGAGGGAAGTTGCCTAGTTGTTCTTTTGTCTCAAAATCAAGATCTTCACTAAAAAGGCCAACATGATTTGAATGGCTTAATAGTTCTTCAAAAAGTGTCTGTGCCTCTTTCTTCTCTCCAATAACATAGAGAGCCCTGATTAACCAAAAGGAGCATATTGTAAAAGCCGACTTTGGATTTCCGAAATCGTCCTCGTTATTATATCTGTACATCAGCCCGTTGTGAAGGAGGTTGGCCTTAAGTGATCTGACGGATTTAATGTATTTTTCGTCATCGGCATGTAGAAAACCGTAAGCCTCCATTAAGAGAATCGATGAGTCATATTCGTTATTGTCATAAGACTGCGAGAAACACTGCATATCCTCTTTCCATCCTCTCTCTAAAACGTTCTTGTGTATTTCGCCTGCAATTTTTGTCCACTCTTTTGCAAACTCAGGTTTATCAAGAAAGTGAGCAATTTTTGAAGCCCTGTCCAAAGTTACCCAGCACATCACCTTTGAAAAAACCAGATGCTGTTCCCTTGTACGGAACTCCCATATTCCCATGTCGGGGTTATGCCACTCAGCGCATACTGTGAGGGAGATGTTTTTAACAATCTCCCACATATCTTCAATCTCGTCCAGAGTGCCGGGGAAGTATATGTAATACTGATATATAACATCCATTAAATACCCTAAGGAGTCATTTTGTTTCTGATTATATGCTCCGTTTCCAATTCTGACAGGTCGGTTTCCAAGAAATCCTTCAAGATGAGGTAACTCTTCTTCAGTGAGAGTTCTCTCTCCGTTTATACCGTACATAATCTGAAATGTGTCGCCCTTGCTTTTCAGTATCCTCTTTATAAAAAAAATAAACCCTTTTGCAGCACCCTGATGTCCCATTGCAATAAGCGTTTCAATTAGCATTGAGGCATCTCTTAGCCAGCAAAACCTGTAGTCCCAGTTCCTTACATCTCCCAGGGATTCCGGAATACTGGTTGTAAGGGCCGCCAATACTGCACCTGTTGGCTCGAATGACATCAACTTAAGGATCAACAGACTTCTGGTCAACTCTTTGTTATATTTGTCATATTTTTTTGAACGATTAACCCAGTTAAGCCAGTATACTTTGGTTCTGGAATATTCCAGATAAACCCTTTCAATGTCAGTAGGGATGAGTTTCTGGTTATAGGAAAGCAGTAAAAACTGATCATTTTTAAGAGTTATTATCTTTTTCTTTATAATACTGTCGAGATTAATGCTTGAGTAGAGATAGACGGAGTTCTTATTAGATATATTGGAGCTGGTTCTTATATAATCATTTGTTACTGTGTGTACGGCAGATTCTCTTGCGTAGTTGAATGCAGGTTCGTAGATGACTCGGAACTTAGGATTGCCACTTAAATATCTCACATATCGGTACACTTCTGCCGGTAAGTAATAATCATCACCTTTGCCGGTTTTGTATCTTGGCATAAAGTCGAATATTTCAAAAGACCCCTCATTCGATATAAATTTAGTATTCAAAATGTTTGTGTCCCTGAAATAGGATTGATTGACAGAATAATCGTCTGCAACTTCAAATCCGAAGGAGCCACCTTTCTCATTATCTAGTATTTTAGCAAATAATGATGGCGAATCAAACTCCGGAAAGCAGAGCCAGTCTATGCTCCCATATTTGGAAATTAGTGCAGCAGTCTGACAATTTCCTATTACGCCATAGTCTAGATTTCCCATAAATTTTGCAATATTTTTAATCAGTTAAAGATACACAAATTTGCAGGCATAAAATAATCAAAAAGTTGCTGGAAAAGCACGTCAAACTGTTTTCTGGAGCTTTGCGTAAGAGAGGATCAATCCAAGAACTATTGAAAGAGAGGCCGCAAAAATCACTTTGTATTCGTCGGGTAGGAGGAAGGTGATTGTATGTGCCGGTATCCAGAAAAATGGAATTGTTTTTCCAATTACAAAACTCATAAAACCTGGCCACTCTACAGAGGAGATAACATTTTGCACCGACATTCTTTTGCCGGCAGTATATGCATCTATGTAAGTATCTGTTATGCGATGGGTTGCCATAAATACTGGTGCAAAGGTCAGGTTCATTATTGCCGATATGTAAAATGCCCGAATAACCGGCGATGCCCATGTGTCACCCACATGAAGCACCCCTTTACCTATGGCTCCCTGAACTCCTTGAGAGAGAATAGAGAACATAAGGACAATCATTACTCCCAGGATTCCCCAAATCATCATCTTAACAAACACTCCATTTACCATTACCCATTTTTTATGAACCAGCCTATTGGCTAAGTATTCCCCCATGATTGAGAGAATTGCGAATTTCACGAACCCCATAAGGTAGGGATGTGCATTTGTTGCTGACACAAAAATGTGGTGTGTTTCCGGGATAATGAGAAATGTTGCGACCGCTGCTAAGATTCCTGTCCAGAGTATTGTTCCGTAGGTCATGTTAATGGGTTAATGTGCTAATTTGCTAATGTGCTAATGGGGGGCAAAAATAGTAATATAATTCAATTGCCCAATGCCTAATGCCTATTGCCTAATGCCTATTGCCTATTATACGGAATGTTAAAATAAAATGTAGTCCCTTTGCCTGCTTCCGACGTGAGCCATATCTTTCCCCCTAACAGTTCGATATATGTTTTTGAAATTGACAGGCCTAATCCCGAACCCCCATATTGGCGGTTTTCCGACCGGTCAATCTGATAGAAACGTTTAAAAATCTCATCGTGTTTTTCTTCAGGTATTCCAATTCCGCTATCCGTGACATAAAATTCAAGGGTGTCGTTTTTGAACAAATAACCAAATTCTATTGAGCCGAGGTTGGTAAATTTGACAGCATTGCTTAAAAGGTTTGTTAGAACCTGTGTAAGTTTTGTTTCGTCTGAAATTATGGTAGCCTCATTATCAGGCAAAGATGTATTGTAACTTATTTCAATACCCTTATGTTCTACTTTAAGGATGAATTGCTCATACACATAACTGCAGATTGAGTTTACGTTTAAGTTATTAGCCATGATTCTCTCTTGTCCGGCCTCGATAGTCGAAAGGTTGACAATATCGGTAATAATAGAAAGCAGCTGATGACTGCTTTGAGTGATAATTTCTGTATAATGCTTGTATTCATCTGGTTTAAGTTCGGGGTCATTAAGAAGGTCACAAAACCCCACAATTGCATTCATTGGAGTGCGAATTTCATGAGAGATGTTATGGAGAAAAGCTGTTTTAAGCCGGTCATTCTCCTCTGCCTTCTCCTTGGCTATCACCAGATCGTCAATCATTTTTTTCTTCTCTGTAATGTCTTCCATTATCAGAATGAAATTGCTGATATTACCTGAATGGAAAAGCAAAGGTGAAATGATTACATTCTCCCAGAATTTAGTCCCGTCCTTTTTGCGATTATTGAACTCACCATGCCATGTATTTCGGTTTTTAATTGTTTCCCACATCCCTTCGAACTCCTCTTTGCTGGCATGACCGGGGTTTAAAATACGAGGTGTCTTTCCCTTAACCTCATCAAGGGAATATTGCATGAAATTTGTAAATTTTGCATTGACAAATTGAATTTTACCTTCTGCGTCAGTAATTATGATTGATGAAGGGCTTTGCTCAATTGCGCGTGAAAAAACCCTGAGCTTTTCATCTGCCTCAATTCTAAGGCGAATTATCTCCTTCTTTTGGATCGCCGCCCTTATAGCTGCCCCCAGACGTGTAAGATGTTCTTTAATCACATAATCATCGGCACCGGCCTTCATTACTTCAACAGCTGTCTCTTCATTGATCGAACCAGTGACAAGTATGAACGGTACATGGTTGGCCAATTCTTGTTGGAGTAAAATTGCCTGCATGCCATCAAAAGTTGGCAAAGAGAAATCGGAAAGAATTATATCCGGATCGAACTCTTGTAAAGCATTCAAATAATCTTCCTTGGTCTCTACTATCCGACTTGTAAACCGGATACCGCTTCTGGTGATTTCTCGCTTAATTAGCTCAGCGTCAGTCTGTAAATCCTCCACCATGAGGATTTTTAATTTTTGGGATATAGGCATGTTAGGTATTTTAGGCAATAGGCATTGGGCAATAGGCATTGGGCATTGGGCAATAGGCATTAGGCATTAGGCAATAGTAGGAGTATTTAGTAATTAGCACATTAGCACATTAGCAAATTAGCACATTAACAAATTACCTCGGGGGTTCGTTAAGCAACAGCCAGTACATACCCAGCTCTCTCACTGTGACAATAAATTTATCAAAATCTACCGGTTTAACAATAAAACTGTTGGCACCCATCTTGTAACTGGCAATAATATCGCTCTCCTCTTTTGATGATGTCAGAACAACTACCGGAATACTCTTGGTCCTGGCATCATTTTTAATAATGCGCAGAATCTCAATACCATCAATTTTTGGGAGCTTGAGATCTAGAATTACCAATTTGGGGGTTAAGCTAATATCTCTGTCATGATATTTGCCGGTAGCAAAAAAGTAGTCGAGCGCTTCCGCTCCATCGTTTACAACATGAATGTTGTTTGCAAGATTGTTCTTTCTAAGAGCCCGCAGTGTGAGCTCTACATCGTTTGGATTGTCTTCGATCAAAAGAATTTCCACTAAATTGGTTGTATTCATTTTTTTAGGCATTAATGGGCATTAGGCAATGGGCATTAGGCAATGGGCAATGGGCAATGGGCAATAGGCAATGGGCAATGGGCAATGGGCGGGTTGCGGAAGCAACCCGAAAAATATTCGCGGAGGTATAACGCACAAATAATCAAAACTATATATCTATTAATATTATCTATTCACTACAAAATACCAAACTCTGTTGCCTAATGCCTATTGCCTGTTGCCCAATCCCAACCCCTGTTGCCTATTGCCTAATGCCTATTGCCCATTGCCCATTGCCTATTGCCTACTTCCCCAACGTAAAATAAAATTCTGCCCCCTTGTTGACTTTTCCCTCGGCCCACACTTGCCCGTTAAGACGGAGAATTATCCGTTGAACTATTGCAAGACCAACCCCCGTGCCATCAAATTCCTTAACATTGTGGAGACGTTGAAAAACGCCGAACAATTTGTTTCTGTAGGCCATATCGAAACCAACACCATTGTCTTTTACAAAATAGACAATCTCGTTTTCTCGTGGAAAAAATCCAACTTCAATAATACGTATAGGTTTTGTGGATGTGAACTTAATGGCATTACCAATAAGGTTGATCCATACTTGTCTCACAATTGCAGGGTCGCCCATAGCTTCGGGCAATTCATGTAACGTAAATTCAATCTTTTCTTTATCGGCTTCTGTTACTAACTCGTCAAAAACCGATTTTGCCAGACCATGCATGTCAATCAATGAAAGCTTTATCTCCTGTCGGCTGAGTCGTGAAAATGAGAGCAAATCATCTATTAGTGTGCCCATTTTTTTGGCATTGTCTACAATTACCTCCAAAATACGATTGCCCTCGTTATCAAGCGATTTAGAGTAGTCTTCCTGCAATATTCTTGCAAAACCGGCCAAAGCTCTCAGAGGGGCGCGGAGGTCATGTGATACCGAATAACTGAAAGCCTCGAGCTCTCGGTTTGCAGCCTCCATCTTTTGATGCTCTAGCTTAAGTTCTGCAGATACAGCGTTGAGATCCTCAACCATATATAGCATAGCTTTCTGACTCTTGGCTAGTTTCCGGACCTTCTCGTTTAGCTCTCGGGTACGCTCTTCTACTAATTTGTCAAGATCGTCTTTTAGTTTTCTCAGATCTGCCTCGGTCTCTTTTTGTTCTGTGATATCAATAATATTGCCAATAATCCTGACAACCTGTCCCTCCCTCAACACAGAATTACCGGCAGTCCTCACCCATTTGAATTTACCGTCAAAGGAGTTCAGCCTTAATGTAAGATCATAGGACTTACCCTCATTTAAAGCATGTTGGAAGGCCATGTCAAGAATTTTCTGGTCTTCCGGGTGATATAGTCTGGCCGGACCATATTTAATTTTTCCCTTTATATTATATTCTGACGGCGATATGCCATAGATTGCATAAACGCCATTTGTCCATGTAAATTCTTTTTTTGCCACATCGTATTCCCAGCCTCCAACCTTTGTCCCTTTTTCCATTTCTGCAAGTAGCAACTGCTGGTTTTTAAGAGCAGTTGCTGCCATTGCATGCTCCAAAACTTCCTGTTGCAGACTTTTTGTCTTTCTTTTCACCTCTCTTCTTAATAAGAGAGTGTAAGCGCTAAAGAAGAGTATCAGAAGAGGGATTAACGTATACAGAACAATCTTGATTATGTCATATGGAGATAATTTTTCCTTTAGGGTTGGACCGAACCATTTAAGGTGAATATCGTCGAATGTTTTGTTTGCAATTATTATTGAGAGCCCCTCGTTTAACTTTGCCAGCAATTTTATGTCCCCTTTCCTGACAGCGAAACAAAAGTCTTGACGGAATTCGTTTAATTGAAGATCAAGCGGCTTTATTGATTTTATCCCGGAGGCTTTAAGAAGTTCTATACCCATGACCCGTTGCGTAATTACTGCATCGTGCAACCCTGAAGCCAACATACGGAAAGCCTCTTCGAATGTATTGGTTGTGACAATATTAGCAGAAATATTATTTCTACGCGCATACTCCTCGGCATTGTCTCCCCTCATCACAATTATGGACTTACTTTTCAAATCTGCAACAGACTTGATATCTGTGGTGCCTCTTCTGACAAAGACAGCACCATGCAGAGTTATATAGGGGAGAGAAAAATCGTAAATCAGTTCGCGTTCAGGTGTTCTGCCAACTAAGGGTAAAACATCAATTGTTCCGTTTTCAAGATCCTGTTTTATAACGTTCCAGATGCCAATTTTTATAGCAATTTTTAAATTTGCAGCTTTGGCAGCAGCTTTTATAAGGTCTATTGAGAATCCGTCAGCCTTGCCACTCTTGTCGATTATACAGAATGGGGGATAGTCGGGTTCCGATGCTACTGTTATAGTTCTTATTATAGCAATATCTGCTGCAGGAATGTTCACAACAACATAAACAGGATTAGCAGACAGACTAAAAGCAATTCCGCAAATTAACGTAAGTAATATATATTTTATTTTATAGTTTGTCATTTTTCAGTTTTTCAATTTCATCTCTCAGCTCTTTCATACGTAATTCCCGGTCGATTGTTGCTTCATGAAACCGCTCTAATTCTGCAACCCGTTCTTTAAGTTCCCGTGTTTTCTCCTCTACTTTTATCTCCAGTTCGTCCTTTAATTTTATAATCTCGTATTCCGATTGCTTAAGTTTAGTAATATCATTGTTAACTACAATGGCACCAAGCATCTGACCATTATCGTCAAATACGGGAGAGGTATAGTTGAGAATGATTTTCTTTCGGCCATCAAATGCATCAATCTCCAGCAGTTCGTCCCGTATTGTTTTACCCTCCTTTATTGTATGTGCAAGTGCCCAGTCATCTGCAGCAATCTCTTCCCCTGAAGGAAGTCGGCGAGCTTTGAATATTCCGTACTCTTCGAAAGGAACAGTAGGTTCTGCACCCCAGATATCTATTCCGGCCGGGTTGCCCCTTGTAAGCCTGCCAGTGTTGTCTGCAAGCCATAGCCCTATAGGCAGCAGGTCAAATACTCTATTCAAAAGGAAATCACTTCTTTTAAGTTCTTCCTCGGCAAGTTTGATGTGGGTTATGTCGAGACAGTGTCCGATATACCCAATAAACACACCATCATTGTTATACCGGGGTGTGCCATCGTCCTGTATCCAACGATACTCTCCGCTGTTGTGATGAACTCTGTACTCCATAGAAAATTTTTCACGCGTATCAAACGCATTCACATAGGTCTCTACACATTTTTGCAGGTCTTTAGGATGAACCCCCTCTGTCCAGCCATCACCAAGCTCCTGTTCCATTGTCCTTCCGGTAAATTCCAGCCATGGAATGTTGAAATAGTTGCACATCTTGTCTGTTCCTGAGGTCCAGATAAGATGTTGTCCGGAATTTGCCAGTGTACGGAAGTAGAGTTCACTCTCTCTCAGCTCTCTTGTTCGCTCTGCTACTAATTTTGCCAGCAGGTCATTTTCTGTTTTCTTAAGTTCGTTGGCTGCCTTGATTTTGAACATTGCTCTTACTTGAGCAATAAGCTCGGGTTCATCTATCGGTTTGGAGAGAAACCCTTCCCCTCCAGCCTCCAAAGCCTTGATACGTTGATTCCTGTCACCCTTCTCTGCTGTCAGGAATACAACAGGAATATCACATAAACGCTCATCCAGTTTAAGTTTTCTACATACATCAAAGCCATCCATGTCGGGCATTAATATATCCAGAAGAATCACATCGGGCTCTTCCGATAATGCCAGATCGATTCCACTTTGGCCGGTTAAGGCTGCAAAAACGGCAGAATCAGGAAAAGCATCTTTAAGTATCGCCTTCAAGCTTATAAGATTGTCACTTTTATCATCAATTGCCAGAATTTTTGTCATGTGTTAATTTGTTAATTTGCTAATGTGCTAATTTGCTAATGTGCTAATGTGCTAATTTGCTAATTACTAAATACTATTGCCAATTGCCTATTGCCCAATGCCTAATGCCTATTGCCTAATGCCCAATGCCTAACGCCTCCAAATACGGTATGGTAAAGTAAAACTTAGATCCCTTGCCGGGTTGAGACTCGACCCACATGCTGCCACCAAGAAGCTCCACGTATGTTTTTGAAATGGATAAACCTAAACCCGATCCGCCAAATTTCCTATTCTCAGCATTTTCCAATTGTCGGAAGCGCTTGAATATATCATCTTGTTTATCAAGAGGAATTCCAATCCCGGTATCTTTTACAAAAAATTCAAGATTGTAGTTTTTTAGCTCACACCCGAAATGAACCGATCCATCTTTTGTAAATTTGATTGCATTGCTTATAAGGTTTGTAAGAATCTGAAGCAATTTGGTCTCATCTGTCATTATTATGGAATTGCATTCAGGAATAGATGTCTCATATTTTAAAGAGATGTTTTGTTTTTCTGCTTTCAACTGAAATTGTTCGTATACCAGTCTGCAGATTGAATTTACGTTAACCACCCGTTCCACTATTTTTTCCTGACCTGCCTCAATGGTAGCAATACTTACAATGTCGGTTATAATTGAGAGAAGCTGATTACTGCTCCTGACTATTATGTCAGTGTAACTTTTACTCTCCTCAGGGAGCAAATCAGGGTCGTTGAGTAATTCTGCAAACCCAACAATTGCATTCATTGGCGTCCGTATTTCGTGAGATATGTTATGAAGGAAGGCTGTCTTAAGGCGGTCGCTCTCCTCTGCTCTTTTTTTAGCGGCCAGTAACTCTTCGTTTTTTTTCTTCATTTCCGATATATCTCTGGCCACGCCTATGAGTGCGACTGAATCTTTATTGTCGTCTTTGATGATTGAGGTAGAGAGAAGTATAGGAAAAAGTGTCCCGTCTTTTTTCATGTTGATTAATTCCCCGCTCCAGCCCCCATCCATAGTTTCATCAAGAACCTTTTTTGAATAGCCGGATTCAGAATCTTTGGGCCTAAGCATTTTTATATGCTTGCCAATCAATTCACTTTCGGAATATCCATAGATTCTTGTGAAAGCCTCGTTCACATAAAGTAGTATGTCATTCGTGTCTGTAATGGAGACACATTCACTAATACTTTCCAGCGAGTGAGCAAGAAGTTTCACCTTCTTTTCAATCGCTTTTTGTTCTGTAATATCCTGAAGAATACAATGGGTTTTTTCGAAACTGCCATCATGTTTGTGTCCTACACGCCCGTCAAAAGCAATGAATCTGATTTTCCCGTTCTTGTGTAGCATCTCAAATTCTGAATGAATGAATCCCTGCGCTTTAAAAAGAGGGAAGCGTTCACTAAAAGCACCTACAAAATCGGGAGCCACAAAATCTCCAAACCATTTGCCGACAACCTCCTCTTTTGCATATCCCAATGTATCAAGCCAAGCTTCGTTAACCTCAATCAAGACACCATTTTCATCAAGTGACTGATAACCCAGAGGGGCTCTTTCGAAAAGATGGACAAATCGTTCTTCACTTTCTCCGAGAGCTATCTGACTTTGTTCAAGTTTTTTGGTGCGTTCTGCAACTAGTTCCTCCAGTCTTTCTTTCTCTCCCTTCTTATGTTCACATGCAGCTTTAATCTTTACCATTGCCCGAATCTGGGCAATTAGTTCGGTCTCATCAATCGGTTTTGTAAGAAAAGCCTCTGCGCCTATCTCCAATGCTTTTATCCGGTTATCTCTTTCGCCCTTGGCCGCTGTAAGGAAAATTACAGGGATATCACTAATTCTATCATCATGTTTGAGTCTTCTACATACCTCAAACCCGTCCATAACGGGCATGAAAATATCCAGAATAATGACATCGGGATTTTCTGATAGTGCTATTTCGATTCCTTCTCTTCCAGTCAATGCAGAATAGACAACAAAATCTGGAAAAGCATCTTTTATGATGGCTCTTAAACTTATCAGGTTGTCGTTCCTATCGTCTATAGCGAGAATCTTTGTCATGTGTTAATGTGCTAATGTGTTAATGTGCTAATGTGCTAATGTGCTAATGTGTTAATGTGCTAATGTGTTAATGTGCTAATTACTAAATACTATTACTATTGCCTACTGCCTACTGCCTACTGCCTATTGCCTATTGCCAATTGCCTACTGCCTACTGCCTACTGCCTAATGCCCAATGCCTATTGCCTAATGCCAATTGCCAATTGCCTACTGCCTAATGCCCAATGCCTACTGCCTATTGCCTAATGCCAATTGCCAATTGCCAATTGCCCAATTGCCTACTGCCCAATGCCTACTGCCTATTGCCTATTGCCTATTGCCTATTGCCTAACTAGAAAGCCACTCCTTTATCACACGTGAAAATACATTGTTATCTATAGGTTTTGGTACATATCCATCGAACCCCAGAGATATGAAATTCTCCTTGTCTCCCTTCATTGCGCTAGCAGAAACGGCTATTACAGGTGTGTCCTGCAGAGCTTTATCTCTTCGGATCTCTCTCAGGGCTTCAATACCATTAATTCCGGGGAGTGCAATATCCATCAGAATCAGATGGGGTTTGTGTTTTTTGGCAAGCTCAATAGCTGTTGCACCATCTTCAGCTTCAAGAACCACAAACTTGCCGTTAAATAATGCCTTTAAGGTAAGCATGTTGTCGGGATTGTCCTCCACAACCAGAATAACCGGGATTTCCATATCGGAGAGGTGAACCGGCATTGCATGGTGAGGCAATGTCACACTATTTTCTGGATACAACATCCTATGGACCTCTGAGAGTAACTGGTCTTTGTTGATATCTCCTTTTTGTATAATCTGATGGATACTGTTGTGTTTCAAAAATGCCAGCTCCTCTTTTGTTACATATTTTGCGGTGAGAATTATTACCGGCAGATGGCTTGTTTTTTCCTCTTCTCTTATACGTCTCAGAACTTCAAAACCATCTACACCCGGCATCATGAGATCGAGAATCATAGCATCAGGTACTTTCTTTTCAATTTGTACAAGAGCCTCAGTGCCATTGTGTGCAAGCATTATATTGAAATTACTTGTTTCTAGCATATCCTTCATCTGTACAATTATTGCATCTGAATCTTCTACAAGCAATATTGTTTTTACTGGTTCCATTGAGTGATCTGCTATCTGAACGGTTTTGCGTCCAGTTGTAAAACGGGTGGATTCGAATGTCTCTGCAATAGTTTTGGCTGCTGTTGAGTTTACTGGAAGGCATAATGTGAATTTTGACCCTTTATCGGGTGAACTCTCTACGGTTATATCGCCTCCAAGCAGAAGAGCATATTTTTTTGCAATAGCAAGGCCAAGACCTGTGCCACCATACCTTCTGGAGTTACTTCCATCTGCCTGCCGGAACTCATCAAAAATATGCGGGAGTTGTTCCTTGTCAATACCAATACCTGTATCTGTAACAACAATGTAGCTTTTATCTTCTTTAATCTCTGTTGTGATCTCCACGGTTCCCTCTTCTGTAAATTTTACAGCATTGCCAACAATATTTTGAATAATATGCCTTACCTTTTCCGGATCGCTCCAAACATTTTGTGCCATTTTCCCTGATTTGAAGCTGAGTTGTATTTTCTTCTGATAAGCTAGTGGTTCTATCATCTCTACCACGTCTTTGGCCAATTCTGCCAGATTGAACTCTTTGATATCAATCTCTTCCCTTCCGGCTTCTATCCGCGACAAATCCAGAATATCATTTATGAGGGCAAGGAGCTGTTTGCCATTTCGTTCAATTACATCTAGGTATCCATGTTCTTCAGACGGAACAATACCTTTGAGACGACGGTTAAGCACGCCTGAGAGCGCAATTACCGAATTCAGAGGAGTGCGCAGTTCGTGACTCATGTTGGAAAGAAACACTGTCTTCATGCGGTTAGAGTCGTCAAGCTGCTGCTTTTGCATCTCCAGTTCTGTGTTCTGTACGCTCAGTTCATCTGCCTGTGCAGAAAGCTCTGTTTTCTGTGCCTCAAGTTCCCGATTCTGCAGTTCGAGCTGCTGCGAGAAATTCAGTATTTTCTTGTATGCAAGCACACCATCCATACGGGCACTCAGGGTGCTAAGAATTGTGTCAATGAGACGAAGGCTGTTATTGTGGAATTTTTTGATAGTGATAAGCGAGATTACTGCTGCGGTATCGTTACCGGTAACAATCGGGATGGTGATTATCTCTTTAGGTTTGAACCCTCCGTTTACAGTAAGAAATGTAAAGCGCGTGTCGTCTGGTATCTCTGTTATATGATATACCCTTTTAGATGCAAGGGCCGGACCGAATTCACCCTCGAAATTTGTTGCAGAGAAAGGTTTGCAACCTTCCATTTCCATACCAATGCATTCGAAGTGGTCAAAAGAGGTTTTTTCATCGCTAAGCAGATAGACTGCTCCCATTTGTGCTCCGGTATGCTCTATAAGCGTTTTGAGAAGAGAGTGACAGAAACGATGTGCATCGTCTTCACTTAGCATTATTCCGGCAAGTTTGGCCGTCTGAGAATTAAGCGTGAGCTCTGTTTCTATGGTATCGGCCAGCTCATTGAATGAAGAGGAGAGAAGACCAAACTCGTTACGTGATTTGTACTTGCTTCTCACCTCGGTTTTTCCCTCACGGAACAGGTGAGTAACATTCGTTAGCTCTGCCAACGGACCATTAATTGATTTTCTTAGAATAAATATGAGCAAAACAGTAAATAACAGTATTATGGCAACCAATATAATCAATTGTCTGTTAAGAGAATCTTTTAACTCAGAAGCACTCTTAAAAAACTGATCTGCTTTATTGTTAGCAAAATTGTCGATGACCCCAATCTCATCTATAAGCTTGGTTACAATCTTCCCTCCGGATCCATTAGGTTTTGTGCGGTTAATAGCCTCATTAACATTTCCTTCATGTTGAAGACTGATGGTTTTATCACGAATTGCTTTCCATTTAACAAAACTATTGTATGCTGAGTCGATATCTGACCTGGGGCCTAGATATTGTTTAAATATAATTTCAAATTGACTATGAGCATTGGCCCTATAAACTTCTATCTCTTCAATAATATTTTCTGCTTCATCGATATTTGTGGTCAAAACCAAATCTTTCATAGATCTGTGTATGATAAGCACATCGGCCTTCAACTCACCTAGCGCCCTCCTTACCTTCAACGGGTGTTCATACATGTATTTGGTTTGACGTGCAATTTCATTTGAATGATTCACTGATATATATCCAAGCAGCAGAATTAGCATCAGTATGACGCCAAAGCTGATTTTTAGCTGGGTTCCGATCTTTAGGTCTGTTATTTTCATGGTGTTAGGCGTTTATAGGCATTAGGCATTATTAGGCATTAGGCAATAGGCAATAGGCAATGGGCAATGGGCATTAGGCAATGGGCATTAGGCAATGGGCAATAGGCAATGGGCGGGTTGCTTTCGCAACCCGAAAAATACCTACGGAGGCATAACGTGCTAATATTCAGAATCATATATCTATTATTGCTATCTATTCACTACAAAATACTATTACTATTGCCTATTGCCTACTGCCTGTTGCCTAAAGCGCAATCCGAAAAATAATTACGGAGGCATAACATGTTAATATTCAGAATCATATATCTATTATTGCTATCTATTCACTACAAAATACTATTACTATTGCCTATTGCCTACTGCCTGTTGCCTCTTGCCTAATGCCCACTACCTAAGCTTCAAGATCAACGAAGAAATCATTTTTCCAATCTCACTAATTCTGCTTCTAATGTCTTCTGATTCACTTTGTTGAAAGTAATTCAACCTTACACATAATTCAATCTGTGTTTCCAATTCTAACAGGGACCCTCTTGCTATTGATAGAAACTGAATATAGTTTCCTGTTGACTGCCTCCCATATCCCTCAGCAATATTTGAAGGGACAGAAACTGCAGACCTTCTCATTTGAGAAGTCAAGCCAAA
>MEOK01000036.1:311-540 GCA_001769195.1 Bacteroidetes bacterium GWF2_40_14 | reverse complement strand
TTTCTGCCAAATAATTAAATCTTTATGACCCTTCACCATCTTTCTCCCTCCCCCCATAAAAAAATTACAAAATACTACCACTATTGCCTATTGCCCAATGCCCAATGCCTATTGCCCAAAGCCTCCCATATCCCTCAGCAATATTTGAAGGGACAGAAACTGCAGACCTTCTGATCTGAGAAGTCAAGCCAAATTGTTCCTTAAAAGGAAGTGCTTCAGTCAACTTGTA
>MEOK01000036.1:0-277 GCA_001769195.1 Bacteroidetes bacterium GWF2_40_14 | reverse complement strand
ATCTTTATGACCCTTCACCATCTTTCTCCCTCCCCCCATAAAAAAATTACAAAATACTACCACTATTGCCTCTTGCCCATTGCCTATTGCCCAATGCCCAATGCCCAATGCCTATTGCCTACTGCCTATTGCCCAAAGCCTCCCATATCCCTCAGCAATATTTGAAGGGACAGAAACTGCAGACCTTCTGATCTGAGAAGTCAAGCCAAATTGTTCCTTGAAAGGAAGTACTTCTGTCAATTTATATGTAATCTCTACCAAATCCATGCTTTTCTGC
>MEOK01000035.1 GCA_001769195.1 Bacteroidetes bacterium GWF2_40_14 | reverse complement strand
ACTGTTTCCACCATCTCAATTACAGCATGCAGAACGTTCTTTTGCCGTTGTTCTGCTTCTCGGCACACTATGAAATCGTTGGGGATTGCGGGCAATTTTCCTGTCAACCTCATGGAAGTTTGAGCGGGGCAGAATGCCTGAATTACCACTGAAACCCTTAATGCATATAGCCTCTTTTAGCGGTTCGGCTATATTGTCGTCAATAATTCCATTGTCTTTTTTTCTTTTTCTGAAATTGTTTTTAAAATGTCTGATGCTTGTTGTATATATTTAAAGTCCTTCGTTTGGCTTACTTTTTCAAATAGTGGTGAAACAGAAGTCCAAAGTTCGGCAATTTCTACAAATGCTTCGTGTCCCGCTCTTATTTTGTCAAGTTCTAGTAAGTCGTAACTTTCTTTTAAAAAATCTCGGTACTTGTTTTGTAAATTCCTTTGTAACCAATATTAGTAATTGGTGGATCGATATGTTCAGTTGCGTTGTTTCTGATTGCATTAATGATTGCCGTTTTCAAATCATATTTCTTGTCTGTCTTTCGCAAGGTGTAATACAAATTTTTAGAGGACATTGGTCCTTTTTCTGCTCTTGCTTATGCTAAGCTTTTTAAACTTGTTTTCACTTGTCCGCCCTGCTGTTTAGTGTCCACCAAAAAGGCGTTTTCACTGTCATAACCATAAAGTGCAGCATAATGTCCTGCAAAGTGAAATGCTCTTGAAAAATACTCTAAATGATAACAGTCTAATTTCAGCCCGACAACTTGTCCATTGTCAATAAGTTCTTTTACATTTTGCCAAGCCTTTTGAGTTGACGAGGTTTCTTGCAATATTTTCAGTTAAAACGTCTAGTTTTACTCGTCCACCAATGAAAGGGAAATTCATTGATTTCATATTCCAAAAAATAAACCCCAGTCCTTCGCCTAAACCAAAAAGCATTGGTTCGGAAAGTTCAATTCCGAGTTTCAACAGTAAAGTTCCTGTCGCTGTCGTTTCGCAATGTTGTCCGTCAAACGGTTTTATGTTCTCAGTTTTCATCTTGTTTTTTCTTCAAAATTATAATGTCCAACTGATAGCCCTATGTCAGTAGTGGTGGTCTTTTTTTAGCTGACCGCTAACGGCCCGGCTATATAGCCCGTTTTAATGGGCTGTGACGCATGTTAGCGGGTCGTTGCTTTTTTATTTCAGTTTTTTCATTGTTTTGCTTTCAAGTAATGATCTCATTTAAGTAATGGCAACTTTATTGAGTTGAATAAGTCGTTCTCTTTGAGGTAATCTTTGACGGATAAGAAGAGAGTTTATACTTTCCATATTGCTTAGGACCACTAATTGTTCTAAGGTTGTATAATCTCTAATGTTTCCGTTTTTATCGAGATTATTGTCCCTCCACTCTTTTGCTGTAACTCCGAATAAGGCAACATTGAGCAAATCAGCTTCGTTAACATATACAAAACTAGCATGTTGAGTTGTGATTTCCTGAGGTATGAGGTTTTCTTTGATGGCGTCTGTATGAATCTGGTAATTTACTTTTGCTAATGTCCGTTGTAAGTCCCAATCTAATTTAAGTCTGTCGTTTTCATCGCTTTTTAGACGTTGAAACTCTTTTACAAGATAAATTTTGAATTGAGGACTGATCCACATCCCAAATTCAAATGCGATATCGGGATGGGCGTAAGTGCCACCATAGCGTCCGGAACTGGCTTTCAATCCTATTGCATTGGTTCCTTGAACCCATTCTTTCACGCTTAACTTGTAATTGTTTAATCCTGCTTGACTTATAATTATGGCAAATTCGCCATAATTAAAATCGGGATTATAAACCGACTCCCAGATACCGAGATACTCTATTGTGTTTCGATTACGCAACCAATCGGAGATAAAAAAATCACCGTCTTTGGCTTTTAGCATATCTGTCAAGGAGATAAATTCTTGTTTTTTCTCAAGAATTACCATGATTTCTTTACCCTCAACTAATATTTTTCTGTTTATTGCCATATTTTAGTTTTGTTTAAGCACCTGTTTTGGCTCTGCTATACAATGACCGCCAACGGCTGCGGGTTGGTAAAGTGCAGGAGTTTGAAACGATTCGTTGTCCCACGCTACGAAGCTACGAAAAAGAGGGAAAATTTCCTAATCCGCAGGATACCAGCATTTTATTAACCACTTGTTAGCGGCTGGTTGACTCCTTCAAAATTTTGTCAAAATCGCTTAAAGCCAGTTTTATACTCGAAATAACGATTTCGGGATCATCAGTTTGCATCATATGACCTGAACTTGAACTATAAAAAAATCGCCCATATTTTAGTGGATACAAAAGTTCCATCCATCGTTTAATTTGTATGTTGCTATTAATTCGCCACATTTTTTCTCTGTCGTAGATAGTGGGTGGTTCGGTATTAGCAAAACCGCCAGCCTTTATAAAATGAACAGGCACGTTTGGTAAAGGGTTTTTGTCGCACTCATCAAAATCGGTTTTTGTTAATTGACGTAATATTTTTACTTCTTCCACGTAGTACTTAGGCATTTCGGCATATAGTTTTTCGGTGAAATTTTTATAAGGTTGCCCAAATATCGAGTCGATTTGATGCTGGGTCAAACCAATTTCAAGATACGGTAAATCGCCCATTCCTTGCTTTTTCGTAAAATCAACAGGATCAACAAAAACAAGCCCGGCAATTTCGTTGGGGTAATCTGAAGCAAAACTTCGAATATAAGCGCCGCCAAATGAATGCGATACCAATATATAGGGGGGCTTCAGTCCTTTTTTGATTAGCATTTCTCTCAGATTTTCAACTATATGTTTCGTAGTTGGAGGCAAGCTGTCATCTTCCGATTCGCCAATTCGGGGACGGTTATAGGCAAAAACAGTATGTGTTTTTGAAAATTCATCAATTATCGATGCCCATCTTGTATAGTTATCGGCCATTCCGTTTTCAAAAACAATTACGGGTTTGCCTGATTGATTATTTTGCATACCGGCTACAAAAACTTGAATCTTATGCTTATCTAAAGTAACAAAATCCAAACTGGCATAAGCCTTGTCCTTATTTGCTTTCACTACTTTGACAAGTGCTGTCCATCTACTGTCTGAATGTAAGGATTTTAAATCGGGGTCAGTTGTGATATGCCCATAATTGGTATAATTCATATAAGATGCAATATGATTTAAACAAAAAAATGCGCTGTCAGGATTGTTCGCCAAGGCATACGAACATGCTGCATTATACTGATGGTTCATTGTGATTTTTGCATTACGTACTTTAAACGCCTCCGAAAATGCGAATGATGAATTCTTGAAATCGTTTGCACGGTAAAGAGAGTCAGCCTTGCGGATATATGAATCGTAACTTTGCAACTTGGACTGAGCCATAATTGATAAGGCAGAAATTAGGAAAACGAAAAGAGTTGTTGTTGCTTTCATACTTTTAAATTTATTGTGTAAAATTCATTTCACTTATATTATTTGGATTTACTATTTTAACTACCATCTAATTAGCACTTTGACGTTACGCTATAAGCCAATGGAAACCTACCGTTTATTTTGATTGTTTTAAATATAATCAAGTCATTACTTTTTAGCATTTCTTCAAATTCATTGATACTCCATTTGTTAACAAACCAAATTCCTGCCATCGCCGAAATATTTGCCATTGCTTTGCTTCTGAAATTCTCGCCGGCACAAAGGGTTGGAGCAATAAATATCCCATTATCCTTGAGTACTCTTTTAGCTTCGCTGATTGGTTTTTCGGGTTCAAAAAGCAGATGCAACAGATTTGCAGCAATAATTACGTCGAATGATTTATCGGGAAATGGCAAATTATAAGCATCCTGAATCTGAAATTCAATATTTTCAATACCGGAACTAACCTGCTTTTGTTTGGCAATTTTTATCATTTCAGGCGAAATATCGGTGGCTACAACATACTTTACTTTCGGGCATATCGAAAACGGAATAATGCCGGTTCCTGTCCCAATATCCAGTATTTTTTGAGTGCTTTCCAATTCCGAATTGAGATGGAAGAGAATTTTTTTGTAGGTTTTGCGGAACATTATTTTTATAAAAAAATCGTAATGGTTAGCAAAAATGTTCCAAAATGTTTTCTCTTTTAACTGCCTGTTAATCATTTTTTTAGTTTATTATTGCTCGTTTTTAATGATGTCGGTTTTGATTGCTTCAACGCCATTAAAAACAAATCCGGTGATGGCTCCTTGTGTGTTTGATAAAAATTTGAAATCGGTTTTAACTTCGAAAACAAAAAATTCGGTGTCGGAAGTAAAATGCATTTTCCATACCATGTCGCCGAAATGAAGGAACAAATTACCATTTGTCTTGGTAATGGTTAATTGTTGTCCTTTCCGTGTGTAACTTCCTACAAATGAATATAAACTCGTATCGGGAACTGTGATAACATTCTTTTTTACAGGCGCATAATCCTTCCAGTTATAAACACTTGCGACGCTGTAAACTATTTCCTGAAAAATATCCCAGCTATCGGAATTGGCCATAATAACGACTCCTTTCCCATCAAGACTGCCTATGTACTGGCATACAAAACCCTCATTACCTCCATCGTTGGTAAAATATTTTGTGTTCCCCATTTCAATTATGTATACGCCATAAGCAGGTGAACCTTCCATGAAAGGAGTCAACCTTAATTTTGTCATTTCGGGCGATTGGATTTTCCCGGTTTCCCCATTATAAGACCGTTGTGTTTCGATAACATATTTGCACAAATCGGAAGGTGTTGACCATAATCCGGCAGCTGCCTGTTCGGGATACAGATAATATTTTCCCTTAACCTCTTTCCCTTCAGAATATCCGGTAGCCAGTAATTGGTTTTTATTTTCAGGTGGAGGTTGCGAAAAAAAACTGTTTGTCATTCCCATAGGTTTCAACACATTATTCCACATGTATGCGTCGTAGGTTTCATGAGTAATATCCATCAGCATCAATTGCGAAATAACATATCCCCCGCCCGAGTAAGCAGATTTTAGCCCCGGTTCAAATTTTGAACGAACAGCCGAAGTGTTTGCCGGTTTTTTGCCATCGAGAATCTGGGTAATTGACGGCAAGGAATCACTTCTGCTATATCCCGGAAAACCGTCGATGGTTAATCCTGCGGTATGGCTTAAAAGATTCGCCGTTGTAACTATTTTATTTTTTGCTATCGAATCATAAGGGAATTGCCAACTTGTAAGGTATTGGTTGATGTCGGTGTTTAAATCAAGTTTCTTTTCCTGTACCAATTTGAAAACGGCAACTCCATGTAAAGATTTGCTCAGCGAAGCAGCCTGAAAAAGTGTTTGAGGTGTTACCAAACGATGTTCAGATGAATCGGCCCAACCATACCCTTTTGCCCATTCAATCCGGTAATCGTTTATTACGGCAATACTTAAGCCCTGCATATTATAATGCGCCATACGGTCTTTTATCTTCCAATTTGACGTGTCCTGAGTTTGAACCCAGCGTGTTAAATTATTTTCAACCTGCTGTATATGTTTTTCAACCTCGGGCGAATATGTTGTTGTTTGTGCCTGAAGGCAACTTGCCTGAAATACTGCAGAAATCACGAAAAAGCTCACAGACATTCGTTTTATCATATCAACGTGTTGTATCATGCGACTATTAAATTACAGTTTATTTGCTGAAACAAAAAAAATTACTAAAAACCATTTTAAATTGGAAAAATGCGAACATCTCAGTTTATTTTCTTGTTTGCCAAAAGAAATTCAGATGGTATAAATTTCCCGGGCAATGTTCGTACAATGGTTTTGAAGGTATTTATGAAGTGAGCCTGGTCGTAAAAATCGCTGTCCATTGCAAGTTGTGTTAGCGAAGAGTTTGCCTTGGACGATGGATATGCCAATAAATCAATTGCATTTCTCAATTTGATGATAATTGAAAACTCTTTCGGTGTCAGACCGACATATTGAAGAAATAACTTTTGGAGATATCTTGTTGAGCAGCCTAATTGCTCGCTAAGTTTTTTAATTGAAACACCTCCGTGGCTGTTTATGATGCTGATGCAAGCTTTGTAAAGTAGCAAAGTATGTTCGTTTTTAAACAGGAAATCAGTAAATTGATTGTACAGGTATGCCAGAATTTGATTTTCGTCGAATGTGTTTAATGAACTTGCTTTATTTTCAAACTCTTCGTTGATGTTTTTGAGCGGAATAATTTTTCTTTTGCAGAGCCTCATGTCATAATTTGTAAACATGGATATTGCCCAGGGGAATAGTTGAACCATATTTACTTTGGTGGCAGGCAAAATATCCACAATAACCGATTGTGTCGCTTGTCCGCAAAAATAAATTCCTTGGTTTAGTCGTAACGGTTTTTGGTCAATATAAACGATAGCACCTTGCCCGGCTATAAAAGCAATGTTAAAGCAGCCGTTGGGAACAATGGTTCTATTGTTTTCCGGTAAAGGATTGGAAAGGTTGTCAAGTATCCATATTTTTTTAATAAAATATGCCAGCGATTCATTGATAATGAGTTCATTATATTTGAACATGGAATTGTTTTTAGTTCATTTTTAAACTGACATTTTTGCAAATAATCGGGTTTGCATTTCTCAACTTGCCGCTAACTGTTGGCGGTATGGCCAGTAAGGGATTGCGGGGTACTTTCCTATCAATATACACGAAAGTTGAAGTGGGTTACAAACCTTCGCATACTTCTGAAACCCTTATTGGCTATACCGCATGTAGCATGCGTACTTTGTTCATTATCTGTTTATATCAATATTTTTTTGTCTTTTAGAATCCCGTAAAATTTATCTTTATAACTATCTGAAATTGGTATTAATTCATTTCCAATTCTTATTCTATTTCTCTCGATATTATCAATCTTTGAAATTGATACAATATACGAATTATGAACCCTTTGGAAATCAATCTGCGGTAGAATTTCTAATAAGTTCTTGAATGTTTGCAAAGTCATAATCTTTCTATCAGTTGTATGAATCTGCAAATAATCTTTCATTCCTTGAATGTACAAAATATCATTAATTTCAACTTTTTCAATCCGATATTCTGTTTTTACGAAAATATAGTCATTTGAATAACCGCTCTCTATGCTGTTTATCTGATTATAAACTTTATCAACCGACTTTAAAAAACGTTCAAATGTGAAAGGCTTCAACAGATAATCCGCTACGTCCAATTCATATCCTTTTAATGCGTATTCGTCATATGCAGAAGTTATAATTATTTTTGGTTTGATTTGTAATGATTCTAAAAATTGTATCCCTGACAATTTTTTCATTCTTATATCGAGAAATATTAAAGCAACAGAATTTGTTTTTAAAAATCCTATTGCATCTACTGCATTATTAAATCCTTCCATGAGATTTAGAAAATCAACCTGCTCGATAAATTCCTTAATTTTCTTTAAGGCAAGAGGCTCATCCTCTATGGCTATGCAATTAATTTTCATCAAGTTCTATTGTCAAATTAACTTTAAAGTTTGAATCTTCCTGATTAATTGATAATTGGTATTTATTACTGTAAATCAAATCTAATCGTTTTTTTACAGTCTCTAAGCCTATTCCATGTCCTTTATCTTTATCTGTTTCGTCCTTGTCAAAATAGTTTTTACAAATAAAGTGCAATTTACTCCCTTCAAAATTAATCAATAGTTCTATCCCGTTTTCGATGTTTGAATCTACCGAATGTTTAAAAGCATTCTCAATAAAAGGAATCATAATCATTGGGGCGATTTTAAGTTTCTTATAATCCCCGGATAATTTGTAGTCAATGAACTTTTCGTTTTTTAATCTCAGTTTCTCAAGAGATAAATAGTTCTCAATATGCTGAATCTCTTGTTCGACATTTACATAATCTGATTTGGTGTCTTTTAACATATACCGCATTATATCAGACAGTTTAACAAGTGATTTTGAAGCTTTCTCTTGATTGTCATAAATTAGAGTGTCAATATTGTGTAAAGTGTTAAACAAAAAATGAGGATTTAATTGAATCTTCAATAAACTTAGCTCACTTTTTAAATTTTGCTTTTCTAATTGGTCATGTAATCTTTTTTGTTCAATCCACCCGAAAATACTGCGGAAACTTGCTCCTAAAATCAGAAATATGTTTAGAAATGTAAATAAAAACACTGATTGCAATATTGAGCTTGGTCTAAATCCATCATCCATTATACTCATGACAATTGGAAAAAGTGTTCCGAAAATAATCGCAATAATGATAAATAATTTCCGCTTTTGTCGTTTAAATAGATAGGGTGTCAAGAAATATCCAAAGTAAAATGGAATTGCCAACATAATAGTTGTCATAATTGACCTGGCATACAATTCAAAATCGGTGTATGGATTATAACTTGCTTTATTCGGGAATCCGTCCAAGGCATTCATAATGTTGAAGAACATATAGAAAACCATAATCCAAAGGAGAATGTGAACAATAATGATTTTTAACTTTTTCATCGTATTTAAATTTTGATTAAACATTGCTCAAAAATCAATCATTATCTGCTCTATCAAAAATCTATTATATTCTTCCTTATTTTCTCTCGACACATTCTTGTATTTAATCGATGGTTTCAAATTGCACTATTGCTTCCTGTATGCATGCTAACGGTTTCGCAGTAAAATCCCGTTTTAATGGGATTTAATGCATGTTATGAGACGTTTATCAATCAACATATGTTTCTTTGATTACATTCATCACATTATCAATCTCTTTTTCGGTCAAATAACCCAGACTTTTAATTATCCTGATCCTGTCAACAGTCCTAATCTGGTCTATTACAATCCACCCTTTTATTACTTCCTGGGTTATCTCAATCCTTGTCGGATATGGCTTTGAAGAACTTGTAAATGGGGCAATTACAATCGTTTGAAGGTACTTGTTCATTTCATTGGGGGAAAGTACCACACACTGTCGAGTCTTTTTCATTTCACTGCCTATTGTAGGCTCAAGATTTAACAAAACAACCTCATACTGCCTTATTTCCATTCCTCAAATGTTTCATCGTTAAAAATGTCATCTATTCCCAACTTATCGTCTCCTGCCAAGTGCATTTGCTTGAACGATTCTTTCCATCCCTTTCTCGGTGCAGATTTTGGTTTTAAAATAATTCTCCCTTTTTCCAAAATCAATTCAATTGAACTAGTAATGTTATACTGTTCCAAAATGGATTTAGAAAGTCTAATTCCTTTTGAGTTTCCAATGTTGATAACTGGTATTTCCATAATTTCTAATTTGTACATACAAAGTAATTACTTTTTTGGGAGATTTACAAATTCGCTGTATTTATTTTGGAACAATGCCTCATAACGTTGGCGGGATGGGCAGTGGCGGGATTCGTGACAAAGACAGGAATCCCCCGCTAAGAAGATGCAAGCGGGATGGGGTGCCAAATCTAAAGAATCGCCCGCCATTGCTTATACCGCGTGTCTTGTGGCGTTAATTATTTATTATTTTTATTTATCAAATTAATTGTAAATTCTAATACTTTATCTCTTTTTTCAATATAATCGTCCAATGAATTTGAAATAATATAATCGGGTATAACTCCATGTCTGTTATCTACACCACAGGCACTATACGATTTTTCCCATGAAGTCATGATTTTTATACCTGTATTTGGTAAATCAAAAATATGAATATCCCCGAAAGAAACTGTTATTCCTCCTGTTTCTTCCCCTATAATAATCCCATTGCCGTAACATTTATAAGCTGAAGCAAAAACCTGTCCGGCAGAAAAAGTTCCTTTATCAGTCAGAAGATATGTTTTCCCCGTAAATCTTAAGGAGTTATCTCTTAATTGATATGGTTCAAGTACTCTGGTATAAGTTTTTCCCACTTCTTTTTTATCGCGTCCCAATTTTTTATCTACTTTTCCTGTGGCAATAAGTTCGTTGCTTACTTTTACTATAGCAGAATCTATTTCTTTGAAAGGTTGATGAAATATATACTGCATAAGTTCCGCCCCGATTTCAGTATGTCCACCTCCATTTGCCCTTATATCAATAATCAAATTAGTTATTCCCTTGTTTTTAAGTTCACTAAAAGTTGATTTGTAAAACTCTTGAAAATCTTTTAAATCATGGCAGTCGAAAAATCCGATATATCCTATTTCAGGAGAGATTTGATTAAAGAATAGTTTCTTCGGTTTTTGAAGCATGAAGAATGAATACATATTTGAAAATATTCCACCTTGCGCCCTTATTTCTTTAATTTCATTGCTACCATACTCTTTATATTTAATGTTGAATTGTTTAAAATTGTTCCACAAGCCAATATTAAATGGTTGAGTTATCTGGGAATTCCTAAACGCATCATTTTCATAGCTTACAAGCTGGCTCCACTCTATCATCAATTGATTTATTTCCTTTCCATTTATTTCAGTTATTTCAGAACCAACAGGAATTCTATTGATTAAGCATAGATTATCAGTAACGAAAAGCCTGTTATCAATTATTCTGGTGCGATAAGGGAATACTCGTTTAAAAATTAACTGCATTCTTTTCCCAATTAGATTAGCTATTGGTGTAGTATGACCAGTTCCAAAATACGATGTCAACCTTGCGCACGTTTTGTGAAAATCAGTTTCTGAAATACTTACTGGTAATTCACTTGTTATCCTGTTATATTGCACCAAGAAGCTGTCTTTGGAAATAAAATCATAAATATCGGGATGAATGTTCTCCAAGGATTGCATCATAAATTCTAAATCATTAATCGCTTTGCTTTTAGAAATATATCTTGTTGTAGTACTATAAATAACAAGACCGAAAATTAAAATTAGAATTATGAAATTCGTAAATAATTTATCTTTCAAAAATTGAGCATATGTAACATTTCTTCTGAATAAGTATTCAAGATTAATAAAAAGCAAAGCTGGTATCAGTATTAAAAGATAAACGCAAATAATATCTTTAAAAAGAAGATTTCCATTAAGAATCAGGAAAACAATTAAAAGTAAATGCGATGTCAGGACAATCCAATGTTTTTTTTTCATGTTGCAGGAGTTTTTTAAAATGCCACATAACGGATGGCGGGTCGAGTAGGCCGAGGGAACTGCCCCCTCAGCCTCTCACAGAACCGTGCTTGAT
>MEOK01000034.1 GCA_001769195.1 Bacteroidetes bacterium GWF2_40_14 | reverse complement strand
CTTTGAGTTTCAACCTTGCGGTCGTACTCCCCAGGTGGATAACTTATCGCTTTCGCTTGGCTACCGACTGTTTATCGCCGACAGCGAGTTATCATCGTTTACGGTGTGGACTACCAGGGTATCTAATCCTGTTTGATCCCCACACTTTCGTGCCTCAGCGTCAATAATGGCTTTGTGAGCTGCCTTCGCAATTGATATTCTGTGTGATATCTAAGCATTTCACCGCTACACCACACATTCCACCCACAGCAACCATATTCTAGCCTATCAGTATCAACGGCATTTTTCCAGTTAAGCTGAAAACTTTCACCGCTGACTTAATAGACCGCCTACGCACCCTTTAAACCCAATAAATCCGGATAACGCTTGCACCCTCCGTATTACCGCGGCTGCTGGCACGGAGTTAGCCGGTGCTTATTCCTACGGTACTCTCATCGGCCTACGCATAGACCTTATTGCTCCCGTATAAAAGCAGTTTACAACCCATAGGGCCGTCTTCCTGCACGCGGCATGGCTGGATCAGATTTCCATCCATTGTCCAATATTCCTCACTGCTGCCTCCCGTAGGAGTCTGGACCGTGTCTCAGTTCCAGTGTGGGGGATCTTCCTCTCAGAACCCCTAGACATCGTAGCCATGGTAGGCCGTTACCCTACCATCCAGCTAATGTCACGCGAGCCAATCCGTATCCACCAAAGCTTTAAATATCCCCAGATGCCTGAAAATATTACTATGGGGTATTAGACCAAGTTTCCCTGGATTATCCCCCTGATACGGGCATGTTGCTCACGCGTTACGCACCCTTGCGCCGGTCGCCGACAGGTATTGCTACCCTCGCTGCCCCTCGACTTGCATGTGTTAAGCCTGCCGCTAGCGTTCATCCTGAGCCAGGATCAAACTCTTCATTGTAAAAATTTTAAATGTTTAGTCTGTCCTAACTAGTTTAAACCTCATTTACATTAGGTTTTGACGAAGTTTTTTATAATAAACCTCTACCTTGTTACTCTTTCTAATATGCTATCAAAGAACTTTCTATTCAGCGTTTCATTTTCGAAACGGGCTGCAAAGATATGCGACTTTTTTTATCAAACAAAACTTTTCTTTTAATTTTCTTAAAAAATATTTACCTCTTCTATTATTAGGCTGATTTACAGCTATAAAAAATTTGAGGACCATTTTTTATATGCTCTTGAAAAATAGAGCTACATTTGTGATATGAACGTATATCTGGAGATATTCACAACGTTTTCGAAAATCGGAGCCTTTACCATTGGCGGAGGCTACGCAATGCTGCCAATTATCCAGAGAGAGGTTGTTGAGAAAAAAGGGTGGCTGAGCAAAGAGGACTTTCTGGATGTTTTAGCAATTTCTCAGTCGGCACCCGGGGTATTTGTCATAAACATATCGATATTCATTGGAGAACGGCTGAAAGGGTTCAAAGGTAGTGTAGTCGCTGCCTTTGCGAGTGCATTTCCCTCTTTTGTCATTATCCTGCTGATAGCTATGTTTTTCTCTGCATTCAAGGATAATGAAACTGTCAACAGTATCTTTACCGGCATGCGTCCTGCAGTTGTCGCTTTAATAGCGGTACCCCTTATTGCAATGTCCAAATCTGTCAATCTTAACAAATACACATCTCTCATACCATTTGCTACAGTACTGCTTATTGTTCTTCTTGGCATCTCTCCAATTTATATAATTATTTCCGGGGCGATTCTCGGCCTTTTCTATTTTTATCTTGTAAAACGATGATTTATCTGCAGCTATTCATAACGTTTTTCAAAATCGGCCTCTTCACTTTTGGGGGAGGATATGCAATGATTTCGCTTATCCAGAATGAGGTTGTGGTGAAACATCAATGGATAGATGCGTCAACCTTTACAGATATTATTGCCATTTCGCAGATGACACCAGGCCCTATCGGAATCAACAGTGCCACCTATGTAGGCTACTCAGTTACCGACAGCGTTTGGGGTGCATTGGTTGCAACTGTTGCAGTGTGCTTGCCATCTTTCATAATTATTCTCCTCATTGCATATCTTTACAAGCAGTTCAAGCGGAACAAGTGGTTTGAAGCTGCGCTTAAGGGGATACGTCCGGTTGTTCTTGGGTTGATAGCATCTGCTGCAATACTTCTTGTAACCGCAGATAATTTTATTGACTGGAAGAGCTGGGTTATATTCGGAGTTGCTTTCGCTGCAACACAGTGGGGGAAAGTAAACCCGATACTTGTGATTATTCTGGCCGGATTTGTCGGATTTTTAATATACTGATTGTGCTAATGTGCTAATTTGATTAATAATAAATATTTACACTTATATAACACTATGAAAAAAACAATTCTTACGTTAGCAATCATCTTTGGTCTCACCAGTTTATTAAGCGGGCAACAGACAATCAAATACTCTGCACTTTACTATCACAGGGCATCGCTTTTTGAAAAACTTCCTATACATAAATCGGACATTGTATTTCTTGGTAACAGCATAACTCACTATGCCGAATGGGCAGAGATTTTCAACGACCGGCATGTAAAGAACCGCGGCATAAGTGGCGACCTTGTCGAGGGAGTCTATGACAGGCTTGATCCAATTATTAAAGGGCAGCCAAAAAAGATTTTTCTGCTTATTGGTGTAAATAATCTCGCGCGAAACCATTGTGCAGATTCCGTTTTAATGGGTATTGAAAAGATTGCAGAAAAGATAATGAAGGAGTCCCCTCGTACTAAATTGTACATTCAGAGCGTTTTCCCTGTCAATAGCACTTTCACAAACTCTCCGCGTCACGCAAACAAGGGACCACGGATAATCGAGTTGAACAATGGCATTAAAAAAATGTGCGCAGAAAAGGGTCTGACATACATAGATGTTTACCCCGCTCTAAAAAGTAAGGACAGTGAGGAGCTTGACCCTAAATTTACAACTGATGGTCTGCATCTCAATGGCGACGCCTATATGGTTTGGAAGGAGATACTGGAAAAGTATCTGTAGACATCACATTCCTGAAATATGTCGTGTCAACATTGATGCGATTTCCGTTGGTGATAACATTTCTGTACACATAGAATAATCGCAGGTTCCTTCATAGAGAGGTTCTCTCTCTTTGTACAGTCTGATTGCCTTTTCAAGTGGATTGGAACAACTGAGTAACGGACGGCACTTGTTTTCGTTGCGCTCTATTGTTGTCTCGACTGAGTTGTACAACCAGATAGTGTAGCAGTTTTCTCGTAATAATTGCCTGTTTTTTTCACTGAGAATCGCTCCTCCTCCACAGGAAATAACACACTTTTCACGCAGGGTTATTTTTTGAATCACCTCTTCCTCTATCTTCCTAAAAAAAAACTCTCCTTTAGTTTCAAAAATCTGCTGAACACTCATCCCTGCTTTGACAGCTATCTCCTCGTCGGTATCCGTGAAACCCCATCCCAACAGTAAAGCAAGTTCTCTCCCTACGGTACTCTTACCGGTGGCCATAAACCCTGTGAGTGCAATGTTTCTAAACTCTCTCATCTGCTTATTTGGAGACTATGAGTTCATAATTACATTCTGATGGTTGATTGACTCCTGATGTACCGCCTTGAATAACAGGTTTATAAACTCTTCACTCAACCCTTTTGAACTCCCCTTGCTTACTGCCTTTTGAATAATCTCTTCCCAACGAGAAGTTTGAAGAATTGTTATGCTGTTCTCCTTTTTGTATTTCCCGATTGTCTCTGCCACACACATTCTTTGCTCCAGAAGATCCAGCAGCTGGTCGTCGTAGATATCTATCTGCGACCTGAGTTCACCAAGCACATCCAGAAATTTACTGTCTTTTGATAGTGGCTGACGTAAGATGAGCCTGCTGAGAAGCTCCTGAAGGTCGTTGGGAGTAAGCTGCTGATTTTTGTCGCTCAAAGCCTTAGCCGGATCGTTGTGCGACTCAATCATAAGCCCGTCATAATTAAGGTCCATCGATTTCTGAGCAATCTCATAAAGGAACCTTCTTGCTCCTCCCATATGGCTTGGGTCGCAGATGAGCGGAATTTCCGGAATTGCCCTTCTCAGTTCAATAGGCAGCTGCCATTTAGGCTGATTGCGGTATGCGGTCTTTTCATAGGCAGAAAAACCTCTGTGAATAGCTCCTATCTGTTTTACTCCTGCTCTGCTGATTCTCTCTATGGCTCCTATCCAAAGATCAAGATCGGGATTAACCGGGTTCTTGACAAGAACGGTTGTCTCTACTCCGCTAAGGGCATCAGCAATCTCCTGCATCGCAAATGGGTTGGCAGATGTTCTGGCACCAATCCATAACACGTCTATTCCAAATTTCAAAGCATCGTTTACGTGAGCGGCATTTGCAACCTCTGTGGCAGTGGGTAATCCAGTCTCTCGTTTCACATCCCTTAGCCACATGAGCCCCTCTCTGCCCACACCCTCAAAGGCATCGGGTCTTGTTCTTGGTTTCCATATTCCTGCGCGGTATACATCAACCTTTTTTAAAGCTGCAAGCTGACGGGCAGTGTCCATAAGCTGATCCTCCGATTCAGCACTGCATGGTCCGGATATGATGAGTGGCCGGCCTTTGTATATGCTCCACTCTTGCACCGGTTTGATAGTAAGTTTCGTTCCCATTTTAGTTTAGTATTTTTCTTATTTCGTTTGCCTTATTCATTAATTCGCACAATGCCTCAGAGTCTTTTTCAATTATATGCTTCTTGAAAAGATTCATCTTCTCTATATAAGTATCCAGTACCTCTACTATAAATTCAGAGTTCTGGATAAATATCGGTGACCAAGTCTCAGCATTGCTTTTTGCAAGTCTTACAGTTGATTCAAATCCTCCTGCTGCCAGTGTAAGGATATTCTCTTCATCTCTCTCCTTTTCCAACACGCTTAGTGCAAGTGAGAATGAAGTTATGTGGGAGATATGCGACACATAGGCTACGTGAAGGTCATGGCTGCCGGACCTCATATAGGAGATTTTCATGTTTAGAACCTTAAGCATTTCTACAACTCTTCGTTTTGCATCATCGTCGGAAAGTTCCTTATCGCATACTATAACGTGCTTGTAATCAAACATCTTTCCCATAGCGGCAAGTGGTCCTGAGAACTCTGTCCCTGCCATCGGATGCAGTGCAACATACCTGCCTCTTGCGGGATGGTTGATTACAGCCTCGGCAATGGATGATTTTGTAGAACCCATGTCGGTAACTATCTTATTGCTGCCCTCAATCATTGTCAATATCTCCGGCAACACCTCGCTGATTTTATTCACAGGGGTACAAAGAATAGTGAGGTCAGATTTTTCCACTCCGTTTTTAAGGGTATCTATCTCATCTACGAGACCTGTAATGAGAGCAAGGTTCTGATGCTGTATGTTATTGTCCACTCCTATTATGCGCTCCGCAAATCCTCTTTTCCGCAGGTCAATGGCAAGTGATCCGCCAATCAGTCCTATTCCTACTATACATATTTTCATAATTTTTATTTATAAAATCTGTTTAATTCTTTCTATTGTGTTATTGAGCAACTCCTCTCTGGCGCAGAGTGATATTCTCACATACTTGTCGCCCTGACTGCCAAAAATGAAGCCCGGGGTAATAAAGACGTGCGCATTGTGCAGTATCATCTCGGTCAGTTCCTCTCCGTTTTTGTACTCTTCCGGAACCTTGCCCCACAGGAACAAACCCGATTGTTTTTTGTCGTATGTACATTTTAAAAGGGTCATTATCTCCTCTGCCTTCACTCTTCTCCGTTTGTAGGTTTCGTTGACAGATTCATACCACTCATCTCCACTATTGAGTGCCTCAACGGCAGCCAGTTGCAGGGGTTTGAACATGCCTGAATCCATATTGCTTTTTACTTTTATTATGGAGGAAATGTAATCTTTATGACCTGCAACCATTCCGATTCTCCATCCCGGCATATTATGGGACTTACTCATCGAATTGAGTTCAAGTGCCACCTCTTTTGCCCCGTCTACCGACAACAGACTCAGATGTTCCTTGTTGAGGATGAAGCTGTAAGGGTTGTCATTGCACAGTAGAATGTTGTGTTTGTGGGCAAACGCAACCAGCTCTTCAAAAAGCTTTTTATTGGCCTTTTGGCCGGTTGGCATGTGTGGGTAGTTAAGCCACATCATTTTTATGTTGCTCAGATCTGTATCTTCCAGTTGCTCCAGTCTGGGGTACCATTTGTTCTCTTCCAGCAGGTTGTAATTTATAATCTCTCCTCCTGCGAGTTTTGTAACCGAAGTGTATGTGGGGTATCCTGGATTTGGGACCAGTACCTTATCCATTGGATTTACAAATGCCATGCTTATGTGCATGATTCCCTCCTTGGAACCCATTAGTGGCAATATCTCTGTTTCGGGATCTAGCATTACATCAAAATACCTTTTGTACCACTCCGAGAAAGCCTTTCTCAATTCCGGAATACCGGCATAGCTCTGATAACCATGATTATTTTCCTGCTCCGCCGATTTGGCAAGCACCTTCACTATTGATGGTGAGGGTGGCAAATCAGGACTTCCGATTCCAAGGTTGATGATATTTGTACCTGCGATTCTCATCTGGTCTATCTCCCTGAGTTTGCGGGAGAAGTAGTACTCCTGAATTGTTTCACTCCTTGAGGATGGCTGTATTTTTGTCCGCTTTTCATCTTTTTGCTCCATCTGATTCATTTTATTGCACTTGTTTTTCGTTTTTTTGCATAAAAAAAAAAGCCCCGAAAATCGGGGCCTCCACATTATTTGTTCATTTATATGATTTTAGACAATAACGCTTCCACCCCTTTTGCTATAAAAGAAGTAATAATAAAAACCAAAAGCGTTAAATAGTCTCATCTGAATTGTCTTACGTTTTGAGATTTGTATCTCGGCGCAAATGTATAATAATTTTTTATTTGTACCATGCACTTTCTTTTTTTTTTATATTTGTTAAACGAAAAAAATAGAAAAAACCCAATTAACTCGAGCATTATGAAAAATTTAGCTTTTAAAGGGATGTTCACATCCATTGGCATTTTAATGATTGCGTGCTCTGTTCTTGTTTCTTGCAACAAGAATCATCAGGAGGCTATTTCTCAAAATAGTGTAGATAAGATAGTTGAACTAGCCAACCAGCAATATTTAAATACCCTTTTAATTAGCGGCAGCGAGACTAGTACTTTTATTGCCCAAAACGACGGGTTGACAGCTGTCTATATGGCAAATGAGAGAGGTTTTGAAAGCAATGCAACAGAAGCTTTGAACCCGCTTACTAGTTGTCTTAAATCTGTGCAACTTAGTCGGGAACAAGCACTTCAAGTAAGGAAAACCCTCATCATTTACGAAACCAGAAATGCTGACATAATTAAAAGCCACCGCGAAGCCTATGCCAAAATCCAAGCTAGAATGGAGGCTGCCAGAATCGAACTGCTCAAGCAATCTACCTCTGCTAAAATGAACAGGCAAGAGTTGTCCAAAAAGCTGGAGAACTTAAAAGCTCAGTTTGAACAGGCACTAAAGGAGATTAAAGAGAAAAATGCTGTGATCTTTTCCACCAATTATCGTGAACTTATGCTAAACCTGAGCAAAATTCTTGATGAACGCCAGTGGGGTGTATTTTCTAAATGCTTGTCCAGCTAAAGAAAAAGCCCAACCGAGGTTGGGTATGTTTTTTGTGCTCTCCCCATTTGAGCAAGCTCAATGGGGGGCGTCATATATTGCCCCCTCCGGAAGTTGCCTCGCCTGGCGGCGAGGCGAGCCCTGAGGGGGGGCTTCAAAGAAAAAAGCCCAACCGAGGTTGGGTATGTTTTTTGTGCTCTCCCCATTTGAGCAAGCTCAATGGGGGGCACAAAAAAATACCCGGCACTTACGTGCCGGGCTTTTTTCTTTGGGTGGAAGATGGGGTTCGAACCCACGACCTCTAGTGCCACAAACTAGCGCTCTAACCAGCTGAGCTACGACCACCATGAACGATCCGTTTGAATCGGGCTGCAAAGATAGATATTTTTTTTAAATCCGCACAAGAATTACACAAAAGTCCTTTTGGTGATAAATTGATATAAAATAGTTACGATTTGTTAGCGACTAATTCTTTTATTTTTTCTACTTTTGCAGCTCCGTAGTGAAGCTAAAAGGAATTACATAAATCACAATAAATTATGGCTCGCGAAATTAAATTCTCTCTGGTTTACAGAGACATGTGGCAATCATCGGGAAAATATGTTCCAATGGTTCATCAGTTAAAAGAGATAGCTCCTGTTATTATAGAAATGGGCTGCTTCGACCGCATTGAGACAAATGGAGGCGCTTTTGAGCAAGTTAACCTACTTTTCGGTGAAAATCCTAACTTAGCCGTTCGCGAATGGACGGCACCTTTTAATAAAGCTGGTATTCAGACACATATGCTTGAAAGAGGTTTAAATGCACTCAGGATGAATCCGGTTCCAGCAGATGTGCGGGAATTAATGTATAAAGTTAAGGCTAAACAAGGAACAAATATATCACGTTCTTTTTGTGGACTTAACGACTCCAGAAACCTGGAACTATCGGTTAAATATGCTAAATCTGGTGGCATGATATCACAGGTTGCCCTGAGTATAACCCACTCTCCCGTTCATACAGTTGAGTATTATATGAGTCTTGTAGACAAAGTTGTTGCTTTCGGAGCAGATGAGATATGCCTGAAGGACATGGCCGGTATCGGAAGACCTGCTTTTTTAGGAAAGCTGACTAAAGAGATAAAAAATAAATATCCTCATATTATCGTTCAGTATCACGGCCACACCGGGCCCGGTTTTTCCGTAGCATCAATGCTGGAGGTCGCCCGCGCAGGTGCAGATTATCTGGACGTAGCAATGGAACCACTTTCATGGGGCATGGTTCATCCAGATGTCATCACAATTCAGGCGATGCTAAAGGATGCAGGCTTCCTTGTCAAAGATATAAACATGGATGCTTATATGGAGGCCCGCAGGCTGACACAAAGCTTTATTGATGACTTTCTCGGATACTTCATCGATCCGGGAAACAAACAGATGACATCTCTTCTTGTTGGTTGCGGCCTTCCGGGAGGAATGATGGGATCTATGATGGCCGATCTTAAGGGTTTCCACGGAGCAATAAACTCTTCGCTGAGAAATCAAGGGAAGAAAGAACTTCTGCTAAACGAACTTGTCGTAATGCTTTTCCAGGAAGTAGAATATGTATGGCCTCGTCTTGGTTACCCTCCTCTGGTAACCCCATTCAGCCAGTATGTAAAGAACATTGCACTTATGAACCTGATGCACACTCTTAAGGGCGAGGCAAGATGGTCAACAATAGACAAGGATACCTGGAACATGATTCTTGGCAAAACCGGTAAGCTTCCGGGAGAACTTGCTCCTGAGATTATCAAAATAGCGACTGATAAGGGTATGGAGTTCTATCATGGCAACCCTCAGGATGCGTTTCCAAACGAACTTGACCGGTTCCGTAAGGAGATGTCCGACAACAATTGGGATCTCGGACAGGACGATGAGGAGTTGTTTGAATTTGCAATGCACGAAAGGCAATACAGAGACTACAAGAGCGGAGTTGCTAAGGAGCGTTTCAAACAAGAACTGGAGGCAGCAAAGGCAAAGGCCGGTGCACCAATAATTGTAACACGCCCTGTTGTCGAGTTGCCAAAAATTGATATAGAAAAGATTCAGGAAAAGCACCCCGGTGCAAAACCTGTACAAGCCACAGTAAAAGGACAGATTGTATGGGAATATGATATGGCCGACAAATCCACTGCCCCTAATGTGGGGGAAAAGGTAGAGGCCGGCAAACCAATTTGCTACATACAAGCATTTTACGGACTAGAGGAAATTAAAACATCCTTCAACGGAAAGTATGTAGCTATATGTGCAAAGCATGGCGATATTGTAGAGAAAGGAGAGATAATCGCATTCGTGGAATAATTTTAAATTTTTCCCATTTTTCATGCAACAAAACCAAGACAAACTGCATCTATAGTATGATTGGCAAATCAAATTAATTAAATGTTAAAACCTATTGTTAAAATTTTATCTCTGATTTTAATTATTCTTGGACTGAACTCCGGTTGCACCAAGGATAGTTATAGTTTAGATAACTATTGGTTAAGTTATGGAGAGGTTATTGGCGAAAATCCAAATTACAAAGTAAGACTGGATGACGGCACTATTCTCAACATTACTATTAACAGAGTTCCCCAATTAAATGTAACTGACGGACAAAGAGTAATTGCTGACTACACCATTGTTGGTGAAGAGCAAATCTCCGGCCCTGTCACAAGTCGCAATGCAATTCTGAACTATTTGCACAATGTTTTGACTAAAAGCCCGCTACTTTCTAGCGAAGTAGCGACTCCGGCAAAACAGGATAGCCTGGGATATGACAAAGCGGACATTTCTGAAGCTTGGGTAAGCAACAAGTATCTGAATGTTCATTTTGATGTATTCAGACAGAATCCGAACCTGAAGCACCTGGTCAATTTGGTCGTTGACACGGAGCGCAGTACGGAAACTCAGGTCTATCTGGCATTCAGACACAATGCATTTAATGACGTTCCGGCTCTGCACTCTCTTGGCAAGGTATCGTTTGATATCTCCACTATTCTTGATGGTGTTTCCACAGGAGAGAGTATTGACCTGCATTTGATATGGGATAGCTATGGTTATGGAGAAAAACAGTATACTATTAAGTATACAAAACAATAGCTTTTAGCGAGTTGTAGTGACCTAGGAGGGATTCAAACCCCCGACCTTCAGAACCGGAATCTGACGTTCTATTCAGCTGAACTACTAGGCCTTATATTGAGCAGCAAAGATACACATTTTAAATTTCATTAAAAAATGTATCTTTGCTGCTTAATAATTTTATGACATATGAAAGCTTTCGTATTTCCCGGTCAGGGAGCCCAGTTCAGCGGTATGGGAAAAGAGTTGTACGAGTCATACCCGGTTGCAAAAGAGATGTTTGAACACGCTAATGACATTCTTGGATTTCGCATAACAGACATAATGTTCAACGGTAGTGACGAGGAGTTAAGACAGACAAAAGTAACCCAACCAGCAATATTCATTCATTCAGTAATACTATCTGTATGCCACCACGATTTCACACCATCTATGGTAGCAGGCCATTCACTTGGTGAATTTTCAGCATTGGTGTCTGCAGAAGCTCTGAATTTCGAAGACGGGCTAAGATTGGTTTCCGCAAGGGCTAAGGCCATGCAGAAAGCCTGTGAATCAGAACCTTCTACAATGGCAGCAGTGCTTGGAATGGAAGATGAAAAAGTTGAAGAGATATGTTCTGCTATTCCTGGAATTGTAGTCCCGGCAAATTACAATTCTGTAGGGCAACTTGTAATATCGGGTTCTATTGCATCTGTAAATCAGGCTTGTGAAGCTCTTAAGGCAGCAGGAGCAAAAAGGGCAATTGTCCTATCTGTTGGAGGCGCATTTCACTCACCACTTATGGAACCGGCAAGGCACGAACTGGCGGTTGCCATTGAGGCAACTAAAATTGTGACTCCAATTTGTCCAATTTATCAGAATGTCGACGCAAAACCTCACACCAGCCCTTCTGAGATTAAGAATAATCTTATGATTCAACTTACGGCACCTGTACGCTGGAGGCAAAGTGTAGAAAACATGTGGGCAGACGGAGCAAGGGAGTTTACAGAGCTCGGCCCTGGAAGCGTCCTGCAAAACCTGATTAAGAAAATAGCTCCGGAAAGTGTCACACAGGGCTATCAATAGAGAATTCAGAGCTGCCTGTTGTTCAGTATAAAATCAAACAGTCGCTTCACGTCCTGGTCCCTGTTAAGGTTAGTTCCATTAGTCTTCATATAGGATTCAATCATGCCGGATTGCTTAGGAAACAGTCTGGCAAGATTTTTTTTTGTTACTGGATAAAGCTTGTCATTCTTTATAAAAAAAAGGTCCCTTCTAAGATCAACTTTTAAAGTAGCGTCGCCAGGAATATGTTCTATCATATTGTCTGAGTCAAGTACCCCTACAGTAGTAATCGAAGCAACCTCTCCGGACCCCCCGTAAGGACCTTTCTTGCTCTCCTCTCCAATTTTAAGTGCTTTTATCTGACCCAGAAAAATCTCTCCATCAGTATCAATAATTCTTACATACATTCCATTGATTTTATAAAAAAGCTCTGCACCGGCACTTACTGCTTTTATTGATTTTTCAATATTAACTCCAAGAGTGTCGCCATTGACATCTATCATCCTCAATGTCTGGGTGACGGTGTTTATATTAATCTTCCCATCATATGTGGTACCATCTTTGAGAGTAATAATTGCATCGAGGAAATCGTGCAATACGTATTGGTTTTTCAGATATAAATCTCCCTCTGTAACCTTGCCGTCAGACACTTTGATTACACCGCTTTGCGCAAAAAGTTGCATTGAGATAGCTATTAAAAAGAGACTTAAAACAGGCTTTTTCATAATAATTTGTTATAAAGAACGCAACGCTGAAATTACTAAATAAACTTTTAATTTCTAAAAAAAATAACTAATTTTGCGCAGAGTTGATAATATGCCCAGACTTCATCAAATAGCTACAGATTTAGAGACAGAGACAGAGCTTTTGTCGATAAAACCCATCAAAGCGGGTTTTATCAAAGAGGTTCTGAAAGTCAAAAAAAATACCCCTATTTTGCGGATATTCAAATATGGTCAGTAACCAGTAAATGTTACCGGCCATTTTATGTTTTTGACCCTGTCACAATAAAGAATGAAACAATATTTAAATAATCATAAGTACTAATTACTAATAACCCAGCTATGGCAAAAGAAAAAAAATTTATTACCTGTGATGGTAATTACGCCGCAGCACATGCAGCATACATGTTTAGCGAACTTGCAGCAATTTATCCCATCACTCCGTCCTCAACAATGGCAGAGTATGTAGATGAATGGTCTGCCTACGGAATGAAGAACCTCTTTGGAGAAGAGCTTAAGGTAGTGGAGATGCAGAGCGAAGGAGGTGCCGCTGGTGCACTTCACGGTGCGCTTCAGGCAGGAGTTCTGGCAACTACATTTACTGCCTCACAGGGTCTGCTTTTAATGATCCCAAATATGTACAAGATTGCAGGAGAACTTCTTCCAACAGTTTTCCATGTTTCTGCCCGTACACTGGCTTCACAAGCCCTCTCAATATTCGGAGACCATTCAGATGTAATGTCAGCCAGACAAACAGGTTTTGCATTACTAGCCTCTACCAGCGTTCAGGAAGCACTGGACCTTGGAGCTGTTGCTCATCTATCTACAATTAAGTCTCGTATTCCTTTCGTACACTTTTTCGATGGTTTCAGAACATCACATGAGATCCAGAAGATAGAAGATCTTGATCAAAAGGCTCTTAAAGACATGATTAGTGAAAAATCACTGGCAGCTTTCCGCAACAGGGCACTTAACCCAAACAAACCGGTTACTAGGGGAACAGCTCAAAATCCTGACGTTTTCTTCCAGGCACGCGAAGCATCAAACTCGTTCTACGATGCAGTTCCTGATATCGTTGCAAGGTATATGGGTGAAATCAGCGAACTTACTGGTCGCCACTATCTTCCATTCGACTATTACGGGGACCCTGAGGCTGAGAACATAATTATTGCCATGGGTTCTGTTTGCGAGACAATCAAAGATGTTGTCGATCATGAGATGGCAAAAGGAGAAAAAGTAGGGATGATAAATGTAAGGTTGTACAGACCTTTCTCTGCAAAATATTTCTTCAGGGTACTTCCAAAAAGTGTTAAAAGGATAGCTGTCCTCGACCGGACCAAAGAACCGGGAGCGGTTGGAGAACCTCTTTATATAGATGTTAAGGCTGCAATTGCAGACAAAGCAGGAAAACTTCCTCTTATTGTCGGCGGTCGTTACGGTCTTTCGTCAAAAGATACTGGCCCTTCACAAATCATATCTGTTTATGACAACTTAAAGATGAAGGAGCCTAAAAATGGCTTTACCATTGGCATAGTAGATGATGTAAGTTTTAAATCACTACCTCTTAAAGAGGATATCAGCCTTGCAAAACCCGGTGTTAAAGAGTGTAAGTTCTATGGACTTGGTTCTGACGGTACCGTTGGTGCCAATAAAAATACTATTAAGATTATCGGAGAAACAACTCCAAAATATGTACAGGCATACTTTGACTATGACTCAAAGAAATCGGGCGGATATACTTGTTCTCACCTGAGATTTGGCGACACTCCTATTCAGTCACCATATCTTGTGTCTACTCCTGATTTTGTGGCTTGCCATGTGACTTCATACCTTACAAAGTACGATGTTCTTAAAGGCATTAAGAAAGGTGGCACCCTTCTTCTTAACACTCTTTGGTCAAAAGAGGATACAATCCAGAAGCTTCCTGATTTCATCAAAGCTACAATCGCAAAGAAAGCGTTGAATGTTTATATCATAAACGCGACTCAGATTGCAGAGGAGATTGGGCTCGGCAACAGGACCAATACAATCCTTCAGTCTGCATTTTTCCAGATAGCTGATATCATTCCTGCTACTCAGGCTATCAAGGAGATGAAAAAGGCTGCTGAAAAATCTTATGGCAAGAAAGGGGACGACGTTTTACAAATGAACAATGCTGCTATTGACAGAGGTGCTGAATATGAGAAAATAGAAGTTCCTTGCGAATGGAAAAATCTGACTGCCAAGTTTGTTCCTTCCAATTTCAACAGACTAGCTCCGGACTGGGTAAGAAATGTTGCGGACCCTGTTAACGCTCAAGCTGGAAACGACCTTCCTGTAAGCGCATTCCTGCATCTTGAAGACGGCACCATTCCTTCGGGCACATCGGCATATGAGAAACGTGGTGTTGCGGTTCATGTTCCTGAATGGCAACCTGAAAATTGTATTCAGTGTAACCAGTGCGCGTATGTTTGTCCGCACGCTGCTATACGTCCTTTCCTTATGACCGAACAAGAACAGGCAAATGCACCTGCTTCAATAAAGAAAGTAAAAGGAAACGGTCCTTATAAAGAGTATAACTTTACAATTCAGGTTACACCAATGGACTGTACCGGTTGCGGTAACTGTGCCGACGTTTGTCCTGCAAAAGTTAAGGCCCTTGTAATGAAGCCTCTGGAGACACAGGAGTTCGAACAGGCTAACTACGATTATCTGCATAGTGTTATCGGTTACAAAGACACTGTTCAGCCAAAAACACAAAATGTAAAGAATCTGCAGTTTTCACAACCTCTGTTCGAATTCTCAGGAGCTTGTGCAGGTTGCGGCGAAACTCCATATATCAAAGCCATCACACAACTATTCGGTGATCGTATGATGATTGCAAACGCTACCGGTTGTTCTTCAATCTTTGGCGGTTCTTTCCCTGCTTCTCCATACACTACAAACAGAGACGGGAATGGTCCATCATGGGCAAACTCACTGTTCGAAGACAACGCAGAGTTTGGTCTTGGTATGCATATGGGATCGGACAGGGTACGCGACAGGGTTGCCAAACTTATGGCCGACGGTCTTGTTTGTGACAAGTGCACCCCTGAAGCTAAGGTGCTTTTTGGAGAGTGGCTCACAAAACGCGAAGATTCAGTTGCAACAAGAGAGATTGCAGACAAACTGATTCCTATAATCTCCGGCTGCAAATGTGATATATGTAAAGAACTTACTACTCTTAAAGAGTTTCTCGTTACCCGTTCACAATGGATATTTGGTGGTGACGGATGGGCATATGATATCGGATATGGAGGTCTTGACCATGTACTGGCTTCCGGCAGTAATGTAAACGTTCTTGTTCTTGACACTGAAGTTTACTCAAACACCGGCGGACAATCATCAAAATCAACACCTGCTGGTGCTGTGGCAAAATTTGCTACTTCTGGCAAGAAAATTCGCAAGAAAGATCTTGGAATGATGGCAATTAGTTATGGTTATGTATATGTGGCCCAGGTAGCTATGGGTGCAAGTCACAACCAGTTGCTTAACGTATTAAAGGAAGCTGAAGCGTATGACGGACCATCCCTGATTATTGCCTATGCTCCTTGTATCAGCCATGGCTTGAAAGAGGGAATGGGAGCTTCACAGAAAGAGGAGAAGATGGCAGTTGACTGTGGTTACTGGCACCTGTACAGGTATAATCCTCTAATGGAAGCAGAAGGAAAGAATCCGTTCACTCTTGACAGCAAGGAACCGGACTGGAGCAAGTTCCAGCATTTCCTTCAGAGTGAGGTCAGATACTCTTCTCTTGTAAAGACATTCCCTAATGAGGCTGAACTGCTGTTCAAGCTTACTGAGGAGAATGCAAAATGGAGGTACAACTCTTATAAGAGACTTGCGAGTAACTAAACGAAGCCGATCGTCTTAAAAAACAACCTGCTACACAGCTTTCCGGTTTTCATCAAAGACCTGAGGCTGTATAGCAGGTTTTTGCTTTAATGACGTGTTTCGATTTAATGGGGACAAAAAGAACTTCAAGGGAGTTTTTTTGACTTGAATTACCTGACATATAATTTTTCAGCAAATGGTCAGCATTCTATCAGCATTTTGTAAGCAAACTTCCGAAAATCGGCTAAAATGTTCTATATCTAATCATTAACCTCATGTTTGTATTGTCACATAGAGTGGCAGATATATACAGGATGGCTCATATACTATATATTTTCTATTTATTTGGATCAATTATAAATGCAGCCTCAGGTTTTCGAAGAAAACTGGAAAGCTGCTTTACCGGGCATCCTGTTTATGAAAAATAATCCTTATTTTGCATAAAATTTATTTAAAATGAGACGAGTTTTATCAGTTTTAGCATTTATCCTTTTTAATGTAGTGACCGGGCTATCTCAGATAGTTCAGATAGATGAGCTGCGGTTACCTAAGGAAATTCTTGGTTATCAGGTTTTAAAATGTGATTTGCACATGCATACAATCTTTTCTGATGGTATTGTCTGGCCTACTGTAAGGGTTAATGAAGCAATTTCTGAGGGTCTGGATGCAATTGCTATTTCTGATCATCTGGAATACAGACCCCGTCTGAAGGAGATGAATGTAAGTGACACTATTACAAGAAACAGTGCCTTCAGGTTAGCTGGGAAAAATGCTGCCAATGCAGGATTACTGTTAATCCCGGCTCTTGAAATAACAAAGTCTGTCCCTCCGGGACACTTCAATGCATTATTTATAAAGGATGCCGATCTGTTTGTTCCATATATAAATAGCATTAAACCCGGCGACCCGTCTACAGTTCGTGCTGCGCTTAAAGAGGCAGTAAGACAAAATGCATTTATTTTCTGGAACCACCCATGGTATAAGGTAAAGACAAATGAGTCAATATGGTTCCCTATTATCGATTCTTTGTATAATGAGGGTTATTTTAAGGGGATCGAAGTGGTGAATTCAAACAGGTATGATCCTGTTGTTTTGGGATGGGTGCAATCAAAGAAGATGACTATTCTGGCAAATACAGACTCTCACGCTCCGGTATCGCTTGAAAAGGGTCAGTACAGAACCATGAATATTGTGTTTGCAAAAGAGCGTACCGTTGAGTCTATACACGAAGCCTTGCTAGAAAGAAGGAGCGTTGCATACAGCAATAATTTCCTCTATGGCGACAAAATCTTTCTGGAAGCCATTTTCAGGAGTTCTGTCAAAGTTGAGACATCTACAAATTTCGACAAGACAGTCCATATAACCTTTATGAATAGCTCTTCCTTGTCCTATAATATTGCCATTAAAGAGACCAGGGGCTTCTCCTTTGGTATGGGAAACAAGATTCTGACAATACCACAAAAAGGTGAAGCGGCTGTCATTATGACTCCGACTGAGAAATTTAAAAAGGGTGAAAAAATCACCCTTGATATTCGTGTTGATAATCTCCATACAGGTCCGGACACTGCTCTTAAAATGGAACTGAGCATAGTACTTTAATTATACTTTAATGCCGCTTCAAATTTGTCGTTTTCTATTTTTCCAACGACTTAAGAACTGCATCTGTTATATGTTTCTCTTTAAGAGCAGCAAAATTATAAATTTCCGTTGCTTCTGAAACCATTTTGTCAGCTACATTTCTGTCTTTAAGGTCGGCAGAATTGATTTTCACATTCATATATGCTCCGAATATTGCAGAGCGAAGGCAGAGTGCTCCAACTCCAGCGTCGGAAATTGAGTTTGGATTACCCTCTCTTACCATGTTCTCAATCAGTTCAAAAGCAGAATTTGCAACCTTCATTGTTCTCAGAGGTATTTCTGTTGCATAAAGTGTTGCAGCCTGAATTGCTGCTGTTCTTGCAGTTTTTTCCTGTTCACTTTCCTTTGGAAGCGAAAAGGCCTCCATTATTTTGTTGAATGAGTTTGTATCCTCGTCAACAAGAAATAGCATTTCATTCATTACTGACTGTCCTTTGACAGCCCAATCAGAAAAGTATTCCCACTTATCGTCCCATCCCGCTTTGTGAGAAGAGAGGTTTGCAACCATTGCACCAAGCGCAGCTCCCAATGAACCCATGTATGCAGAGATAGAACCTCCTCCCGGTGCAGGGGACTCACTTGCAGTCTCATTTGCAAACGCTTTGCAGGTCATATTTATCAGCTTAGGCTCCTTACCTTGCTCCATGAGATACTCTATCACCTTCTCCTGCGGGTCAAACGGCTTGAGATCGTCCAGACCCATAGATTTAATGGCAATTTTTATAATCTCCGCTTCCGATATCCCTGCCGAACGTTGTTGTTTTGCCAGATAATGCTTACCTGCTTCAATCAATACCTTCTTTGGTATAAGACCCACAATTTCGGAACCTGTAACCCTGAGCCCTCTTTCTGCGGCTTTTGCTGTTACTTCGTCAAATGCAACATGAACAGGAGTCTGAGTTATGTTAGTAACATTCATTGAGACCTGGGCAATTCCATACTCCTCTATGAACCAACCTATTGCTTTACAACCCTTAAGTGTTCCCGGTATCCATTTATCCTTTCCGTTTTCGTCTTTAACAACCTTGCCGGTAATCTGGTTTCCCTCTCTCATCTTTCGGCCCTTCTCCCTTACATCATAAGCAACAGCATTTGCACGGCGGGTCGAGGTTGTATTTAAGTTGTAGTTTATTGCAACAAGAAAATCTCTTGCTCCAATTGCAGTTGCGCCTGTCCGGGCAACATCTCCGTTAAAATCAGCAGGTCCGAAGTCAGGTCCCCAGTTTGGATCCTGGAACTTCTTGGCCAGACCCTCATACTCACCTGAACGGCAATTTGCAAGGTTCCTTCTTTCCGGCTTATATGCAGCACTCTCGTAACAGAAAACAGGAATCAGCAATTCCTCTCCCACTCTTTTAGCGAGTTTGCGGGCATATTCCGATGTCTCCTCCATTGAGATACCGGCAATAGGAATAAACGGACACACATCTGTTGCTCCCATTCTCGGATGCTCACCGTGATGGTTGCGCATATCTATAATTTCACCGGCCTTTTTAATAGCCATAAATGCTGCTTCAGAAACTTGTTCCGGCGAACCGACAAAGGTCACGACGGTTCTGTTGGTGGCAGCTCCTGGATCTACATTAAGCAGTTTTACCCCCTCCACTCTTTCAATTTCATCTGTTATTTGCTTTATGACCTGCATATTGCGACCTTCGCTGAAATTTGGGACACACTCAATTATTCTTTGCTCCATGATTGTTCTTAAACTTTAAATTATCTAAATATTGTAATATCCTATTTTGTAAAAAGGGTCACTCCTTCTGGAAGTTTCGATTTTATTACTGCTTCACTAAGTTCGCTATAGTGATAAGGATAGAGAATTTTTGGCTTGATTACTTTTACTGCCTCAACAAACATATCATCACTCATTGTATATGGAAGATTTTTTGGCAAAAAAGCTATGTCGATTTTTCCAAGCTCTTTCATTTCAGGGATAAGCTCAGTATCTCCGGCAATATAGACACTGTATCCACCAAAATTGAGAACATACCCATTTCCCTCACCCCTTGGATGGAACGGCTGTCCGTTATCTCTCTTCTGGTTAACATTGTATGCATATACGGCCTCTATCTTTAACCCATTGTAGTCAAACTCTTCACCCTGTTTCAAACCCTTTGCTCCACTAATCTCTTTTTGGGCAATAATACTAGTAACATATAGTGTTTTATCATTAGTAATATGTTTCAGGGCCTCTTTGTCGAGATGATCACGATGGTGATGAGTAATCAGAACCAGGTCTGCCTTTGGCTGAACAGAATAATCTGCCACTTTGCTGTATGGGTCAACAAAAATATTTTTCCCTTCCCACTGAATCAGCAGTGAAGCGTGACCCAGTATTATTATCGCGATTTCTCCGATTGGTGTGATAAATTTAGCCATAGCCTTTTAATTATATTGTTATTTTACAATTTTCCCGTTGAGAATGACATTTTCTATAAGTGGCGTACTAAAAGCGTAAGGCAGATATTCGACCGAAGGAATCTCCTTGGTTATTATGATATTTGCCCTCTTACCTCTGGCTATGCTGCCATGTGTGTCGCTTATTCCCATTGCATATGCTCCGTTGATAGTGACAGCATTAATAATCTCCTCCGGCGACATCTTTAGCTTGAGGGCCGCTAGTGCCATCATGAACTTCATGTCGCCCGATGGTGACGACCCCGGGTTGTAATTGGTTGCCAATGCTATAGGGAGCCCGTATTTGATCATCTCTCTGGCCGGCGCATAATCCATATTCAGAAAAAATGTCGATCCCGGCAAAAGTGTAGCAATTGTCTCGCTTCCCTTAAGGGCCTTGAACTCCTTCTCTCTTGTGGATTCAAGATGGTCAACAGATAGGGCATTGTATTTTACTCCAACCTGAACTCCTCCTGAGAATCCCATCTGGTTAGCGTGAATTTTTGGCCTTAGCCCGTATTTGATGGCGGCATTGAATATCCTGTCAGTATCTTCTACGGTAAAGAACCCCTCTTCGCAGAATACATCTATGTACTCTGCCAGCTCTTCGGAAGCTATTACAGGAATCATTTCGGAAATAATCTCATCTACATACTCCTCCTGCTTGCCTTTATACCTTAGAGGTACTGCATGGGCCCCCAGAAAAGTTGCCTTGACTGTAAGCGGTGAGGTTTCTGATATTCTTCTTATTACCCTCAGCATCTTTATCTCGTCCTCAGGTGTCAGTCCATATCCGCTTTTTATCTCAACCGCCCCTGTTCCAAAGCCAATTATCTCCTCTACACGGACCATCGACTCTTTATAAAGATCATCCTCGTTTGTCTCATGAAGTAATTTTGCAGAGTTCAGGATTCCTCCACCCTTTTTTGCAATCTCCTGATATGAGAGCCCCCTCTGTTTGTCGAAAAACTCCATCTCCCTGCTTCCTGCATATACAAGATGCGTATGAGAATCACAAAACGCAGGGATGACCATCTTGCCTTTGGCATCGATTGATTTAAAAACCGAACCCTGGAAGTTCTCGTTCAGATGCTTCATCTCGCCAAAATCGAGTATTTTATCATCTTTGAAAATAAGATATGCATTGTCGATACAGTTAAGTTCCGACATCTCCTTTCCAGATCTCAAAGTCACCGGATCGCTCTCCTCTACCTGTACGAGCCTCTTTATATTTTTTATAAGTATCTTCATTACATCTGAACTTCTCTTAAGAATTTCACAGAATTATTCATGTTGGTGTACATAATCTCGTCCTCGGCAATGAACGGTACATATTTTCTGAACTCCGCCACAAACTGCTCAAGTATAGGCGAGCTCTTTCCGGGACGCCTGAATTCAAGTGCCTGCGCTGCATTCATCATCTCAATAGCAAGTATCTTCTCTACGTTTTCCACTACCCTGTAACATTTGGTTGCTGAATTTGCGCCCATGCTTACGTGATCTTCCTGTCCCTGTGACGAATCTATGGTATCTACACATGCCGGTGTACAGAGCTGTTTATTCTGACTTACAATTGAGGCCTGAGAATACTGAGGAATCATGAAGCCGGAGTTTAATCCCGGATGGGCCACCAAAAAAGAGGGTAATCCTCTCTTGCCTGAGATAAGCTGATATGTCCGCCTTTCGGATATGCTTCCGATCTCTGCCATAGCTATTGCCAGAAAATCCAGAGGTAGTGCGAGAGGCTGTCCATGGAAATTACCTGCAGATACTATTTTGTCCTCTTCCGGTAGGATTGTCGGATTATCGGTGGCGCTATTCAGTTCTGTAACAAATGAATTCTCTATGAATGCAAGTGCATCTTTGGTTGCTCCGTGAACCTGCGGGACACAACGGAATGAGTATGGGTCCTGCACATGCTTCTTTTCAATATTTATTAGGTCGCTACCCTCCAGATATGCCCTCATATTTGCAGCAGTCTCAATCTGTCCCTTGTGGGGCCTTACAGCGTGAACTCCATGAGTGAACGGCTCCTGTCTTCCATCATAAGCCTCAAGAGACAGGGCTGCTATTTTGTCTGCCAGGGCAGAAAGTTTTTTTGCTTTTCTTATGTTCCAAATGCTGTACGCAAGCATAAACTGAGTACCGTTGAGCAGGGCCAGTCCCTCTTTTGATGCAAGTACCAGCGGTTTCCATCCAAACTTATCATTTATCTCCTTTGATTCATATCTCTTACCATTGTAATTTACCTCACCCAGACCAAGAAGTGGCAGACTCATATTTGCCAGTGGTGCAAGGTCGCCCGATGCTCCCAGGGACCCTTGCTGATAGACAACCGGATAGACCTTGTTGTTGAACATCTCAACTAGTCTTTCAACTGTTTCTAGCCTTACTCCGGAATAACCGTATGACAATGATTTTATTTTAAGAAATATCATCAGCCTTACTATTTCCTGTGGAACCTCTTCTCCCATTCCGCAAGAGTGTGAAACCACAAGATTTCTCTGCAGCTGCGAAAGCTGATCGTTGCTGACTGTCACATTGCATAAAGAACCAAACCCTGTGTTTATACCATAAATAGGCTCCTTCTGACTTTTCATTTTATTGTCGAGGTAATTCCTGCATTTGATAATTCGCTCTTTTACCTCATCCGATAATTGAATTTTACATTCATTCCTGAACAGAAGTTCCAAATCTTCAAGTGCGTGATTCTTTAGGGTTATATGAAAACAGTCCATATTGACTTATATTTTATTATAATTTGTTAATATTTGGCTACAAATATAAACAATAAATGTAAATAGTGGTGCAGGGCTTTACCTTGCGTACACCGGGTTTACCCACTTCGCGGTCGCACCGCTAAAAAACAAATGCGGAAACTTATTATGCTGGTATATCGGGCTGCAGTTTCCGCTCGTTGTTTTTTCACGCAGTGCTCCCTGAGTGGGTTCCCAAACGCTTCTTGCAACGCCCATAAAGACAATTACACAATCAATATTTAAGATGCAAAATGCAGGGTGCCCAAATCTTTTGACAAGCATCTTCAACTCCCGCACCATATTCTTTTTTTGGTACACAATGTGCGTCCCCTGATACACCCCCTGCTACACCTCCACTCCTTGTTTTTTCACGCAGTGCTCCCTGAGTGGGTGCCCAAATCCTTTTGACAAGCATCCTCAACTCCCGCACCATATCCTTTTTGGGTACACAATGTGCGTCCCCGAGTACTAAAAAGAGGCTGCCACATAAGTAGCAACCCCTCTTAGTTGATTATTTACAATTTCCTGTTAGTAACCTGGATTCTGTTGACTTGCAATAGCAGGATTGGCATCCATTTCACCTTTTGGAATAGGCAAAATAGCTTTGTAGAAAGTTCTGTCGATTGATACTGTGCGGTGAGTTATTATAACCGCAGGTTTGATAAAGTCATCATTGAAAGTAATAGTCCTGTTAAGACGAATCAAATCAAAGTATCTTTGACCTTCGGCAAAAAGCTCTTTGCTCTTTTCATCAATAATCATATCTAGAGTTACTGTTGTTGATGTTGAAGCAGCAAGTGCCGGAGCTCTTTTGCGGATTGCATTAAGATAGGTGGAAGCTTTCACTTTATCCGGAGTTGACTGGCTAAATGCAGCTTCGGCAGCAATAAGATACATTTCAGAAAGACGAATGACTTTAATGTTAACCGGAGAAGGAAAACCTTTATCTCCCTTAAGATCTGCGCCTGTATATTTCAGACAAGAACCGAATCTGGTTGAAGATGTTTCATCATAATCCATAATTCCCCAGCGAACATCTGTCGGGTCCTCTTTAAGCCTGTTAATATAGAAATCACTTGCCATAAACCAACCCATTGCGCCTGAAATTTTTCCTTTACGCAAAAGATAGTAGCCTAGAGACCCTGTAAGAAGATCTGCTTCATTTTGGTATACTGCAAGTTCAAAAATCGACTCTGTATCAAATTGAGTTGACCATGATTTAACCCATTTATCATTTGCATAAAGCGTATATTTGTTACTTGTGATAATTGTTTCAGCAGCGGCAAGTGCTTCGGGGTATTTGCCCATAGCCAGATTTACCCTTGCCTGAACTGCCTTGTTTGCATAATAGTTAATGAAACCCTTAACGGCAACAGTTCCAACAGCTTTAGAAAGTATAGGCTCTGCATCTGCAAGATCCTTCAAAATTTGTGTATAAACTGCTTCCACTGATGCCCTTGTTGGTTGAGCCGTTTCTTCAAGAGGTTCAAGAACAAGAGGAACTCCAAGAGATGATTTATCCATATTGTACGGTTTACCGTACAGACGAACAAGGTCAAAATACATTAAAGCTCTTGCTGTAAGTGCCTGACCCTTATATTCACTAAGCGTTGCAGATCCTTTACCGTCGGCTTCTATTTTTTCAATATTCATTATCAGGTTGTTTGCCTGCAGAATGTTATGATATAACTGAGACCAGAACCCCGAGTAAGAATTTGATGTAGCTGAATGATTGAATACATAAAGGGCATCAAGACCTCTTCCTTGTGAGGCAATAGCGAAATCGCTCCCTTTTGCGTCACCGTACATAATAAAATTCCTTCCATAATAATCCGATGAGGCCATTTTTCTCATCAAACCACCAATTGCCACTTTTGCATCGGCAGCAGTTAATATTGAAGTTTCAGCGTCTGTAGAGTTACTTGGCTTTACATCCAGAAAACCCTCACAAGATGAAAGTAGTACAATGCTCAGTACTATTAATAATATATTTATTTTTTTCATTGTATCACCTTTTTAAATTAGAAATTAAATTCAACCCCGAAGGTATATGTTTTGCCAAGTGGCATTTCCCAGCCCCTAGAACCAAATGCATTAACCTCAGGGTCATACACCTTGTATGCAGCTAAAGTCCATAAGTTTGTTCCATTGAAATATACTCTGGCACTGGAAATCTTAACTTTATTAGTAATGTTTTTTGGAATTGTATATCCAATTGTTACATTTTTAAGTCTCAGATAATCTGCTTTATGCATATGCCTACTGCTTTTTTGATTTACATCCTCCATGTCGGTTGCAAGACGCTGTGGAAGGCTTGCAGTCTTATTTTCAGGAGTCCATCTGTTGTCGAACTGATTCTGTGACATAATTCTTTCCCAGTAGTATCCGTCATCTGAAACGTCACGACCGGCAGCGTCATATGTATAACCACCCAGTTTGTAGTTGAAATTGAGAGATAGTGACAGACCTTTCCAGTTCAATTCGGTATTAATACCACCAAACAGTTTAGGGTGAACATTGCCGATAATAACTTCAGTCGCATCCTGATATCTGTATGTTGCAGGACGACCATCAACAGTTGTGGTTGCGGTTTTATCGTTGTTCAGGAACCAAACATTCTTACCGGTTTCGTCTTCTACACCGGCCCACTCAAGTCCATAAAGAGCGAGTGTAGATTGACCTTCGCGATAAATAAATTTTGCTCTGGCATCGTCTCCTGTTGGATCATACCAAATAATATCCTGCCCGCTATAAAGTTTAGTAACAGTAGATTTAACTGTTGAAGCAGTTATTCCCAAACTCCAGTTAAGGTCCTTGGTTTTGATAATATCGCCGGATAATTCAATTTCGATACCATTGTTGTTGATTTCACCAACATTTTTCAAAGTTGAGTAGAAACCTGTTACTCCGGAAATTGGAACATCCTGAAGCAAATCCTTTGAATCTCTGTTGAAATATTCAACGGTACCGGTAATTCGTTGATCCAGCAAACCAAATTCCAAAGCGATGTTGGAAGTGTAACTAGTTTCCCATGAAAGAATAGGATCTGCTATATTGCTTACTCCTCCACCAGGCATTTCCATATACTTGTTTGGATATGTAGATAGTGTACGCCAGCCGTCGTTTGAAGAAGGAAGAGTGCCATTTACACCATAAGAACCTCTTAATCTAAGGCTGCTTATAATATCTAAATTTGTCATGAACATCTCTTTGTCTATTCTCCAAGATCCGGCAACAGACCAGAAGTTACCCCAGCGAGCAGCAGGGCCTAGTTTTGAAGAACCGTCGCGACGATAAGAACCTGAAAAATAATATCTGTTATCGTAGTTATATTCGGCTCTTGACAGTAAAGAGAGCATGCTATTTCCTGCATAGTATGCAGTTGCATCAAGTTTACCTGCAGTTGCTACTGTATGAAGAACACTTGTTGCTAAATTTGTTCCTGAAGCACGCTGGTAATCAAACCTGTTTGATTCAGCTTCCCAACCTGCTAAAACTCCGATATTGTGTTTCTTCGCAAATTCTTTGTTAAAGTTTAAGGTTGAAGATGAAACAAGCTTAGTGTTGGTTGCACTCATTTCTGAAACCGAACCACCTACACCTGCGCCTGTAAAGTGATTGGCGCTATAATATATATGGTCATTTGTCTGTGTGTTGTCGTATGAAAAAATTGTCTTAAAAGTTAAACCTGGAAGCAGGTTTACTGTAATAGCCTCATTTGCAGAGATTCTTAGAGTCTTTGAACTGTTTTCCCACTCATTGTTATAATATACAGCATTGTATGCATAACTGCCATATCTGGCTGTCCAGGGAAGCCCGGTAACATAGTCTGTTGGCCAATAAAGCCCCCATAACAAGTTTCTTGATTGCAGGAAATAGTTGTTTCCTGTTGCACGACTGTCGTTAAAACCGGTTTTCCCGCTTTTTGCAACATTTATATTTGTAGTGAAATCTACATATTTGCCAGCTTTCTGAGTCAGATTAACCCTGCCTGTGATACGGTCAAAATCATTTATCACACTGCGACCCATATCTTTTGTATACGAGAGTGAAGTGTAATAGTTTGAAGCTTCTGTTGCTCCGCTTACAGAAAGATCATAAGACTGATAAACAGCTGTTCTCATTAGTTCACTTTCCCAGTCGAAATATTTGCCGGCCCTGTCACCACCTATTGTAAGAGATTTTACAGTATTGTCTGGAGCGGTAAAAGTATAGCCATGTTTGTTGAATCTATTGTTCAACTGTTTAAGTGCGTTAGTGCTTGCAACAGCAGAAGTCTTGCCATAAGCATAAATATCTGCATTCCAGAAGTTTTCGTAATACATTTCAACTTGTTGCTCTGTGCTTGCTGCCTCATAGTTGTCTGTTGCAAATGAAGGCGTGATACCTACAGAAGCCTTAAAGTTGATATTGGTTCTTCCCAATTTACCGCGTTTGGTAGTTATCATGATAACACCATTTGCAGCTCTTGATCCATAAAGAGAAGATGCCGCAGCGTCTTTCAGAATAGTTATAGACTCAATATCACTTGGATTAATTGTACTCATAACGTTGCTCGATGTGTAGTTACCCATATTCGATACGTTACCCGAAACAACAGGAACACCGTCTACAACATAAAGAGGTTCGTTTGAAGCGTTCATTGATCCAATACCCCTTACTCTTATTGATGATGTCGAACCGGCCTGACCGGAATTTGAAGAAATTTGCACACCTGCAACTTTTCCGTTCAATGCATTTTCAAAAGAGAGTGTAGGTACATCTTTTATAGCGTCGTTTTTAACAACGCTGGCAGCACCGGTAAAGGTTCCTTTTTTTGCCGTTCCATAGGCAACAACCATTACTTCTTCCAGATTTAGCGCATCTGTAGCCAGTGAGACATCTATTACGGCCCTTCCATTTACAGGAATCTCCTGAGAGGTAAAGCCTATATAGGTAAAAATTAGAACGGCGTCTTTTGACAGATTATCAAAAGCATACCGACCTTCAAGATCTGTGGTTGCCCCTACTCCCCTGACACCCTTTACCTGGATGTTTGCATAAGGGATTGGAGAACCATCTTCAGAAGAGGTCACTCTTCCGGTAACCTTCATCTGAGCCATAACCATATTGACAAGCAATAGGGATAAGACGAACAAGATCGTTTTCTTCATAGATTAAGTTAATTTAAGTTAAAAATAAGTTAGTTGGTGTTGTGGCTACGAATTTATAACTATTTTAAACGATTTCCAAATAATCTTAAGAAGAGCGAAGCATAATTTACGAGACTGATATTCAGAGTTATGCAAGAACAGAAAACAAGAAAAAACCTTTCGTTTTCTTACAAAAAGAAATCATTACTCTGTTTTTGATTACGTATTGAAATCAAAATATAAAATTTTCTTACACATCGAACGATTTATGTTGTATAAATCAAAATCAAAACGGGCACCTTTTCAAGTGCCCGTATACATTTTATCGATATTAAATTAGTCTCTGCTGAATGGTTTTCTTTCGCCGTCTCTGCGTGGACCCCTGTCGTCTCTCCTTGGTCCTCTGTCATCTCTCCTTGGTCCTCTGTCATCATCTCTCCTTGGCCTGTGCTCAGGTTCCACATATCCTTCAGGTTTTGGTATAAGAGCTTTGCGTGAAAGTCTCATTTTACCGGTTTTCGAATCGATTTCAAGAAGCTTGACTTCAACTTCGTCTCCCACCTTAACTACGTCTTCTACCTGTGCTACCTTTTTCCAGTCAAGTTCAGATATGTGCAGCAATCCCTCTTTTCCTGGAAGAATCTGGACAAATGCTCCGAACTCAAGAATTGAGACAACCTTTCCTTTATAAACTGTTCCTGGTTCAGGAACAGTTGTGATGCCCTTGATCCAGTTAAGAGCAGCCTCCATGTTCTCCTGGTTTTCACCAAAGATATCCACAACACCTGTCTTATCCTGTTCGGTAATTGTAATTGTTGTGCCTGTAACCTTCTGAATCTCCTGAATCACCTTTCCGCCAGTACCTATAACTGCTCCGATAAATTCTCCGGGAATAACAATCTGGATAATTCTTGGAACATGAGGCTTGTAGTCTTCACGAGGTTCGCTCATGGTTTTCATCATCTCCCCCATAATATGCAGACGACCCTGACGAGCCTGCTCCAGGGCTTGTTCAAGGATTTCATAAGAGAGCCCGTCTACCTTTATATCCATTTGTGTAGCGGTTATACCATCTTTTGTTCCTGTAACCTTGAAGTCCATATCACCCAGGTGATCCTCATCTCCGAGGATGTCTGAAAGTACTGCGAATTTCTTGGTTTTTGAGTCAGTAATCAGGCCCATTGCAATGCCTGAAACGGGCTTCTTAATTTTTACACCGGCATCCATAAGTGCTAGTGTTCCAGCACATACTGTAGCCATCGATGATGATCCGTTTGATTCCAGAATGTCGGAAACAACACGTACTGCATATGGATTGTCTTCTCCCGTAGGGACCACATATTTCAGTGCCCTCATTGCAAGATTGCCATGTCCTATCTCCCTGCGGCCTGTTCCTCTGTATGGTTTTGCTTCGCCTGTGCAGAATGGAAGAAAGTTGTAGTGAAGAACAAATTGAGAAGAGCCTTCTACCAAAACTTCATCTATCTCTTTCATATCCATTTTGGTACCTAAAGTGACAGTAGTCAGCGCCTGGGTCTCTCCTCTTGTAAAGAGAGCAGAACCATGGGTTGTTGGCAAATAGTCAACTTCACTCCAGATAGGCCTTATTTCATTTGTATTTCTGCCATCAAGGCGGATACCGTCAATTAGAATCATGTTACGCATTGCCTCTTTCTCAACACCATGATAATATCTGTCGATCATAGATTTCTTTGCAGCTGCATCCTCTTCGGAAAGTGTTGCGACAAACTCTGCCTTAAGGGCTTCGAATGAATCGCTTCTCTCATGTTTTGACACTCCTGATTTTGCTATTGCATAACATTTGTCGTAACAAAAACTGTGAATGACTGCTTGCAGTTCTTCGTCCTTTTTCTCATGGCAATATGTTCTCTTCTGAGTCTTGCCAACCTCTTCCATCAGTTCAATCTGAGCCTGACACTGTTTCTTAATCTCCTCATGAGCGAATTTGATTGCCTCCAGCATGTCTTTTTCAGCAACCTCCTTCATCTCTCCCTCAACCATCATAATATTGTCAAGTGTTGCAGCAACCATTATATCTATATCTGCCTCTTTCAATTCTGTGAAAGAAGGATTGATCACAAATTTTCCATCTATTCTGGCTACACGTACCTCTGAGATAGGTCCGTTAAAAGGAATGTCGCTTACTGCCAATGCTGCTGAAGCAGCAAGACCTGCAAGAGCATCAGGCATAATATCCTTCTCTGCTGAAATCAGGTTTACGGTAACAAATACTTCTGCATGAAAATCATCTGCAAAAAGAGGACGTAATGCACGGTCAATAAGGCGGGAAACCAATATCTCCGAGTCGTTTGCACGTCCCTCCCTCTTTAAAAATCCTCCGGGATATTTGCCTGCTGAGGCATATTTCTCTTTGTACTCAACAGAGAGTGGCATAAAGTCCACATCTTCTTTTGCGTCTTTAGCACAGGTTACGGCAGCCAAAAGCATGGTCTTGCCCATTTTTACAACTACTGCACCATCAGCTTGCTTTGCAAGCTTTCCTGTTTCGATTTCAATAGTTCTGCCATCGTTCAACTGGATGGTCTTCTTTACTATATTCATATAAATTCTATGCAACTCGTCTCTCCCTACGAGAGTTTATTATTATTAATGTATTCCGCCATACTACTTGCCTCGAGTCGCTTTTTTGACAAGTAACAGATGTTTGATGCAAATATAGATAGATTATTGGTATGAATGATAAAAAAAGGGTGCCACCAGGACACCCTCTTTTGTGCTTTATTTACGAAGGTTAAGAGCCTTCACTATATTTCTGTATCTCTCGATGTCTGTTGCCTTAAGGTAGTCCAGAAGACGACGTCTTTTACCAACCAGTTTCAACAAAGATCTTTGAGTGTTGTAATCTTTTTTGTTGATTTTTAAGTGACCGGTAAGATGAGCGATACGGTATGAAAATAAAGCTACCTGACTCTCTGCGGAGCCGGTATCTGCATTAGACTTTCCGTATTGTCCGAAAATCCCTTGCTTTTTCTCTGCTGCTAAATAAGTTGCCATTGTTCTAAGCAATTGATAATTATTGTTGTTACCCCAAAATCGGGACCGCAAATATAGGCAAATATTTTCACTGCACAACAATTTTCTTAAATTTGTGGAATTATGCACCAAATATTGCAACCAATATGATTAAGTTCGAACAGGCTATAGAAATTGTTCTTTCACATACCCTTGAAACAGATCAGGTCCTTATTCCCCTGGCCAGCTCAATGGGCCATTTCCTGGCATCCAATATATACGCAGACAGAGATATGCCTCCTTTCAACAAGTCGGCAGTAGATGGTTATGCATGCAGGGGTGTGGATATTGAAAAGGAACTGAAAGTCATTGAGAACATTCCTGCTGGATACTCTCCAAAATTAAAAATCTCAGCCGGCTGTTGTAGTAAAATCATGACCGGAGCCAAACTTCCCGAGGGGGCAGATACTGTCATTATGGTAGAAGAGGTGATAAAAGTGGCAAAGGAGTCAGAGGCAGCAGATACAGGCGATTTTATCAGATATGTAAATCCGGACAGGAAAAAATTGAAAAACAACATTTGCCTGAAGGGTGAAGATATCAAAGAGGATGAATTGGTACTGGCTACCGGCACTTTTATAAAACCGCAGCATATTGCAATTCTGGCTGCAGTTGGCAGCAACAATGTGCCTGTATTTAAGCCTTTTGACATTGGCTTACTTAGCACAGGTGACGAAATTGTGGAACCAGATTCGGTGCCGGATGAGGTTCAGATAAGAAATTCGAACGGATGGCAACTGAGGGCTCAGGTTATGAGGAGCGGAGCTGTTGCCAACTATTATGGCATTGTGCCCGACAATGAAAAAAGTCTTAAAGATGCTATTGAAAAAGCACTTCTAAATAATGATATCCTGATTCTGACCGGTGGGGTTTCTATGGGTGACTTTGATTTTGTACCCTCTATCATTAAGGATCTGGGGTTCGAAATTCTTTTTGACAAGGTGGCAGTTCAGCCGGGCAAACCAAGCACATTTGCAATAAAGAAGGAACCGGATTCCAATAAGACAGAAAAGGTGATTTTTGCACTGCCCGGCAATCCGGTATCATCTTTTATCCAGTTTGAGTTGCTTATCAGACCGTTTATTTTCAAATCGATGCATTCAAGGAATCCTGTTATGTGGTTTGAAATGACTTCTGTACAGGACTACAAAAGAAAACATACTGAGAGAAAGGCTTTGATTCCGGTAATTGCATCTCCTGACGGGACTTTCTCTATTATCAACTATAACGGATCGGCCCATATTCTTGCTCTTGCCAAGGCTAATGCGATTGCTGAGATTCCTGAAGGGATTTCTTTTATCGGAATTGGAGATAAACTTCGGGTATTCTTACTGCAATAATGGAAAAAGTCATAAAGCACCCGGTTATCGGAGTTATTACAATAAGGAAAAAGGTCGGTAACAGAAATATCCGTATTACTGTTCACCCTGCTAAAGGGGTTAATGTATCAATTCCTTGGTTTACAAGATTTTCTTCGGCAGAACGATTTATTTATGAGCGGGAGGAGTGGATTATATCCAGTATCCGCAGACAGCAGCTAAAAAGCGAAAAAAAATCAATTCCTTTAGGTGATGGTCACACAATAACAACCATTAAACGAGAGATAAGGTTCTTTGAGGTTGATGGGGCCGTGAAGATAAGGGTAGCTATCTCACCCGGAGTGGGAAAAATAGAATATCCACCAAAAACGTCAAAGGATGAGTTGGCTCTGGCTGTTTTAAAAATTCTCAAGCACGACGCAAAAGAGTATCTGCCGGAAAGGACTGGCGAACTGGGGAACAAATTCGGATTCAAATTCAACAGAGTTAGCCTTAAGAGTAATAAAACAAACTGGGGAAGTTGTTCAAAACTTGGCAACATCAACCTCAACATACATCTTATGAGGCTCCCTGCACATATTGCCGATTTTGTAATTCTCCACGAACTTTGTCACCTTAAGCATCATAACCACGGTGCGGAATTTCACAAGTTGCTCAATAACCTCTGCGAAGGCAAGGAAAAACTCTACTCGAAAGAACTTCGAACCTACCGCACCACCATCTAATTGGCAAATTGGGTACTAAGGGATGCACATTGTGTACCCTCATATTTATTGCATCTCTTTCTGTTTGTTGTATAACCGGCAGAGTAGCCTGTGCACCGCGTTTACCCACAAGCAGTTCGTTTCGCTAAAAAACAAATGCGTAAACGAGTTTGCGGGTATTAAGAGCTGCATGTTTACGCTCATTTTTTTTCTTAACGCGTAACTCACTGTGTGGGTGCCCAAACGCTCCATGCAACGTCTATTCTGCCGGTTATACAATCAATGTTTATGAGATGCAGTAGAAACCATACAGTTTGAGTCTTTAGGTGAGTTTTGTTTGGAGATTTCCTACATGATGCCTGCAATGCCCTATCTATCTAAAATTTGAATTTAAGAACTCCCTTGAAGTTTTTCATATAAAGCTGTCATACATCTGCATACAAAAAAAATTCTGAAAAATTTTATTGAAAAAAAATTTGTATCAGCGTACATATCTGAGACTTGCAAAAAACTTCAAGGGAGTTATTTCGTTATCTCAGCATTCGTTTTATACTTAAATTTGAATGCCAAAAGATTCCGGATGGAATTTACCCTCAGTTTTGGAGCTGAGCTGGGTAATTTTATATTGCTTTTCCGGAATACACCCAATTAGATACGCAGTGCGTAGCGAATTTGAGCTGGATCAATATGATTACCGCACGAAACCGTAGGTTGATTTACCACGAGGTCTCTTTTAAACGGTAGTGGGTAAATCCGATGAAATTCGGATTTACCCACTATTTATTTAATTCGCCTCGGTTCGGGTACACAATATGCGTCCCCATGTACCCAAGTACCCTCTATTTTGTAAGCTCGCTGATTCTTACGAAAAGTGCATCTACTCCTTTTAGAAGATCAATGTTTACTGCCTTGTACGAATCCTTCAGACTCTTTCTGTCGGGATGGTTTACCCGTGTGTACAGACTGTTTCTGAGTTCAATTGCATCGTTCATGATTTCTATTGCTGCTTCGCTCTGCTTTGTTGGATTTATATAGATAAATGTCCAGCAATCAGATATTACCTGAGCCAGCAGGAAGTCAATATCTTTTTTAACTACTCTAAGATTTGCCATAATTATGATTTATTTCGTGCAAAGGTAGGAAAAATATTTGACTAAAGCTTTACGACTCCAATTCCCGGAAGGTCGGAGAGAGTAATCTTGCCGTCAACAATGAGCATTCCTTTAAACACGTCATTTGAAATAAGCAGGTTTCCGTCAAGATCTGCCCACTCGGTTTCCGGAGCAATTTGCGCTGCAGCAGATATAGCACAGGATGTTTCTGTCATACAACCAATCATAAGCTTCATGTGCAAAGCTTTTGCAAGTGTAACCATCTCCCTTGCCTCACGCATACCGGTACATTTCATGAGCTTGATGTTGATTCCGTTATAAGCTCCCTTGAGCTTTGGAATATCGGTCAGCCGCTGACAAGCCTCGTCCGCAATAATTGGAAGGGGACTGTTTTCGGTAACCCAAGCGGTTTCATCCAGTAACAATTTTGGCATTGGCTGCTCTATCATGTTTACATTTCTCTCGTTGAGCCAGTTAATCATGTCCAGGGCATAGTGCTTGTCCTTCCATCCCTGATTTGCATCTACACATATTATAGTATCGGTTACAGAACGAATGGTGTTTACCATCATCTTGTCAGTAGCTTCGTCCCTTCCCAGCTTCACCTTGATAACCTTATATGGCGATGCCTCTCTGGTTTTTTCCTTTACAACTGCCTCAGTATCGAGACCTACGGTGAAAGAGGTGTTAGGTGTATTAGCAGGATTGAATCCCCATATCTTCCACCATGGTTGCCCAAGGATCTTGCCAACAAGGTCGTGAAGGGCAATGTCAACAGCTGCCTTGGCTGCCGTATTGTTGATAGCAATTGCATCAACGTAGGTAAGAATATCCTGTATTTCAAAAGGAGAGCTGAAACGAGAAAGGTCTACTTTTTTAAGGAAGTCAATAACAGACGCTTGTGTCTCTCCAAGATAAGGAGGCATTGCGGCCTCTCCGTAACCAACATATCCGTCCCAGGTTATTTCTGTAAGAACAAGCTGAGTGGTGGTACGTGATGAGTTTGCAATGGTAAAGACATGTCTCATCTGCGCATCATAAGGCCTGAAGGAGAGAACCATGGTTTTACTACCGCCTTTCATTGCTCTTCCACCTTTCTGGGCAAAAAGATCGAACGGGTTAAGAATTGTTGCGGCAGCTGTGAGCAGACCGGCTGTTTTGAGAAAATCTCTTCTGTTTGTCACTTCTTTCATTTTAATTTGATTGTTTAGGAAAATACCAAGGGTGGTTCTTTATAGATATAATATCATTGTCAACATCAATTTTTGTAAGAATTCTCCTGGCACGCACCAGTCGTTTTGAACCCGTATAATAATTTGCTGCCTCAGGAATAAGCGAGTTTATTCCCACACAATTTGATGAGTGGATGAATTCTCCCCCACCTATGTAAATCCCTACATGTGAGATACGCTCCTTCTTCTCTGCAGTTGCCTTTGATCCAAAGAAAATAAGGTCCGCAGGTTTTAGACTGTCAATTCCGTTTTCTATGTTTACACTATCGCCTGTAAGTCCTTGTTGCGAGGCATCCCTCTCAAGTATAATTCCGTTCAGGTAATGTACTGTCTTTGTAAAGCCTGAACAATCAACAGCTTTGATAGATGTACCACCCCACATATAAGGGAATCCCAGGAATTTCTTTGCAGTTGCAATAATGTTTTCAGGAGTAGGATTACGGCTTTCTATCCATTTGCCAAAGTCCTCGGCAGCTGACTTCAACAGAAATGCATTTTTGCCATTCGGAAGCAAAACCTTGTAATAGTTGCCTTCCGTTCCGTTTGCACGGACAATGTTTCCCATCACTCCATCCATTACCACACCTGAATTTTCAGAAGCTCCATCACGTAAAAGAGTGTAGTGAACGGTAATTATCAGTTTTGGAGCTGCAATCCATTCATTATAATCCTGTTCTGTCATTGTTTGTATGCTGCCCGATGTTGTCCATGCAATATACCCCTCGGGCGTCACGGCACGTGTCCATCCACCCTTCTTTTCCAAAACTCTTAAAGGAGTACCTAGAATTGTCTGAGTAGCAGATTCACTGGAGTAATCAGAACCATATCTGAAATTAATCACTGACTGGTTTGTAATACCATAAACCTTACCTTGTAGCGAAGAGTCCGGCAAAACAACCATACTGTCAAGAACCTCAATGTTTTTTGCAGCAAGTGCCTTTATGAGTGCCTCTTTAGCTGACGCTTCTGTTGTGGAACCTCTGAGAACTATCTTTTTAAAATCTGCAGAGATGTCAATAGATGGTTCGTATGTCTTCACCCTTCTGTCGGGTGCATATTCAGATTTTATCTTTTTTGACACCATATCGAACTGCTCCTGTATCTCTTTGCTTTTTGGACCGATGTAACACGAAAAGACCAGCAGTGCAGTCATTGTTACAATAAGAACTCTTTTCATAATTAATATATTAAGATTGATTGATAACTATTTGAACTTAACAGGAACACTCTCATTAAAAAGTCTGTCAAGTGCAGTAACGTAATATGTATAGGATGAATATCCAACTGACGGCATTACAAAACTCTCCTCTCCAGTTAAAGTCACAATGGAATCGCCTTTTGTAAAATCTGGCGTTTCACCCTTCTTGAACTTATATATTACATGGTAATAGACAGATAATTTCTTCCCTTTGGAATCATCTTTTGCCGGGTTGTCCCATGTGAAATACAAAACCTCTCCCTTTTTGTACATATCCGCTTTAACCGGAGCATCAGGAACCGTTGTGTCGAATCCTTTAAGCGGAGGTACAAGAGAAGGATTTTTATACAATGTATTAAGTACACTGTTTATACCCAGTCTGTTTTCCTTCATGTTTTTTGCATTGAAGTAGCAAACTCCTTGATATACAGGAAGTCTTCTTATAATATCTGCCTGCTTCCTGATTTCTTCAGAAGAGCGCCATGCAGGTATCTTTGAATCCTTTTCCAGACGATAGGTGCCAAGCCCTCCGTATACCGGGACTCCGGCTGAGTTGTCTCTCCACCACTTCACAAGAATATTGAAATCTGCATTATCATAGCCTATGTTGAAATAGAGTTGCGGCAAAACATAGTCTATCCATCCCTTCTCCATCCAAAGCAGTATATCTGCATGCAGATGGTCATAGTTTGTGTATCCATAGCTTTTTGTATCTGAACCTCTTGGGTCTTCCCTCAGGTTTCTCCAGACAGCATAAGGGCTTATTCCGAATTTCACATAAGGCTTAACCGCTTTGATTGTATCTCTCAGCATCTTTACAACTAAATCAACATTCTCTCTCCGCCATGCCATTTTGTCCTCCGTCTTGTAACCACGTGAATGTGTGGCAAAGGAGCGGGAATCGTCAAAGTCATTGTTTGGATAGAAATAGTCGTCAAAGTGAATTCCGTCCAGATCATAACGTGTAACCAAATCCTTTATGACCTTGGTTACAAACTCGCGTGTTTCCGGATAGGCTGGGTCGAAATAAAGTTTTTTTCCGTGCCTTTGGAAAACTTCCGGGTTTCTTTTGTAAAGATGATTGTTGGAAAACTGTCGGATATTCAAGGTATCCTGACTCACTCTGTAAGGGTTCAGCCAGGCATGAAGTTCCATGCCTCTTTTGTGAGCCTCCTTTATTGCAAAAGCAAGAGGATCGTAGAGAGGGTCAGGAGCCTTTGACTGGTCACCTGTAAGATATATTGACCAAGGTTCTATTTCCGATATATAGAAAGCATCTGCTGTGGGCCTTACCTGAAGTACAACGGCGTTAAAGTTCATCTTCTTGAAAAGATCGAAGTATTGTATAAGCTCGTTTTGCTGTTCCTGAGAAGTCAGTCCAGGTCTTGAGGGCCAGTCAATGTTATTGACAGTTGCAATCCATACGGCCCTCCACTCATGCTTGCCGTCGTATTGAGCCCTTGCAACACTGTTATTTGCCACAAGAAAAACAACCAGACACGACAGGATTGTTATTATTCTGGTTTTCATTAAGTTGTAGGTTAGGGTGTGTTATTGTATACAAAGATACTATATTTGCATTAAAATTTACAGCATGATTTTAGATTCATTGAAGGGTTTTGAGAGATATCTCAACCTCCACTCCAGATTTGAAAAGGTATACGCATTTTTTCTAAAAAACAAGCTCCATGAGATGGAACCGGGAGAGTATCCTATTGCAGGCCGCGATATCTACTGCACTATATGGGCAGGAGAGGGAAAAGGACTTGAAATACCGCCGCTGGAGGTCCACGACACATATATTGACATTCATGTGCTGCTTGAAGGAACCGAAACTATAGGAATTCGCGACCGGAGCCGTTGTAACGGTGACAATGTGCCTTACGACGAGGCAAAAGACATCGCGTTTCTGGAAGAGGCCCCTGAAAATTTTGTCAGCCTTGGACCGGACAACATTGCAGTTATTTTCCCTCATGATGCGCATGCTCCCCTTATTGGAGAAGGCAAAATCAAAAAAGCTGTCATCAAAATAAGAATGTAGTGAATAAACGGTACAACTCATATGTCGGGTACTTCAAGGAGAAATATGGCAAAAGACTTCAGAAGATAGTTATAGATGCAGGTTTTTCATGTCCCAACCGTGATGGAAGCATAGCATCAGGAGGGTGTACCTATTGTGACAATTCCGCTTTCCATCCATCATACAGTTCCCCCGACAAAACAATCTTTGAACAGATTGAGACAGGTATCGAATTTCATAAGAGGAGATATAGGACAGCAGAACAGTATCTGGCTTATTTCCAGTCATTTTCAAACACCTATGCACCTCTTGAACATCTAAGAAATGTGTACGGTCAGGCTCTTTCCCACCCTGCAGTAGTAGGAGTCGTTATTGGAACAAGACCAGACTGTATCGATAGTGAAAAGCTGGACTATCTGCAATCACTCTCAAAAACAAAGATTGTGATATTGGAATATGGCATAGAGACAATATACGACAAAACACTTTCAAGAATCAATCGCGGACATACCTTTGCACAAGCGGTTGATGCTGTTAATGAAACTGCAAAGAGAGGCATACATCAGGGAGCGCATTTCATACTGGGGCTCCCGGGGGAGACACGGGAGGAGATGATGGGCATGGTGCATGAAATCAATAAATTACCACTTCAATCCATTAAGTTTCATCAGCTGCAGATAGTCAAAGGAACTGCAATGGAGAGGGAGTTTGAGCAAAAACCTAATGATTTCGTTCAGTTCAAACTGGACGAATATATAGATTTCTTCATAGATTTTCTTGAACTGCTCAGGCCGGATATATACATCGAACGATTTGCAGGCGAGGTGCCACCCAGATTTGTAAACAGTACTCCCTGGGGACTTGTAAGGAACGCAGGACTGCTACATATGTTGGACAAGAGACTGGAAGAGAGAGACACCTTCCAGTCCCGTCTTTATAAACCCTGAATTTAATCTTCAAGCATTGCTTTAGTTGAGATCTTCTCCCCTACTGCCTGTAACATCCATTGCTGAGGAGTCACATTTCCAATTGCATATATTCTCATTACCTCTTCTGACCATATTTTTTTCGCATAAAACTTTTCCAGCTGGTATTCAATAATATGACCCAGAGGATAGTTTGCAAGATAGAGCGGAGAATTTATCATGTGTGAATATATTGCAAGCAGCGGAGTGTCTTTTTCTCCCAGCACAGGTGAATAATATTTGTTCCAGATATCTTTTGCGATTGTTATCACAGCCTCCTTAAGCTGTGTAGGTGTGGCTTCCGGATTTTCATACAACCATTTCCATACATTCATGTCTACAAGTGCAACTCCCATTATTTCATACGATCCCCAGAAAATATCAAGTTCTGTCATCTTTTCCTGATCCGGATTTTTCTGATTATAACCTAGAAGTGTCAGGTCCCTTTTTTGAAAGACAAATGCATTTGCCTCTGTGAATGCTGTATTTGGAACTCCGTTGAGCATATAGTAATCTACATCTCTCATACTTATAGTCTGCTCAACATTGTGTCCCATCTCGTGAACAGCAATATTGAAACCCTTATAGTCCATTCCACCGGCAGCAAGTCTTGTCCGAAGACGTGCAAAATCGTCTCTGCTTTGTGCCCCCCAGGCATGTCCCGAACCTCTAGCCGCCTCAACAACTATTGCTCCTCCAAGCTCTTCTGCTTTTCTTGCCGGAAAACCGAATTTTACCAGCATGGCCGGGATATCCTTGTCAAATGCCTGAGCAGTTGGATAAAGCGACTTAGTCTTTTTAGTGAGCATCTCCTCAGAAATTGAGCTGCGCGACTTAAATCCGTCATACCATATATCGAACGGTTCCAATGGTCTGCCAAGTCTCTCCTTTATCATTTCTGCAACCTTTAAAACCTTAGGAGAACTGATATACTCAATAAACATCTTCTCTATCTCCTCCTGTCTTATCTGCATACTTCCGTCAAATGCCCTCAGAATGGCAGTGGGATTTGCAAATGAGTACTTATCCATTGCCTTCTGTGCCTTAAACTGATCCAGAAGAACTTCGTATCTTCTATCACCCTTCTGTTTTACCTCTTCTGAAACGCCCCCTTTGGTAATTGTGTTTGCATACGGAGCCCAGTCATACTCAGGATTGTTAATCACCTGTTGTGGAATTGTCTGCTCTACTATGTGCATCATAATCTTGTATATGATTTTCTGCTTTTCCATATTGTCAGGACCGGCTGCATAGTTCGACTTGATTTCGTCCCTCAGGTTCCAGTGACTAAGTAGTTTCATATCCTCCGGAAAGAGTTTCACGCCTTTTTCATTAACAATATGACCCATCATTATATTGTACTCGGCAATATAGCTTTCTGCCCTCATTTCTGCATCGGCAACCATTTGTTTAACTGCTGCAGGTGCCTTTGGAGTGAAAATATCACCCATTCTTGCATATGCCCAATCCAGACGATTCCATTCCGATGCTTTCTCATCTTTCTGAACAAGTGTGAAATATGGGAAATTCAGCATTGTAATATACGCTATCTTATTGCTATACAAATCTTCTGTAAGATGACTCGATGGGTCATAAGCGCCAAAGATATAATCGATAGATGCAAGAGGGTCCCCGTCAAGATGAAGAGGTTTCTTTAAATCTACGCTCATCTTATTATATCCTCCCCATAAAGATTCAAATGCAATTGAGAGTTTATTGAAGAGCATCTTTTTTGCCTCAGGTGCTGCAGCAAAATTTTCCATACAGAAAGAGGCGAATTCTTCTGCCGACCCATCTTCTGCCCTCCATTGTTGCGCCAATTGCTCAATACCTGCAATCATAAGTTCCTGATTTGCAAGATCCGAAAATTTTTGCTTCATCAGTTCTGTTGTACTTGCCAAAACCTTTTGGGAAATTGCTGACACATCGTCTTTTTGTTCTGTTCCTGCCTGATTTGTACAGGATATATTGCCTAAAATCATCAGAATTGCTGTAAGTGTTATTAAGTTTTTCATAGATTAAGATTTGACCTCGAATATAACCATTTTTTCTATACCTTTGTAGATTATAAAAAAAAGACCATGCAATCTTTAGTAGACAGAATTATACAAGAGGGATTAACATTCGACGATGTTTTATTGGTCCCTGCAAGATCGGAGGTACTTCCACGCGAGGTGAATGTCAGCTCGTGGTTCTCACGCAATATCAGAATAAGCACCCCAATTGTTTCTGCTGCCATGGATACCGTTACCGAGGCTGCCCTTGCAATAGAAATGGCAAGAGAAGGAGGCATAGGCGTTATCCACAAAAACATGTCCATAGAACACCAGATGGAACATGTACGCAAGGTTAAAAGAGCAGAGAACGGGATGATTTACGATCCTGTCACAATATTCAAAGATGCTTGTGTGGGAGATGCTCTCAGTCTTATGCAGGAGAATAAAATCGGAGGCATTCCGGTTGTAGATGAACATAAACGATTAATCGGCATTGTTACAAACAGGGACCTTCGCTTCATAGACAACATGAAGATATCTGTTTGTGAAATAATGACAAAGGAGAATCTTATAACAACCGGCAGAGGGACCGACCTTCAACAGGCTAGCGCAATTCTCAAAAAGCATAAAATTGAGAAACTTCCGGTGGTAGACGAAAATGGGGTTCTTATCGGTCTTCTCACATACAAGGACATTACAAAAATCAAAGATAATCCTAACGCCAGCAAAGATGAAAAAGGGAGGCTGCTTGTAGCTGCTGCTGTAGGAATTGGCTCGGACACAATTCTCAAGGTAGAGAAGCTTGTCTCTGTTGGGACAGACGCTGTGGTTATAGACACTGCTCACGGACATTCTGTTTATGTTCTGGGAGTTATAAAACAAGTTAAAGCTGCGTTCCCAAGCCTTCAGGTAATTGCAGGCAACATAGCCACAGGAGAGGCCGCCAAGGCTTTGGCTGAGTGCGGAGTAGACGGAATTAAAGTCGGGATTGGCCCGGGCTCAATCTGCACAACCCGTGTTGTAACAGGGGTAGGTGTACCTCAGCTCACAGCTATAATGCTGGCAGCTGATGCTCTCAAAGGCACAGGTATTCCTGTAATCGCTGACGGAGGAATCCGTTACTCGGGAGACGTGGTCAAGGCACTTGCTGCGGGAGCCAGTTCAATTATGGCAGGGTCTTTGTTTGCAGGTGTAGAGGAGTCACCCGGCGAGACCATAATATTAAACGGCAGGAAGTTTAAATCGTACAGAGGTATGGGTTCACTTGAGGCAATGCAGCAAGGGTCCAAGGACAGATACTTCCAGGACATGGAAGAAGACATAAAGAAACTTGTTCCGGAAGGGATTGTGGCACAGGTACCTTATAAGGGGACTCTCAGTGAAATGGTATATCAGCTGGTTGGTGGATTAAGAGCAGGTATGGGGTATTGCGGGGCAGCCAACCTTGAAGAGCTTCAGAAGGCAAAATTTATAAGGGTTACAGCTGCCGGAGTTATTGAAAACCATCCTCACGATGTTACAATTACCAGAGAGGCACCAAATTATAGTAGATAGAAAATGAAAAAAACCTTAATTCTGGTTCTGATACCGCTGCTATTTTCATGCAAGTATCTGAACTTTACATCCTCCGATGCTGTAGTGGCAGAGGTGGGAGATAAAGTTCTGTATGAATCGGAAGTTAAGAACCTTATCCCACAAGGGACCTCTCCCGACGACAGCGTTAAAATGGTTGAGCAGTATGTTAACTCATGGGCACTTAAACATCTCCTTCAAAAGAAAGCAGAAAGTGAATTGTCCAAATCTGAAAGTGATGTAGAACAGGAGCTGGAAGATTATAAATCATCGCTGCTGGTATACAAATATGAAAAGATTTACCTTGAGGCCAGGCTCGATACCGTTGTAACTGATGATGAATGTAAGGAGTACTACGACAATTACTCTTCAAACTTCACACTTAATAACTCAGTTGTAAAGGCAAGAGTTATAAAGATATCTGAGCGGTCACCTAATCTTGAGAATATCCGGAGAATGTACAGGGCAAACTCAATTGAAGATATCGACGAACTTGAAAAGCTATGCTACAACTCTGCCGACAGGTACGACAATTTCAACAACGAATGGGTTGAAATTTCGAATATTGCTAAAGAGATTCCATATGATGTGCAGATGTGTGAAAGAGAGGCCTGGTCAAAATCATATATTGAGACAAACGACAGCCTTTATAGATATTTTGTTTTTTTTCTTGATAAGATTGCCCCTGAAGGGACTGCTCCTTATGAATTTTACAAGACAAAAATAAAAGAGATAATTATTAGCAAACGTAAACAGGAACTTATCGTCAAGCTGGAAAAAAATCTTATCCAGGAAGCTCTTGAAAAGAATATTCTAAAAACCAACTTTAATAATAAAGACAAGTAATGAAACACAGGTTAAATTTATATCTCCTCTCCGTAGTTTTGTTGGGATTCATATCGGTTCCAGCAACAGCTCAGAAGTACGCCAACGGGTTAGTGGACAAAACAATAGCCCTTATAGGAAATGACATGATCCAGTTGTCTACACTCGAGACAGAGGTTCAGATGATGCTTTTCCGCGGAGTAACTTCTGATAAGAACCTCAGGTGCGAGGTACTTGAAAACATGCTTGTCCAGAAACTTTTCCTTACTCAGGCAAGACTAGACAGTCTTACAGTAAGCCAGGATATGGTAGAGACAAACCTGAATCAGAGGGTACAGGAGGTTATGACACAACTTGGCGGCGAAAAAGCAACTGAGGAGTACTTCAAGAAGCCCATGTACAAGATCAAACAGGAATGGAGAGAGGCATTGTCTGAACAGTCTTTGGTACAGAACATGCAGAGCAATATTGCCCAGAAGTCCCCTGCTCTTACACCTGCAGATGTAGAGAGATATTACAAAAACACACCAAAGGACAGTCTTCCGATAATCTCAACCCAGTATCAATATCATCAAATTGTTATCTATCCCAATAAAGAGGATGCAGTTATGGCGGTCAAGGAAAAATTACTCTCTTTCAGGGAGAGGGTTATGAAGGGAGAGAAATTCAGTACTCTTGCAACAATATACTCAGAAGATCCAAACAGCGCTGCAAAAGGTGGTACTCTGGGCATGGCAGCCAAACAGTTTTATGTGCCTGCCTTCTCAGATGCGGCAATGTCACTTAAAGTCGGCCAGGTTTCCCAAATAGTAGAGACTCCATATGGTTTCCATATTATTCAGCTGATTTCCAAGGAGGGAGACATGTTCAACGCCCGACACATTCTTTTAAAACCGCAATATACAAGCATTGACCGGACTAAGGCTTTCTCCAGATTGGACAGTCTTAAAAGATTGGTCGTTTCTGATAGTCTCAAATTTGAAAATGCAGCGAGAAGGTATTCTCAAGACCCAAAAACGTTTGTAAACGGCGGGCTGGTTGCAGACGAAAATACCGGTTCAACATATTTCGACAAAGACCAGCTTAATCCTGCTGATTATAAGATTATTGAAACTCTTAAAGTCGGCGAGATTTCTGACCCTTTCGAATCTGTCGACAATGCAGAGAAAAGCGGCAATACTGTTTACAAGGTAATCAGACTGGATAAAATAATCCCATCTCACATTGCATCTTTCAAGGAGGACTTCTCCGTACTTCAGGATGAGTTCAAGAATCAGGCGGCCCTTAAGGCAATTGATGAATTTGTAACAAAGAAACAGAAAAGTACATTTATAGTGATTGATCCTCTATTCGCAAATTGTCCGTTCAAGAGAGAGGGCTGGATTAAATAATGCTTAGAAAATTATCTACATTCTTTTTTACTCTTATTCCGGTTCTGCTGTTTTCGCAAGACTCACTCAAGAATCAGGAAAGCAGACTTGTAAGGCTCATTTATGCCCAGTCGGCCGAACACAAACAGATTGATGGACAAGAATATAGAAAGGTTACCGGACCTGCACAGTTTCTTCACAACAACGCTCTTATTTTTTGCGACACAGCAATCTGGAACGTCCTTTCCAACACGGTTGATGCAATAGGCAATGTCAGGATTATCCAGAACCAGACAACGCTTTTTGGCGATCGCATTAAATACTACGCAGACAGGTCAGTAGCAGAGGTCAGGGGAAATCTGGTTGAGCTTGTAGATAAGGAGAACAATAAACTCAGAACCCACTACCTCGATTACTACACAAAAGACAGTATTGCCCTTTTCTACAACGGTGGAAGCATGGTAAACAAAGATGGTAATACAATCGAAAGCCTTGACGGATTCTTTTACAGCAAGCTGAATAAATTTGTCTTCAGGAACCAGGTAGAGATGATGGGAGACTCCGTGGAATTTTCTGCCGACTCTCTTGCCTACCTCACAAAAACAGACAGAGCCCTTTTTCTTGGAAGGACCAATGCCTGGCAGGATGATGGATTTCTGAAGGCTAACGGGGGCTGGTATGACAGGAAAAACGAACTTTTCCATTTTACCAAAGATGCATACATTAAGACCAAGGATACAGAAATCTGGGCAGACACCATCAACTATAACAAAAAAACTGCAGAGGCAGAACTCTTCAACAATATTCAGCTTCTCGATACTGCACAATCAGCAATACTTTTTGCCGACTACGCTAAATTCAAACAAAAACCATTCAAGGTTATCCTTACAAACAGACCAAGTGTGGCATCCTACACTGTTGAAGATGGTGTATCTGATACTCTCTTCTTCAAAGCCGACACAATAAGGTACCATACGCTTATGAAAAGCGAAGTAGACTCCGTTACTGTTGCCCTGTCAGAAAGCCGCTATAAAGAGAGTAAAAAGGACCCATTGGGTGAGATGCATAAAAAACAACCGGAACTAAAGAAGTCTTCCGGCACTAATGAGAAAACGCTTGAGAGACCTTTAGAGAGGAAACCCAGCAACTCTATAAATCCTCCTGACAGAAACACAATAGGGCGAAAGGCAAAAATTAAGTCAAAGCAGAAAGAACCTCCTGTCGTCGAAGAACCTGTCAAGATTGATACAGTTATTGTCAACCCTTTTTCCGATTCAACAATTCTTAAAAGGGCCGATTCCACATTGCTGAAAAAGGTTGACTCCACTCTGCAGAAGGGTGCGGACTCTACTCTTCTCAAGAGTGCAGACACTACCTCCATCAGGTTCCTTTATGCCAATAAAAACGTGAAGTTCTACAGGAACAATATGCAGGGGATGTGTGACTCCCTGTTGTTCAATTCGATTGACTCTCTTATACGATTGTTTAAGGATCCTGTTATATGGACCGACAACAATCAGCTATCAGCAGACAGTATTCAGGTTGTTATTAATGGCGGCAAGATAAAGAAGGCAGAGTTCACAACATCGGCCTTTGTTGCAATTAAGGAGGATTCCACCCACTTTCATCAGATAAAGAGTGCAGATATGGTAGCCTTCTTTGAGGCGGGAGAACTAAGCAGGTTTGATGCCTTTGGCGGAGTATCAACTCTGCTGTTTATTGCCGAGGACAGTATTATAACCACAATGAACGAGAAGGTGTGCAAACAGATGCGCACGAAATTCTCAGGTAAAAGTATTCAGAAGATAACCAGCTACGATAATATTGAGAGCAATGCCTATCCAATATTTGGTCTGGAAAAGGATAAGCAGATATTAAAAGGATTCAGATGGCTCGATTCGTCAAGGCCAAAAACCCGCTTTGATATCTCTGACAGAGTTATTAAAAACTCTCAGGCTGAATCTGTTAAAAGTATAGAAAAACCTACCTTTAAACAGACCGCTATATATTTTGGAAAGAAAAAGGAGCCTGAAAAAAAGGCAGATCTACCAAATATTCAAAGGTAATCCGTGCATCTTTTTCCTTGCCTGTTCTCTCACCTCAGCAATAACCTGCTCGTTGCCAGTATTTGACAACACTTTGTCTATAAGGTCAACAATAAATGGCATATCCTTTTCTACCAACCCTCTTGATGTAACAGCAGGTGTTCCTACTCTTATACCAGATGTCTGGAACGGTGACCTGGAGTCAAATGGAACCATGTTTTTATTAACTGTAATATCTGCAGAAACAAGTACCTTCTCTGCTACTTTTCCGGTAAGATCCGGGAACTTGCTTCTAAGGTCGATAAGCATTAAGTGATTATCTGTACCCCCTGAAATTATCTTATACCCTTTTTCGACAAAGGAAGCAGCCATTGCAGCGGCGTTCTTTTTAACCTGAAGCTGGTACACCTTGAACTCAGGTTGTAGTGCTTCAAAGAAAGAAACTGCCTTTGCTGCTATGCAATGTTCAAGCGGTCCTCCCTGAATACCGGGAAATACACTTGAGTTCAATACTGCCGACATCATCTTGTTCTCTCCTTTTGGAGTCTTTATGCCGAAAGGATTCTCAAAGTCCTTGCCCATCAGTATAATTCCGCCACGTGGACCTCTGAGGGTCTTATGAGTGGTAGATGTGACAATATGTGCATGCTTGACAGGATTGTCGAGCAAACCGGCAGCAATCATCCCTGCAGGGTGAGCCATGTCAACTACAAAAATTGCATTTATCTTATCTGCAATTTCTCTCATGCGTGCCCAATCCCACTCTCTGGAGTATGCCGATGCTCCTCCAACAATAAGTTTTGGTTTGAACTCGAGAGCTTTTCTCTCCATCTCATCATAGTCAATCATTCCGGTCTCTTCTGCCACCTGGTATGCAACGGCATTATATAATATACCTGAAACATTCACAGGCGACCCGTGAGTCAAGTGCCCGCCATGTGCAAGGTCGAGTCCCATAAATGTATCACCTGGTTTAAGACATGCCATAAAGACAGCCATATTAGCCTGAGCTCCGGAGTGAGGCTGAACATTTGCATATTCAGCATCAAACAACTGGCATAGACGGTCTATTGCAAGCTGCTCCACCTGATCCACCACTTCACATCCACCATAGTATCTTGCGCCTGGGTATCCCTCTGCATATTTATTGGTAAGAACCGAGCCAAGTGCCGACAATACCTGCGGAGTGACAAAGTTCTCAGATGCGATTAATTCTATCCCATGAAGTTGACGATTCTCTTCCTTTTTTATGAGTTCGGAAATTTGAAGATCTTGTTTCATTTTGTTATATTTTGTCTTTAAAATGCTTCGAAAAAAGTTTTCAAAGGTACAAAAAAATTCCAGGTAAAAACATACTTTGGAGGAGTTTGAGATAACATTTTATATTAGTTTTTTATAGATTTATTCATCTGATTACAAACTTTATGCTAATATCATCATGATAGTACCTCCATGATAATATTAGCATAAAGCTGATTCTATTACAGTTAGTCGAACGACAGTGTGATGTAAATTTTATTTCTGCTTAAGTGTCACTTCAATAACTCCGTTTTTACCTTTATCGCCATATTTTTTAATCGCTTCATTGTCCTTCAAAATATTTATTGATTGAACACTTTCAGGATTTATTGTATCCATGTTGACATTCTCCTTAATCACACCATCAATGACAAAAAGAGGCTCATCTATTCCTTTCGTTCCGGTTATTCTGACTGCTTGCTTTTTACTCTCCTCCGGTTTTCCCTTTTTAAGAGTTATTAAAATTACACCGTTCTGGGCTTTGTCGCCATACAGTGTAACAGCTGCGGCGATATTATTAATAACAGTTACAGATTCTATAGATTCCGGGGATATTGATTTAGTATATGCGCTATCTACAACTCCGTCAATAATGTATAGAGGTTTGTCTTTGGCCCGTATGTTTGCCCCTCTTAGAACCAGTAAATTTTTATCAGATTTATCAGACGATTTTTTTGTAGTAATTATAATAACTCCGTTTTTACCTTTCTCGCCATAATTACGAATTGCAGCTTCGCCTTTGAAAATTTCTGCCGAATTGATTGAATTAGGGTCCAAAGATAAATAATCCTCACTTACTAACCCGTCTACAATACAAATTGGCTTAGGATCTCCCGGTTTGTGTTTCAACATGATATTCATATACTCGCTTACTGCTGGATTGTCAGATTTTGTTACAGAGATCCTTTCGACATTCTTTAATGTTATATCGATAACTCCATTTTTGCCTTTTTCTCCATATTTTTCCGCTGCGCTTCTATCTTTAAGTACAGATATTGATTTTATGGCACTTGGGTTTAGTGCGTTAAATACTTGCCATTCAGTCTCTTTCCCGTTTACTATCACTAATGGTCTGTGTTCCTTATCTCTATCTATCATGGCAATAGTACTTAGACTGTCACCTTTTTGGTCAGAAAAAACAGTGACTGTCATTTTCTTTATTTTGTTTGTATCCTTAGAGTCAATATTATAGGCTATACCAAAACCCTGAGAGTAATTTTGAGTTGTGACAGTTATAGTTTTTCCCTCTTTTTTGATTGTGTCTTTCTGAATAAAATCTGTAATTTTGACCTCAGAAACCGGTTCAAATGCAGTGCTCACCCTATCTGAGGCAAATGCAACTACTGCTAATACAGATAAAGGCAGCACAAACAAAGCTTTAAGAGCTGCCGGACGATTTGATTTTTTCTTTGTGATCATAGTAATTCTATTTTTTAGTTTGCTGTGATTAAAGCTGTTGGCCATAGTGTAGAGTCTGTCGCCAACAGCTTTTTTAATTAATAAAAGTTGATATTGTTTTGCGTCGATGCCTTTTTTAATGACCGCTTCGTCGGCCTGATACTCATGAATGTTCTGAAGCTCCTGCTTTAAGAGCCATGCTGCCGGATTGAACCAGTGAATTATTTTCACCATCTCTGCCAACAACAGGTCTGCTGAGTGAAATCTGGATATATGGGCTACCTCATGAGTAATTATCTCCTTGCCGTTTTCTTCATAATCCTTTTCTGATATTGCAATAAATCTCATCCATGAAAATGGGGCAATTGATTTATTATGGATGACAAGCACAATGTTCCTCTCAATAATTACTCTCTTTGATTCCTTTATCTTCAGCAGAGTATACATTCTCCCAAATGACCAGACAGAGATAAATGCAGTTAAAGCAACACCTGCCAAATAGATAACTATCAGTGCCACCAGCCAGCCCTCTGTCTTGCTGACAACCTCAGTTCCGGCATCTATTGTGGTTTGAGCCATAGCCATCAAGACTTCCAGATTAAGGGCCAGACCGGAATATGGGGTCTCCTTTTGAAGGGTGATCTCAATAAATGGAATCACCAGAGAGAATACAAAAAGAGAGAGCAACACAACTCTGTTGAACCTGTGAAATGTCTCCTTGCTAAGCATCAGTTTGAAGAAGAGATAAAATACCGCCAGACAGATGGAGGATTTCAGTATATATACAAACACATCTCCCATGGCTATATGTTTTGTGGTGATTTTTCTACTTTCTCAACTTTTTCGATAAGTCTTTTTAACTCTTCTACAGAAATCCTTTCTTCTTCTATAAGCGATGAGACCACACCCAGATATGAGTTTTTGAAATACTTGCTTACCACATTGCTCAAGGCACCATTCTTATAATCTTCCTGAGATATAACAGGATAGTACTGATATGTATTACCATAAGACTTATGATCCAGAAAACCCTTCTCTTCAAGGCCCCTTACTATTGTAGAAAGTGTGTTGAAATGGGGTTTTGGTTCCTGATAGAATTCCAGTAATTCGCGAACAAAAAGATCTCCTTTTGCCCAGAAGAAGTTCATCAGTTCCTCCTCTTTTACTGTCAGTTTCTGAATGGTTTTTGCTCTTTGCTGCATGTTGGTATAAATTTGCAACAAATGTAACTAAATATTTTAGTTACACAACTAATATTTTTAGTTATAAAAAAGACCGGTAGTTGCTTTTTCAGCATACTACCGGTCTCCATATTGTACGTTACGTTATTATGGCTAAATAAACTTAGTCAAGAATAACAACACGGTTAAGAACTGGTTTGTTGAATGGTTCGTTTTCCTGGCCTTTGGCAATAACCTCAAGTTGCGAAGGATTAACACCAAACTTGTTTACAAGAACATCGTAAACACGGTTTGCACGTTGCTCACTTAACTTCATGTTATATTTTTTATTGCCTGTTTCTTTATCTGCAGAACCCATAATCTTGAACTTGTTTCCAGATTTCTTAATCATATCGGCAAAGTTGCCCAAATTGATCATGTCTTTGTCTGTAAGTTTAGAAACGTCGATAGGGAAGAAAATTGCCATCGGGGCAGTAATATACTCTGTTTTGGTAATATTAACCGGCTTTTTGTTCTTTTCAACATTCAGCTCGTCTGCAAGTTTTTTTGCATTTGCATCAGCAGCTGATATTTGTTTTTCAAGTTCAGCTATTTTTGTTGTGTAAGGTGTGTAGTCAGGAATAATTGGTTTTTCAGGACGTCTGAAACCGCGTTGAGGAAAGTTGTAGGCAAAACCTACAGTTGCAGTAAGCAGTTCCTCAATACCTTCACCAACTTCGTATCCGTCAAATCTGTCGTTAACCAGAAGAGCCTTTACCTCTAAGTTGACATCGATTGCCGGAGTTACTTTAAACTTGTTGATAACACCTGTTGTCATTCCAATCTCTTTAATTACAGGATTAACTGTCAGTTTCCATGATCTTGCATAGCCAGCACCCAAAAATGGTATGACCTCCCAGAAACGGTCAGATCTGTAACCGCCTAATGTGTTCGACAGGTTCCAAAGAACATCTCCATGAAGGTTGAACATCTTGAATTGCTCTTTATAACAGCCAGTACAACCTATTACTCCCTCTCTGTATCTTCCGTTTGCTCCTCTTATTGCGCCGTAAACATCACCACCAGCATACTGTGCACGAACACCGAAGTTAGGAGTGATCCATTTACCAAGAGCTACATCCACAGCTGGGGCAATACGTTTTCCAGTGCTGATGTCTCCGTCAAATTCGCCATAGTAAATCTGTACGCCACCGCCGGCAGAAACAAACCAGTTGTCAAAGAATCCATTTGTAAGATATGGCCCGTACTTACTTTCGGGTTTATTCGCAGTCTGTTGAGCATATGTTGCAACAGCTGTTAACAATAATACTAGTGTTAGAAATTTCTTCATATTATTAATTATTTATAGTTAGATGATCTGCGTTTAGTTAATGTTGTGTATATGTTGACACAATGTATACAAAGTTAATATGAAAAACATATATATCAAAAAAAAATGGAACATAAACAAAAAAAAGGCCACCTAAACAGATGGCCTTGATTTGTAAGGGTTAGGTTTATTCCTCTCCTACTATCTCAATTTTGATATTTGCCTTAATGTCGCGATGACATTTTACAATTGCATCGTATATACCTACCTCTTTTATATTGGCCTCACCAGTTATGGTAATGTCTCTGCGGTCGATTTCAAAACCTTGCGCAGCAAGAACTTCTGCTACCTGAATATTGTTTACAGAACCAAAGATCTTGCCTGTTGAGCTAACCTTTGTTGCTAATTTAACCTGCATTCCTTCAAGCTTGGCTGCAAGTACAACTGCTGCATCACGAACTTTGGCCTCTTTGTGGGCACGTTGTCTCATGTTTTCTGCATGTACTTTTTTTGCAGATGATGTTGCCATTATTGCAAAGCCCTGAGGAATCAGGTAATTTGAGGCATAACCATTACGTACGATTACTATATCGTCTTTATGTCCCAAATTAAGAACGTCTTGTTTTAGTATAATTTCCATGTTATCTCTCTCCTTAGCTTATTTCAATAAATCTGTAACATATGGTAATAAAGCAAGGTGTCTGGCGCGCTTTACAGCTACGGAAACCTTCTTTTGGAATTTCAGCGAAGTTCCTGTAAGTCGACGGGGAAGAATCTTGCCCTGCTCGTTAAGGAATCTTTTTAGAAACTCTGCATCTTTGTAGTCTACATACTTAATACCGGACTTTTTAAAGCGACAGTATTTTTTCTTCTTAACCTCAACAGTCGGAGGATTTAAGTAGCGGATTTCGTTGTTTACCTGATTTGCCATAATTAAACCTCCTTAGTTTTTACTTCTGCTTTGATTGCACGTTTCTTCTCTGCATAAGCAACTGAATGTTTATCCATTGCAAATGTGAGGAAGCGAATGATGCGCTCATCACGACGATACTGAATTTCAAGTTTTGCTACAAACTGCGGGTCTGCCATAAACTCGATTAAATGATAAAAACCTGTGGTTTTCTTTTGAATAGGGTAAGCCAACTTTCTTAGGCCCCAGTCCTCCTCGTGAACGATCTCACCACCATTTTCGGTAATGATGTCACGATACTTTTTTACCGCTTCCTTTATCTGAACATCAGATAAAACGGGAGTTGCAATGAAAACGGTTTCGTACTGTTTTAACATACTCGTTTTTTGATTAATAATTTATTTAAAAAGGGCTGCAAAGATAGATAATATTTCCAAGCGGACAAATTATTTTTTTACAGGAACCTGTTTTAGTACTTCTACAACATAATTCCACCATTTGTCGACAGTTTTGATGTTTACTCTTTCGTCTGGTGAATGAGGAGATCTAATTGTAGGTCCGCATGAAATCATATCCCAATTTGAGTATGTACCACCTAGTATACCACATTCAAGACCTGCATGAATAGCCTTAACCTCTGGCTCTTTGCCATACATGTTCTTGTATACATCCTTCATTGTAGATAAAATTGCAGAGTCCATATCTGGTTTCCATCCAGGATAGCCACCTGTTAGTTTTACATCTGCGCCTGCCAGTTCAAATACGGCACTAAGAGAAGATGCAAGCATGTCCTTTGCAGAGTCAACTGAACTTCTCAACAGACATTTAATTTCAATTTTACCTGCTTCTGCCTTAACGATAGCAAGATTGTTAGAAGTCTCAACCAATCCCTCCATAGCGTCACTCATTCTCTCAACTCCGTTAGGACATGCATAGATTGCAAGAACAGCCTTCAATGCTGTTTCAGCATCAATGACATCGGAAGGTGCTGCGCACTCTTCAATTGTAATGTTTATTCCTGACTCCTGAGCAGCAAGCTCATTTACAATTTCATTGAAATTTTTTTCTACAATTGCCTTAGCAACAGCAACTTTTCCAGCCGGAACAGCCAATGTAGCAAAAGCTTCTCTTGGAATTGCATTTCTAAGGCTTCCCCCTTCAAAATATGACACCCTCGCATCTGCCTCCTTGATAAGTGGCAATAAGATTCTTACCAGGCTCTTGTTTGCGTTTCCTCTGCCTAGAACTATATCCATACCTGAGTGTCCGCCCTTCATACCTTTTATAACCAGCTTCATGCCGACAAATCCTGCCGGTATCGGCTCACTTTTATACTTGAATGTTGCAGTTGCGTCAAGACCTCCGGCACAACCTACGTACAATTCGCCTTCGTCCTCAGAGTCAAGATTTATGAGAATATCACCATTTAAATAACCAGCTTTAAGATTTCTTGCTCCGGTCATTCCGGTCTCTTCGTCAATTGTTATAAGAACCTCAACCGGACCGTGCACCAAATCCTTAGCTTCCAGGATTGCCATAGCAACAGCAACACCCATTCCGTTGTCTGCTCCTAAGGTTGTTCCGGTAGCATATACCCATTCATCAACTATTCTTGGAATTATAGGGTCGGTCTCAAAGTTGTGGACCTTGTCGCTGTTCTTCTGAGGAACCATGTCTATGTGGGCCTGTAGTATTATACCTTTGCGGTTCTCCATTCCCGGGGTTGCTGGTTTACTGATTATAACGTTTCCTATTTCATCAATAACGGTTTTCAGCCCTAAGTTTTTTCCGAAATTTTGCAGAAAAAGGACTGCCTTTTCCTCTTTTTTTGATGGTCGGGGAATTTGTGTGAGGGAATAGAAGTTTTTCCAAACCCTTGTTGGATTTAAATTTGCAATACTCATTGTTTTAATTATTTAAAAATTGTTGTTCTATTTTGCTGTTGCTATTTCTAGAGGAAATGACAGTACATTTCCTAACTGATAAACGGGCATTCTTGTCTGAAGCAGAAGTGCCTGTCCATCCATGACTCTTGCGTTCATTATAGCGGGTTTTCTGTAGATTACTCTTCCTTTTGATGTTGACAGATCCATTGGAGGAGTCTCTGAAATTTTTCCCTCCTGCGACAATTCCAGTATAATAGGCCTGCCTGAAAGATTGTTTGACGGGAGCAAACCAAGGTTGTCTGATATTCTGAAAGCTATGTACATCTGTTTCTGGCTTTCTGCTGAAGGCACAAGCTCAAAACTCATTCGTTGTGTGTCAAAACTACTTTTTCCAATAAAAAGGCTCAGATATTCCGATTCCAGTCTGTTGATCTCATCAATGGCAGATTTAAGCGCCTCACCACTGAATGTGGCATCGGTCTCTCCAGTAATTATATCTACACGCTTTGATCTCAATTTGAATATTAGCGCCGCTGTCTCTTCTGCCCTTTTTTCCATACTCTTCTCTACCACCTGATTCTGCTGTACGGCTACCCTTTCCAGACCAGATGTTGACTGAACGGTTTTGTAAAGAGTGCTTTTTTCATTTGTTAGATTTGAGGTAGAGAGTGAAGATGTAAAAGCAGATTTGTCCATAGTTGTCGCAAACCGCATTTTCTGTTCTCTTCCTGCATTGGAGTCGGACCAAATAATCAGCCCCTGATTTATGAACTCGAGAAAGTTAAGTGTTGCTGTCTTTGAGTTGCCAAGGTTTAGTATGATATTGGAAGAGTTGTCGGCCTCTATGTATGGGATCATCTCTACCGAAACGAGCTTGTAGAACTCACCACTCTCCTCCCTTGCCTGAATGCCCAGATATTTTTGTGCGAATTTTGCATAGGGGCCGGCAATAAATGACTCATGACCAGCCTCTGCAACAAATTGAATTGTAGTGCTTGGCAAAGAGTATACAATTGTTCCCAACGGAAGTTTTTCTGCCTGTCTGTTTGACTGTGACTGCGCTTGGATTGCAATTAGTGATGAAATTGCTATCAGGCAAATCTTTAATATTCTATTCATTTTTTCTTTTACTTGAATTATTTAAATCATTTAAACTTCTCTTCCACCTTTTATGTGACCACAACCAATCTGAAGGGTGCGACCTGATTCCTGTTTCCAGAAGATCTGCAAACTTCCGGGTTATCTCTCCCTCCTCTGTTTTGGAAGGATTGTCAGTAATAACAGTGAGTGTAGATTTGTATTTTCCTCTTGAAACCCTCCTGCTGTTCAAAAAGGCAACCGGTAAATTAAGTTTGCCCGACAATTGTTCCGGTCCGTTCATCATAAGTGTGGGCTGATTCAGAAAGTTCACAACAAATTTTGCACCAGGAAGAGGAGACTGATCGGCAGCCAGGAAATAGCATAGCTGCTCTTCTTTATGTTTAAACATATATTTTGCAATTTCGTTCGATTCCACAAGCTTACCTTCCATCTGACGCAACCTTATCCATTTAATAATCTTGTCCGGAGTTTTGTGCCTCATCTTCTTGTATACGATTCTGAAATCTTTTGATTCATAGCCAGATGGAGATAAATCTGTAACAAGGATATTCTCCCAGTTTGCCTGATGGCCAAGCACAATCATTACAGAATTACCCTCATCATGAAATATTTTCAGACAATCCGGATTCTCCAACTCTGTGATTGATGATTGTTTTTCCCTTGAAGTGGATACTGAACGAAGAAGTTCAATAAATACATCGGTGAAATTTGTATAGAAATTTTTTATAATCTCCTCTATTTTATCATACTTGTAATCCGGAAATGATCTGGCAACATTTACATGGATAACATCTTGTCTGTACTTTACAACTCGCCTCAGAAAAAAAGCCGAAAAATCAGAAATACAGTAGAGAATTTTATCGGGCAGAAGTGATATTATGTAAAGAGGCACTAGAATTAAATAAAAACCGATTTTTGCCATTGAGCATTTCACTTTTTAACAAAGTTATCTAAATTTTACTACTTTTGTACAGATGTAGCCAATTTTTTAACTAAATAATATTATAAACTATGTTCAAAAAACATCCAAAAGGACTTCTTTCAGCTGCTCTCGCAAATATGGGTGAGCGCTTTGGGTTCTACACAATGATGGCAATCCTTGTTCTGTTCCTTCAGGCGAAGTTCGGCCTCGATGGTGTCAGTGCAGGTATCATCTATTCGGTTTTCTATGCAATGATCTATGTTTTGGCTCTTGTCGGTGGATTAATTGCAGACAAAACAAGGAACTACAAGGGAACAATATTAGTCGGGCTTATTACAATGGCAGTAGGTTATTTCCTGATTGCCATACCTACACCCACACCGGTTCCCAATAAGACGTTGTTTCTTATTATGACTTGTATTGGACTGTTTGTCATCGCTTTTGGTAACGGTCTTTTCAAGGGTAATCTACAGGCTCTTGTCGGACAAATGTACGACAATCCTACGCATTCAAAAATGCGCGATTCCGGTTTTTCTTTGTTCTATATGTTTATCAATGTAGGAGCTATTTTTGCACCTTTAGCCGCTTCCGGTGTTAGAAACTGGTGGTTATCTTCTAAGGGATTCTCTTATAATTCCGATCTTCCGGCATTGTGTCACGAATATCTGTCCGGCACACTCACAACAGAAGGTTCGCTTCGCTTGAATGACCTTGCTGCAACGGCCGATGTAAATAGTTCATTTATTGGCAATATGGGCGGTTTTGTAAATTCTTACCTTGATGCGTTTGCAACAGGTTTCCACTATGCTTTTGGAGTTGCCATTATTGCAATGGTTGTATCTATAGTAATTTATCTGTCCAACAAGAAGACTATGCCCGATCCTATAATTCGTGTCAAAGGACAGGCTACACCGGGTGAAGTTTTCATGGATGCAAAAGAAGTCAAGCAACGTATTTATGCACTTTTCGCAGTGTTTGCAGTTGTTATTTTCTTTTGGTTCTCTTTTCACCAGAACGGACTTACACTTACATTTTTTGCAAAAGAGTTTACCCTTCTGAAAATCGGGTCACTCAATATTACAGCAGAGCATTTCCAGTCTGCCAATCCATTTTTTGTTGTGTTTCTCACCCCTGTCATTCTTGCATTTTTCGGATGGCTCAGGGCAAAGGGCATAGAACCTTCTACTCCAAAGAAGATAGCAATCGGTATGGCAATAGCAGCAACGGCATTTATTGTCATGTCTATAGGATCTTTCGGTTTACCTAGTCACAACGAAGTTGTCGCAATGGGCGGCCTTCCGAATGAATTAAGGGTAACTCCTTTCCTTTTGATTGGAACATACCTGATTTTGACCGTGGCCGAGTTGTTTATCAGCCCTCTTGGAATATCTTTTGTTTCAAAGGTGGCTCCTCCTCAGTATCAGGGAGTAATGCAAGGTGGATGGCTATCGGCAACCGCTGTGGGAAATCAGCTTTTATTCGTAGGTGCCATTTTATACGAAAGCGTTCCTATCTGGTTGACATGGACTCTTTTTGTTGTTGCCTGCCTTATTTCAATGACAACCATGCTTATTATGCTCAGATGGCTCGAAAGGGTATCTAAGTAAACACCTCCAGTTAATATAGCCTGTAAAGGATTCTTTTAACTGATACAAGACCCATCCCTCTTCTCAGCTTTCCAGTTTTCTTCGAAAACCTGAGGCTGTTCAGAGGGATGGGTTTGTATTTAAGAGAATCGCCGTTTAACGGGATCACCTCTTTGCTAAAGGTGTTTACATTGATCGCTTTCTCGCAAGCTGTGGGGAAGAACTCCGTTGAAGTTTCCCACATGTCCATCAAAATCATAAAAACTGTAAAGGGCTCTACTAAACTCTGCCAGAGGTGTTAGCATATGTGTGATTTACAAATATTTAAAAAATTGTCTGATAATTAACCTGTTGCGTATATACTTGAATATGTGATATATACCAACGTCACTACCAGCGTCAACGGTGTTTTTCCAAATCGATTAAAGCAAAGTTACTTTGACTGTCCTGTTATTATCATAGTTTGAACTATTGTAAACTAAAGAGACAAAAAACACCTTCTTACATACTGACTATGTTCTGACTATGTTATACTTGACCATGTGGGAGACTTCAAGGAAGTTTTTTGGTTCCCCCATTAGCACATTAACACATTAGCACATTAGCACATTAACACATTAACACATTAGTAAATTAGCACATTAGTAAATTAAGTACTTCTTCCGTATCTCTTTGAACTGCGAAAGTGCGGGTTCCCAGCTGTCGCGGATTTCCTGTTCTGTCTTACCTGCTATAATTTGTTCTCTGAGCTTGTTTGTGCCAGCAAGCTTGTCAAAATAGTATGAGTCGTTCGCTCCTTTTCTAAAGAACTTGTCTTTATCTGGGTAAGCGTTGTACAATTCAATTAGCCAGCTTAAATTTATCCGTCCGGTTTTTTTGAATATGCCGGTATCGTAATTACGTAAATCCAGCCCAAAACATTCGGTAGTAGTTTGTGGGATGGTATCGCGCTGACGGCTTATTACATTGAAAGAGAATGGGTACTTGCCTTTTAAATCTTTATTTCCAAGCACCGTGAATGCAATAAGAGGCTGGGTGCCCCGCCCCTGGCTGATTACTGTTCCTTCGAACAGACAAAGTGACGGATATAGCAAGATTGACTGTTGAGTATTTAAATTGGGCGAAGGAGGTATTGGTACCAGATAAGGTTTTCCATGTTTGTAATTCAACATTGTAATTATATTGAGCTTACATTTAACCCCGTTTTCGAGCCATCCTTCACCATTTAGCATCTGTGCATATTCGCCGAATGTCATTCCGTGCAGAATCGGAATGGGATCGAGCCCTACAAATGATTTGTACTGCTCCTCCAAAACAGGTCCGTCTACATATGAATCATTAGGATTTGGTCTGTCGAGAATAATCAGTTCTACATCGTTCTCTGCACATGCTTCCATAATGTAGTGCAATGTAGCCAGATAGGTATAAAAACGGGTACCCACATCCTGCATGTCAAAGATCATAATGTCCACTCCTTCCAGATCTTCTTTAGTCGGTTTATTCTTGCCTCTGTATAAAGAGATGGTAGGAACGCCTGATTTAATATCAATAGAATCATAGCTGTTTCCTCCCCTGAAGCCATGCTCGGCCCCGAATCCCTTAACTACATTAATGCCCAGCAACAACAAACTGTCAAGACTAAGCTGGTTGCCGATAGTAGATGTCTGATTTATTGTCATGGCTACATTCCTGTCGGCCAGTAACGGAAGGTACCTGTCTGTCTGGTCGGCCCCGGTTACTATTGCAGGCTCTTTCTTACCGCAACCATTGTTGAAAGCCAATACCAACAAAATTATTGTCAGTATTGAAAATTTATTTTTTTTCATGTTTATGTCTTTAAATATCCGTATAAAATTATCAAATGCTTTTTAAACAACCTAATTTATACTCGCCCATTTGTCTTTTACTAATGAACCTTTTTAAATACCTTTGTGTCTTATTAGTAAAATATTCAATGCAACAGGAGAAAAAATTCAATAACAACATAAAACTCATTGCTTTTGATGCCGACGATACTCTGTGGGAAAATGAGCTTCATTACAGAAGGGCCGAGGAGCGTTTTGGAAAGCTGATGGAGAAGTACTGCAGTGCAGATGAGGCAAACAGAATTCTGCTGAGGGTGGAAAAGGATAATCTTCCCCTTCTGGGGTATGGTTCAAAGCCTTTTATAATCTCACTTATCGAGTGCGGGATAGAGATAAGTGGCGGCACTCTTTCCAACGAGGATATACTGGAACTTATATCGATCGGGAAAGATACAATTGGCCAGGAGATGATGCTTTATCCACAGACAGAGAATGTGCTTGAAAAGCTCTCTGCAAAATACCAGTTGTCGCTTGCCACAAAAGGCGACCTTAAGGAGCAGGAGTCAAAGATTGCACGATCAGGGCTTAAAAAATATTTCTCGCATATTGAGATTATGAGTGAGAAGAATTCAGAAAATTACCTTAAAATTGTGAGGTTGCACAATCTGGAACCTGAGCAGTTTCTGATGGTGGGAAATTCATTTAAGTCGGACATTCTGCCTGTTTTGGAAATCGGGGCAAATGCAATCTATATACCCTCAGAGATAATCTGGGCCCACGAGGTTGCAGAAGAGAGTGACCATCCGAGGCTCACCAAGGCAGCCAATCTGATTGACTTGTTAAATTTAATTGAGATATGATACCATTCTTACAAAACAGAAGTTACAGGAGGTTCCATCAGGAGGTGGAGATCTCGTTTGAGAACCTTAAAACCATGGTAGAAGCAGCAAGGTTGTCGCCATCGTCGAGGAACGTCCAGCCTATTAAATTCTATATCAACAACAACCGCAGGATGAACGATAAGATTTTCCCCAATCTTGGTTGGGCAGGATATCTTAAGGAGTGGGACGGCCCGTCGGAGGGAGAGAGACCTTCGGCATACATAATTCTCATTCACGATAAGAATATCTCTGCCGGTTATTCGTGCGACAACGGCATCTTTGCCCAAAGCATACTTCTTCAGGCGGTTGATCTTGGTTTTGGCGGTTGCATGATAGCATCTTTCAAAAAGGATGGCATCTCTGAGCTGCTCCATTTACCCGAAAATCTTGACCCTATAATGGTGATTGCCCTCGGAAAACCAAAGGAAGTTATAATTGTGGACGAAATAAAGGATGGCGACGTAAAATACTGGAGGGACAATTTGCAGAATCATCATGTGCCAAAACGCACACTTGATGAACTTATCTATATTCCGGAAGAGTAGACCGGCTCCTGCCCCATTGCTTTAAGGATTTTCCTGCCTCCCTCTTCGGACAGCAGGTATTCGATAAAGGCCTCTGCCGCAGCTCTGTTTGGCGCCTTATCCAGAACCGTAACCCCATAAACCATGGCTTCACCTTTCATGGTAAGTTTTTCACCGGGCTTTGACCCTCTCACATCTGTCTGAACTTCTGCATAGTATGGGTTCAGGGTGGGGTCCCCAAGATTAATACTACGAGGGAGAGTCAGGTATTTAAGGTTATGCTGCACCGCTACTGACCTGTATAGAAAAATATAGTCTACTGTTCTTGTATCCAGAAGTGCCAGAAGATCTACCTCCTTTGGCCTCATGAACCGGTTGTCCTTTGCCATTATCTTTTCTGCCAGACCAATGCTGCCTGTTCCTTTGGCGGCAAAGTTTTTTTCTGCCAACTTTAAGGTAAGTACCGATCTGTATCCGCAGGGGTCCGCATCGGGATCTGCCCTGCCAATTATAACATCGTCACGTAGAAGGATTCCGGCCCAGTTGTTGGTGTCGATTTTGTCTGCATAGGCCGACCGCTCCGTGTAAACTATAGCCATCTCGTTTGAGGCAAATTGGATATTCCTGGAGGCATATTGAGGAACCAGCAGCTTGTCGATTATTGAATAGTCGGCCGATGCCATAATATCACAATCCCTTTTGAGTTCAGTAATCTTTCTTGCAGCATCTATACTCCCTGATGCCTCGCATAATACCTTGACATTGGGATGTATCTGCATAAATGAATCTGCAATTTCCTTAAACGGCATAGAGAGCGATCCTGCATGAAATATTATAAGGTTACCGCTGAGCGTGGAATCTGTCACTGCAGTTTTTTTTCGTCCGCATGAACTGTTCATTACAACAAATATTACTAAAAGTGATACAATAAAGACTCTTTTCATGGTTGCATCAATTTTCCAAACTATTAATATAGAGTTATTTTATTCAATCCCTTGATGGACCTGTCGGCGAACATGTCACAACCGGCATAAATCGAAAATGTTTCGTGTCCCTTGTCTTTGTTTTTGTCATCTGCTTTGCTCTTGCTCATTCCAAACATCAGCAATGGGTCACGCTGGTCGTTCCTGTTTGTAAGTTCCGAAAGTGAGAATGATGCCCTGTAGCCGTCAACCCCTTCTATACAGACCAGGCCCTCTCTGAGAGAAGCTTCATCTTTAGGAAAATAAGGCTTCATCACATCTCCGAGCAACACCCCTGTAAATACTTTTTCTCCCTTAAATCCCATACTGTGTCCGTAATAGGTTGATTCAAAGCTTACAGCCGCAAGATTTTCCGGCAACTTCTCAAGTTGTGCATATGTAGAATCCGGTCCGATAAGCTCCAGCTTCTCTGCATAGAACTTCTCCGGTCTCCTGTTTACAACAAACTTTCCAGCAAGGGTTTTTATAACAATTTTCGTTGGTTGAGATATGTTCCTGACACTTAATCTATCTGTCCCTGCAACCAGCCTTGAATGCTGCGAAAGCTTCCACATCTCCTTGGTTTTGCCCGGAATTACCCTGGTTACATTTTTGGCAATTAATATCTGGTATGTGTTTGATGAGTAGAAGATTTCGCCCCAGCTGAATGTTGCAAACTCACCCTTGTCGTTATAGACCTCAATATACAGGTCAACCGGCGGATAAAAGTCGTTTTTGCTGCTTTTGTCAATCTTTACTGAGCTCAGGATATCGCAAAGCGCATAGCCATCGTACCTGAAGGCCCCCTCAAACCTGAGAGTGTCTCCGCTCATTCTTGCCTCCTTTACTGCAACCGAGTGCCATGGAATATTCCTGAGCGAAATCCTGACATCCTTCTCTACCTCTCCTGTTATAAGAATCTCTTCAGGAGTATCGAGTGACGTGGCCTTTTCCTGATTGAAATAGTTGTTTGCACCTGACTCCCACAAAAGTGTTGAACCGCTGAAGCCGTCGATATGCAGATATTTACATCCTGCCAATGCTATAGATAACGTTATAATGATAATGAAAGACCTGAATTTCATTGTAAAAAAATTTTAGCGAAGATAGCAAAAAACACTACCTTTCGGTTAAATTTACCACCTTAAAGTTAGCTACATGGACATATCACCTCTATCGTTTCCAGATATTGAAAAGAGTCGCCCCCTCGTTCTGGCCGGCCCTTGCAGTGCAGAGACAGAGGAGCAGGTAATGACCACTGCAAGAGAGTTGTCTGCCTGCGGAATCAGGATATTCCGGGCCGGCGTATGGAAACCGAGGACAAAACCCGGAGGGTTCGAAGGTGTTGGTGAAGAGGGGTTGAAGTGGCTGGCAAAAGTTAAAAGAGAGACCGGAATGTATACCTCTACTGAGGTTGCAAACTCCGGGCATGTAAAGGCGGCCCTTAAAGCAGGCGTGGATATCCTCTGGATAGGGGCACGCACAACCGGTAACCCATTTGCTGTACAGGAGATTGCAGAGGCACTGAGTGGTTCTGAGGTAAGGGTACTTGTAAAGAACCCTGTAAATCCAGATATTGAGCTTTGGATTGGCGCAGTGGAACGCCTTCAAAATAGTGGAATAAAACATATTGCAGCTGTTCATAGAGGTTTTGGCTCATACGAAAAGGGACTCTTCAGGAACCTGCCCCAGTGGCATATACCTATAGAGTTGAAAAGAAGGCTACCCTCTCTCACTTTGCTTTGTGACCCTAGCCATATAGGAGGAAGGTCGGAACTTATATATCCCCTTTCGCAGCAGGCGATGGATCTTGGTTTTGACGGGCTGATGATAGAAAGTCATTGCAATCCTGCTATTGCGCTGAGTGACAAGGAGCAGCAGATAACACCGGAACTCCTGCATACAATTCTCAAAGCAATAATTATCCGCGAGACTACTGATGATTCTGAATCGCTCTACGAACTCAGAAGAGAGATTGACGAGCTCGACCAAAGACTGCTTGATTTGCTCTCAAAAAGAATGTCAATTGCCAGAGAAATTGGCCGCTACAAAAAGCAGCACAGTATGCCGGTGTTGCAGCCTAAACGTTACGAGCATCTGGTTACAGAGAGAGTCTCCCAGGCACCGGGGCTGGAAATGGATGAGGAGTTTGTAAGGCAGATACTGGAGGCAATCCACGAGGAATCAGTAAGACAGCAGCTGGAGATTTTCAATAAGGGCTAGCCGCCGCTTACCAGGTGTATAATCTTAAGGTCATCTCCCTCCTTCACAATCGTTGTGGCATAATCCTCTTTTTTAACCAGCTGGTCGTTCAGTCTTACAACTAGCATTTTGAACCTGAATGATTTCAACTCCATTATTTCTGAAACAGTGAGTTCCTGTCCTTTAAAAGTTTCTGACCTGTTGTTTAATATTATTTGCATACGAAAAAATTACTCCAATGGAGTTTTTTGTATTTATTTGATTTACTGATTTATACGCGATATTTCTGTGGGGTATTTTAAGAAACTCTTCTTATATGTAACTGATTGAATGATATTTACAAAAAACTTCAATGGAGTTTTTTCCTTTCGAGCAGTAGTTCCAGCACCTTGTCGGCCTGCATGTTTGAGACAATGCCAACCCTTGGTGCCAACGGAGGGTTGTTTTCCGAAACTTCACTCTCTTCGTCGCCACAGATGTACAGATTGCCGGAATTGTCGCTCTTAAGCAGCTCCAGCCTCCCCCATCCAGCCATACCAGATCCGGCAACAAGTGGTTTATCAGGAAAATGGGTGAGCATGTAATTAATGAACATCTCCTTTTCAGAAGCCTCGTCAAATGCCTCTACAACAACATCGCAGGTAGAGTATATAAGAGATATATTATCTTCCGTAATTTTCGTGTCATGAACCTGTACACAATCTTCCGGTTCAATCCTTGCCAGATTATCTGCCAGCGCGAACACCTTCTTCTGCCCAATCTGGTCACGAAAATAAAATTGTCTGTTTAAATTTGGCTCGCTTACCACATCGTAATCTGCAATAATAAGCTTGCCGACTCCGCTTCTTAAAAGAGCAGCAGCACAATTTGAGCCAAGACCACCTGCCCCGGCTATTCCTACTGTTTTTTGTGACAAAACAGATCTGATTTGGTTAAAAGTTGGCATTGTACAGGTTGTTTTGGTTACAATTTTTGTAAATTTACCAAATATTTGTAAAACAAAAAAAAACAGATGAACTATCAGGATATCAAAAACAGAAGAAAACTCATTACCTCCTTCCCTTACAAATGGAAACCAATGGATAAAGGCTACAGCGATCAGAGCCTTTATGTGAATGTAGGGACAAATAAAGTGGAGATAAGAGAAATTGCCCCTGAAACCAAAGAGAAGTTCATAGGTGGAAAAGGCTACGGGCTCAGAATGCTCTGGGACGCAATAACACCAGAAACAAAATGGAGGGATCCGGAAAACGAGATCGTGATTTCAGGCGGTCCATGTTGCGGAATAACTCAGTATTCAGGATCAGGAAAATGCATTGTGGTTGCTCTCTCTCCTCAGACAGAGAGAATAATTGATAGTAATGTAGGCGGTCACTTTGGCCCCCATCTTAAGATTGCAGGTTTTGATGCATTTGAACTTCAGGGAAATTCAGAAAAGGATGTAATTGTCTATATTAATGCAGTTGATAATGTTGTAGAGATATTTGAGGCCCCGCAGGAACTGAGTTACGACTCTCACCTTTTGGGAGAAGAGCTTCTGGATATGTTTGCCGACAGTGAAAAAGACAAAATCAACGTCTCAGTGGTTGCATCCGGCAAGGCTGCAGAACACTCACTTATTGGCATGCTCAACTTCACATTTTATGATCTTAAACGAGGCAAGGTAAGGCTGAAGCAGGCAGGCCGCGGTGGACTTGGTACACTTATGCGTCACAAGAATGTACGGGCAATTGTTGCAAAAGTGCCACGGGTAACCGGTAACATAAATAACGTAGTTGACCTGCCGGCCATTCAGGAGCGGGGAAAAAGGTTCAATAGGGAGATGCGTGAACTGGACGATATTCAATGTCAGATGAGAAAAGTAGGAACCGCACACCTTATGGGAGTTCTGGAAAAATATGATATTCTGCCGGTTATGAACTTCAAATTTGGCGACCATAAGGATTGTCCAAAGATTGACCAGGAGGTATGGAAAAGCTACTTCACACAAGGAGTTCCCGATGGTTGCTGGATAGGTTGCAACATGTCATGTGCAAAAGGGGTGGACAACTTCGAACTACGTACAGGGCCATATAAAGGATCAAAAGTTATTGTGGACGGACCTGAATATGAGAATGCCGCGGCACTTGGTTCCAATATTGCGGTTTTTGACCCAAGGGATATTATTGAACTTAACTTCTACTGCGACACATACGGAGTCTGCACAATAACATGGGGCAATGTAGTGGGCTTCCTCATGGAGTGCTGGGACAATGGAATCCTGAATCTGGAAAGGACAGGCGGCATAGATATCAGCTGGGGTAATGCAGATTCTGCCCTTGAACTTCTTCATCAAATGGCCAGAGGCGAAGGTTTTGGTCTTATTGCCGGTCTTGGAGTGCGCAAGCAAAAAGAGATGTTCGCCGCCAATGGGTGGGGAGACATTAATTTCATGAACGACATAGGCATGGAAAACAAAGGTCTGGAATACTCAATGTACCTTTCAAAAGAGTCCCTTGCACAACAGGGTGGTTACGCAATGACTAACAAGGGACCTCAGCATGATGAGGCATGGCTCATATTCATGGACATGGTGAACAACATGATTCCTACGTTTGAGAACAAGGCAGAGGCCCTTCACTACTTCCCTTACTTCCGCACATGGTTTGGCCTTGCCGGTTTCTGCAAGCTTTGCTGGAACGATGTGGAGCCTGCCGACAATTCAAAGTATGCTGAACCTAACAAGGTGCCAGAGCATGTTGACAATTATGTTACAATATTCAAGGCCGTTACAGGAAGGGAGTTCGACAAGGAGGAGATGATCCGCCAGTCGGAAAGGGTCTACAACTTCCAGAAGATATTCAACATCCGAATGGGCTTCGGTACCCGCGAACAAGACAAGCAACCTTACCGCGCCGCCGGCCCTGTGACCAAAGAGGAGTACCTAAGCCGTCAGGAGAGGTATGACAAGCAATTAACGGAGATCATAGGGATGGACCCTTCAAAGATGACTCTGGAGGAGAAAATGTCCAAGGTGAGGGAGTATCGCGAAGATCAGTACGAGAAGCTCCTGGATGCCGTCTACAAGCGTCGCGGATGGAACAAAAACGGTGTTCCAACTGTGGAGCATCTGAAAAACATCGGGATGGATTTGCCTGAATTGATTGAGGTAATAGGCAATAGGCAATAGGCATTAGGCATTAGGCAATAGGCAATAGTTTTTGTATTTTGATATATTGTGGTTATGGTAATAAAACTTATGAAGATGAAAATTTTTAAATCTATTCTGTTTGCCCTGCTTCTGGCAGCCGGCATGAATCTGGGAGGGTGCAAGGACCCTAAGAACCCTTATGGACTTGATATAGTAAGTACACGTGAGGCATACCTTAAAAGCATTGCAGAGGATGAGAACAACAGGCTCATAGATCTTGAGCAGTATATCCCCGGTGTGGTTCTGGATATCCGCTATGCCGACACAAATAATTTCACCCACAAGAAAATTTATACTCAACCAAAGGCTTTCCTTAGAAAACCTGCAGCAGATTCACTTCTTAAGATTCAAAGACTACTTGCAGAAAAAGGTCTGGGCATAAAGATTTATGATGCATACAGACCATATGCAGGGACTCTCTACTTCTATGATGTATACCCCGACACTACCTTTGTAGCTGCACCTTGGAAGGGATCAATTCACAACCGAGGCTGCGCTGTTGACCTGTCGCTTATCAACCTTACAACAGGCGAAGAGCTTCTTATGCCAACTCCGTTTGATGACTTCTCCCCTGCTGCATCTCATAACTACATGGAACTGGACTCCGTGAAGCTTGCAAACAGAGCAACTCTTTTCAATATCATGACCCTGAACGGATTTACATTTTACGAACATGAGTGGTGGCATTACAATATAAAAGGGCGGGACAAATTCAAGCTGATGGATATATCTTTTGAAGATCTGTCAGAGGTGAAGGTTAAATAATCAATAAACACAATTACAATGAAAAACAACATACGTTTAAGGGGAATACTGACAATCTGCACGTTGTTGCTTATGTTTTTTTCTCTGCCGGCAAGTGCCCAAAACAAAAATTCATTTGAGAGCAGCAAGAACTGGAACCCAAATAAAGTATATTTTCCTCAATACAGTTCAGAGGCAAGGGAGAATCTTACATTTCCCAAAGTTCTGGGGTATGAGGTACTGGCTTGTGATTTCCATACACACACTGTATTTTCAGATGGACTGGTCTGGCCAGATTTGCGTGTTTCAGAGGCATGGCTCGGGGGGTTGGACGCTATGGCATTAACCGACCATATTGAATACAGGCCGCACAAGGGTTTCCTTAACAGCGACCACAACACCTCTTATGAAATTGCAAAACCGATAGCTGACCAGGTTGGGTTCATGCTTATAAAAGGCTGTGAGATAACCCGTAAACAAAGTACTCTGGGACACTTTAATGCACTTTTTATAAACGATGCAAATCCTATTGCTGTGGATGATCCTAAGCAGTCAATTGTTGAGGCCCACAAACAGAATGCATTTATAATCTGGAACCATCCGGGTTGGGCAGTAGACACTACCTATATAAAGGAGTTTCAGGAAGATCTCTTTAAAAACGGGCTGATACAGGGAATTGAAGTGTACAACAATTCCGAGTTCTATCCGCGTGTACTTGCGTGGGCAATTGACAAAAAACTAGCCATAATTGCAGCAAGTGATGTTCACGGCAACGTAGAAAGTGGTGTTCTTAAGAGCAATGGCGTTCTCAGACCAATGACCCTTGTCCTGACAAAGGAACACTCTCTTTCAGGAATAAGAGAGGCTCTTGATGCCGGAAGGACACTTGCATTGTTTCAAAACAGACTGGCTGCTAAGCAAGATATAGCAAAAGGTTTTGTTGAGGCCTCGCTCTCAGTAAAGAGGGTTTTCAGCAGTGAAAAATCCAAATTCTATACAATAACAAATTTGTCGTCCGTTCCATTTATGATGTTCTTTAATAATTCTTTACATGAGCTGCCGGCTCTCTGTACAATAACTTTTTCAGTTCCTCTGGATTCATCAAAAATCAATGTAAATTTTGAGAATATTTTTATATATGAGAACCGAACTTTGGCACATGATTTGCAACTTGATTAATCGAGAAGTTTTTCATAGTTTAAGTTTTAGGTTAAGTAAGAAGTTGGCATAGTTAAAAATTGACTATGCCTCTTTCTTTTTAAATATATTAGTTGTACATTTGCGGGCCTTTTCTCGAGAAGATTAGGAAGTTATATAATAAAAACTTTAAAACCAGTATTATGGCTGTTAAAATTCGTCTTGCCAGACATGGCAAAAAAAACTTCGCCTTTTTTCACATCATTGTAGCTGATAGCCGCGCACCACGCGACGGACGCTTTATTGAGCGTATCGGAACCTACAATCCAAATTCAAACCCTGCAACAATTGAGTTGAACAACGAAAAAGCTCTTGAATGGCTTTCAAACGGTGCTCAGCCAACTGAAACCTGCCGCAGAATTCTATCTTACAAAGGTGTTCTCCTAAAGAAACATCTTCAGGAAGGTGTTACCAAAGGGGCAATTACACAGGAAATTGCAGACCAGAAATGGAATGCATGGATCGCAGAGAAAGAGTCTAAGGTTTCCAAAAAGAAATCTGATCTTGAACTGAATGGCCGTTCAGCTAAGAAAAATGTTATTGAAACTGAGGCTAAAGTAAAAGAAGAGAGAGCTGCTGAGATTGCGAAAAAGAAAGCTGCTGAAGCAAAGAAAGCTGCTGAAGCTGCTGCTGCCGAAGCAGGTACAAGTGCTGAGGTAACTGAAGAAGCTCCTGCTGAAGAAGTTCCTGCTGAAGAAGTTGCCGAAACTCCTGAAGCTTAAGCAATGCAAAAGTCAGCAAATATTTTGCTGCCTGTCGCAAAGGTCTTAAAATCGTTCGGCACAAAGGGCGAGATGGTAATCCGATACTCCCCCGAAACGCAAGAGGATATAGACAAGAAAAAACCGGTATTCATCTACTATGATGGATTACCGGTTCCTTTTTTTGTAGAGTCCATACAAAACAGAGCTACCGATCAGGCGCTGCTGAAGCTTGAGGGGATATATTCAGAATCTCTTGCAAATGAAATTGTCGGTGAGCTTATCTATCTGGAAAAGAAATCTAAAAAAGCCGGTACTAAAATTACAGGACCAAAAGATCTTATTGGATATTTAATCGTTGACAATAATGGCACGACTCTTGGAGAGGTAGTTAGCTATTATGACTATCCTAATAATCCTTGTCTGGGAGTAAAAATGGCCGACAGGGAGAGTCAGGAACAACTGCTTCCCTTAATTGATGAATTTATTTTAGATATATCTCAAAAAAACAAAACCCTTACGGTTTCTGTTGCCAAAGGGTTACTAGAACTTTAATTCTTATGAAACGGATTTTTATCTTAAGTACACTATTATTGATGGCGTTTGTGACTATTGCAAGCAGCCAGGAGAGAGTCAGATACGCCGGCAAGCCGGCAGGTAAATCAATAAAAAAGTCATTTCCTATTGAATTTGAATTCCGTGTCAGTCATGGATTTCTACCAATTACATACGACTTTCCTGAAAACATCCTTGGTGGAACCGAATACTGCGATGTTAATATAAGGACCTTAGACTATGAATATGCTAATGCATTGCAATACGAAGGGAACTTGTACTCTACCGGTTCTCTCAACCTCTCTCACTCGGTAAGGGTGAAAAAATGGCTTGAGGTTGGAGCGGTACTTTCATATAATGGAAGCTTCAGAAATATATACAGCACGGTTGACCATTCTGTGGTAACAACTGACAACAGACATAGTTTCTTCTTTACTCCTACAATTCGGTTTGCATGGTTCACCCGAGAGTGGGTACGGATGTATTCATCGGTTGGGCTGGGTGCAGGGGTTATGATTTCAGATGATCTCCGGTACAGTAATACCTCACTTTTTGAAAAAGATATTCAGTTTGGCCCTTCTATACAACTGACAGGTTTTGGTATCTCTGTCGGTAAATCTTTTTTTGGTTTTGCAGAGGCCGGTGCTATTGGAACACTTGGTCTTTTTACTGTAGGAATGGGATGGAGGTTAAAGCCCGTGCGTAAATCATTTTAATATAGGTGTTACATATGAAAAAAATGATATTCAGTCTGGTTATAGCCGTCCTTGGCCTAACAACCACTTCATGTATTTTAGAAGAGGGTGATACCCCTCCCAGAGAGACTAAGGCAGGAAAATTGATTTTCGATTACTCGGAACAATTCATATCTGCGAATCTGGCACTGGCAGATATAGCAATAAAAGTCAATAAATTTTCTGAGACTCCCGCAGACCAGAAAAATGCAATCGAGGACCGATTTTTCCCTCAGTTCAAACCTCGGGCCACAGGCAATACCTGGGCTTTGTTAAACAGTGATTATGTGATTACTACCGATGGTAAATCACTAGAAACCACAGGTGCGAAATGGAGAGTGAGCCAGTATGAGGGCAAGTTTATAGTTAATATTGAGTGTACCGGTGACAAGCAATGGAAACTCACCTCTCAGAACAGCCAAGACTGGCAGTATACCGGCAACACAGATTTGCTGGTCAAGGCTCTTCTTCCGGCAAAAACTGTTGGCCCCTATCTATATGATTACTCAGTTGACGGAACATGCAACTTTATGTCGATACACAGTGGAAATTACGAGAATTCAAATAGAATTAATTGCACAGTGAAGGAGCCCATGAAGTTTATTTACCGAGGCCAGCAATCTTATTTTCAGTCGTATAGCAACTTCTATGCTGCAGGAGGAAAAATTGAAATGATTGTCAATAATATGAGTGATCCAGAAAAAAGAGACCTGATTATTGCAGATCTCTCATCCTCTGTGGGCACCAATATCGTTAACCGTATTACTTTCAAAGGGATTACACAGGTCTGGTAGGGAGTGTTCTATTTTAGCTTCAAGCTTCCGTTCATGACAGAGTTGATAACCTCTTTGTCTATTTTTCCGAATATTGATATCACTGCAAATTCTGCTGTAGAGCTCGCCAGGAATAGTAATGCTCCTTTGTCGTTTTGCGATATGTAAACCTCCAGAAGTTCATCACCGTCGTTTACCTTTACAGCTCTTGCAAATTGCTCCTTTATAATAAGTTTGTCCAGTTCATCTTTTAGAATCTGACGGAGTGGAACTCCATTTTCGATGGCATTGGTTGGAACATTCAGAATTCTGATCTCCTTGATTTTTGACATTAGGTCCTTTGCCTCCTTGTCTTCTCCCCCTAACATAAATCCCAGCAATGATGGTGTAACGACTATTGATTCTACATGCTTCTTCTTTTCATACTTGTCAAAGATTTCGCTTATCTGTTTTGACTGTGCGTTTGCCAGCAGTGGACAAACTGCCGCCAGCAAAATTAAAATTACCTTTTTCATATTTTTATTTTTTACTAATTATCGATAGTGATTTTTCAACATTACTTAGCTTTTTAAGAGAACTCGTACTTTGGTCCACAATGCCCATCATGCTACTGATCTTTTTAAGCTGTTCATCAGTTTTTGAAATAGCAAGTTGTTCATTGTTTATCCTCTCTCCGCCAATCATCATCTCAACTCCCTTTTGCTGATCGGGCCAGAGAATAAAGGTGAAAATGGCTAGTGCTGCTGCAGCAGACAATGAAAAGGAACTGAAGAACATCTTTTTGGTAAATATATGTTTAACTTTTGTGTGTGTATCCTTTGTGTGTGTATCCATCGCTCCTTTCTCCTGAGAAAAATAGTTGAATAACGGAGAGTATTGTTTAAATTCAGGATCTATATCGTTCCGGGAAAAATAGTTCCTCAAAGTTTCCTCATCCTGCAGAGTACTATCGCCATTGAAGTACATCTCCAAAAGAACTCTTATATTTTCTGTTTTCGTTGTTTGTATCTTTTCCATCTCACTTATCTTTTTTATTGTTCTTAGTTCCATCTGTTTTGTAGCCTTTCCCTCAATTTTTGCCTCGCTCTGGAGAGAAGGGTTCTTACGTTCACTTCAGTTGTGCCAATTATATTTGCTATCTCACTCATTTCGTAACCCATAATATCTCTGAGTCTTATGGCAATCATCTGATCACTGGGAAGTTCTTCTATATAGCATTTAATGTTTTCAAACTGGTCCTTTCTTTCAAGTACTGTAAGCGGGTCATGTTCGGAGAAAGCAGTGTAGTTAGGTTTTATACTCTCATTGTTGTTTTTCTTTAACCTCAGGTAGTCAATGCAAACATTCTTAAGTATCTGTATAGTAAGCGCTTCGTGGTTTCTTATTTCATCCAGATTCTTGGAGTTCCATAGTTTTATGACTGCCTCCTGTACCATATCGTCTGCCGTTGCTGCGCCCTCCCTCACAAAACCATTTGCGAAATTCAATAACTTAGGCCTAAGTTTTTCTACTACTATGTTAAACTCCTGGTTTGTCATTCTGCTTTGTAGACGAACAAGTACTTCTTTTTGTTGCAGTGAGCGGTCCATCAGCCCTATGCTTTCATGGCATATTATTGTATATCAACGATTTATGCTTATTGCCTAAAGTCTATAACACTCTGATTATGAGCACTTGGCCATGAAAGCATAGGGCTGATACTTTCTAAAAAATAAAATTGAGACCGATATTCAATCCGCTTTTACCATCTCGCTGGTCAAAAGGTTTTCCCCACTCGGCAGATATGATGAAGTTGCGGTTCATTATTGCTTTTATACCCAGACCGGCAGACATATGCAATGTCTCTTTCTCCGGTTTGTAGTCTGTTGAGGAAGACGATGTATGTGGAGTTAACGGAGCTGTTTCCATCTCTGCTTTCTTGTAATACTGTATAACGCGTCCCGCATCGAGGAATGGATTAAGGGCCAGGTACCAGTTTTGGCCCAGGAACTTGAAGTCCCAGAACCTGTATCTCAACTCAAGGTTTGCCCAGGCTACTCCTGCTCCAACTACACGGTTGCGGAGAACACCTCGCAGAGAGTTTATTCCGCCTAAGCCTTCATTGGTTATCTGGCTCATATAGAGACTAGACAGATTCTGCATCATGTAAAACGGCTGCTCTCCTGCCAATCCACCCTGATATGCCAACCGATAGGCAAATGTAAGTTTTTCCTTTGCAACAGGAATATAGCCACGATGTACCAGAGAGAACTTAAGGTAATCTGTGGTTCCAATGAGGATAGCCTCACTCCAGAAGCCATGCGATGGGTCAGCCTCATGATTTCTTGTATCATGTACCACTCCTAGTTTAAGCTCCACTCTGGTACCTCCGGTTGCTTCATCGGTATTAATCAATCCTGTATTAACGTATTCGTTATAGAGATTGTCTTCACCAAGATATTGGTCCAGCTTAACTGTTCCAATGTTGTACTTGTAGTAACCAATACCTGCCGCCCATCCGAAGTTTCCTCCTAACTTACCCTGAAAATCTGCAGTAGCTCTCATAAGGCGCCTGTCAATCTTATAGTATGAAGCACCTTTATATTCGTCATATATAGCATTATACCCGTTATAACCATAGAAGTCCATCATCTTGTCGGTGAGATAGCTAACATCTACAGTGGCCCTGATACCTTTCAAAAGATATTTTGAGTCATAGAAAAAATGATATACACCTGACCCCTTTGTGTAACGCGATACCTCAACGTTGAACTTGTGCACGTATTCAGGGAATTTACTACCATCGCCAAAGTAGAAGATGTCGCATAAGGCACCATACTGGAAACCCTGATCACTGTTATAGGATATTGCAGGCAGAGGCCCGAAGTTCCATCCTTTTTTTATCTTCTGTCCGGTGGCATCCAGAGCCACTATGAGCAGTAGAATCATCACTAAACTTTTCTGGCTTTTCATTATTCTAATTATTAACATGTTAATTTATCCAAATAAAAAAAGGAACTTTGAAATCAAGTATCCAACGTAGTTACCTATTGCATAACCTATAATACCTATTGTTATACCGGGAATAATCACACTTTTATTCTTCATTGCTGTTGCAACCATAGGAACAAATGGAGCAGAGTTGATCAGTGCAACAGAGGCTATAACCACTGTATCTGCATCAAGTTTTAGAAACCGCGCCATAATCAACTGAAGGACAAGAGAACCGAAAATTATAAAAATCACATAGAGAAGAACATAGATGCCTCCTGTAAGATTAAGTCTGGTAATATCTGCCATTGATGCTACAACAATGCTGAAAATATAAATGAGATACATTCCGGCATCGTAACTCATCTTTATCTCTCTCACTTGTTTGACAAAGGAGGCAGCAATACCAAGTGTTGTAATCGAAAGAATTATAACGACAGTCTGCACCGACTTTGGCAGAAGTAACGAGAGCCCGCCTGAAATGGCAAATATCAATACCGATAGACCTATTGCTCCAAGAAGTGGTATAAAGTTCCTTTTTGTAAAAAAATCTTTATACGGACTCTCTTGCTTTATCTCTGCCGGAATATCCTCTATTGTCACACTCTCCTTTGCAGGGGTTGAATGCAAAATCTTACGGAACAATTTTATGCCGATAACGAAAAGAAAAATCATATAGATAAGGCTTATTGCCATATCATATGAATTTACCATAATGTATGTCTCATTGGGTACATCGAGCATTATTTTGATAGCAGCCATGTTTGGAGTACCTCCGGTGTAGACACCAGAAAGCAGTCCGGCAATATTGTGGAACTGATTTCCAATAAGTGGATCTTCGCCAATTAATGGTTTGAAGATGAAATATCCTCCTATGACAACAATGATTACTGCAACAATACCGGTAATAAGGGTCAATGAAGCATTTTTAAAATCCAATTGTCTGAAACTGCACGAGAACAGCATTAGGGGGATGGCGATGGGTATCATTATGGTTACCAGCACATCCTGAAGTTTGGCTGCCGTATCGGGCAAAAGACCGCTGTTACCAAGGACTATTCCAATTAAATAGAGTAGTAATATTGGTCCTATCTTATCTAGGAAAGAGTATTTGGAACAAAGCCAAATTACAAGAGCAGGAGTAAGAATGTAGATTAATACTAATAGTACGTTCATATATTTAAGTTAAATCAATTTCAGTCTCGTCTTTCTCCTCTTCAAGAAGATCTTCCTCCTTGCCACGCCGCATATTCACTTTTGGATTGTCCATGGTTCCGGTTATTGTCATTGGTATCCCTACAATTCCAAGTGGCGGAAGTCCAAGCCTGAATTTTATATTGAGCTTTCCGTCCAATGATGCCTGACCCTCGAAACGGGGCCTGAATCCGAAGATTTTAAGCTTTGTACGTTCAATTGTCATAATATTGTTGGCTATAGTGGTTTTGATGAGTACTGCCTTGAGGTTGGGATTGTTTTTCAAGCTGTCGCGGCCGGTCGCCTTGCTCACAGCACCCAGTATTTTAAACCCTTTAACGTTTACATCTTCTAATCTTATAAAGCCTCCCCCCTTTATGCCCGGATAAACAGGTTCCATCTTACTGTTGAGTTTTCCACGGAGATTGTATTCGGCAGATACTTTCCCCTCCATACCGGCCGCAGAGCTCATAAGTTCTTTGAAAACAGGTATTTCATTATATGCTCGTTTAATGTCGAAAGAGTCTGCTTTAACCGTAAAGTTGAAATCAGCCATATCTGCACCAATCGGTTTATATCCGGCTGAAAAGAGGAATTTTGCTCCTGCAAGTGTGATTTTTGTTTTTCTTAGTTCGGCAGCACCGTTCTTTATGGCAACCTCGCCTGAGAAATCCTTTGCCTTTAAACTGTCATAAAGAATACTTCTGACTCCGGCATTCAATGTGAGGTTCATGTGTACAGGTATCTGAATGACACCTTCTGACGGCTCAGTTGTGGCTGTTGTATCATACATACATGCAAAATCGTCCAGGTCAACCTGTGGTGATGTTACGGTAAGCCGCCCAAGAAGGTCGCCACCTTCGAAGTAGTAACCCATATAGTTCTGAGCATATCCGTCAAGAGACAGATTGTTTTTGTTATAGATCAAGGTTGTATTCTTAAGCCATGCCCTCTCTTTGTCAAATGTCAGGAGAGCTTCCGGTATTGAGAAAGGATACTTGTAGCTGTCGCTTTTGTATTCAAAGTTTTTGAGTGCCAGTGTACCGCTGTTGTCGAGTCTATTATACTTACCGTTTTTTGCATCAGCCTGGTTTCCGGCTAATTTAAGATTTGCCTGCAACAGACCTTTTATTGTTGCATTTTCAAGACCAAATATCTTATAAATATTGTCCAGATTAATGTCTCCTTGTGCTTTAACAACATACTTAAGATTTTCAAAATCTTCCAGTTTTGCTGTAAGCATGAATGGTTTCTCCTCAAATTTGAAGGTGAATGGGTCAACAACGATTTTTAGACCGGAATACTTACCATTTCCGGCAGTAACTGTAAATGAGGCATTAATGTCCTGCAACGGATATGGGTATTCAGACGATGAAATCCTTCCCTCAGAAATACTTAAGGAGGCATCTATCAATGGAAGTGCCTTTTTGGATAGATCAAGGATTCCGTTAACCGAAGCGCTGTAATCCATTTTCCCATCTAAGCTGAATGCTTTTAATCCCAGAGACTCCGTAAGTGTTCCAAGGTCTACCGACCCCTTGAGATCTGCCTCAAAGAATGGCATTGTAATTCCTTTATACAGCAGCTTTGCAGAGTTATGGTCTCCATTGAGAGAGAATCCGAGTGTATCCACCTTAAATACCATTGCTTCCGGATCTAATCCAGGAACATTGAGCGATCCTTTTAAAAATATCTTTTCAAGGGGGAAAGGTGCATCGGAATACGATATTTTCCCTTTTGTGACATCCAGTTTTACTTCAAGATCAGGAGCCATTCCGGAGCTGTCTCTTGCTGATCCTTTGAACCCTACAGATACCTCAGCAGAACCCGCAAACCTGGTATTCTTGATCCAGAAAGTATAATCAGGGGGCAAGAGTGAAAACAGGTCAGCCAGACTGCTTTTATCAGTTTTAAGGTTGAAATCAATATCGTATCCATCTTCATAAATTGTCATCTCCCCAAAAAACAGAGCTGCTATATCCTGAACCTTTATCTTGTTTTCCAGCAGTTTGATATTAAAACTGGCAGTATTGATTCCCGTTTTGAGTTTGCCCCTGATATTCTTCTGGTTAAGGTAAGCTATTCCGTCATAGATTAAACTGAAATCTTCAATATTTACATTTGATTCCAGGTTGAATACATCGTCGGCAAAAGTGCCCTTTCCTTTGTATTTAAGGTTATTCGCCTCTATGCTAAGGTTAAGGGAACTGTCGGAAAATCTGAGGCCGCACTCCTTTAACCATATAAGGTTAAGGTCAAACTTACTGTCTTCCTGTTTATAAGAGCTTTTATTGACGATAGAATCTACTTCTGGCTCACTTTTTATTATGTTGTAATTTGACGTACCATCTTTACCTCTTATTATATTCAATCTGACACCATCGAGATAGATTGCGTCTACAATCATTCTTTTGCCAAAAACAGAAAAAATGTCTACTCCCAGACTTAATTCTCTTCCTGAAGCAAGGGTATCTTTTTCAAAAGGAGCCGAACCGGTTAGTGAGAAGTTATAGATAGAGACCGTAAGGTTTGGAAAATGCTCGAAAAATGAAAGGCCTACTTTCCCGAAATCAAGCTTTCCTGAAATTGTCTTGTTTACCAACTCTTTTGCCTTTTCAGAAATGGTTCTTGGAAAAACCACAGGTAAAAGGAACATCAGAATTAACAATACTGATATTATGAGTGATATGATCTTGATGCTCTTTCTGAATTTCATTGTTAGTCTTTTTAATACTGTTATTTATTGGACTTTGTTGCAGAACAGTCATACAATCGTACGCCTACCCCGCTTTTTTGAACAATATTCTCAACGTCATCGGCTCCAAGTTTTCTGGCTGCATACAAAACTACCTTTGCACAAGCTTCTGCATCTTCTCCTGCCCTGTGGTGGTTAAAATAGATGCCCATCTCATCGCAGAGATAACCCAGACCATGCCTGGGGAGTTCGGTCCATACTCTCCTTGAGAGTTGGCAACTGCAGAAGTAGCTGAATGTAGGATGAGTGATGTTATAGTGGTTAAGCGTTGCCTTTAAAACTCCCACATCAAAAGGAGCATTGTGGGCCACCAGACGTTCGTTCATAAAATATGGCTTTAGCTCATCTTCCCATAATTGATCGAATGTCACCGCATTCTCCAGCATTTCATTAGATATTCCGTGCACCTGCTGGTTCCACCAGTTCATATAAGGAAAACAGGAAGGCTTTATCAACCATGACCTGGTTTCTTTTATTTTTCCTTCTCTGACAACGCATAAACCTATTTCGCAAGGGATGTTGCTGCTTGCTGTCTCAAAATCTATAGCCGTAAAGTTCATATTTATTAAGCCCTCCAGAAAATTTTCCGTTCGGAGAGTGAGGCAACTATTGCCATTGTAAGAAGAACAGCTATGAATGCCCGGGCAACTCCTATCCATGGATAATCCTGTGGATAAGCCGCCTGGTAGACTACTATAAGTCCTGTGAGTTTAAATACCGGCATGAGAAGTGCCCCGAAAGCTATGTAGCTCATTAGCGGGTTACTGCCTGCTCCGGAGAATATGCAGGTAAAAAAGCTTACAATACTTTTGCCTGTATAGTGCGACACATAATCCATAAGCATAAGAAGGAAAATACTTATTGAGGTTGTAACAAAACAGTATGAAATTGTGCAGGGAGTTTTTGTTATTGACCCTTCAACAGCGAGTGAGATAAGACCTGCCAGCAAAAGTGCGGATGCCAGATTTGTCTCTTTGGTGTATACCGGAAGGTGACGTTTGATTAAAACGACCAGAAATGATACAACTATTGCCGACACAATAAAATTCGTCAGAAGGTACTCATTGTAAAGGGCCACCATCTGCCATACTACCAACGCAAACAATATTGCTGCAATAAGGTGGGTGTGTTTCGCTCCTTTTATTGGGTTGTAACCTTCGGGTGAGGAAACTCTTTTCTGCAGCAGATCGCCAATATATGTAGCAGGAATAAGAATCATAAGAAAGTAGAAGTACTCAAGATTGAAGAACCAGCTTGGAGAGAGAGTCTCTACAAAATTATTGTACATGGCTAAGGCGCTAAAGAGAATCAATACTCCAAAAACAACCGCCCGCCATTTGATGCTATCGCGGGTTGCATACCATAATAAAGCCCCGAAAAGATAGAGAAATGTCAACAGAAAGATTATAATTCCTCTTCTGTCCAACGAGATTTTCTCTCCGAACTGATAATGGCCAAAAATTATCAGAGTTGCAATAAGAATCACGCCCCCCAGGCGGAACCACTTTTTATACTGGATGAGTGAGTTCATCCATTTTGGACCAGAGTTGGTGAAGACCATATATAGTGGGAAAAGTGCAAAAAATCCTGCCAGTGTTGCAAGTTGTGCCCCTAACCCTTCTGCCTGGCTAAAGTTCAGGAATACATAAAGATATGAGAAGAGCCATAGCATAAGAAAACGTTCGAATAGCTCTTTTATATATGTCGATGATCCTTGCTCCAGACGTCTTCTGCCTGCAAATGGTATTGCTGCTCCCATGCAGAAAATAAATATCGGGAAAACCAGATCTACCCAGCTGATTCCGGACACGCTTTTGTCAAAGATATGGGTGGGAGGAGGTGTCTGAATATGGTACATCCATGCAGGTAAAACTCCGTGGGGAACTATAGCGGAAAAGACCATGCCGAAAATTGAAATTCCGCGCAACAGGTCTAATGATAGGTAGCGTTTCATAGTATGTAGAAATTTTATCTAAAGATATAATTTCCTGAGCAAAATCTATTCAATAAAAGTAGAATATGCCCTCTCTCCCCAGAACCTGTAACCCTTCTCTTCAAGCGGAGAACCTATTAACAACGAATGAATGAATCCGTTGCGTTCAACTAAGACCGTATGGTAGATTTTCCCGGTCGGATTCTCTTTTATAAGTATCTGTACCTTTGCTCCTTTTATCTCCCTGCCACCCTTGCCCACGAATCTGCAAAAAGTGGTGTCTTGTGAGCTTCTTAATTTGACCCCTCTGTTTATGAGTGCTTCACTCATCATTTTACTTCTGTAACCTGTCCCTCCATTGCTGCTGACTATCCGTTTTCCATTCAGTACCACGGTTGTGTCTATATAGCTGAATACCGCAAGAGTGTTTCTTTTGGAACTTTTCACCCAATCTGCAAGCTTGTCGGCATGAAGGGAGTCTTCGTACCCATAACTGCTGTCTATAAATACAATTCCCCTTACCATGGACGGAATCTTTTCCGATCCATTTATGTAATTGAACAGAAATCTGCCTCCCCCGCTGTGACTGCTCAGAATTACCTCCTGTTTTCTTAAGGGGACGTACCAGGCTGCTATGATTGAGCAAACAGTATCTACCAGATGGGTGTACAGCTTGGGTGACTCAGGATATTTTGCTGCATGGGATGTCCACGCCTTCATCGAAGCCTGCAGATATACAACAATGTAATTGTGTTTTGTGTCATTTTCCATCAGAAAGCGGGTTTGTGCCGCTATATGCTGAATGTCAAAGTGCCAGTCATCGGCCGGTGTCGTAAGCTTGCCGGCTGTCTGCTCTATGGTATTGCCATTGGGTAAGGCAAAAAATACAATTTTTGTAGGTAGCCTGGAATTTATCAGTTCCTTTTTAGGGCAATTCACCACTATCCGGCTTTCGGGAATAAGGTCAGTCAACTCAAAAGACTCCTCTTTAGCAGCATATCCTGTATTTTCCTGTGCATATGCCCCAATACAGCCCAAGGCTAAAGTGGCAACTAATTGAAAACCAACACGATACTTGAATATTCTGTTTTTCATAATATATTGATAATCAACGTTTGGCCATGAAAGCATAGGGCTAAAAACCTGCCAGCAGCTCTTTTAGCTTAGCTAACTTACTGTCTAAAAGCTCCTTAGTCGATGCTTCGGCGATAAAGCGCAGGTATGGTTCGGTGTTTGAAGGGCGTATATTGAACCACCACTCCCTGAACTCCACCCTGTAACCGTCAAAATCGTATGATGCAACCGGCTGCTCCACCGATATAAAGTAGTCCCTTACCTTATCCATTGCCTCTGCCTTTTTCTCTATCTTGAAGTTCATCTCCCCTGAATTCTGGTAACGCTCTATGCGGGCAATAAGTGCCGAGAGAGAGATGCCCTCTTTTTTCATTTTAGTAACCACATCCAGAATAATAAGCGATGCCATTATTCCCGAGTCGCTGTAAAAGAAATCGCGGAAGTAATAGTGCCCGGCAAGTTCTCCTCCAAAGATTCCGTCAATCTCTCGCAGCTTAAGAGCAGCAAAGGCTCTTCCGACCTTCCATGTATGCATCTCAGCTCCCATTGGCCCCAAATATTCTCCAACCGCCTTTGAGCTTCTTATATCCTGCAAAACAGCTCCTTTGCCACCCTTTTCCTCAAGAAAATAGTGGCCAAGCACTGCAATCATAAGGTCGGGAGATATAAAGCGGCTGTTCTCGTCTACAAACATCACCCTGTCTGCATCACCGTCAAAAATGACTCCAATGTCGCATCTATTTTCCTTTACAAGTTGCCTGAGAGCAACTACGTTTTCAGGGATAAGAGGGTTTGCCTCATGATTGGGAAATGTACCGTCAAGCTCGTCAAAGATGTAATGCAGAGATTCTGAACCCTCCCCCATGATATCCTTGATAATAAGTGCCGCCATTCCGTTTGAGACATCTATCCCTATGTTTAGGTTGCTGTAATCACCTTTGTACTTCATCTGGAAATCGATATACTCCTGCCGGATATCCATAAGGTGCACTACTCCTTTTCTTTGAGATACCTTACACTCTCTGGTTTCGATCCACCCCTTGATTGTGCCAAGCCCGTTGTCGAAACCCACAGGCAGAGCATTTTCCCGTGATACCTTGAGCCCGTTATATTCTCTTGGATTGTGCGATGCCGTAATCTGGACAGACGCTTTAAAGCCATACCTGCCGGTAGCAAAATAGACCATAGGAGTTGTGGTGAGTCCAAGATCGTAGACATCTGCCCCTGCATCTGTTATTCCGGCTATAAGAGCATCATGAATCTCCGGGGACGATTCCCTTGCATCTCTCCCGATCAGAACTTTGAGCGACCCAAGCAACTCAGGAATGAAAAACCCTACTTTGTATACTGTCTCCTTATCGAAATCTTTATTGTAAATTCCTCTGATATCGTAGGCATGAAAAGCTCCCATAAAATTTTATCTTACTGTCTTGTAAAAGGTTTTTGTCTTGCCCGACTTAATGTTATTGAGCTTTCCCTGAATCATTTTTCTCCTGATTGGGGCAGCCTTGTCTGTGAAAAGTATACCATCCAGATGATCCATCTCGTGCTGAACCATACGGCAGGCAAAATCATCTAAAGTCTCCTCCTTCTTTACAAAATCGGTATCATAGTAAGACACTCTTATTGTCTTTGGTCTAATAACCCCGCAATGGATATCAGGAATGCTAAGACATCCCTCGTTATACTCTATCTCCTCCTTACTCTCCTCAATTAAAACAGGGTTGATCATTGTTCTTTTAAAATCGGCCAAAAGAGGATAGTCTTCCGAAAGCAAAGAGCCATCTACAATAAGAAGCCTTATAGGACGGCCTACCTGAGGTGCGGCAAGTCCAACTCCGTCTGCTTTTGTCATAGTCTCCCACATATTGGAAACCAGAACCTTTAACTCTTCTTTTAATCCCTCCTGAGTGACATCTATCTCCTTCGCTTTCTCCCTCAATATCTCTGCGCCATATACAAATATTGGTAGTATCATAAAAATTAAACCTTTGTTCTGTCTAAAAATGTTTGTAAAATAATTGCTGCACTAACTTTGTCCACCATCGACTTGTCTCTTCTGTCCATTTTTTTAACCCCACCATCTATCATTGCACGCATTGCAAGCTGAGATGTGAATCTTTCGTCTTCTAATTTAACAGGTATCTGCGGAAAATGTTTCTTAAGAAGGTTTAAAAACTGATCTACATCCTTTGCTGCCTCTGACGGTTTGTTGTTTAGATTCATAGGATAACCCACAACGAAAAGCGTGACATTCTCCTTTTGGGTATAATTTTTGAGGTAATCGACGATGTCTGCAGCACGAACAGTCTCCAGGCCGGAAGCAAAGATACCAAGAGGATCGCTGACAGCTACCCCAACTCTCTTTCTGCCATAGTCAATACCTATCATTCTGTTCATGGTGCAAAGTTAGTTTTTTTTTAGTACTTTTGAAGTTTACATTTTCATTATGCCAAGACTATTTTCATATAACGATTTTGCCCAGGGTAGCGATAAAGTACGCCTCTATGCAGACAAACACAGCCCTGTAATCATTTGTGATAGTGAAGCAATAAGAAACAAACCATTCACGGTTACTGTACGAATCGGCAAAACAATAAAGCATCCTAACGCCCCCGACCATCACTATGAATATATCCAGCTTTGGAATCTGGAGACACTTATTGGAGAGATAAAGCTGCAGAGAGCCAGCTATGGTGACCTGCCTGTACAGATAGAGGGCGGCTTTACATTTATACCCAAAGTAGGCCTTAGACTCACTGCTTTGGCATACTGCAACAAACACGGTCTCTGGCAAAGCGAAGAGGTTTATGTTACAATAAAGGATGAGTAGATCCAAATAACAGACAATAATGGCAAGAATAAAAAAGGAGAAGAGGAACAGACTCAGAAGCAAATATCGTTTTTCCATCTTTAACGACACATCACACGAAGAACTTTTCGTTTTCAGGGCAAACGGACTAATGATGCTTTTAAGCCTCAGTCTTGCAGTCATATTTATAATTTCCTCTGTGACAATACTTATCTCATTCACTCCTCTCAGGGAGTTTATTCCAGGTTACCCTAACTCACAGACCAGAAGGGCAATTGTAGAGAATGCATTAAAAGCCGACTCTCTTGAACAGGCCGTTAAGCTTTGGGATTTCCAGCTTGCCAACATACAAAGAGTTGTCACAGGTCAGAAACCATTGGCTATGGGCAATGTATCGGCAGTTGCTGACACATCAAAAACAGTTGGACTGAGGGCCACAGGTTCCAAAGAAGATTCGATGCTTAGAGAAGATGTAATTAAGCAGGAACAGTTTAACCTCGGGACAAAAAGAAATCAGATAGAGCAAATTGAGGGACTGCACTTTTTCCCTCCTGTAAAAGGCATTGTTTCAGATGGATTCAATCTTGCAACCAACCACCCTTATCTTGACATTGCAGCACCCTCAAACGCTGTTGTATCTGCTGTACTTGACGGAACGGTCATTATGGCAAACTGGACAGATGAGACAGGTTTCACAATTCAGATTCAGCACAACAACGACCTTATATCCATATACAAACACAATTCAAAACTGCTTAAAAAAACCGGAGACATAGTAAGGGCCGGGTCGGCAATCTCGTTGGTCGGCAGCACCGGAAAGCTTAGTACAGGTGCCCATCTGCATTTTGAACTCTGGCACAAAGGCAAAGCAATTGACCCTTCTAAGTATATCAAATTCTAAGATTTACCATGAAGAGGAGAATTGCCATCTTAGGTTCAACGGGTTCCATAGGCACTCAGGCACTTGATGTAATCTCTAAACATCCGGACTTGTTTGAGGTCGATTGCATTACTGCAAATTCTAATGCAGAACTACTGATAAGGCAGGCAAAAGAGTTCAATGTAAATACAGTAGTAATAGCCGACGAGAACAAGTACCAAGAGGTTTTCGAGGCTCTAAACCCATTTGATATAAAGGTATTTACCGGTATAAAATCTATCTCCTCAATAGTATCGGGCGACAATATTGATATGGTTCTCACAGCAATGGTAGGATTCAGCGGATTCGAGCCAACCCTTGCCGCAATCAAGGCCGGTAAAGCAATTGCTCTTGCAAACAAAGAGACGCTTGTAGCTGCCGGTGCCATTATCATGAAACTCGCCAAGGAACACGGTGCAGCAATTATTCCTGTAGATTCCGAACACTCTGCTATTTTCCAATGTCTTCAGGGTGAGAAGGCTACAATTGAAAAAATCCTTCTTACTGCATCAGGAGGGCCATTCTTCAGGAAAAGCCAGGAGGAGATTGCTTCGGCAACCGTTGATCAGGCACTCAGTCACCCTAAATGGAACATGGGAGCCAAGGTTTCTATTGATTCCGCCAGCATGATGAACAAAGGATTCGAGATGATAGAGGCACATTGGCTGTTCAACATTAATCCATCGGAAATCGAAATCCTTATACACCCTCAGTCTATCGTTCACTCAATGGTTCAGTTCACCGACGGATCTGTAAGTGCCCAGATGAGCACTCCTGATATGCGTCTCCCTATACTTTACTCACTTTCATACCCATACAGAGTAGCGCTTGATACAAAAAGATTAAATTTTTCGGAGTTGCACTCGCTTGAGTTTTTCAAGCCAGACATGAACAAGTTTCCTTGCTTACGCATTGCATATGAAGCAATTGATAAAGGAGGAAACATTCCTTGTGCAATGAATGCTGCCAACGAAATTGCCGTAAAGGCATTCCTTTCGGGAGAAATTTCCTTTGCTGCAATACCAAAGATTATTGCAGAGGTAATCTCTGGAACAGAGTTTGTTGCAGAACCCTCCATAGACGATATATATAAAACCGACTTACAGGCCAGAGTTCTGGCATCACACTTAAAACTAAATTATTAAAATGGATATAATTCTTAAGATTCTGCAAGTTATAATAGCATTGTCGATACTTGTACTTGTTCATGAATTCGGACACTTTTTCTTTGCTCGTCTTTTCAAGATAAGAGTAGAAAAATTCTATCTTTTCTTCGATCCCTGGTTCTCTCTGTTCAAACATAAACCAAAGGGAAGCGACACAGAATATGGTATTGGCTGGCTGCCTCTGGGAGGTTACTGCAAGATATCAGGGATGATAGATGAGTCGATGGACAAAGAGGCACTCAAAGAGGAACCGAAACCATGGGAATTCAGGAGCAAACCGGCCTGGCAGAGGTTTTTTGTAATGTTCGGAGGGGTGTTCTTCAACTTTATTCTCGCTATTCTTATCTACTCTTCTACACTCCTTGCATGGGGAGAGGAGTATCTGATGAACAAAGATGCAGTTTACGGGGTACAGTGTAACGATCTGGCTCTGGAGATAGGCTTCAGGAACGGAGACAGAATATTGTCAGTAGATGGAATAACAATAGAAAAATTCCAGAACATACAGATTGATATTGCAAGGAACCAGGCAAAGACTGCACTTGTAGTTAGAAATGGTGATACTACAATCGTTAATATCAATCCCCAATATATTCCGGCAATATTAAATACTCCTGGGATGTTCGCTCTAAGGGTTCCTTTTGAGATCCTCAGCATACCCGACAGCTCGCTCAACTACAATGCAGGTCTGATGCCCGGTGACAGAGTAGTAGGAATTGACACAATCGAGGTATCCATGATCCAGGATATCCAGCCAATACTTCAATCACACAAAAACGACACTATTAATGTTGCTTTTAGCAGGAATGGCACCATTCTTACAAAATCTATTCTTGTAGACAGCCTTGGCAGGCTTGGGGTTCTGCTGAACAGCGAAATCAAGGCATTTTTTAATGTTACAGAGGTAAAATATTCTGTTTTAAGTGCTATCCCGGCAGGTGCCGGCAAGACATTTTCTACAATCGGCAACTACATAAAGGAGCTGGGGCTCATATTCTCTCCAAAGACAGAGGCATACAAGTCGGTAGGCAGCTTTATTGCTATTGGCAACATATTCCCCTCATCATGGGACTGGGAGATTTTCTGGAACATTACAGCGTGGCTCTCCATAATGCTTGCCGTTGTCAATCTGATTCCTATTCCGGCTCTCGACGGTGGACATATCTTGTTTCTCCTTTATGAAATTATCACCCGAAGAAAACCAAGCGACAAATTTCTTGAATATGCCCAATTAGTAGGAATGCTGTTTCTTTTTGCCATTATGTTCCTCGCTTTTGGAAATGATATATACAGACTTTTTAAATAGAAGAATCATGAGAAAATTAATTTTACTTCTGACCATAGTTGCCGGGACAATTATAAGTTCCTGCACAGGCGGTCCTCAGCTTATGCCAAATATCAGTGGCAAAGCGGGAGAAGTGGTTATTGTTGTGAATAAAGGCAACTGGGAGAGTGATCCGGGAGCTGCACTAAGATCGGTTCTTGCAATTGAGCACCCTTTCCTTCCTCAGTCGGAACCCCTTTTCAATCTGATAAATATTCCGGAAAACGCATTCACAAGCATTTTCCAGTCTCACAGGAACATTATTATCCTTAATGTTATTCCCAATCTCCCCGAGAGCAAGATGGTAATTCAGGAAAATGTTTGGGCTGCACCGCAGATAGTTGTCACAATATCCGCACCAACTCCTCAGGATGCAGCATCTATTATATCCAGGGAGAGTGATAAGCTTGCCAATGCTCTTTTGCAAGCTGAGAGGAACAGGAACATCCAGAATGCAAAGAAATACGAGGAGAAGGCACTTAGAGACATTGTTACTTCAAAATTCGGAGGTTCTCCTTTTTTTCCAAAAGGTTATAATCTCAGAAAGCAGACAGAAGACTTTATCTGGATCTCATATGAAACTACCTATACAAATCAGGGAATTCTGATTTACAAATACCCGTATACAGATACAACCGACTTGATGATTGAAAACCTTTTAGCCAGAAGAAATGAAATTCTTCAGAAGAATGTTCCCGGTCAGCTGGAAAACACATACATGACCACAAACATGCTTTTTGATCCGGGCATGAGATGGGTTAAATACAGCAAGAGAAATTTCATTGAACTTCGTGGCCTCTGGGAGGTTCAGAACGATTTTATGGGAGGGCCTTTTGTGGACCATATTTTCCTCGATAAGGAGAACAGGAATATTATTGTACTGGAGGCATTTGTATATGCGCCAAGGTACGACAAGAGAAATTACCTTCGCCAGGTAGAATCAATTATTTACTCTTTTGAATTTTTTTAAGAAATTTTTGGAACTAAAAATTATATTTCTACCTTTGCACTCCCAACACCAAAACGGTGAGTTTTGATGCGGTCGGTTCGTCTAACGGTTAGGACTCAAGATTTTCATTCTTGCAATAGGGGTTCGATTCCCCTACCGACTACAAAAAATTATAAAATACAAAATGGCAAATCACGCATCAGCAGAGAAGCGCGCTCGTCAGAGTGAAAAACGCAAGGTGCATAACAAGTATTATGCAAGGACTACCCGTAATGCTATCAAGGCTTTACGTAACACTACCGACAAAACAGCGGCAGAAGCTTTATTACCTAAAGTTTCATCAATGTTAGATAAATTAGCTAAAACTAATGTTATTCACGACAACAAGGCATCAAATTTAAAAAGCGGTATAGCTGCTTATGTTAACAAACTAGCGTAGTTTATACTTTTTGTCACACAAAAATTAAAAAGCTTCCCAATCTTTGGGAAGCTTTTTAATTTATACAATGACAAACAAATTATCTATCAAACAGTGGCAGGAGGAGGAGAGACCTCGGGAGAAACTGAAAGTGAAAGGAGCAGCTACTCTCAGCGATGCAGAATTAATAGCTATAATCCTCGGATCTGGCCATAAAGAAGAGACGGCTGTGGATGTTGCCAGAAATCTTATCTCATCAAACGAAAACAGTCTGAGGGAGCTCTCAAAGATGACTGTGGACAAGCTCATGGAAAAAAAGGGAATAGGCTCTTCAAAGGCTATTGCCATTACCGCGGTATTTGAAATTGCAAAAAGGTTCTCATCAACAGAGATTAAGTCTCTTGCACAGATACAGTCGTCTGCATATGCAGTAAAAATAATCAGTCCCATTTTACGTGACCTTTCACACGAAGAGTGTTGGGTAATGTACCTTAACAGGGCAAACAAGCTTATATCCAAGGAGAGACTGAGCATAGGAGGAGTATCGGCTACTGTTGTAGATATCAAAATCGTAATAAAGAACGCTCTGGACAAACTAGCCAGTTCCATAATTCTTATTCATAACCACCCTTCCGGAAACCCAAAACCAGGCGAGAACGACAAGGTACAGACGAGGCTCCTTAAAGACGCAGCCGCTCTTTTCGACATCTCGCTTCTGGATCATCTAATTATTGCAGGTGATGAATATTTTAGCTTTGCTGACGATGGAATAATGTGAATATTTTGTACCTTTGAGTCAAATATCTCATTATCAACTAAGGATGAAAATAATAAATCTTGGAGAGAAAAATTCTGTCCTCAACAACTTCATAGCAGAAATCAGAGATCACGTCATACAGAAGGACAGTATGCGTTTTCGCAACAATCTGGAGAGAATTGGTCAGGTATTCGCCTACGAAATAAGCAAGGTTTTAGAGTACAGCGAAAAAAATGTTCAGACCCCTCTGGGCATTGCAACATGCAGGACTTCCAATGAGGATATTCTAATTGCAAGTATCATGAGAGCTGGGCTGCCGGTTCATAATGGAATTCTTAACTATTTTGACAAGGCACAGAATGCTTTCATAGCTGCCTACAGAAAATACGGTAAAGACAACAAGTTTACAATTCAGATAGAGTATGCCAGCAGCCCTTCAGTTGAAAACAAGGTGCTTATTCTGGCCGATACAATGTTGGCAACGGGTTCTTCTGTTGTGCTTGCCTATAACAAGATCTGCGATAATGCCAAGCCCAAAGAGACTCATCTTGTGTGTCCGATTGCCAGCGTAGATGGTATTGAGTATCTGTCCAAACATCTTCCTCACAAAAACACTACTCTGTGGGTTGGTGCAATTGACGAAGAGCTTACCATAAAATCTTACATTGTTCCCGGTCTGGGCGATGCCGGCGACTTAGCCTACGGGGTGAAACTCTGATTCGCTATTTGGAATAAACCAGTTCTCCTCCCACAAAAGTCATTGAGACCTTTGCATAAGGGACGTCGAACTCCTTTATTGTCATAATATCTCTGTCCAAAACTACAAAATCGGCATATTTCCCCGGCTCTATGCTTCCCTTTATGCCCTCTTCAAAAGAGGCTTTGGCGGCCCATATGGTCATTGAACGAAGAGCATCTTCCTTTGTAAGCGAGTTCTCCATCTGGAAACCTTTATCAGGAAGAAATTCAAGATTCTTCCTGTATACGGCAGCAAAAAAAGTATAAACAGGATTCACACTTTCTATAGGAAAATCTGTTCCGCTCGGGAGCCAGCCAAGCTGCTCCTTTAACTGACGATATATATAGGCATCCTTTATCCTTTCGCCAAGCCTTTCGTCGGCCCACAACATATCAGAAGTAGCGTGAGTTGGCTGAATGGACGGTATAATTGAATACATCCTGAAAATATCAAGATCGGCCGGCCTTACAACCTGAGCATGTTCTATCCTCCACCGCAGGTCATTGCCAGGCGGCAGGAGTTTTGAGTAGACAGTTAGTGCCTCTCTGTTTGCTGCATCACCAATGCAATGTGTTGCCACCTGAAACCCTTTGTCAAAGGCCCATTTGCAATTATCTTCAAACTGCTGCGAAGTTCCTACACGTATGCCTCTGGTCCCCGGTATATCGGAATATGGCTCCACCATTAAGGCTCCTCTTGAACCAAGTGCGCCATCTACATATAATTTTAACGTTGAAACTCTCACCCTGCCATTAATATAAGGGCTGGAATAATGCATTTTATTCTCCTCACTTGCAGTCAGCCATACATCCAGTCTTATCTTGAGATCACCCTTAGCGCTCAGGCTGTCCATAAGCATGATTACCGAAAGTGGCTCCTCTGCATCGGAAACAGATGTAAGACCATATTTAAAGCACTCTTTCTGAGCATCAAGCAGTATTTTTGCAGCTTCCTGGGGCTTTACCGCCGGAACTGACGATTTGAACCTGTCGGCACTCTTTTCCAGAAATACTCCAAGAAATTTTCCGTTTTTCATAAGTGCCTCTCCCGGGGCTATCGAAGGGTCAGCCGGAATGATTCCCAACCTCTTGATTGCAGCCTCATTGGCAATTACTGCATGGTAATCTATCCTTGCCAGAACCACAGGAACAACCGGGAACAATTCATTCAGCTTTTCATTTGAAGGAAAGCTCTTGTCCTCCCAGAGGTTCTGATCCCAACCCTCTCCCACGATAAATTCCGATGGTTTTCCCTCTTGCGATTTTTTGAGTCTCTCCAGTATCTCTTCAAAAGAGAGTGCACCTCTCAGGTCCACTGTCCTGAGTCCCTCTCCCATGCCATAGAAATGGCAGTGAGCATCATTGAACCCGGGATAGAGGGCAGCTCCCTCAAGGTCAACTATGGTTTCCGACCTGTATGTGTTCAATATCTTGTCATCGCTACCTGTTGCCAGGATCTTTCCGTCCCTGACAGCTATTGAAGTACATCTGGAGAATGTGGAATCTACGGTATAGACAATACCGTTTATTATTATCATGTCTGCCTTATCTTTCATATTACAGGCCAGTATAAGGGAGCTAAACAAAAGCCCCGAAATTATTTTTTTCATAGACTGATGTGGTTTATAGCTCTTTACGGAGCCTTGCAATTGGAATGTTGAGCTGTTCACGATACTTTGCAACTGTCCTTCTCGCAACCCGGTAGCCTTTCTCTGTGAGAACTGCCACAAGCTCCTCATCTGTCAGAGGATGCTGTTTATCTTCCACGTCTATGCTCGCTGCAAGAATGTTCTTGATTTCACGGGTCGAAACCTCCTCTCCGTTGTCTGTCATAAGACCCTCAGAGAAAAAGTATTTGAGCGGATATATTCCAAAGTGCGTCTGTATATATTTGCAGTTGACCACCCTTGAAATAGTAGAGATATCCAGCCCTGTTTTCTCTGCAATGTTTTTCAGAACCATAGGTCTGAGCTTAGTTTCATCACCTTCAATAAAATACTCTCTCTGAAAGTCTATTATTGCATTCATTGTGTTCTGAAGAGTATTCTGTCGCTGTTTTATTGCCTCAATAAACCACTTTGCCGAGTCCAGTTTTTGCTTTACAAAGGTAGCGGCCTCTTTTCCTGCACGGTTGCTTGTTTTTGCAGAACTCATCAGCAAATCTGCATATCTTTTATTTACCTTGAGTTCAGGAACTGAAAATCTTGGCATGGTCATATAGAGATCACCATCTTTGAACTCCAGAAGGAAGTCCGGGATTACCTGTTGTGCCTGATCTGTATAAGAATCATCTATCTGCCCTCCGGGTCTTGGGTTGAGCCTTACAATCTCATCAATAGCATCCCTTAGCTGATCCTCCGTAATCGAGAGCTTTGACATTATCCTGGGATAATGCTTTTTTGTGAACTCACTAAAATAGTCGGAAAGTATTTTCTCTGCTATTTTTTGTTCCGGTGAAGGTTCTGCTGCCCTTATTTGTAACAGCAGGCACTCCTGTAGTGTTCTGGCACCTATTCCCACAGGTTCGAACTCCTGAATCTTAAGCAGTATCCTCTCCAGCTCCTCTTCATTTGTCTCAATCCCCTGCCTGAATGCAACATCATCTGCCAGAGAATCAAGATCTCTCCTAAGGTAGCCGTCGTCGTCCAGGCTGCCGATTATAAAGGCTGCGATGGTTTTTGCACGACTGTCCAGACTGCTGTAACCTAGCTGTGATATAAGGCTTTGGTGAAAACTCTCTCTCACAGAAAATGTATTGTATTCCGGTTTTAGGTCCTTCCCCTGATTGTTTGAATATAGTTTGTATGATGGAATCTGATCCTCAGAATTGTACTCGCTAAGAGAAATATTGCCTCCTGTCCCTTCATCTGGATCTTCCTTCTCCGTTGCCTCATCTAAAACAGGATTTTCTTCAAGCTCCTTCTTGATTCTCTGCTCCAATTCCAAGGTAGGTAGCTCCAGCAGCTTGATTGTCTGAATTTGCAGTGGGGATAGCTTCTGTAATAACTTCTGTTGTAAACCTTGTTTTAACATATTTATGGAGCGTTTGTGCAAAGATATGATTTTTATTTAACTTCGTACCCTTGAAATTTGCTTTACAGATGAGCGAAACTAATAATATCCGGTTGATTGACTTGAACTCAGTATTAAGGTCCAGGAGCCCTAAACTGCTGAAAATTATTCCAAATTTTGTTATCCGATGGATCGAGAAGCTGATTCATCAGGATGAACTCAACGAGATTCTCACAAAGCACGGACACCATAAAGGGGTGGATTTCGCCACGGCATCACTTAATCATCTTAAGGCAAGTTATGAGGTACATGGAATAGAGAAAACCGATCGTAAAAGGAGATACGTTATTGTATCAAATCATCCTCTCGGAGGTCTTGATGGCATAATTTTGCTGGAGGCATTCGGAAATTTCTTTGATAAAAACATCAAATTTTTGGTTAATGACCTTCTGATGAATGTAGATCCCCTGCGTCCGGTTTTTATCCCTGTGAACAAATACGGACGTCAGAGTGTTGATAATGCAGTGCTTATTCATGATGCCTATTTTTCAGACTGTCAGATTCTTAATTTTCCTGCAGGGTTATGCTCCAGACTTAATAATGGAGTGATTGAAGACCTTGAGTGGAAGAAAAACTTTCTTAATCAGGCAATTAAATATGGAAGAGATATTATTCCGGTATATTTCAGCGGGAGAAATTCGAATCTGTTTTACAGGCTGGCTAATTTGAGAAAGGCTCTTGGTATAAAATTCAATTTTGAGCTGATTCTTCTTCCTCACGAGATGTTCCGGCAAAAAAAGATGAAATTTGACGTTTTTGTAGGAGATGCCATACCGTTCGGAAAATTTACCAGCGAACACAATATTGCATTTTGGACAAATTATGTGAGGGAAAAAGTTTACTCGCTAAAACCTTAATTATGGAACCAGTAATTCAACCCGTCGACAGAAAGCTAATCATAGAGGAACTTACAAGCGACAAATTTATAAGGGGCACCCGCAAAGGGGACAACAAACTATATGAGATAACTGCTCACAACTCTCCACATACTATGAATGAGATTGGCCGACTGCGCGAAATTTCATTCAGACTTTCAGGTGGAGGAACGGGTAAGGCGATTGATATAGACGAGTTTGACACTCATATAAAGACTCCATACAAGCAGCTTATCGTTTGGGACCCAAAGGATCAGGAGATTATTGGAGGGTACAGATACATCCAGTGCGCAGGTCTTGATACTGAGCAGATGGCAACGAGTGAACTTTTCGATTTTTCAGACGAATTTGTGAAAGAATATCTTCCGTTTACCATTGAGTTGGGCCGGTCGTTCATTCAACCTAATTACCAGAGTACAAACATCAGAAGAAAGGGATTATACGCTTTGGATAACCTATGGGATGGTCTTGGCGCGCTAGTGCTCCGATACCCTAAGGTCAGGTACTTTTTTGGCAAAGTGACCATGTATACCTCATATAATGTAAGAGCCAGGAACACATTGCTCAACTTCCTGTTTAAGTTTTTCCCCGATGCAGATAATCTGGTAATTCCTAAAAAGACAATCGGATTTGAAGTGGAAAATGCTTATTATCAGGAGTTATTCAAAACAGACGACTATAAGGAGGCTTACAAGATTCTCTCTAAAGAGGTTCGCGCCCTGGGTGAGAACATCCCTCCGCTTATCAACTCTTACATGAATCTCTCCCCCTCTATGAAGGTATTTGGAACTGCAATCAACGAAGGTTTTGGTGGCGTAGAGGAGACAGGAATTCTGGTTAACATTTCCCATATTTATCCTGAGAAGATAGAGCGTTACATTACACCGTTACTGAGACTTGCAACTAAGTTCAGACCAACATGGTGGCGAGCCACTAAGTCTGCAGAAAAAATCGCAAAAAGCTTGAGGAAAAAGAAGACTAAATCTAAAGGGGAGGGAAATTAATAGGCATTTTTACTAAGAAAGAAGAGGGGAATTCTGGTTGAAGTTTTCTCAGAATCATCATAGCTTCCGATTTTGTTCTAAAGTCCCCTACTGTAACCTTATAATATATTTCGTCATATGTCCAGTATGCAGGTATGTCAGAATAACTTGCTAAAAAATTTGTCTTTACATTAGAGGACTTAACCCTTGCTGACTGACTATTGTCAAAGAAAATCCTCACTCTATAGCCATAAATCTTTTTGTTTGAAGCTAGTGCTATGTGATTATAAAATGCATTGCGCAGGTTTTCTGTCTGTTGTACTATTACTCCGCTGGAGTAGGGTCCTCTTTCCTGCAGTATTGAAAAAATGTCCTTTTTCAAAAAAGTGGAATCCATAACAGGTGCCTTTATAATAGTTGAGTCCTGAATGGTTTCTGTCTCCTGGGCACTCACCATGCCCATGAATGAGAAGAGGAGAATTATAGTTATTAGTAAATATCGCATATGTCTATAGTCTGTCTGTCAGGTGCTCCAGAGGTACGTTCCTGAATTTTAATACTTTTTTGTAGCCAGATGAAGTCTTGATTGTTATTTTCGCATCAAAGTTAAAATCCTGAACCTTCCAGCTCGATATGTTCAACCCCATTGACAATAATGAAATAGGATCCAGAAGGTCAATTTTCAGGGATATATCGCCCGATGTTATTCTTGTGGATGGAATTGTGTCTGGTTCTATAAGCTCCATCCGGGCAAAATTCACTCCTTTTTTAGTAATGATTCCTTCGGCAGAAGTGATAATAAGTGTAGAGTTTGTGGGATTGTCTACCAGATAGTCAAATGTCACATTGGCCCTTGATGTGTTAACAAGGTTAAATTTTTGAATCTTAACCTGCTTTATGTCAATTTCCTTATAGTTAACACAACTTTGAAAAAGTAAGGCAGAAAGCAGTATCGGCAATATCAGTCTCTTCATCTTTTGGTTTTGATTATCTGCAAAGGTATAAAAAAGCCTATATTTGCAGAATAATTCGTTCCATATATGACCAACAAATATTATTCCGTAAAACCGGTACTTGATAATAAGTTACCTCAGGTATTCATTGAGACCTATGGTTGCCAGATGAATGTAAGCGACAGTGAGGTTGTACTGTCGGTTCTTCAGAAGTGCGGATATGCCCTTTGTGACAAAATTGAAAATGCAGACCTTATCCTCCTCAATACATGTTCTATAAGAGACAACGCCGAGCAGAGAATCTGGGGCCGGCTGGAAAACTTCAAAATCCTTAAAAAGAAAAAGCGCACCCTTATAGTTGGAATTCTGGGATGTATGGCTGAGAGGCTAAAAGAGGAGCTACTCTCTCATCAGGTTGTTGATCTTGTTGCCGGACCTGATACATACAGAGATCTTCCCAACCTTATTGCCGCCCTTACCAGCGGTGACAAACAGATAAACACTTTACTCTCACAGGAGGAGACATATGCAGACATTTCGCCGGTAAGAATGGATAAAAACGGAGTTTCGGCATTCATCTCAATTATGCGTGGGTGCAACAATATGTGTTCCTATTGTGTTGTTCCGTATGTAAGGGGGGCCGAAAGAAGCCGGGATCCTAAAAGTATTATGAGGGAGGCCCGGGAACTTTTTGAAAATGGTTACAAGGAGATAAGCCTTCTTGGCCAGAATGTGGATTCTTACCACTGGTCAAATCCGGATAATCCCACTCATAAGGTCTCTTTTGCAGAGCTTCTTGAGATGATAGCTCTTATAGACCCTAAGCTAAGGGTAAGATTCTCAACATCACATCCAAAAGACATGGCAAACTCTGTTCTTTATACAATGGCAATGTATCAGAACATCTGCAACCATATACACCTTCCTGTACAATCTGGCAGCGATGCCATTCTTGAAAGAATGAACAGAAAATATACCCGGGCGGAATATCTTGCCAGGGTTGCCAAAATCCGTGAGATACTACCTACCTCGACAATCAGCACAGATATGATTGCCGGTTTTTGCGGTGAGACTGAGGAGGACCATCTGGATTCTCTTTCGATAATGAGAGATGTGGGGTACTACACTGCGTTCATGTTTCAATACTCGGAAAGACCAAATACAAAGGCGGCCAGACACTACCCTGATGATGTGCCTGCTGAAACAAAAGCCAGACGGTTGAATGAGATAATTGCCTTGCAGAATGAGTTGTCTTTGAAAAGCAATCAGGCCGATATTGGAAAAGAGTTTGAAGTTCTGGTGGAGGGTTTCTCAAAACGTTCCAAAAGTGACCTTCTTGGCCGCACATCGCAGAACAAAGTCTGTATCTTCCCCGCAGGCGACCATAAAATTGGCGACTATGTGACTGTAAAGGTTCTCTCCTGCTCCTCTGCCACTCTCAAAGGTGTGGAGGTGGTTTAGGCAATGGGCATTAGGCATTAGGCATTAGGCATTAGGCAATTGGCAATAGGCAATTGGCAGTAGGCAATGGGCTGTAGGCAATTGGCATTAGGCAATAGGCAGTAGGCAATTGGCATTAGGCATTAGGCATTAGGCAATAGGCATTAGGCAATTGGCATTAGGCATTAGGCAATAGGCAATAGGCAATAGGCAATAGTAGTAGTATTTAGTAATTAGCACATTAACATATTAGCAAATTAGCAAATTAGCAAATTAGCAAATTAGCAAATTAACACATGACAAAAATCAGAACTATCTACACCGGCAATCTGATGACAGAGGCCGAACATCTCAAATCGGGGAGCAAACTTGTAACAGAGGCTCCTGAAGACAATAACGGCAAGGGAGAGCACTTCTCTCCAACAGATCTTTTTGCCACTTCATTCGGCTGTTGCATGCTTACCATTATGGGCATTGCTGCACAAGCTCACGGATTTTCAATTGACGGAGCTCGTATAGAAACCGAAAAGATTATGTCGGCAAACCCTCGCCGGGTTGCTGAACTGAAGCTTGACATCTATTTCCCCAGAAATGACTACACAGAAAAACAGATGCGTTTCATAGACGCTTCCGTTAAAACCTGCCCTGTCACCAACAGCATACATCCGGACGTAATCAAGACAATTACATATCATTTTCCTGAGAAGTACTAACTGCATTGCCAAAGCATTTAGTAGTTACCATATAATCAGTGAATTATATATTTATTTGGTTTTCAGACCATTTCGCAAGTATTTGCAAATCATGCATATGCTAACAGCTCTGCCAAAGGAGTTAGTAAACACCTAATGGGTTTAGTAAATTTCGCAGGACATGCGGGAAGCTTTGGATTGCGTTAAAAGAAAAGGTAGCGGCAAGTACCAATTCCGGCAGTTGCTGAGTTTCGGAGTGTTCCATCGGGCGCCACTACCTTTAAGATTGAATTTGAGGTGAAGCTGACCTCTGCAGTAAAAATATCTCCTGACAGGGGACTTACACCAACTCCATAGAAATAGGTTCCCTCATATAAAGTCTTAACAGCCTTTGTCTGGACATTCACAGAATATAGAGATGCCTTTTCCGGATTGTAATTTGCATCAAAAGTTGTATTGTATGTGAGGATATTGGATCCCGTTGCATCTGTTGTTATGTAGCCATCCATAAAGTCTACAGGAACAGCGACTACGGCACTTACCGTAAGTGCTGCTGGGTCTATCTGCACCACTCCTTTTTCCGGAAATGATGCCCAAATTTTAAGAGTCCGGTCGAATGTAAGATGTTTTGCAGAACCGGTTGTACCGGCATCCCTTATTGTTGCCAGAACAGGCATGTCGGTTTTTGAAATATCAAATACTCTAACACCCTCCTTGACAGCAACGAATAACTTGTTCCCGTATAATGCCAGCCCCTCTGCATCGGTACCGGCAGGAACCTTCTTGATTAGTGCTTTAGTAGTAGCGTTATAAACTGCAATATATGATTTATTGAATTCCCAGAATCCCATAGAGTTTACGATATGATCATAATCCCAGTTAGTAATATAAATGAAATCTGAAGTTATAACTACATTTCTTGGAGAGGCCAGCCCCTCAGTTATTGTTGTTCCCTTGTCCTTGCCTGTCTTTGCATCTATGAAAATTATCTTGTCAGGATTGTTGCACACAAGAATCGCTTCCTTATCTGCGCCAATGGTTCCTGAAACAATAGTTGCTCCTATGGAAATTCCGTTAGCTGTCTCATATACTCTGTTCTGGATTTGTTTTGTGGTCTCATCATAGAGAGAGATGCTTGCCGATTGCTCAGAATAGTTACCCTGATTGATCACCAGCACCTTTCCATCCCGAACTACTTCAATTGGATCTAATTTTTCTATACACGAGAAAAGAGTCGTGCTCACTAATGCTGTTACTAAAAATTTCAAGAAGTTGTTTTTCATTTCTTTATATGATTTATTTGTTTGTTATTCTAGAATTGCCACTTAAGTGAAATCTGCCAGTTTCTGCCGGGCATTGCATAAAATTTCACATTCTGATAGCTTACGTCAAATATGTTCTTGACTACCCCGTTTGCAGTAAACGCCTCTCCAAAAACCTTGAATCTGTATATTGCACCAACATCGGTTAAAAGGTATGACGGAAGTATGTCAAATATATCTATTGTAGTACGCTCCCCTGTAAAATATAGCCCCCCATAAAGAGACAATGCCCCTCTTTCTGCCTTAATTGTTGTCCGCCAGGAGTGTTTTGGCTGATATGCAAGCTGTTTGCCTACGGCAGGATCTTCAGTCCATACCGCCTCAATCATTCTGATATTTGTGTAAGCATAGCTGAAATTGAGTGAAAGGTTCCAGTCAGATATCCGCCCCGTTAATCTCGCACCGGCTTCTGCCCCCCTTGACAGAACCTCGGGGATATTCTGCGGCCGCCATATAACACCGGCTGGCAGCCATCTTATCCAGTCCTTAACAGAACTTCGGTATAATGTTCCAAATAGGTCTACACTCCATGCACCCGAAAACCAACTGTAGTCTGCCCCACCCTCGGTTGTAAAGGAGCACTCACTCCTCAGGTAGAGATGTTCTCCTCCCCAGTAACGATCATTCAGAGAGGGCACCTTGCTGTTTTGTGACATTGATCCTCTAAGGGCAACTATATGATTTGCAGACCTGATTAACAGGTATTTCGCGTCGAGTGATGGCATAACAGGAACTTGCGTGTTTGTAACTTTGGTATACCTGATACCCCCGGATAAAATGAGCCTGTCATAAGGGACAAATCTTAACAGAGCAAATATATTAACCTTGGTCTCCCTTACAGAGTCGGCATATGAGTATACATCGGGCTTAATAAACTCTCCCGATGCTCCACCCTTAAATGTCAGCTTATCAAGCCTGTACTCTGCATCAACTGATGCGAAATATCTACCTGCCGCAATAATATCTTCTTTATATCTCTGGTTATCATACGCATAAGAAATTCGAGCTCCGTAAGAGAAGTGATTTCTTGATGCATTGTAGCCTATGTTAAGCTTAAGGTTCTTGTCATAAATGGACTCGTAACTCTCCGGCCTGTCATTGGAAGAGACAGATGGCTGAATCTCCCTGTCGAAGTTCTGGTACATAAGTGTAGCTGTCAGAAGACTTGAGTCTCTGAATTTCTTATAAACCTCCTGGAGCAAACCATAATTGTCAAAAGCCGAGTTGTTTAGACGTTCTGTCGGCCTGCCTATGCTAGTGTTGTTGGTGAAAGGGTAGTTGTTAAGAGCCGATGAATGGAGGAGACTGGTCCTGCTCTCAGTTGTTTTTCCTGAAAAACGCAAGGTGGCTCCCTCAAGAAAAGAGTTAAAGCTCCCGGCAGAAAGTAGGATGTCACCATGTATGCCCTTCTCCCATTTGGGTTTTGTGTTAAGCTGAATACTCCCGCCTATTGAACCGTCGCCATACAGGGCAGAGTTGCCCCCGATATGAATCTCCATAGCATCAAAAAAGTAGAGCGGGATATGAGAGAGGTCTGTCTGTCCCATTGTGGGAACCGAAAGGCTCTGTCCGTTCCATGCAATGGTGGTGTGTGAAGAAGAGGTTCCTCTCACAGATATGTACGCCCCCATTCCGCGCCCGTACTCCTTAAGGTATACTGCATTCTCCTGCTGAATGAATTCAGCCAGCGAACTCATCTGCATCTTTGCAAGGGCCTCAGAGGAAACCCTTATTGAATTTGTCCCGGGGGAGAATCTTCTGTTGGAGAGTGAAAATTGTTTTGAAGAAGCACTTACTGTTATGGAATCCAGTGACCGTGAACCACGCAGCTTAGAAGTATCACGCGATTGAGCCTCGGCATTAATAACGCCAAAGTTCAATAATACAACATAGAATAATATAAATGCAAAATTTCTGTGCATCGTTCTTTTTCTCCCGAAAGCTCGATTAATAAAGTTTTGTTCCAAGCAGGTTTTCTGACTCAGCTTTTATATCTCTCGCCTTCCCACCTAATTGGCAGTGGCTTACGGAAGATAACCCTGTTGGGCAAGCTTTACAGCAGCGGGTACTGTCCTCGGATTACACGAGGTTCCCTATCTAAAGAACGGTTCAAAGGTAAATGATAAAAATCAGAAAGAAAAATTTTTTATCTTTGTTTAATCCACTTAACTCAAAATCTTACGTTTATGTCTAAGCTTTTAAAATCCCTCTTTTTTACCTCCCTGGCAATGGTCACCCTTTCGTGTGCACCAAAAGAACCCAAGGTGGAACTCAATTATGAACAGTACACTCTGGAGAATGGTCTTAAGGTAATCCTTCACGAAGACCACTCAGATCCATTGGTAGCCATTGCCATCCAATACCATGTTGGATCTGGCAGAGAGAAGCCCGGCAAAACCGGTTTCGCACACTTTTTCGAGCACATGCTTTTCCAGCGTTCAGAAAATCTGCCACGAAATGCATTCTTCCAGAATATCGCAAAGATGGGAGGAAGCTTTAACGGATCAACAAATTCCGACGGCACAAACTATTATGAGGCAGTACCTCGCGATGCTCTGGAGAAAGTTCTATGGATGGAATCCGACCGTATGGGATTCTTTATAAACACTGTAACCCAAGATGGTCTTGAAAGAGAGATTGACATCGTTTCCAACGAAAAAAGACAAAATTATGACAGTCAGCCTTATGGGCATTCGGCTACTATTACTGCCTATGAGATGTTCCCTGCTGGTCACCCTTACAGCTGGACAACAATCGGAGAGATTGCAGATTTGAAAGGTGCCACACTAGACGATGTAAAAGAGTTTTACGGAACCTACTATGTTCCTAACAATGCAACATTGGTACTTACTGGCGACTTCGATCTTAAACAGACAAAAGAGCTTGTTCAGAAATACTTTGGCGAGATAAAGAAAGGTGCCGATGTTCCAAAACCGGTAATTCAGCCACTTGTGATGGACTCAACCAAAAAGATAGTATGGGAAGATGCTTATGCCCGCCTTCCTCAGTTATCTGTAGCATTTCCTACTGTAGAGGCTTACAATAAAGATGCTTATGCTCTCCAGTATTTTGCTTCTCTGTTTGCAAACGGCAAGAACTCTCCTCTTTACAAAATTGTTGTTGAGGAGAAAAAGCTGGCTCCATCTGTGAGTGCTTATAACCAGGCACGTGAAGTAGCAGGTGTTGTACAGATTGGAATCAGAGCCTTTGACGGCATCAATCTTAACGACGTTAATACAGCTATAGAAGAGGCCTTTGCACGCTTCGAAAAAGATGGCGTCAATCCGCAGGAACTTCAAAAGCTTAAGGTTATGCAGGAAGTTAGTCTATATAACAGATTGTCGGGAGTCCAGGGTAAGGCCCTGATGATGGCCCGTGACAATGAGTTTGCCGGCAAACCGGATGCATCTTTTGACGACCTTAAAAAATATCAGGCTGTTACAAAAGAGGATATTATGGCTGTATATGAGAAATATTTCAAGGGCAAACCATACTTTGCATTGAGCGTTGTTCCAAGGGGAAAGCAAGAGCTTGCACTTACAGGATCTGTGCCCGGAAAAATTGTTGAAGAGAATGTAGCCGATCAGAAGATGAAATCTGCAGGAGGAAAAATTGTGGACGATGAATATGTCCGCACACCTTCTGCTTTTGACCGTTCTGTAGAACCAGCCTATATGCCTAATACTCCGGCTATAACCGTTCCTCCTGTTTGGACAGGCAAGCTCGCCAATGGTATGGGTCTTTTTGGAATAACCCAGAACGAACTACCTATAATACAGGTAAGTATTGAGCTTAAAGGCGGCATGCTGCTTGACCCTGCAAATAAGATTGGTTTGTCTTTCATAAATGCCGAGCTTATGAATGAAGGTACCGCTCTCAAGACTCCTGAGGAGCTTGAAAATGCAATGGGCCTTCTTGGAGCCAGAATTACAGTATCTTCCGATGTTGAAGGAATGGGCATTTCAATCTCTTGTCTTGCCAAGAACTTCAAAGAGGTTATGGCTCTGACCGAAGAGATGGTTCTTCAGCCAAGGTTCGACGAGGCTGCCCTCGCCAGAATCAAGAATGAGATAAAATCATATATCCGTCAGTCATCGGTAGATCCTGCCGAGATAGCCACTTCTGTTACAAACAAACTTCTCTTTGGTGCCGATTCCAGACTTGCCCAGATTCCTTACGGAAACATGGAGAGCCTCGATTCAATAACTATTGACGATGTTAAGACATTCTACAATTCGTTCCTGAGCCCGACTATAGCAAACTTTAACATAGCCGGTGCAATTGATCAGGCAACTTGTGAAAAAGCAATTGCTTCGCTAGTCGAGAAATGGGCAGCAAAAGAGGTAACTGTGCCTCAACCTGCAGCGGGCGTCCCTGCAAAGAGGGCACAAATCTATTTTGTTGATTATCCGAATGCTCCACAGTCTATGATAATGATAAGCAAGGTTGGTATGCCTTTCAGCAGTCCTGACTATTATCCGTCTGTAATTGCAAACTACAGGCTTGGTGCTGGTTCTCAGGGAATGTTGTTCGACGTTCTTCGTCTGCAAAAAGGATTTACTTACGGCGCTTACTCAAGGTTTGCCGGTCAGGAGTTCCTCAATACATTTACAGCTTCGTCAAGTGTTCAGGGAAGTACTACAAAAGAAGCCGTAGAAACATTCAAGAGCCTTATAAGCAACTATGGAACAGAATATAACGAAGAGCTTCTGAATACAACCAAGAACTCTATGCTAAGGGCAAAGGCTTCATCATTCGAAACAATAGGCGCCCTGGTAGAAATGTTGAGTAACATCTCCTCTTATAATCTTCCGTTCGACTATGTGAAACAGCAGGAAGAGACAATCAACAGCATGACCGTTGAGCAGGCAAAAGCAGTCATAGCCAAGAACATAGACGCAAACGAAATGGTCTATGTTGTTGTAGGTGACGCCAAAACCCAGCTGAAACCACTTAACAGCATAGGTCTGGGCAACGTGATTTTGATAGACAAGGAAGCAAAATCTGTGCAGACAAAATAGGTAAACACTTTAGGCAAGATATATACAAATATCTTTTTGCCGTAAGAAATCGGACATCACCCTCGAAGTAGCCTCAGGTTTCCATGGGAAACTGGAAAGCTGCTGAGAGGATGATGTCCGATTTTCATATTGCCCAATAAAAATATTTACATATCTTTGCAGCCCTAGTTTACCATTTAGTTTGCCCGGATGGCGGAATCGGTAGACGCGCTGGTCTCAAACACCAGTGGCCGCAAGGCTGTGCCGGTTCGATCCCGGCTCCGGGTACAAAAAAAGCAGGTAGTGATGCCTGCTTTTTTTGTACCGTCGCTTGCCGGATACGGGCAAGCTCCTTGGTTTTGTCCCTCCCCCGCACCCCCTCCGAGGAGGGGGCCTGTCGCTCTGCTCCAAAAATTATCTTGACCAGATATTTTTACCAATTATTTTTTTGAAAACTCCTTCTTAAACCACAATTTCATTAACGAGTCGGCTAAATAAGTCAATTTGTAATAATGTTATTAGTAATAATCTTATTACATCCATTTCAAAAACAACCGATGTCTTTTATTTGATTTTTATTTTAATTTTGTACTATTCTATGAAATGTGATTTATAAATTATGAAAAAAATCTTTATTATCTTAATTATTACTGGATTGACGCTTCCTGTGACAGCACAGATTCTACCATTCCTGGAAAAAGGGAAAAGTGGTGCTTCAATCAACATTGGTTCTGAAATGGGCCATGGGTTCGGTGGTTTTATAGCAGGAGCCGGTGTGTCAATCAACAGAGTAATAGATGTAGAAGCCTCATACTTTCGGACCAATTTTGACAAACAGAAACTCGGCCTTACCGGAACAAGTCCCAGTTCTGATTATATTGAGGCCCATTTCACTTTGTGGCTCCTTAAATCTAGCCTTGCACCTTATCTGGACCTTTATGTAGGAGCAAATCCGGTTGTCTTCAACAGTAACTATCATGGTTATGAATATCCCGACGGGACAAATACAGCTACATTCATTGGAAGCACAGGAGGAGCGCTTGGTCTGGTTTCCAATCTGGTGTTCAGGACCAACAACAATTGGCTATTCATGCCATTTTACAGGGTTCATTACATGTTTAGTAAAGACCGGATTGAGAAAAACCTTGTTGAAACATCGGAGGCATCAAATTTTTGTGGAGTTTCTTATGGAATTTCGTTGGGTAAGATGCTCGGAAAAATGGGAACCGTCTTCCTTTCTTTGAAAGCATACAACAACACAAATAATTCCGGCTCATTTAACGATATTACCCTCGGATATGTGGTTCCTTTCTGAAATTCATTGATGTGGACTCATATGTTTGTTAATGAAAAGCATCTTTATAAGAACTTCAACATGCCCGCAAGCTGAATAAAGTAATCATTGTACCAAATTTCAAGCATTGTTTCATCCTTGACAAAGGGAGCAACATCTCTTTTTACCAACTCTATATCTGTTGAGGATAGTCTGGTTTTGAGTTTATAAATAAACTCCTCTTTACTCATGTCAATTCCATTAAACTGTCTGGCACGCACTTGCAAATGATTAAAGTCGAGAGGAACCTGGTTTCTTACATACCACTCGAAATCATACCAGTCTCTTCCTTTAACTCTTGTCTTCCAATTTCGGAAAAGTAATGCATGCATCTTACCGGCAAACATGTCGGGTAAAATAAAACAGCGAGTCATAAACGAGAATGGCTGAAGCAGAAGCTTTTGCTCTGTGTGGAATTCCAATGGTGGGTTTGTATCCACCTCGATTTTTATCTTAATTGTCTGCTCTGTTTGAAATGCAAGATCGTAAATTTCAGTATTTTCTTTCATAAAAGCCGATTCAACATTGCCAGAGATATTCTTTACCTTCTTTGTAATTGCCACGTCTCTTCCCATGGCCTTAAACTCAGCTATTATTGCAGGAAAATAATCTTCAAGGTTAAATAAATCAACATTTGCCACAAGCGAGAAATTCAAATCCTCAGAAAACCTTTGCATTGAGTGAAATATCCGGAGACAAGTACCTCCGTAAAAGGCGGCCTTGTCAAAAAACCCACTCCTGTATAAGCCCGCCAGGGTAATTTCCTGCATAACTTCGTGAATTGCATTTCGCTTGTCGTTTTCTGACAAAATCTCATAACGAGACATCATTTGGTCAAAAACATTCATCGTTGCAAAAGTTTTAAAAGATTGTTAAACTCATTCTTTTTTTTTCCGACTTGCGCGCATTCCTTGATTATCTCAATATCCATTTTGTAAAATGCATCCATATCGAGTCTTATATCCTCCTTGAGATATAATTGCAGAGCCTTTAAAAATCTGGGCCTTACTTCTGGTGTATAAGCTATAAGGTCACAAAGAGCTTTCTCAGGAGATGCAATTAAGAATGTATAGTTCTCCCCAAATTTCTGATTTATCCCAATTGGGTAATACTCATTATTACAATTGATATAATCAAACTTTGAAACTGAGTTTTCGAAGATTCTCGACCTTTTTGTTGTCATAGACCTTACCATATAAACACTCTCGGGAATCAACCCATAAAATCTTAAGGCACTCTCCATTGATATATAGGATGGACCATAAAGGTGATTAGCAATAAGTTCAGTAGATAAAAGTTTCCCAGATACCTTGGGAGATACTACATATAAACCACGCTTGAGCCTGATCAGCTTTCCTTCACTTTCAAGATTGGCTATCTTATTTCTTGGGAACTTGTAAGCGCAGAAAAGCGAACCCAACAATGCGTAATCCACAGGTATAATTCCAAGTTGCTTTAAATTTTCCATTAACGGCATTCATTAAATAATGACCAAATATAGTATATTTTCACATACTTATTCTTAATTTTTTCAACTTTCTGTGCATTTTTTAACTATTCGTTGATTTGAGGAAAATTATAGAAACCATTTATAACTCGTTTACGATAGGCATATAATCACATGCGTCAGAAGGAAATACTTCTCCGTAGAATCGTATGCGAAAGTGTTTGTAGGAGGGGATGGTTTGATTTATTACCTCAATGATTTCAACATAATTATCTCCCTTTTTCATGGTAATTATGAAGCTGCCTGTCGTAATCCTGCCAGTAAAATCGAAAGTGACCATAATACTCCCTTCTTTGTCTACATTGTATTTGTAATTCTTCACAGCACAGACATGCCTTGCTTCGTCCCGAGCAAAAATCCCCTGAAGGATGAGCATTTTGTTTTCGAACCCCATAAAGTTCTTGTTGTTATAGGGAGTTCTGTTGTCGTCCGGAAGAATGCCAAATGTCTGATTACTTAAAACCACTTTGGCAATTTCATAATTCTCCATTTTCTCTTTATCGACAGATTCCTTTTTACTTGGTGCATTGGAAGCAATATTGGATTTGTTAAGTGTCTTTTTTAGTTCCTGATTATTGCTGTCGAATGTTCTTATCATTGTCATGGTTGTTTCGCTGGTCTTGGTATCATAGTAGAAATCAAAAACTGTCTCCGTAATTGTTTTATCAACTTCAGTTTTGGCAAAAATACAACGACTAGGAAACATGACACCGTTAACTCTTTTGTCTATAACAGAGAAAGCATTTACTTTGTCACTTTCGTAAGCTTTTCTCATAAGTTCAACAAGTTGAGGCTTCTCTTTCAAGGTAATTTTAACAATATAGCTGTCAGGTTTTTTAGTTTCAGGGATTTTATTGTCTATTACCGTCATATCCACAAACTTGTCTTTTTCGCACTCTTTTATCCAGTTCATAAGATTCTCCTGAGCAGACATATGTCCGGAAAAGAACAAAAAACCAAATAATAAAAAGCATTTTAAAATATTTTTCATTTTTATTGTTTTTAATTAAATGTTTAACTTATTTATTTTTAACCATGAGGATGTCCTTAATTTCTTTTGTCTTAATCTCTGATAGTTCGTAAATCTGGCGATACTCCTTATCCTTTTCTGCGACCATTTTTCTTATCTCACTCTCCTGCTCTTTGATGAGTTTGCTGTTGTAAAATTTATTCCCGTTTGTAATCATATAACTTCCTTCATAAGAATCGAAGCGGTTAAAACGAGATAATACCATAAGTAGAATTAGAGCTGCTGCGACAGATGAGAGGATTGTCCACACAGTCTTCATTTGCCTCTTTTTTCTGAGAGGTATAAACTGCACAGGAAGAGCCTCCGACTTAAGTTCTTCTATAAACTCATTGCCAAAATAACGGAACAAATCTTTATAATCCTGCAATTCGCTGTGAATCTCTTCGCTGGAAAAGTACTGCCATAGCTCCTTTTCTTCCATGTTGGAGGTTTTTCCCTCGAAGAATTTGTGCACTAAACTTTCAATATATTTCAAATCATTTTTCATTCACCTTCAATTTTAAAGAATAATTCTTTTACCTTTTTCCGTGCCCGCGAGAGGTTCATCCAAACAGCTTCACGTGTACATCCCAAAAGTTGGGCAATCTCTTCTGCATCCAGGTCATCAACATATTTCATCCTTAAAACCGTTTGCTGTAAATCTGGCAATTTGTCAACAATACGAAACAGATGTTTAATCTCATCCTTTTGCTCTACTTTGTTTTCATTTGTCTTATTATCTGCCTCATAGGCAATTTGTTCGAATATCGAGTATTTTCTCTTCTTTTGCTTTATTTTGTTGAAACATAAGTTTTTTGTTATTTGGACAGATAGTGCCGTTATGTTGTCATATTTGTGCAACTCCTCCCGTATTACCCACAACTTGGCAAAAACCTCCTGAATCACATCCTGAGCATCTTCCTCGTCGTCTGAATATCTACGCGCAAAAAACATCAGTTTTTCTCGCAAGGGAACTACAGTTGTTATAAACCTTTCTTTATCCATTCTGCAATATTGACAATTAAATTTAGAAAACTTAACATCATTACTTGAATATTTCAACATCCTTTTGTAAAATCGCATCCATCTCGAGTCGGATATCCTACTCGAGATATAATTTCAGAGTCTTTATAAATAGGGGTATCACCTCTATCGAACCTTGAATTTATCTGTTACTGAGAGGTTTCAACCTGTTCAGTTTCAATGCTCCTGCCTGTCCACTGTTTTGGGATGGAGCAGCAATTTGGATTTTTGGCAGTTATTATACCATAAACAAGCCTGCAGGCACTGAACTTTTCCTGATTGTCATAATCGGAACAATTCTTTTAGTTTCCTTTGCGTACCTTATAATGTCGATTTATGACATTCCTGTTAGAAAATACCTGACAAAAAGAAGGCTTGATAATCAAAGGGAAGGTTGTGATGGAATAATTCAAACATATCAGAATTTTTCTATTCGTATCTTTCTCAGCAAATTATATACATATGGCATAAAATTTGACATGTCACCATAAATAAACCAAGAAGCATGAAAAAAGTTAGATTTTTATTACTAACACTAATGTTCAGCGTTGTTGTTAGTGGTTTCGCAAATTGCCAGACTAAAGATCAGATCGGGAATCTTAAGACATTCTCAAGAGCCTACGGATATGTAAAATATTTTCATCCCAGCGATGAAGCAGACAAAATTGACTGGGATAAATTTGCAATTTACGGTTCTCAAAAGATTATTACATGCAAAAACAAGAAAGAGCTTATCAAAACATTAAACGAACTTTTCCTACCTATTGCACCTACAATTAAATTTTCTGACAGTGGCAAAAATGAACGGTTTGACATAAAATCAATTACTCCACCAAATATTGATGGGTTCAAACCTACATACTGGCAGCATCTGGGAGTAGATAAGGGGATGGATGCTCAGAATGTTGTATATAAAAGCATAAGAGTGAACAGAGATAAAATTATCAAAATAAAACCTGATCCAAATGGGGGATTTGGTGCTTTATCCACTTATATAAATGCAAAGCAATATTTGGGGAAAAAAATCAAGTTTTCCGGAAGTGTAAAGCTGAAAGATGGAACTACCGGAACAGGTCATCTTTGGTTGAGAGTGGACATTCCAAATTCAAAATCAGGTTTTTTTAATAACATGGACAATAATCCTGTGACAAAAAACGTATGGGATACGTACCAAATAGTAGGCAATGTCGATAGTTTATCCACCGGAATAGCATTCGGTTGTTTTCTTAAAGGAGATGGTGAGATGTTGGTTGACGACTTTCATTTTTACTACCAGGACAATGACAAATGGGTTGAGGTCCCTGTTAAAAACAGTGATTTTGAAGTAAGTAGTTATGATGATATGATAAAAGACAAACTATGGTATGGCGGAGGGAAAGGGTATCTGTTTTCAATAAATGACCAGGAAAGTTTTCTTGGAACAAAATGCATCTCTGTAAAAAAGAATCCATCTATAGAAGTTATTCCCGGCAACAAGATATTTGACAAAGAGCCAAATATTGGAGAGGTTATCCGAGAGAACATAGGAAGCGGGGTCTCTTGCATTATACCATTGGTACTATACTGCAATAATGATTGCACCTATCCTGTTTCTGACAAAACTACTCTTGAGAAAGAGCTGAGTGGTATAAACAAAAACGAGTATAACCTTTTGTTAAGATTAGGAGACATTATAATAACATGGAATCTGTTTCAGCACTTCTTCCCATATTTCGATGTTGTTGGTGTCAATTGGGAAAAGGAGCTCGAAAAGGCACTGATAAAATCTTTCAATGATAAAAACGAAAAGGATTTTTTAATAACACTCAAGGAACTTACAGCTACTTTGAAAGATGGTCACATTGGTGTCTATTCTCAATCTTTCCCGAATTACTATTTGCCTGCAATTTCCTGGGAATTTATTGAAAACAGGCTTGTTATTACTAAAGTATATGACAATAATTTAAAATTAAACATAGGAGATATTGTTGATAAGGTGGATGGTATTGACCCGCTGGAATATTTTAAAACAATCGTAAGCAGAATTTCGGCTGCTACTAAAGGATCGATGGCCTACAGAACACAAAGAGAATCTCTTATGGGAGAGAAAGATTCCAAACTGACAATAGTTGTAGATAATCAATTAATATCCCTGATAAGGAATCAAACTCAATATTCACAAATGTTAACGGATCAAAATTCCGGACTGACAAGAAAGTTTAAGATAATAGATGATGATATTGTATATCTAAATATTGGGCAGGTGGAAATGAATGTTATTGATAGTCTGATCCCTCAACTGACTAAAGCTAAATCGGTAATTTGTGATCTTAGAGGTTATCCAAAAAATACAATAAAATTTATAACCTATTTACTTAACAAGAACGATAGCTCCAAATGGATGTTTATACCACAGATTATTTATCCCGATCAAAAAAACATAGCCGGGTATGCAGAGTATGGATGGGATCTCAAACCTGCCGAACCTCACATTAATGCTAATATAATATTCATAATAGACGGAAAGGCAATTAGTTACGCAGAAAGCTATATGGGCTTCATTGAAGGATATAAATTGGCTACAATAATTGTTCAACCTACAGCAGGAACAAATGGTAATATCAATCCATTTTCCTTACCCGGAAACTATAGTTTATCATGGACCGGTATGAAGGTAACTAAACACGACGGGAGCCAACATCATGGAGTGGGCATAATACCAAATATTTATGTTACCAAAACAATCCGGGGTGTTAGAGAAGGCAGAGATGAGTTTCTGGAGAAAGCAATAGAGATAGCTAAAACTTCAAAATAAATTATAGCGTTAGTGTAATATTTCTGCTATTCAACTTCTAATCTCTCAGACATCCGATTGGCACTATCAGAACACCGTCCGGTCTTCTATAAGCGACCTGACCTCCTGTTAAAACCATAAGAAAAGAGGGTTGGTTCATCTTTTGAGTGTCAATTTTTTGACTAAGTTTAATCAGGTTAGCAGCAGCAACTTCGATCTGTTTATTTCCCAGCTTTACTTCTACAGCTGCCCAACGCCCATCATGAAGTTTTACTATGAGATCTGATTCGAGTTCCGATTTATCCCGGTAATGAAAAACTTCTCCATCACACGCTTGTGCATACACTCGTAAATCGCGTGTACACAACGATTCAAATAAAAATCCGAAAGTCTCGAAATCACGTAAAATACCCTGTGGATCGGTTCTCATTACTGCGGCAGCTATTGATGGATCAACAAATTGTCGTTTGCTTGCAGTACGAATAGCAGTTTTTGATCGCAACGAAGGTTGCCAGGCAGGCACATCTTCAATAACGAAGATTCGCCTGAGTGCATTCAGGTACGAATTAAGTGTTTTATCTGTTATAGATGATTCATTGGCCTTTATATCATCCATAATGGTCTTGACAGATGCCATAGTTGAAATATTGCGTGCTAATGACTGTAGCAATACACGAACTCGCTCCGGAGACTTTTCTGTATTATCTGCATTTTTAATATCAATATTGATTATGCTCTCAACATAGTTTACTGCTACCTGCGGAGTTTGCTTTTTCATCAGTACGGCCGCAGGCCATCCTCCCCTGCATATAGCCTGTGCTATTAGCTCTATTGTCAGAGTGCTTCTTGCACCTATGTCTGCCTTACCCTCAAAAAGAGCTTTGAGGGATACAGTTCCGTTTGATTCTTTAGATTCGTACAGACTCATCGGGCGCATAAGCATTCGGGCAATTCTTCCGGTACCAGAGTGTGCAGTATTGTTTTCATCAGGAGTTACCGACCCTGTAAGAATAAACTGCCCAACAGTACCGCGTTTATCTACAGCAAATCTTACAGCATCCCATAATACCGGTGCCATTTGCCATTCGTCAATCAGAAGTGGCGGGGTGCCCTCCAACAGAAGCGACGGTTTAGTATCTACCATTGCCATATATCCCGGCCCTTCGTCAGGATCCTGCATATAAACCACACTTTTTGCAATCTGTATAGATGATTGAGTCTTGCCACACCATTTGGCACCCTCCACCAGAACTGCGCCAGATGACTCGAGCAAGTTATTAAGTAGATTATCACTTATGCGTGATATGTAATTCGGAGTTTTCATCAGTACCAATTCTTATTAATGTAAAATTACTGGTTTTAAATTAATATCAAAACTAATTCCGGATTTTAGCACATTTATATTCCGTGTTTTGGCGCGTTTCTATTCCGTGTTTTGGCATATTAATACGATTTGAGTACCATTTATGATAACTATGACTACAACTAATCATATAAACCAGTCATTGCATACACCAGTTTTCGTTTGTTTTTATGTAAAAACCTAAGTTAGACTTCAGGGAGGATGAGACTATGATTAATTTGCCTCTGTATGGGATATCTTTAATCAATAATATAAATTTGAATTGGGTATAACGGATAACGTTCACCCAAATGTATGACGGCAAAAGATTTTCCGACTTGCCTTCCACCTCTTAGTAAAAGAGTTTTTCAATTTTGCTCTTTGCTCCATGTCAGAAGTTCTTTGTCGATATTTCTATTATAGTATATTGCATCCATCTCTATTACAAGATATTTAAATTTATTCAATGCTAATGTAACAGATATTTAATAATAATTGAATGCATAATCTGTTATTTTTAAGAAAAATCAAATGCATAAAAGTTAAACCCCAAAAGTCTGACAATTAATTCAAGGAAACTTAACATGGTTATGGAAATCTATTTTATCACCTATATAGTATTAAGGTCTCCTAATAATTTAGTTAAGAGACCTTAATAGTCAGATCAATACCCCACTTAACTGGCTCGTGTTATCTTACAAAGAATCTTAATGGCAGAGCAAATTCAACACATTTGTCTTTCCATTCAGGTATCTGAAGACCAGCAAGTTTATTCACTACACGAAGAATCTCATTTTTTAAAGCTGTATGTTCACTATCTACCTTTATTTCAGGCACATCATTAACACCGGACTTGCATGCGTAAAGTAGCAACTCGCTCAGGAAAGGAACCTTGACTCCCTCTTTTGTTGTATGAAACTTACATTCTATTAACCTTCCACTGTCAATTTTTACTATTACGTAAAAATTCACGGAGTCTACAGATTTTTTTTCTTCAGGAGGGTATATCATATTATTAAATACAAATTTGAGAATTGCCGATTCCGAAGATTTAGAGATTAAATCAGTTTTTGATGATTGCTTAGTAGCATAATTAATCTTTGTGATTTTTTCTTCTTTTAAAATTGCTTTTAATTTTTCTGTTGCCTCTTTGGGAGTTTTACTAGAAATTTGAACTGTTACAGTAATTTTTGTCTCCTTGGATAACGATTTTAATTTTTCAATTTGACTTTTTATTACGGATTCCAGTTTGTTAGTATCCTTTACAATCTCATTATTGACCAGAAAAACTCCTTTATCATTTATTTTAATTGACAAAACATTTTTCTGATATTTTTTTGAATCACTTTCAGAGATTTGCACAGAGATGTTCTTTATCCCATTATTCTTCAATACATCCTCAAGCGGTGGGAGTTTTTCAAACCTTTCTAATAAAGATACCTGGTTCTCAAACTTGATTGAAACAATAATAGAATCTTTTGGATATTTCATTCTTGGTATTATCTCTTTAATTACTGTTTCGATATTGCTCTTAGTTGCATTTGTCATGTTGTCATCGCTTGAATGATCGGACCATTTGCCTAAGAGATAACTGCCGTCACTATTAATTGTGATTATAAGAACCTGATCTCTCTTCACTTTTGAGTCTTTTGGCGGCTTTGGAATATCTCTTCCTGCCCGGGTTATAATGTCAACCGCTCCATTTTTGGCTTTTTCTCCAAATCTTTCAACTGCTTCATCTCGTTTGTATATCTTATAACTAAAAAGGTCCGAAATACTCATTGTTTTAATGACATCTACACTCACCTCTTTTCCATCTACAAAATATATAAATCCATCTTGTTTTTGGAGATTTTGAGCCATGGCAGCGATATTACTGTTCTCAGAGGCATTAGCCTCGGGAGTAACCTCCACATATTCAGTTTTTGCAAATACCGAGACGGCACCAGCCAGCAATGGAATTAACAGCAATACTTTTATTGCGTTATGTGGATTTGATTGTTTTTTTAGCATCATCTTAATTCTTTGTTTAAAGTTTCCACTACATAAGTGATTCACTACCGGTATAGAAATACATTGAGTGGTCCCTTTAGAGATTAATAAATATTGATATTTTTTTGCATCGATGCCTTTGTTGATTACCCTGCTATCTGCCTGATACTCGTGAATGGAAATAAGTTCCTTTCGTAAGAGCCAGATTACCGGATTAAACCATTGAAAAATGGCGATTAGATTAATAAACAGTAAATCATATCCATGTTTAAGCCTCATGTGAGCCTTTTCGTGCTCAATTATAATATCCCTGTTTTTTGCATAATCCTCTTCGGAAATTATTATGTTGTGGAACCAACTGAAAGGAATTATTGCTTTTCTGACAATAAAAAGCTTTCCGTCGGCAGTAACCTCACATCTGGAACGCCTCATTATTCTGTAAATCTGCAATATTCCAAATATATTGCGGGTAAAAAATAATAGTGCACCTAAAATATATACGCCCAGTCCAATAATTGGTAAGATGTCAGTCCAATTATTGCTATGGCTATCTGGGTTAAATTGAATTGGTTCTGTTAAATTACTTACCTCTATATTCTGTTGGAACTCTTGTGTTGCGACAATCTCTTTAGTAATTGTTATTGTCCAGACAGGCAGCACTATCGAAAAGATAACCGATAGAAGCAGAACAAAACGACTTAGCCTGAAAAAGGTCTCTTTGGATAACAGGGCCATATAAGCCAGATAGAAAGCGACAATACAAGCTCCTACTTTTAAAAGATATGACAGAAATAGTATCATTACTTACTGTTGTTAGCTTTCTCAATTTCTTCCACCAACATTTTTAACTCTTCCAGTTGAATCTTGTCTTTCTTTACAAAGGCCGATACTACATCGAGATAAGAATTCTCAAAATACTTGTCTATAACACCACTTAGTTTCCCCTCTCCGAATTCTCCTGGAGTGACTATTGGATAATATTGGTATGTATAACCGAATTTATTGTGGGCTAGAAATCCTTTTGCCTCGAGTGCCCTAACCATTGTTGAAATTGTGTTGAAATGCGGTTTAGGATCGGGGTAGAGTTCTATCAGTTCCTTCACATGCATTGCCCCTTTTTCCCAAAAAAAGGTCATTATTTCATCTTCTTTAGTAGTAAGTTTTTCCATCGGACAGATATTTTTTATAATCTAAAGGCAAATTTAAACTATTTTTTTTAGTTTGCAAACTATTTTTAATAGTTTAAATTATTTTTAACTGTATGATTTTTATATCTAAGTTTTTATGAGTGTTAAACCATTTAAACGAATTGTTGTCAAATGGTAAATTCATAAATAATAAAATCATGAAAAAATTAGTTTTGATCATCACTCTTACACTGTTTGCAACTGGTGTTTATGCCCAGCTACAACCCGCTCAAAGACGTCAAATGGATCCTGCAACATTTGCTAAAGAAAGAATTGCGGAAATAGCTAAGTATGTGTCTGTCACAAAAGACGACAGCACTAAGCTTCATAAAGTTTACGACGATTTCATGAAAGAGATGGCATCGGCAAGAGAAGACAGGGAGAAGTTCATGAAGCTTCGCGAAGATATGCAAAAGAAGATCGAAGGCGTTCTTGGTGCCGAGAAATACAAAACCTACCGTACAAAATTTGAGGCCGATCCTGAGAATCAGAGAAAATCGAGACCTGCAGGCGGCAATCCGAGATAATCGGAAAAAATTATACCTTTATGTGCGGGAAATCTAAAACAACTCTATGAAAATTGATTTAACAGCTCTCGAGATAAAGGAAATAGGACCTGAAGAGGTAGAACTTCTGACTAGATACAGGATGGCATACCTCACTGAATTGCAGGGGGAACAATCGGCAGAGTATCAGAAAAAACTTAGCGAAGATCTTAGCTTATATTTTAAAGAGGCCCTGGCAGAAAAGCGATTTTTTGCATACATGGCCGTTTTTCAAGGCGAAATTCTCAGCTTTGGCGCCATGGTAATAAAGAAAATTCCCGGTGATTTCAATCAATCGTTATACCTGGAAGGAGATATTCTGAATATGTATACGATACCTCAAGCCAGAAGGCAAGGTATTTCTGCGCTTATACTTAAACAACTTATAGACGAGGCCCATAAACGGGGTATCAGTAAAATTTCTCTACACACCACAAAGGACGGGGAGAAACTCTACAGGAAGTATGGGTTCAGCGAACCTATCTATCCTGTATTAGAATTGTGCCCCCCTTTTTGACGGAACACATTTGATAAGTCCGCCTGCATATGAGGCCAGATAAACGTTATCTCGCTTGTCTACAACTATTGGTATATAGGCGCATCCTTTGACTAATTCATCTATACCTTCAACTACCTTTGCTCCCTCCTTGCTGTAAATTTTTATACGAGACGGGTCTTTTTCGACAGTTACAATACCACCGTTCGACAAGAATGCAACACTTACTGGATTGCAGCAACCATGAAAGTCATTGATAGTATTCCCTCGTTGGCCGAAGGAGTATAGACGATTTCCCGAATAGTCGAATCCGTCCACCCTGAAAGATGCCAGGTTTGCCACCAGTATTTCATTCTCCTTACGAACGCAGAAATCCAATATGTTGCAGCATGTATAAAGATTTTCTATTACCGATTTTTTTATTCCGGTTTCAGCATCAAAAACAACTATCAACCATTTTTTAGAATCAGCAACAATGAGATTATTCTCAAAAACCTTTGCTCCTGTTGCACTCGCTATAATCTCCAATTTAAGATCGCGGATTTTTGAACCTTTTGTGTTGAAAACAACACAGCTTACTCCTGTCGGCACTTCAATCTCTTTATTCCTTCCCCTTGATTCTACTCTCTTTTTCCCTAAAATTGATCCCAGCACATAAATGTTATCTGATTTGTCAACAGTAATAGCTGAGGGGGTTTTTATATTCGATTTGAACTCCTTTACCATTTTCCCACAGGAATCTATAATAAGCACCCCTCCATCTTTTTTTAGCGCACAAACATTACCATTTGACAGTACAGACAGATAAACAATATTGTTGTGCTCCTTACAAACAAAACTTTCATCTACCTTGTACGATAGATTGTGTGCATCTGATAATAAAGATTCTACCTTTACCTCGATTGTCTTAATCTTCTTCACATATTCACGCAGACGCACAACCTCTGAATAGTCGGCGAACTTCTTATCTAGCAGATTAAGATATCTTTCAATCTCCACTGCGTTTTTTTCTCTGGACAACTCTTGGACCAATTCTACTGAATAATATGCTTTTGGATTCTCCTTGATAATATCGATCTGAAGTTGATATACATCATCGTCGTATTTACCTAATAATCTGGTGATCTCTATATCGCGTTCTGCGGTTTTCATGTACAACTCCTTTCTCAGGTCATCCACTTTATGTTTTATGGCCAGCTCTTTTACTCTCCTTCTGAATTCAGAATAAAGAGTCTGAGTCTCTCCCCCTTTTATAACGGACCTCCCCATAGAGTCGGCATGTCCCTTAAGTGTCATTCTGGCATTTTCAGCATAAAACTCCACTCGGGTTCTCTTCTCAACCTGCAGATAGTACCTAGATGGTTTGGGGATGTTTCCGACAACAACAAATTTGCCTTTTTCAATTTTGAAAGTATCTGCCGGTTGTTTATCGTTTTCTGCATAAGAGAGAATGATATTACCATCTGTTATACCCTCTAAGGTTCCTTTTAACCTAAAACGGTTCTCAGATTCGTTGTTACAAGATGTAAACAATGCCAAAAAAATGATTAAACCAGATAATTGTCGTGATATAGGTAATGTTTTCATAAATATGTTGTCCGCAATACTAATTTGCTAGACATCTTAAAGTTAAGACTAATTATTTATACAACCACAAACTGTGTTGATATTTAGTTGATAAAATAATATTTTAAACTAATTCATCAGGCAAAGATGAGTTACCTTTGTTTCGTATTAGGAAAAGGGAACCCGGTGAAAATCCGGGACTATCCTCGTAGCTGTAAGTTTCTTTAAATGTCGCACAATCTTTGCCACTGACTTATAAAGAGTTGGGAAGGCGTGTTACACGGAACAAGTCAGAAGACCTGCCTTATACATTTATATTTTGTGGCTTTCGGGTGAAAAAGCAACAGAAATCGAAATACAATCCTTGATAGTTAAAGGACATTTCTATTCTGTGTCATCCGTTACATATGTTTTAAATAAAAAGGTAAAGGTATGAGTAGTGAAGAAATGTCAATTGTTAAAAGAGATGGTAAGGGAGAGCCCTTTTCTATAGACAAAATCAAGAATGCCATTCGTAAGGCTTTTCTTGCAGTAGGTAGTTATGCGACCGAAGAGGTAATAATCAATATATTGAGCCGCGTCAATATTTCTGATGGCATGAGTGTAGAAGAGATTCAAAATCAAGTGGAGACTTCGTTGATGGCAGAGCGATATTTTTCAGTTGCTAAATCATATATGTTATATCGGCAACGTCATTTCGAAGATCGCGAGACAAGAGACAGGCTTCAATTCCTGATTAATTATTGCGATGCAGAAAATCCGGCGACAGGCAGCAAATATGATTCAAATGCTAATGTCGAAAAGAAGAATATTGCAACACTCATTGGAGAAATACCTAAAGCTGGCTTTATCAGACTAAATCGCAGACTATTGACCGACAGGATAAAAGAGATGTACGGAAAAGAGGTCTCCGACAAATATCTGAATCTATTACAAAATCACTTCATTTATAAAAATGACGAAACCAGTCTTGCAAACTATTGTGCAAGCATTACTATGTACCCATGGTTATTGAACGGTACACTGTCTGTTGGCGGCAACTCCAAACCTCCCACAAATCTTAAATCGTTCTGCGGAGGTTTTGTAAACATGGTATTTATAGTATCAAGTATGCTGAGCGGTGCATGTGCAACTCCTGAATTCCTGATGTATATGAACTACTTCATTGGTCTTGAGTATGGCAGGGATTATTACCTTCACCCAAATGACATTGTAGATTTGTCAAAGAAGCAGAGGAGCATAGATAAAATTATATCGGACTGCTTCGAGCAGGTTGTTTACTCTATTAACCAACCCACAGGTGCACGAAACTTTCAAGCCGTTTTCTGGAACATCTCATATTATGACAAGTACTATTTTGATAGTCTGTTTGGCGAATTTGCCTTTCCAGATGGCACAAAACCGGACTGGGATTCGCTAAGCTGGCTGCAAAAGCGTTTTATGCGGTGGTTTAACATGGAGCGCACTAAGGCTGTCCTCACCTTCCCTGTTGAGACAATGGCCCTGCTCACAAAAGACAACGATGCACGAGATATTGAGTATGGCGATTTTACCGCAGAGATGTATGCCGACGGACACTCTTTTTTCACATATATGAGCGACAATGCCGACTCACTAAGCAGTTGCTGCAGGCTACGCAATGAGATTCAGGACAACGGCTTCAGTTATACATTGGGCGCAGGAGGCGTATCTACAGGTTCTAAGAGCGTATTGACAATAAATCTAAACCGTTGCCTGCAGTATGCCGTAAAAAAGGGGGTTCCGTATCTGGAACATCTGGAAGAGATCACAGATCTGGTTCATAAGGTTCAGCTAGCCTATAACGCCAATTTGAAAGAGTTGTGCAATAAAGGTATGCTTCCGTTGTTCGATGCCGGATATATCAATATGAGCCGTCAGTACCTGACCATAGGTGTGAATGGCTTGGTAGAGGCTGCTGAATATATGGGCATAGAGATTAAAGACTCTCCCGAGTATGCTACTTTCGTCCGGTCGATACTAGGTCTGATAGAGAGTTACAATAAGAGATACAAGAGCAAAGATGTTCTGTTCAACTGCGAAATGATACCAGCAGAAAATGTAGGGGTGAAACATGCAAAATGGGATAAAGAGGATGGATATGATGTTTTTCGTGATTGTTATAACAGCTACTTCTATATAGTTGAAGATGAGTCAATAAATATAATTGACAAATTCCGGCTTCATGGAAGCCAGTATATAGAGCATCTTACCGGTGGCTCGGCACTACATGTTAATCTTGATGAACATCTAAGTCAGAAACAGTACCGTCATCTTCTTAAGGTAGCGGCAACCGAGGGGTGCAATTATTTTACATTCAACATACCCAATACAGTCTGCAATAGTTGCGGGCATATAGATAAGCGGAACCTTAAAGTGTGTCCAAAATGTGAGGGAACAGATTTAGACTACCTGACTCGTATTATAGGGTATCTGAAACGTGTAAGCAATTTCTCTGCTCCCCGACAAAAAGAAGCTGCAAAACGCTATTATGCTTAAATACTTCAATTATGACATCGTATTTCAGGAAATCCCGGACGAGGTCACCCTTGCAATAAACCTATCCAATTGCCCGAACAGATGTGAGGGGTGTCATAGTCCTCATTTGACAGAAGATGTCGGTGAAGTGCTTACCAAAGATGTTCTTGCCGATTTGTTGTCGAAGTATGGAAAAGCTATTACCTGTGTATGCTTTATGGGGGGTGATGCAGCCCCCCTTGAAGTTGTGAAATTAGCTGAATATATACTTTATAAGAACTGCGACATTAAGGTTGGATGGTACTCCGGAAGAGACGAATTGCCAATAGGATTTACCTCAGAACCATTCACATACATAAAACTGGGACCATATATTGAGCAATATGGAGGGCTAAGCTGCAAAACCACCAATCAGCGACTATATAAAATCCATGACGGGCAACTATTTGAAGATATTACTTGTAGGTTTGAAAAAAGTTAATTATTTCTACCTTTGATTTCTTTAATTCTAAATATCATAGTGTATTATATGCGTAAGATACTTCTGCCGGTGCTTTTTGCAATGGGTTTGTTTACAGCCTGTCAGAAAGATACTATTCCTGAGATCAAACCCGAAACTTATGTACCGGCTGCCCGTATTCAAGGCAGGGTTTCGGTTGCATACGTGACATATTGGGGAACACTCACTCCTGACCCGACTCTGATCACTCATATTAACTATGCATTCGCAGAACTATATGTAAAAGACGGAGTTTACCAGGGGTTCAAATTACAGGGAAAAGAAGATCGTTTCAGGCAGATAGTGAACCTCAAGAAGCAGAATCCACAACTGAAAATCCTAATCTCATTCACACATATAGTTGACAATCCCGACAACTCACAAGGGGGAGGGTTTTCTGCACTGGCAAAATCTGACGAATACCGCAAGGCATTCGCTGTGGATTGCAAGGCTTTTCTTGAAGCATGGGATATTGACGGTATAGATATCGACTGGGAATTCCCCGGTCTCTCCTGGAGTGGTGCCGCTTGTGACCCGGCTGTTGACACACAAAACTATACACTGCTTATGAAGCAACTCAGAGAAACATTTGGAAACCAATATCTTCTCACCTATGCAGGATATGTAAAGGATAAGACGACAATTACAGGTGGTTACAGATATATTGATGTAGCTGCCGTTGACCCTTACGTAGATTATGTGAACCTTATGACGTACAACTTCGATTCTGCACCAAAGCACCACTCTGCACTGAGCGATTCCAGGGCATACTGGGACTGTGTGAGAACTGCTAATGCATACAGGGCTGCAGGTGTGGCGTATAACAAGCTCGTTCTTGGAATACCATTCTATGGCCAGCACTCGTTTTCTGAGAGCCCCACATCGCTCAATTACAAGACGATTCTTACACTTGACCCCAACGTTTATAAAATTGACAACTGGGATGCCATTTCAAGCACACCGTATGTTACCAAGAACGGAGTCTTCTTCTGCGGATATGACAATGCCAGGAGTATCGACATTAAAGGGAAATGGGCAATTGGCCTGGGGATGAAAGGATTCATGTACTGGCAGTATGATGCCGATGACTATAAAGGCACCCTTCGCAAGGCAGTGTGGGAAGCGGTGATGAAGCCTTAAAATGTCAGTACTTTATCGCTATCAGCAACCCAATCGGCCAGGAAAGCCATAGTCGACTTCTCTGCTCCTTCAAAATATGGATGATTCTTGTATATTCCACAGCGGGACATACAGGTACCACAAACCTGAACATTTACTCCTTTAGAAATCAAATCCCTTAACATTTGGGACAAATCCTGATCGTAACCGACAGGGGGTTTGCAAATATCCCGAGCCATATCTACAGAGTCATTCATTAAGAAAATCCTGACTTCATGTCCCTTTTTCTGCAATGTCTCTGCCAGACGTAACCCATTCCATGTTACGTCAGTATTGTCATAGGGTTCCCGATTGAAAACAATTAGTACTTTTTGCATTTTTCATTAATTCTTAATTATTATGAATCTGTTTGATTAAAAATTCTTTGCTTTTTACTCCCACAAAGCGATTTACCTCTACTCCGTTTTTAAACAGAATTAGTGTCGGAATACTACGCACCTTGAATTTTGCAGCAAGATTCTGGTATTCTTCAATATCAACCTTTCCAATATGCGTGTTGCCTGTTAAAGTCTCAGCAACCTCGTTCAGAACAGGTGCCATCATCCTGCATGGCGCACACCAGCTTGCCCAGAAATCTACAAGAACAATTTTGTTCTTTGTCTGGTGTTCAAAATTTTTATCTGTAAGTGTTATAATCTTCTCGTTATCTGCAACCAAAGGTACATTTTTCATTTTTGCCTTTGTGTAATAAACCAGAATTATAAAAAATACTATTCCAATACTTACTATTATATATGTTGTTTGCATTATCTTCTTCCCATCATCATTTGCATAATTCCGCCTCCGTTCTTCACATTTGTAAATCCAAGCTTAATCAACATACGTTGTCCATATGCCGAACGGGCCCCGGAGGCGCAATAGAGCGTTATCTCCCTGGATCTGCTGCCAAGTTTATTCAGATTTTTTTGTAAATCGTCTAATGGAATATTTATGGAGCCGGGAAATGCTCCTGATGCAAACTCACCTTTTGTTCGCACATCTACCACCAAAGGAGTTACATCTTCGACGGGTTTTACAGGTACATTCTCCTGAACCTTTTTATTTGCTTGTATCTCTGGCTTTTCCCTTTCAATTGCATCTTCTTTAGCAACCTCTTCTACTATTGATTTCTCAACAACAGGAAGCAAGCCCATCATTATGGAATCGAAACCAACAGCTCTGGCATGTCTCTGAAGGGATGTATGCCCCCCGGATATGTTGACAACATCTGTAAAACCCTCACTTAGAAGAGTACGAAGTGCCTGATGTCCCTTCTTACCTGTTTCGTCATATACAACTATTGAGCGGCCGGTTGGTATGGAATTCTTTTGTAAGACAAGTACTTCCAGAGGTATGTTGATTGCCCCCAATATGTGACTTTTTTCAAATGCAAATACATCGCGCACATCTATGAATACAGGCTTTTTCAACCTCGATAAAGAATCAAGTTCTGCTACTGTTATTGAAGGGCTGAAACCCGACAACCTGTTCTCTGCTGTATATGCAGCCATATTGACTGCATCGTTGGGTGTTCCAATAGGAGGCGAGTATGCAAAATCAATATCAGCCAGATCGTGGATAGTCAGCTTTGAAGCGGCTGCAGTTGCAATAACGTCAAGGCGTTTGTCTGCACCTTTATATCCGGCAGTCTGCCCACCAAGTATTATTCCTGTAATTCTGTCATATACCAATGAAACTGTAACATACTCTGCACCCGGATAATATGCAGTATGATGTTCCTTATGCACAACAACCGACTCAGCGTCATATCCTGCATCTTTTGCCTGCCTTAGAGAGAGCCCCGTCGTTCCTGCAACTGCCTCAAAGACTCTTACAACAGAGGTACCTATGGCTCCTTTATAGCTGTGTGACCCTCCCAGTACATTCTCTGCAGCTATCCTACCCTGACGGTTTGCCGGCCCTGCCAGAGGGATTCTTACTTTCTTACCATTGACACGATGCTCTATCTCCAGCATGTCTCCGGCAGCATATATATTCGGGTCGCTTGTTCTCAATTGTAAATCAACAAGTAACCCACCTGAATCTCCCATAGCCAGGCCGGCATCCTTCGCCAGCTGAATTGTCGGGCGGACACCTATTGATAGCAACACCATATCTGCATCAATCAGTTTGCCATTTCCCAGTTTAACACTATTGGAAGTTATCTCGGTAACATTGGTTCCGGTGTGTATTCCTACACCGTAAGAGAGCATCTCATTCTCTATGAATCCTGCAGTTTCTGCATCCATAATGGACATAACGTGAGGCATCATCTCCACCACGTTTACTTTAAGACCTCTCTTAACCAGAGCCTCTACCATCTCTAATCCTATAAATCCTCCTCCAATGACAACCGCATTCTTTGGTTTGTTCTCTTCCAGATGTCTTGTGATCTTATCCAAATCTTCCAGTGTCCAGAGGGAGAATACATGCATGAGATCTGCTCCGGGCAATGTTGGTGTTATGGGGCGACCTCCTTGTGCAAGTATTAATTTGGTGTATTCAAACTCCTTCTGCTCTCCGTTTCTGGTGTCTATTGCCTTTATCCGACACGCTGTCTTATCTATAGAGGTGACAATTGTATGCGTATGCACGTCAACACCATACTGAGCCTTGAAGCTTTCCGGACTTTGCAGTATCAGTTGTGACCTGTTTTTTATATCTCCTCCAATGAAATATGGTAATCCGCAATTTGCAAAAGAGATATCGGGCCCAGCCTCAAGCATTGTTATTTTTGCCGTTGATGAAATTCGCCTGACTTTTGCTGCTGCTGTTGCTCCCGCAGCCACTCCTCCTATTATAATTATTTTATCCATCTTCTTTTTTGAGATTTTTTTATTCTGCCACAAAGATACACATCAAATTTTAAATTACAATAGTCTCACTTATAAATTATATTAATATCACCAATAATTTTATATATCTTTGCACTGTTATTAAAATATTATCATTTAAAATAACTGAATACATGTTAATTAAAGAGGATCTGACACAAGAGTATTTTGAGGAACTTCTCAACGACAAGGAGAAGATCCTGAAATTCATTGCAGATATCAAATGGGAAGAGGGATTTATCTGTAGAAACTGTGGTCACACCAACTTCTGCAAGGGAAAGTCTCCCTCTTCTCGTCGATGCACCCGCTGTAAGAAGGAAGAATCAGCCACTTCCCACACTATATTCCACAACATTAAGTTCCCTGTAGAGAAGGCTTTTTATATTGCATATAATTTATGCATACTTGGAAAGGGATTATCTTCATACAAATATTCTGAATGTCTTGCTATTAACCAGATGACATGCTGGAAATTCAATAAACGCATACAAGAGTGCCTTAATAATAATGGTAAAGAAAAAAACAGAATAAATATTCAAACGATTATCATGTCAGAAAAGGATAAATAAAAAAATTCTGAAATTTCTTAGCCAAACGCTTGACTCGTACCTTGGGTCATAGTATATATTTGCATCTGTAAACATTGCGCAAAGTTTATGAAAGAACACAAAATCAAATTTAAAATCGGAGAGTTTTCCAAGCTGAACATGGTTACGGTTAAAACGTTACGCCATTATGAGGAAATAGGGCTTCTTGTTCCCGATGAGATTGACCAGTGGACCGGATACAGATATTACAGAGTGGACCAAATTACTAAAATGAATCAGATCATTTTTTTAAAAAAACTTGGGTTTACTCTTGAGGAGATCCGGGAGGTTTTTGACGAAGAAAATCAATTGCCAGGCATTGAGCAAATAAAATCTAAAATAGAACATTGTAAACAAGAAATTCTACAACTTCAATGGAGACAGACCGAACTGTCGCGGCTGGAAAGTACTCTTCACAAAAAGAGAATCATGGAAAAAATTATTATCAAATCATTACCGGCAGTTATTGTTGCCAGCCACAGAAGAGTCGTAACCGGATATCAGGAGTTGTTCAATCTATGCCCGAACATCATTGGGCCGGAGATGGCAAGGCTTGGGTGTATTTGCGCCAAACCTGAATATGCATATACAATTGACCACAACAAAGAGTATAGCGACTCAAATATTGATCTTGAATATTGTGAGGCCGTTGTTGAAAAACGTGAAGATTCAGATCTTATACAATTTAAGGAGGTTCCGGAAGTAACTAAAGCTATCTGTACAAATCACTATGGAGCTTATGAATCATTCCCGCAAACTTTTGCTCAGCTATATGAATATATTGAGAAAAATGGGTATACTATTGCCGACCATCCAAGGTTTTGCTATATCGACGGCATCTGGAACAAAGATTCCGAAGAAGAGTGGCTAACAGAGGTGCAGGTACCAGTCACGAACTAACTCTGTCTGCCAATATCTTTATGTCATTTATCTCCAGATTATTTTTAGCGTAACCGTATAACGAAGAATTGATCATTGCTGCTGACAACTCCTGTAATGTTACCATATATCGAGGAGCAACAATACTAATCAGAGGAAACAGCCAAGCCATGAATTTGTACATTTTGTAGTATGTGTGTGATGGCTTTAATGGTAAAAACGGTCTTATGAGACCCGGTCGGAAATTATACACCTTTTTGAATGGTAGCTTCATAAGATCGTTTTCCGTTTTCCCTTTTACCCGCGCCCACATAATCTTCCCTTTTTCCGTGCTGTCTGTACCTGTTCCTGATATGTAACAGAAGGTCATGTCGGGGTTGAGTTTAGCGAGTGTTGCAGCAAAGCCAAGTGTAAGATTATATGTTTGCATGGTATAGTCCGCTTCGCTTTTTCCTAAAGATGTTGTTCCAAGGCAGAAATAACAAGCGTTATACCCTACCAGCCTGTCACTGAGAGAAGAGATATCAGACAAGTTGCTGTGGATTATCTCTATAAGTTTTGGATGTGAATAACCGCATGGTCTGCGCGATATTACCATTACTTTATCAACTTCTGTATGTTGCAGGCATTCATAAAGGAGCCCTTCGCCAACCATTCCGGTTGCTCCGGTTATGATTACTCTTAGTTTATTCATGTATTTTTATGATTATTACACAAAGATAGCAAGTTGTTTTAGTGGAAGTTATTTTATAACTTTCTCGTGATTATAACAATTGGATATTATGAAAACCCAGACATTCCTTTTAACTGTAACTCTATGTATATTAATTATTTTTAATACTGCCTGTGTAAAGGAAGAGACAGGCCAAAAGATAAAAATAGGATTGGTTACAGGTACTGGTTTACTTAATGACAAAGGATTCAACCAACAGGCTTACGAAGGTATGCTGCTGGCAGATTCAAGGGTTGGCGGATTGGAGTGTGAAGTAATGGAAAGTACAACTAATGAACAACTTGTTGCTAATATTGACTATTTTGTAAAGAGAGGGATGGATGTAATCATCACACTCGGGTTTGATGCTGCCGAGCCAACTATGAAAGCGGCAAAAGATAATCCGGCAATAAAATTCCTTCTTTTTGACTACTCATTTCCCTATCTGCCTGGAAATATGGCCACAGTCGTTTTTCAGATTGACGAGGCATCGTTCCCTTGTGGTTTTCTTGCAGCATGGTGGGCAACCATCAGGAATCCCGCAAAGCCTTCTGTAGGATATGTCGCAGGACCCGACATACCTACTATCCGGCAGTTTACAACAAGTTTTATATCAGGGGTAAATTATTATAACCTTCAGTACGGCAAATCTGTATCGGTATCCGGTGCTAATTCACAAAGCTTTGCCGATGCACAAGAGGGTTCAAGATTAGCAGAAAACCTTATAAATAAAGGCGCTGACGTTATTTTTGCCTGCGCAGGGGAAACAGGAAACGGAGCTTTGTCTAAAGCAAAGAGCGCAAATAAAACTGCAATAGGTGTAGATACCGACCAATATCTTAGTTTTCCGCAGGTAAGTAGTATTCTTCTCACATCTTGCATGAAGCGTCTCGATGAGGCGGTTTACTCAGAAATAATCTCAATAACAGAAGGGACTTTCCGCGGAGGACAAACACTTACTTACAATCTTAAGAACAACGGTGTAGATATTGCTCCATATCATGACTTTGAACAGTTTGTACCTGCCGAGATTAAGCAGGCCATTCTCAGCATAAAACAAGGAATTATGCAAGGCACAATCAAAACAGGATGGTGATTTCTCCCATTATTTTAACTTCTCCTCCAGAAAGAGCTTAAGTTGGTCTGCTATCTCTTTGTATGACATGGAATCAAAGATTCTATGTTCTAAAATGATTTTCTGATTTGGAGACAACTTATCCAGACATTCCCGGACTCTTGCAATAACCTCTGAGTTGTCTTCGTAATGAATAGTATTTGAGTAGATTATTGCCTCACATAATTTTAGGTTGTTGGAATCAATTACACAATTATGTTTAAAATAGTTCTTACAGCCATTTTTAACGCATGTGTACAATATCCTCTGCTATCTGTCTGTTCATAACATAAGAATTGGCAAATAACAGCAAATCCTTATATATGCTCTTAAAAATAAATTCAAAAGCATAACCGGATCTGTTTTTCAGCCCCAGGAAAATATCTTTGGTACTTATTGTTGAATCCATTATTATATGTATAACAACATTATTTAGAATCAGGGGACACCGATTATCCTATTTTTTTATACTTATATCATATCCCACTTCAAAAAACACCTTAATATCTTCTATCATGCCGTCAAAGTTCCATTTATCAGGTTCGTAATTGTCAGAAGGTTTGTGATAATGTTCCGTTATCCATTTTTCCGATTGTGCCAGACCCCATTCCTTGCCATGTTCCAGATCATCAATTCCTTTTGAAAGATAAAGCGACGGAACTCCGATTTTTGCAAAACTAATATGGTCAGAACGGAAGTATCCCCCTTTTTCTGGCTTAGGATCCGGGCATGCATATCTTCCGTACTTTTCCAAGACAGATACAGCATATTTGTCCAGGACCGATTTCCCCATGCCAACGATTGTCATGTCTTTGGTTCTGCCCAGAATGTTAAGGCCGTCCATATTAATGACTCCTACCGTCTTCTCAAGTGGAAAGAGTGGATGCAGAGTGTAAAATTCACTCCCCAGCAAGCCCTGTTCTTCACATGTGACAGCAAGAAATAGTACGGAACGATCCTGTTGTTTTGCTAGTTTTGTAAATGCCTCAGCTATTTCCAGAAGAGCAGCAGTTCCTGTGGCGTTGTCGACAGCTCCGTTTAAAATAGAGTCACCCTCAAATGCCGGATTTACTCCGAAATGGTCCCAATGGGCTGAATAGATGAGATATTCGTCAGATTTTCCTTTTCCGGGCCAAAGTGCAGCCACATTGTTCGATTTTGAATATTCTACTTGGTTTTTAAATTTGATGGAAGCAGTCATATTCATGCTTACAGGTTTAAACCCGCGTTTTGATGCAGAGGATATTGCCAGCTCATAATCCAACCCGGCAGACTCAAACAGTTTTTTCGCACACTCTGTAGTTATCCAGCTTTGCATTAGCAAATCAGTCTTTAAAAGCATATTGTCCTCAAGGTAAAGCTTGGAACCACACCAGCTGTTCTGGACAACACCCCAAGGATATGCGGCAGCCCCTGTTTCGTGTATGATTATCGCTGCTTTTGCTCCCTGACGGGCAGCTTCATCAAACTTATATGTCCAGCGTCCGTACATTGTCATTGACCGGCCTTCGAACAACGAGGTGTCCGATGTTGCATAACCCGGGTCATTCACAAGCATTAATACAGTTTTCCCCTTAACATCCAGTCCCTCATAGTCGTTCCATTTATATTCGGGAGAGTTTACACCATATCCGATAAAGATGATTTCTGATTTGTCAACTTCTATATTATCCGCTATCTGAGGTGTCCCTCCCACAAAATCTTCCGAAAAAACCAAATTGTAATCTTTCTTCCCTCCTGTAATTTTCATCTTAATCGACTGATCTGATGTTATTTTTATCAACGACACTTCCTGAAAATAGCTGTCGCCGTTTCCCGGTTTCAATCCTATTTTCTTAAACTGATCTGCAAGATAGTTGATTGTTTTATCCTCTCCCGGGGTAGATGGCGCTCTCCCGAGAAACTCGTCAGAAGCCAGAGTGGAGATGTGGTTTTTCATATCATCGGCAGTAATGCTCTCCAGAGCAGGGTCCATGACAGACAATCCCGGATTGCAGCTTACAATAAATAAAACAGCTATCAAAAAAAGTGAATGATATTTGGTTGTCATAGTCTTCCCTCTATTTTAAATTTAATATTGTTCTTCAGACATATTCTCTGAGCCAGATCATGTGCCGATTTTAACACCGAAGGCAATCCTCCCCCCGGAATTGACCAGTGGCTCGTATAATAGAAATTTTTCAACCCCGGAAGAGTTATGGCTACCGGCGATGCTGCAACAAGATTTTTCCCCGGAAACCAACCCTGTGCGCTCCCCTTCCAGTTACCGGTATACCTGTTGTAGGTGGCTGGTGTTGCAACATCCATCTCTTCTATAAATTCCTTGACCCCCCCCATTTTTTCATCAAGAATATCAATCATTGTATTCGCAAAAGATGTCTTACAAATATTATATTCCTCAATGTCTTTTTGCCGCATGTTTATCCAGAATTCGCCATTTCTGGTATAGAAACTCATGGCAATTACTGTTTTACCTTCCGGAGCAATGGATTTGTCATAGTTATAGATATGCACCTCAATTTGATTGTAGGCAGTCCCGTCAGGCGACAGGTATTCGTTTTTTATGGGAAATCGGAAAAAATGAGCAAATTCATTAAAGCTACGTCCTACGCCCAATGAAATTAGCATGACCGAAGGATAAACCTCAAGCTTTTTTAATGCTGCCAGTTCCAGGATTTTTTTATTTATATACTTTCCTTCAAGGGCCTTGAACACTGTAAAATTCCAATCGGCAGCCGAAATTGTCATATCTGAATAAACAGAGGTGCCATCGTCAAATAATACCCCTTTTGCCACGCTGTTCTCTACATTTATCTTTTTCACTCCCTTATTGTAGTGGATTTTACCTCCCAGCAATTCATATTTATCGGCAATCCTCTTTGCAAACTTTGCAGACCCTCCAACAGGATATCCTGCACTTTTTTGGTCGTAGAATGCAAGTGGCATGGTCATTACAAGGAGATTGACTTCATCTCCGTCAAACAATAATTCGAATGCCTCTTTAAGAAACGGGTTTTTCAGCCTGGAGGCAAAAGAGTAATTGGTTACATGCCTCCACTTTAGAAATTGTATGAGAAAAGGAAAGTAAGTTATCATCTCCATTTTCCTTCTTAAGGTCTGCAGTTTTGAAATATTCTCGATCATCGGCGGCATTTCGAACTTCTGGATAGTCCTTATTAATCTAATAAGTTTCCAAATCATTCTGCTGTCTTCCGGTGCAAGGTCGAGCAAATACGCTTCCAGTCTGTCTGTATTTGTATATAGCCTGAAAACCTTGTCGCCATATTTATTGCCGTTCTCTTTTAATTCAACTGCTAGCCTCTCTTCGTGGTTTACAAATTCGATGGATTTCATATCGAGCAGTTCTGACCAAAGCTTGTAAAACGGGCTTCCATTATCGGAACCCAATACCCAGTGAAGGCATCCGTCAAATGTATACCCTCCCTTTTTCCAGCTTGCACATAAACCGCCAGGCAATGAATGTTTCTCGTAAATTGCTGTCTTGAAACCATTCATCTGGAGATAGCACCCCAGTGACAAACCCGATACACCTGCTCCAATGATACTTACTTTCATACAATCAAATTTACTGAATTTATTGGAAGAAATGGTTATCTTGTAGCTCGTGAAACCAAACATAATATCAATCGACCTCCACATTGAGAAGATAGCAAAGGGCTACCGCAGCTTTGCTCCTGCCGACTCATTGATCTATCAGCTGGAGCTATTTGAGCGCACTTTGCAATCAAACAGGTTTAACAAAGGAAAAAAAATTGATTTTGTCCACGGTTCAGGAAAAGGCACTCTCAGAACGGAACTAATTAAGATGCTTCAGCAGAAGTTTCCCGGGTTCATATATGAAGACGCCCCTTTTGCAACATATGGTTACCAGGGAGCATTGAGAGTAACAATAAGGTAGTCTTTATGATAAAAAATAAAAGTACGACATTACAAAGGCATGAACACATACTGCCACAAAACCTATAATACCTACTCGTTTGTGAACTCTGAATTTTGCTTTAGTCTTGATTATCCTAAGACCGGAAAGAAAGGAAACTGTAAATAACAGAAATCCTAAAATTCCCAGATAGAGCGACACATTAAAAATTACTGTTTCCATAAATTACAAATTAAAGATTTTTAGCTTTACTCATACATGATGAATATGTAGATGAAGTTATTCATTTCCAAGTTTATTAATTATCATTAAATGTAATTAATTTTCCCCTCTTTTCAGCTTTTTTAGATTTTTCAGCATTTGGTCAGCAAGCTATGGGCAAATACTTCTTATTTTCTGAATAAATTTGCTCAATACGTCGCCAGGCCTTAATTTCAGAATAATAATGAACCAGACTTTTACCATATATTCCCTGTTTTTTCTTGTAACAGCACTGGTGTCGTTTTTTGGTGCATTTCTGGCATGGCACAGAAGAAGAGTAAAAGGTGCTCTGGAGATTACATGGTTGATGATTGCTTCGGGAATCGGTGCTTTCTGTGTAATTTTCGAAACTTCTGCTCCCACAATGGCCGAAAAAATATTCTGGGCCAAAATGGAATTTACCGGAGGATCCTTTACCCCTGTTCTATACTTGATTTTTGTTCTTCGCTTTACAGGAAAGGAGAGGTTTCTCTCTTTAAAAAACATCATACTGCTGTTTATTATGCCGCTGACTACACTGGTTGTGGTTTTAACCAATGATTATCATAATCTGATGTGGTCGGGGTTCTCTCCTATCTCTCCTAAGACAAACCTTATGGAGTACTACCATGGAATATGGTTCTGGATAGGATACCTTGCTTATAGTTACTTAATGCTGATAATAGCAACAGTAAGCATCTTCAGCTTTATTTTCCATCATAAGAATTCATTCCAGTATCATGGATGGATAATTTTATTGGGGGGGCTGGTACCATGGTCCGCAAGTCTTTTTTACCTGACGGGTATAAATGTAACCCCGGGGCTTGATTTAGCACCTGCCAGCATTACTTTGAGCGGGTTACTGCTTATCTATGCAATTTTCCATAACAGGTTTCTGGATCTGGTGCCTGTTGCCCGGGAGACTCTCTTCGAAACATTGCAGGATGGAATAATTGCACTTGATGAACATAACAGAATACTGGATATCAATAAATCTGCAATGACATACCTTGGCATCAAGAACAAGAGTATACTTGGTCTATTTGCAGAGGAGTCCGGAGTTACCGTGCCCCTGTTGTTAAAGGCGGTTATTACAGTGAACAACAATGATCAGATAGAAGTTCCTGTTGGAACAGAATTGAAGACGTTCCAGTTAATAACCCAGGCAATAAAAAATCAGTCCGGGAGCCGTATAATTGTAATCCGTGATATCTCTTATAATGTCTCTCAACAAAAAGAACTGATCAAAGCCAAAGAAAAAGCAGAAGAGAGTGATCGCCTCAAGTCTGCATTCCTTGCAAATATAAGTCATGAGATAAGAACTCCCATGAATGGCATACTTGGGTTTACGGAACTTCTAAGAGAGTTAAAGTTATCTGAGGATGAACAACAGGAGTATCTTGCCATAATTGAAAAGAGTGGTACCCGTATGCTCAATATCATAAACGACATAATCAGCCTCTCTTCACTTGAAGCTGGTCTCTCCAAGGTCAAAATCACAAATTTTGACATTAACGACCAGATGGGTATTATATTTAATTTGTATGAGCCTCAAGCCCTGGAAAAAGGTATCAAGCTGATTATATGTGACAATATTCCCACAGAAGAGGCTAAAATTATAAGTGACAAGGAAAAGATAAAGGAGATACTTTCAAACCTTATAAAGAACGCCATAAAATTCACTGCCACCGGCTCTATAGAAATTGGATTCAGCAAGAATTCCGACGGATTGGAGTTTTTCGTCAAGGATACAGGTATAGGTATTAATCCGGAACAAAAGGAACTCATTTTCGAAAGATTCAGACAGGGGAGCGAGTCTGTTGCCAGATACTATGAGGGTGCAGGATTGGGTTTGTCAATTTCTAAAGCATACGTTCTGCTACTTGGTGGCAGAATATGGGTAGAAAGCGAAGAAGGCAAAGGATCTACATTCTACTTTACAATACCTTGCTAAAAAGCTGCCATTGTATATGAAATTATTTATTGAGTATTTTTTGTTTATTTAATAAACTTATTTATATTTGTCCAAAATTTGAAAAATGGAAAGAAACTTACACCCTCAGGAAAGTCTCAAAATAATTGAAGAGATGATCCAAAATGCCAAAATAAATCTTAAGGAAAATAGTTTTTACTTCATTTTCTGGGGTTGGGTAATTATTATAGCAGAAGTTGCTCAGTTGCTTATCTCCAGATTAACAGATTATGCCCACCCATATTATGTCTGGTTCATAATTTTTCCGGCCATGCTAATAGCCGGATGGTATGGATACTCCAAAGGGAGAAAGATGCCGGCAATGTCTCATATTGTGAGGATAAATATAATGACCTGGTTTTCCTTTCTTGTAAGCTATCTGATTCTGGTGATTTTTTCCGGTAATCATCATTACACGGTTCCCGTTATTTTCATTCTTGCAGGAAATGCTACATTTCTTACTGGCATTATAATAAAATTCAAACCTCTGGCTTTTGGCGGAATTGTACTCTGGATAGGTGCCATATGTATGTTTTATCTGTCGGGAATTGCTTTGGACATAGTTTCTGTTCTGGCTTTGATTTTTGGTTATCTAATCCCTGGCTATATGCTTAAATATCAGAAATAAAATGCTTAAAAAACTTGACCCATTACTACATTCCGAACTGCGCCTTTCTGTTATGTCTCTCCTAATCTCTTTTTCAAAAGCAGATTTCACCTATTTAAAAGAACAGACCAAGGCAACTTCCGGCAACTTAAGTGTTCAGATAACCAATCTTGAGCAAGCTGGATATATTACCGTAGAAAAAAGCTTTAAGGGTAAAATGCCACAGACAAGATGTTCAATAACCAAAAAAGGGGTTGAAGCATTTGAACAATATGTAAACGATTTAAAAGAGTACCTTAAAATCTAATTTTTTTTTATTATTCTGGTTTATATTTTAAACTTATTTATAATTTTATACAAAATGAAAAGACTATTTTTTACACTAAGCCTGTTGATCTGCTTTCAACTGCTTAAAGCGCAACCCGAATCATTAAGCCAACTGGAAGAGAAAGCATATTATGCCTATCTTAACTCAAACATGTCACTTTGGAAAATGCTGGCTCCAAAAGCCGACAAACTTCTGGACTTTCCCTCAGACAATCAGGAGGAACATATCAGAGCCATTAAGCTGAAATATGGATTGTTATATGCATGCCTCGCCAGCAAAGAAAAGGATGAGGCTACTTTTAATGAATATATCGGCAAAACCTCCGATCAAATAAGCACCCTCTTAAAGCTTTACCCTAATTCGCCGGAATTACTCTCTGTTTCTGCTGCAATTATGAGTGTACAAATGGCATTCAGCCCTGCAAAGGCAATTATTCTCAGTTCAAAAAGCGGAAAGCAGATAAGCAAAGCTCTGGAAATCGATTCAACCTGCGCCCTTGCCTGGAGACAAGATGCAAGCTCCAAGTACTTCACTCCTAAAATGTGGGGTGGCGATGTTGAACTGGCAGTAAAAGAGTACGAAAAGGCAGTAAGGCTTTTTGAGGCACTGAATCCGGCAAAAGAGTGGATGTACCTCGATGCCATGGCTTGGTTGGGAATTGCATATGCTCAGCTTGGTCTGAATGATAAAGCTAAGGATATTTATGAAAAAGCTTTGCTTCTTGAACCCGACTTCTGGTGGGTTAAGAGAGGACTTTTGCCCGGACTTTCTAAATCTTCTAACTGATGAAATGCGTAGTATTAAATATTCTTTTTTCTCTTCTCTCCATTAGTGTCTTCTGCCAGGAGATTAACCTGAAAGGAATGATTATTGACAAGGAGACAAAAGAGCCATTGTCAGGGGCGAATATTTTTCTGTTGAATAATTGGAGAGTTAGCTCTGTTTCTTTGAATGATGGTTCGTTTCTCCTAAAAATTGGGGATAATCAGAACAAGGATTCGTTAATTATAAGCTATATAGGATACAGGGAGAAACATATAGCCATGTCTGACATAGTAAACGAACAAATAAATATTGAGCTGGTCCCCCTTGACAATATTCTTAAGGCTGCTGTAGTGAGTGCACGAAGGATTATTGCAGAAGAATTCACTATTAAACAGCTTAAACAGATGGATATTTATATGAATCCCGCAGCAAAAGCAGATCCCTTGCTTGCTGTTAACGCTATGCCCACATCTACAACAACAGATGAATCGGCCAGCATCAGTCTGAGAGGCAGCAGACCGGAAGAGACGGGAATATTCTTAAACGATGTTCCTATATATGATGCAATCAGGTTTTCTCAACTAAACGGTATCGGCACCTTCAGTATATTTAACACCGCTATAATAGAGAGGATGCACGTTTTTGCAGGCAATCCCCCGCTGGAATACGGAAACACGGCATCCGGGCTGGTAAGCTTACAGACCAATAACAATGTTCCAAAAGAAGATATCAATAATATAAGCTTGAGCTTTGCCAGTTTTGGAGCCCTCACATCAAGAAAAACCACTAACAATACTGCACTTACTGCATTCGCCAATTACTCACCATCGGAAATTTTAACCGGCATAAATCAAGATGCACTAAAAGATCTGAAAAAATTCAATTCGCTTGACCTTGGGCTGCATTTCATTTACAATATCAACAGTAAAACCCAGTTTAAATTATTCAATTACAGCAATAAAGAGGGATATGAGTATAATTTCAAACATCCAAGCTATACCGGAATATCAGAAATGGGTAAAAGAAGGAATTTTACAGTCGCCAATTTCATTTCCCGGAAAGAAAAAAGTGAATTCACCATAAATGCTGGATATAGCATAAGTACAGAAAACTACAATTCAGGAAACACCGATATTTCTGTTGATAAAGAGGATCTGTACCTTTCTGCCAACATCCACTATTTCTTAAACAAGGTCAGCATAAAGGCTGGGATGTCGTTTGACTACCGGCAGAGTGATGCGGCAGGCAAGAGGGCAATTTTCGATTTTGGTCTGAATCCTGAAAATCCAACCATTAAATTCGAGTCAAATGAGTCATATTTTCTCCCTGAGTTTTTTGTCTATGCCAAAATCAATCTGAGTAAAAAAATAGTGATTGGTTCCGGAATCAGAAAAAATGTTGTTTTCAGGAACGAGCCTGATATGTTCAGTTATCAGTTAAACATGAGGTTCTCTCCCGACATAAACAACAGCTTTACATTGTCGGCCGGTCATTACAACCGTCTGGCAATGCCCGGCGCAGAACAGATATCAATAACCCGTTACCATAGTGACCAGTTATCTTTAGACTATTCATTTACAAACAAATGGATAGAAATTCAATCCTCTTTATTTTTAAAATATGTAATTTACCTAAACAGTTCAAATCCAATAACCGGCGGAGAGATTTTCACAAACATTCCAATAAAACCCTTTGAAATCCAACTTTCACTAACCAGTCTCACCTCAACCATAAAAGAGGGGCAAACTTCCAGACCATCAATATTTGACCTTGATTATTTTTTCCGGGGAGTGCTAAAATGCAATTTGAAAGATAATTTGCAAATAAGTGCTATGTATATTCTGAGGCAGGGTTGTTATTTCAGGTCGGTTACAGGAGCAAGTTATATAGATTCATACAACATATATTCTCCTGTTTATAGCAACTGGAACGACGCGGAACGCCTGCCTCAGTATGGCAAATTTGATATCACGGCCTCTAAATATCTTATAATAAATGAAAATATTGCTTTAGTCGTATTTGGCAGTGTGAGTAATCTTCTTAATTCTCAAAATGTGAGGAGCAAGAATTATAATTCCGACTATTCAGTCAGTTTTAACGAACTGTATTCTAAAAGAACGTTCTATTTTGGCGTAAATTTCATTTTTTAAGAGCTAAATATTATCTTTAACAATAAAATTTGAGAAATGAATAAAACAAAATGGTCAACTGAAGATATTGACAATCTTGATGGCAAGAGAGTTATTGTAACAGGCGGGGCGAGCGGAATAGGTTTTGAGGCTGCAAGAGTATTGGCTCAAAAGGGAGCTGATGTTATTCTGGCGGTCAGGAACATGGAAAAGGGAGAGAGGGCATTGAGCAGAATCTCAGCTGAATATCCGGCTGCAACGGTGAGTATAATGCACCTCGACCTCGGTGACCTTAAGAGTATCAGGAATTTTGCAGATGAGTTTCTGGCTAAATATCAGACTCTTGATATACTGATTAACAACGCTGGAGTAATGATTCCTCCGTTCAGGAAAACCAGTGACGGATTCGAGCTTCAGTTCGGAACAAATCATCTTGGCCATTTTGCATTGACAGGGCATCTTCTGCCCGCCATTATGGCAACTCCCGGTTCCAGAATAGTTGTTGTAAGTAGTATCGCCAGCAGAGGTGCAGAGATAATGTTTGACAATCTGGATGGTGCAAAGGGTTACAACCGAATGAAGTTCTACCGGCAAAGCAAACTTGCAAATCTTCTATTTGGAGTGGAGCTTAACAACAGGCTGAAAAAGAGCGGTTCCGGAACCATATGTGTTGTCTGCCATCCTGGCATATCAGCAACAAACCTTATGTCCAGAGGTTCCGGGAAGGAGAGCGGTTCTATAATGAAGTTTCTTTTCAATGCGTATGCGCAATCAGCTGAGAAAGGTGCACTACCTACCCTGTATGCTGCCACCAACAAGGCTCTTAAAGGTGGAGAGTATATCGGTCCTGACGGAAAAGGCAACCATCGGGGGAATCCGGCAGTAAGTCCGGAGGTAAATCATTTGTTTAAATCAACTGTGGCTGAAAAGTTGTGGAAGGTATCTGAAAATCTCACCGGTACTATTTATGCTATATAATAAGTACCTTTGCACAAATTATTGACATGGAAGAGAAAGTTCAGGATATCAAATACATAGACATAGAAAAAAGCATACGTGAGCGTAAATCAGGAATATTACCACTGCTTCCCAGGTTCATTATCAGAATTTTAGAAAAAATTGTCTGTCAGGATGGGATGAACTATATTCTCAATAAATACTCTCACACTGTTGGAAAGGAGTTCCTTGTAAAGGTAATAGAGGAGCTTAATCTCACATTGGAAATTGAGGGATTGGAGAACCTTCCTGATCATAAAAAATGTTTTTTTGCGGCAAATCACCCATTCGGAATTATCGACGGACTGGTTCTGACACACATAGTATCAAGTAAATATGGCGAACTTAAAGCCATCGCAAACGATGCCTTTATGTATGTTCCTCAGTTGCGTCCGTTTGTTGCTGCGGTTAATGTGTTTGACGGCTCATCAAAAGAGTATCTGCATCAGCTGGAGGAGACATACAGGCAGGATATTCCTATAACCCACTTTCCTGCAGGTATTGTATCGAGAAAATTAAAAGGAAAAATCCAGGACCAGCCTTGGCAAAAAAGCTTCATATCAAAGTCTGTTTCGAGTCAGAGAGATATTGTGCCGCTTCACTTTCATGGCAGTAACTCCAGACTGTTCTATTTTATCCACTCTGCAAGAACAGTCCTTGGCATTAACCTTAACCTGGAACTGGCACTTCTCCCACGCGAAATGTTCAACAAAAGAAACAAAACCATAAGGGTAACTATTGGGAAACCTATACCATATCAGACATTTGACAAGTCGTATACTCATCTGGAGTGGGCACAGGAAGTAAGGGCACAGGTATACAATCTGGGGATGAACTAAACTAGAACAATGGAATTCATAGAAAATAAAAATTTCAGGGATAAAAAATACTCTGAAAACGAACTGGTGACTGGAGAATACGGAGGGTGCTCTTTTACAAATTGCAATTTTTCCAACGCTAACCTCTCTGAGATTGCCTTTACCGAATGTAAGTTTGAAAATTGCGACTTAAGTATGGCAAAACTGGTCAACACTACTTTTGGTGATGTGGAATTTAATAACTGCAAGCTTCTGGGGCTCCGCTTCGACTCTTGCAACAAAACGACTGTTGCACTATGCTTTAATTACTGTAACCTCAACTTCTCCTCTTTTTTCAAACTCAAATTAAAGAAGACTAATTTTGACAACTGTAAGCTTGAAGAGGTTGAATTTGCAGAAACCGACCTTACCGGGTCGGTTTTTAATAAATGCGATCTGGTGAGGGCAGTTTTTGAAAACACAAACCTGGAGGGTTGCGACTTCCGCACATCTTTCAATTTTTCTATTAATCCTGAGATCAACAGAATATTTAAAGCGAAATTCTCGCATCAGAATATTGCCGGATTGCTGAGCAAGTACAATATCACAATAGAGTAAATCCAGAATATGAATATCGGCATTATCGGTGGAGGGGCAGCAGGTTTTTTCGCGGCAATTACTGCAAAGGAGAGATATCCCTCTGCCAGAGTATCAATATTTGAAAAGTCACTCACCCTGCTATCTAAAGTAAGGGTGTCCGGAGGGGGGAGATGCAATCTGACAAACGGGTGCACCAACGTTGACGAACTTTGCAAGGCTTACCCAAGAGGTGGCCGGCAACTCAAGAAGGCGTTTCACACCTTTGGCACTGTTCACACAATGGAGTGGTTTGAGTCCAGAGGTGTCCCGCTTGTTATTCACGAAGATAACTGCGTATTTCCGGTATCTCAGAATTCGCTTAGCATAGTTGATTGTCTGATTTCGGAGGCAAAGCGTCTGGGAGTGGAGATAAACACAGGAATGGGCGTGAAGGCTCTGAGAAGGGTTGATGAAGATTTTGGCGGAAAGAAGGGGAACAAGCTTGAACTGACTTTTTTTGATGATGAGCTTTCACCGGAAATTTTTGACAAAATAATTGTGACCACAGGCGGCTCACCAAGACGAGACGGGCTAGATTGGCTTGAAGATCTTGGCCATAAGATTGAATATCCGGTGCCATCACTCTTTACTTTCAACATGCCGGCTGAGCCTGTAACAGAACTAATGGGTGTTGTTGTAGAGAATGTAGTTGTAGGTATTCAGGGAACAAAAATGAAGGCAAATGGCCCTCTACTCGTAACACACTGGGGCATGAGCGGACCGGCCATACTAAAGCTGTCGTCCTTTGGTGCCCGTATCCTCAACGAGGCCTCATACAACTTTCGCATACAGATTAACTGGGCCAACGAACAGAACAACGACATTGTTTCCGCCGCGCTGCAAGGAATGGCAGAAGAACATCCGCATAAACTGTTGTCGAACATTAGGCCCTACTCACTCCCATCGCGGTTATGGCTATACCTTCTTGAAAAGAGCGACCTCTCTCCCGACAAGAAATGGATTGAGGTTGGCAAGAAGGGGATAAACCGACTTACCACAACACTCACCAACGATGAATATACGGTAAAGGGCAAATCTGCATTCAGAGAAGAGTTTGTTACCTGTGGGGGCGTCAGTCTTCAAAGTGTAGATATGGGCACCATGCAGAGCAAGGTCTGTAAAAACCTCTACTTTGCCGGCGAGGTGCTGGATATCGACGCCATAACCGGCGGATACAACCTGCAATGCGCCTGGACCACAGGGTATGTTGCGGGGTTGCTGCAAGGCTCGGATGTTAATAACTTAAAATGAAAATAATTCAAGAAAAATTTGTTATTGATGTTATTTATTTCTAACATTGTGTTAGATTTATTTAACTAATAATTTATCATATGAAAAAGTCGTTAATTGTTTTCATCGTATCAGGACTTGTTTTAATATCTGCAGGTCTCTGGTTTTTTACATCTGCTAATAAGTTTAGTCCGGTTGATTTATTACAATTCGGAGTTATTTTGCTGATTGTTGGTTTTGCTATTTTTGTTGGATTTAAAAGATTAAGTAATGTTAAACGTGGTGAACCGGTCGAAGATGAATTATCAAGAAAAATTCTCCAAAAGACAGCAGCTACTTCTTATTACGTCTCCCTTTACATTTGGGTATTTTTAATTTTTCTGAAAGACAGAGTTAAAATTGATTCCGAAGAATTACTTGGATTTGGCATTTTAGCTATGGCCGTAACCTTTGGAATCTCGTGGTTGATATTAAATTTTAAAGGCATAAAGAATGACTAATAAAATTAAGGAATTTAGGGCCCGATATAATTTAACTCAAGATGATCTCGCGAAAAAAGTCAATGTTCGAAGAGAAACAATAGTGTTTTTAGAAAAAAACAAATATAATCCCTCTTTAAAACTTGCTTATGATTTAGCGAATGTTTTCTCGGTAACAATCGAAGAAATTTTTATTTTTGAGTAATTCATAGATCATTCCGCTTTGAGTATCCTTCTTGCCTCCCATTCTCGTTCTGCTCCGTTGGCAAGCAAATACAATCAAAAACTCTTGGTTTTGACGTACATGATTTCTATATTTGTACGTAAATACTATGCCATGGAAACGAAATTAACATTACGACTAAACAAACGTATTATAGATAAGGCTAAGGATTATGCACGTAATCATAATATTAGTCTTTCTAAAATGGTTGAATCTTATCTCGAATCAATAACTAAACAGAAAGCAGGAGCAACAGAAATTTCACCTCTTGTGGAAAGTCTTAGCGGAGTAATCAAGCTAGATGACAACTTTGACAACAGAAAGGATTATTCAAATTACCTGGCAGAAAAGTATAAATGAAAAAAATATTTATAGATACAAACATCATTATTGACCTTCTTGCTAAAAGGGAGCCTTTCTATGATGAAGCGGCAATTCTGTTCACTCTGGCAGATAAACAAAAAATTGAGTTAAGCGTTTCTGCTCTTACGTTTGCTAATACAAACTATATTCTTTTACAATCAAAAAAACCGGATGATGCTAAACTAATTCTTCGAAAACTAAAACTAATTGTACAAGTTTTAAGTCTTGATGAGAAAATTGTAGGACTATCGCTCAATGACAATGAATTTAAGGATTACGAAGACGCTTTGCAATACTTCACTGCATTAGAAAATGGAGTTGATGCCATTATAACCAGAAACCTGAAGGACTTTCAAAAGGCAAAGTTGCCAGTAATGACAGCAGCTCAATTCTTGAAGACTATCAAATAGAGGGAAGATTCATACCATTTATATAAATGAATACAACTACTGAGCCCCAAACATCAAAAATTATCCGTAATATTTTGTTGATCTGCGGAATAGTATCTTCACTGCTTTTTATCGTTACCGATATATTTGCTGTTTTAATGTGGGAAGCATATAGCTATTCTTCCCAAACAGTCAGTGAGCTGATTGCATTCAGCACCCCTACAAGACACATACCTGCATTAAATCTTACAGGACCATGCTAGATCTATTGATTGAAAAAATAAAGACTGATAAGGAATACGATGATAACTTTCAGAAGATTTTCGTGGAAACAGAAATCACTTCCAAAACGACTCTGCTGAATGAGGGTGAAATTGCCAATCACATCTATTTTATAAAAAAAGGGTGTTTACGGCTTTGGTTCAATAAAGATGGGAAGGACATAACTTTGCAATTCTTTTTTGAAAACCAGGCGGTTGCTTCTATTGATAGCTTTTTAAGTGACAAACCCAGCATGTTTACCATTGAAAGCATAGAACCCACAATAATTCTTTCACTTCACAAGGATAATTTTGCCAGGCTCCTTCAGCATTTTCCTGATCTTAAAGATGGTTTTCAAGAGATAATGTATCGGCGTTTTAGTAACTATGCCGCTCTTTTCCTTTCCCGAATCAAGGATACGCCACAGGAACGGTATAATGATTTAATTTTGAATCACCCGGAAATAATTAAAAGGGTGCCTCAACATTACATAGCATCCTATCTTGGTATCACACCCATTTCGTTAAGCAGGATAAGAAACAGGAGATAGCTGCTTTTCTTAACAATTGTTATCTTTCCAATGCTTCCCTGCTAAGCATCTTTGTATAAAAAATTATACAATGAAAGTACAACTTGACACAAGAAAATGTAAAGCATGCTGGAAATGCATAGACGAATGTCCCAATATGGTAATTAAAAAAGTCGATTTGCCCTGGCACAAGCATGCGATAATTGCTGACCCTGGCAAATGCAGCTCTTGTCTGAAATGTATAAAAGCATGCCAATATGGAGCCCTGTCCAAAGCTGATAAAACTACACATAATCGTTCACTCGTCATTTATTTATTGCTGTTTTTTGGTATAGCAATGATTATTTCTGGGTTGGTCCTGCAACTGGGGTTTCATATGGGTAGTTCAGCTGGACAACATGAACATACCAGAGGATTTGAAACATCGAAAGCTATTTGGGGAATAATCTATAACGACTGGTCAACAATTCATAAGATTGTTGTTGTCCTGTTTTCTTTACTTATGATCTTTCACATAAAAAACAAACAGGTTATAACATTATCAATTCTCTTTTTATTAGTTGCAATAACAGGTTTTGTTCCATGGTTTATTGATTTATCTGGAAACTCCGTTACCTCAAGACTTATTTTTATAGAAATCCACGATAAAATTGCTTTAATTTTAGTTATTTATCTTATTTTGCATATTATTAAAAGAAGAAAATGGTTTACGCAATAATATTCGATATGGATGGTGTGGTGATTGACAGCAACCCATATCACAAAATCGGATGGACACGTTTTTTTAATAAAAAAGGGGTAGAAGTCAATGATGAAATCTTTAAAAACTTAATTTTTGGTACAACAGGAGATGAGGCATTAAAAATACTTCTGCAAAAGGATCTTACTCAGGAAGAGATAGATAATTATAGTTATGAGATAGATGAAGAGTATCGGAACATTATAAGGCAATTGAGTTGTGTCAGTCCCGTGACAGGGTTAGTTGATTTTCTGAAATCTATAAAACTATCGGGGCACAAAATTGCATTAGCAACCTCTGCACCTTCAGAAAATGTAGATCTAATATTGAAAAAACTAGGCATATACGAGTTTTTCGACTTGATAGTTGATAAAACCCAAATATTGAGAGGTAAACCCAATCCGGAAATTTACAATACCACCGTAAGTAAATTATCTGTAGATAAGGGGAATTGTGTTGTTTTCGAAGATTCTATATCGGGAATCATGTCGGCAAGTGGGGCAGGAATAACAGTAATTGGAGTTGAAACAAGTCATAGCAGCGATGAACTGATTCAGGCAGGAGCTTCGTTGACAATATGCGATTTTTCCGGAATGACAATTGCCTTAATGACAGAACTAATTATGGGTAAATCAATTAAAAAATAATGGTAATCCTCAGAAATCCCAATACAGAAAACGAATACAAGTCAAGAATCAATAGGGCTCTTGATTATATCGAGGCGAACCTTGAGAAACAGTTTACTTTAGATGAACTTGCTTCGGTTGCCAATTTCTCAAAGTTCCATTTTCATCGGATTTTTTTGGCTCTCACCGGTGAAACTCCATTTCAGTTCATACTTCGTCTGCGTCTTGAAAAAGCAGCGTCATTACTTATTCTTAACTCAGTGAAGGGCATAACGGAAATTGCATTTGAAGTAGGTTTTATGGACGTTTCTGTTTTTTCCAGAAATTTCAAGAATTATTTTCACATATCTGCAACACTTTACAGAAACGAAAAACACGAAAAAAGCAATTTAAGTCAACTGGAAAGCAACAGGAAACAAGAGGGAGAAAATTCCTTCATTTACCTTTGTAGCAGTTCAAACACACTTAAATGGAGGACAGATATGAAACAAAACAAAAGTCTGGAAGTCAAGGAACTTCCAACAATGACAGTTGCCTACGTCAGGCATACCGGCCCATACAAGGGCGACAATAAATTATTCGAAACCCTGTGGGGTAAAATCTGCGCATGGGCAGGAGCCAGAGGATTAATGCAACAACCCAATCTTCAGTTTCTGACAGTTTATCACGATGACCCGAACATAACAATCGAAGATAAGCTTAGAATGAGCGTCAGTATTACCGTTCCTGCCGAAACAAAAGTAAACGGAGAAATAGGAAAAATGGAGATTGAAGGTGGCAAATATGTTGTTGCACGTTTTGATATTGCTGCAAATGAATTTACCGATGCTTGGCAGTGGGTTTACGGCCAATGGTTTCCGGTAAGCGGTTATCAGCCAGGAGATGGCCCGTGTCTGGAAATATACCCGGAAGAGCCAAAGGATGGCAGGTTCATTGTAGATATTTGTGTTCCGGTAAAGCCTATTTAATCTTTCTTATAATTCAGTATGGAACAAATCCTCTCTCTTGACAAAATCAGTTTTGATACAATATTTGAAGCTTTTAACCTGGCATTTGGTGATTACGAAATTCAGATTGACAAAGACGAACTCAAGACAATGTTAACCCGCAGAGGATTTGTTCCTGAATTATCTTTCGGGGCATTTGTAAACGACAGGCTTGTCTCCTTCACTCTGAACGGCATTGGCACACACAAAGGTGTGAAGACAGCTTATGACACAGGTACAGGCACAATCTATGAGTACCAGGGAAAAGGCCTGGCTTCCAGGATATTCACTTATTCGTTACCGTTTCTTAAAAATGCAGGTATTTCACAATATCTTTTAGAGGTTCTGCAACATAACGACAAGGCTGTTTCGGTATACAGAAAGCTTGGATTTGAGACAACAAGGGAGTTCAACTACTTCAAGCAAAATAATGTAGAAATATCGTTAGCCCGCAAAGTGTTAAAACCGGAATATTTCATAAAAAAAACTGACCTGAGTAGCCAAAACCAAATGGCTGAATTCATGGATTTTGCTCCATCCTGGCAAAATAGTTTCGAGGCAATTGGCAGGTGTATGAATGATTTTGTGATACTGGGAGCTTATGCCGCAGAAGACTTGGTCGGTTATTGCATTTTCGAACCATTATCAGGTGATCTGACCCAGATAGCGGTATGCATAAGTCATCGAAGAGAGGGCATAGCATCAATTTTGCTGGCAGAGGCTCTTAAGTACAACAAACACAACTCTGTAAAAGTAATAAACACAGACAAATCGTGTGAGGCAATCACTTCGTTTATCGAGTCAAACGGCATTCCTGTAAGGGGAAAGCAATTTGAAATGATCAAACTCTTCTAATCTAGTACTTCTTGAATACTGTTGTAGATGTGTGTCCGCCAAACCCAAATGTATTGTTTATTGCAACATTCACCTCTGTTTTGTTAGCTTTTAATGGTGTAAGGTCAAGCAGAGGATTTATCTGAGGGTCAATATCATTTAGATTGATTGTTGGAGGAATAACATTGTTTTCAATTGCCTTAATGCAGGCAATAGCCTCAATTGCTCCCGCTGCCCCCAACAGATGGCCGGTCATTGATTTTGTTCCGCTTATATGAATTTTATCCAGACAATGGCCAAAAACTTCCTCAATAGCCTTGCATTCGCTTATATCGCCAAGTGGTGTTGCTGTAGCATGGGCATTGATGTAATCAACATCATCTGGTGTCAAACCGGCATCTGTCAAAGCACTCTCCATTGCCAGAATTGCCCCCAGACCATCGGGATGGGTTGCGGTAATATGATATGCATCCGAGGCAGCTCCATATCCGACAAGTTCGCAATAGATTTTGGCTCCTCTCTTTAAGGCATGTTCAAGCTCCTCTACCATAAGTACTCCAGCTCCCTCTCCTGCCACAAAACCGTCACGACTCTTGTCAAATGGACGGGAGGCAGTTTCAGGGGAGTCATTTAATGTAGACAAGGCTTTAATAGAATTAAACCCGCCAATAGCAGAATGAGCTATAGAAGCCTCGGCACCTCCGGCAAGTATTATATCGGCCCGCCCCATCCTTATCAGATCCATAGCATTTCCTATCGCATTATTGGACGATGCACAAGCAGAGGACATAGAAAAACTGATACCATGGAGACCGTATCGTATTGATATCTGACCGGCGGCAATATTGGAGATCATCTTTGTTATGAAGAAAGGACTGAACCTTGGAATCATTTTATTTTCCGCAAAATTCAGGATCTCCTCCTCAAAGGTCATCAACCCTCCTATTCCGGTTGCCAGAATCACACCTGTTTTATTGAGGTTGCATTTGGCAAGGTCCAAACCAGAATCTTTCATACACTCTTCTGCTGCAGCTATGGCATACTGAGTATATAGATCCATTTTTCTGACCTCCTGTTTTTCCATACACAGAAATGGATCGAACCCCTTGACCTCGCATGCAAATTTTGTCTTATGATTAGTTGTATCAAATTTTGTTATAGCAGCTGATCCACTTTTTCCATTTACCAAATTACTCCAAAAATCTGTTACATTATTCCCAATTGGTGTTACAGCACCTAATCCGGTTATTACTACTCTTCTCATATTGTTTATTTTAAACTGATTATAGTTTGACACACGTTTTTATAGTCCATTTTGTCCATCATTCTTGATACCTGCAGGCTCGCTACCATGCCTGACAATATAATAAACGCCTTGCTCTGCGGCTCCTCGTCAAAAACAAAGAGTTTCTTTTCTTTGCCGGTGACAAGAATATCCGTTAGCCACTTCAGGATTATTTCAGTCATCCTTTTTAGCTCTGTTCTTGTTGTTTCATTTAAAGTGTTAAAGTCAGATGCAAGAGAGCCTATTATACACAGTTTCTGTTCTCTGTGGCTCTTCAGATATATTTTTACAAACGTATCGAGTTGTTGCCTTTCATTAAAACCATGACTGTGCATATTCTCCACCATCTCTTCAAAACGTTGGATATTTGTCTTTACTATACTCGTCCCCAGGTTTTCCTTTGTGGGAAAATAGTAGTGTACAGCCGCGTTTTTTATTCCTAATTCGGTGGAGATATCCTGATAGCTAAAAGCATTATACCCTTTTGAGCGGATTAGATTTTCTCCTAATTCTATTATCTTTTCGCGAGTTACAGACATTTTATCATGATTTTGTGTCGGCACAAATATACTTACTAATAAGTAAGTTCCAAAAATAAAAAAAAGTTTGTACTTTTAATGCATTATATATTTAACCTATGTTGATTAAAGATCTTAAAAACTCCGAAGAGTTTATAGCCGGTGACGATACAATCCTAAGGGTGCTTCTGCACCCCGATAAAGCATGTTTAAACATGAGAATTCTACTGCTACTTATATTGCTTTTCTCTGGCTTGTCTTTATACGGTCAGGAAAAACAGGTTTGCTTTACCTTTGATGACCTGCCTGTTGTTAGTTATGGGAAAAACGACACTTGTTATCAGAAAAATCTGACTGACAAATTGGTACAGTCATTAAAGGAGAACAGGATACCAGCAATAGGTTTTGTAAATGAGCGAAAATTATATGATAATGGTAAACGTAACCCGTTTCAGGTAAACATGCTTAAGAGCTGGTTAGATAACGGTCTGGAAATTGGCAACCACACATATTCTCATCCCGATTACAATTCGGTCTCTTTTGAGAAGTATTCGGCCGATATTTTAAAAGGCGAAGTTATCACAAAAGAGTTACTGGCAAACAATGGTCGGACTATCAAATATTTCCGGCATCCTTTCCTGCATGTTGGCAATACAAAGGCAAAAGCAGACTCACTGAATACTTTTCTTTTAGAACATGCATACACAGTTGCTCCCGTAACAATAGACAATGATGATTATCTGTTCGCATTGGCGTACAAGAGGGCGCAAGACAAAAAAGAGGTCCAGATGATGCAGCAGATTGGTCTTGATTATATTGATTACATGGAGCAGAAGTTGAAATATTACGAACGACAGTCAAATGCCTTGTTTGGAAGACATATACCACAGATATTGCTTCTACATGCCAACCTTCTGAATTCTGACTATATAGCTCTTCTGGCAGAGATGTTTTGGAGGAACAATTATGAGTTTGTAAGCCTGGATAGGGTACTGGAGGATAAAGCTTATGAATCTGCTATTACAGTATATGGTAATTGGGGAATTTCATGGATCGACAAGTGGGCTCTCTCCAGAGGTGAAAAAGGTGTTTTTTTTAAAGATGAGCCTGCCACTCCTGAATATATTAAGAAATTATCGGAATAAATAAAAGTAATTATATGACAACAACAAACAAAAGGGAGATTGTCCCTGACTCAAATCTGATTGCCTTCTGCGGCCTCTATTGCGGTGCATGTCGCTCCTATCTGGCCGGTAAATGCCCCGGATGCAAGGAGAATGTAAAGGCAACATGGTGCAAAATCAGACAATGCTGCATGGAGAACAACTTACAGAGCTGTGCCGATTGCAAGATGATTGAACTTAGTCAGTGCAAAAAATACAATAACTTTATTTCCAAAACCTTTGGATTCATATTTAATTCAGACAGAAGTGCATGCATAAGCCGGATCAAGATTGTTGGTTATGACGGTTTTGCACTTGAAATGGCAAATGCTAAAAAACAAACCATTAAGAGAAAATGAGACCAAGAGTTAAGATCTGCTGTATAAGCTCCATCGAGGAGGCAAGAATGGCCATTGATTTTGGAGCGTCGGCACTGGGTCTGGTAGCTAAAATGCCAAGTGGGCCGGGAGTTATCTCAGACGAACTCATTCTGGCAATTTCCAAAACCGTCCCCCCTCCTATAGCTACATTTATGCTCACAAGTGAAACATCGGCGGAGCAAATTATTGCGCATCACAGACGGACACTTACAAATACTATCCAGATTGTTGATGAGTTGATTGAGGGTAGTTATAACCTGATTAAAAACGCATTGCCTGCAATCAAAATAGTTCAGGTGATACATGTTGTTGGCGAAGAGACAATCGATGAGGCAGTAAGAATCTCCAATCTCGTAGATGCTATATTGTTAGACAGTGGTAATCCAAATCTTAGAATAAAGGAACTTGGGGGAACCGGACGTGTTCATAATTGGGAGATCAGTCGGAAAATAGTCGAACAATCTAAAGTTCCTGTTTTTCTTGCCGGCGGACTTACTCCTGAAAACGTAAGACAGGCCATCGACCAGGTACAACCATTCGGTCTTGATCTGTGTAGCGGCGTAAGGACAAAAGGTCAGCTTGACCCATACAAGCTGGAGAATTTTTTTGATAATCTGTGAAAGTAAATTTATGATTTATGAAAAGTCCGTATTGTTTCTTGTTAACCATTCTTCTTTCTGCAATTACAGTGTCCTGCATAACAAAGATGGAGGAGGTTCCAGATTCAGATAACAAAATAGTTGTCTTAGACAATATCCTGTATACCAAAGCAATAACAAATAATTACACAATAAAGAGTGCAGCAGTTGTTGGTGACAGCCTTGTTTTAGAGGTGACCGCCAGTGGTTGCAGTGGCAGCAGTTGGATTTTCAAAGCGTTTGATTCAGAAGTAATTGCCGAGTCTTATCCAATTCAACGATACATGAGAATTTCTCTGGATAACAAAGAGTTATGTCTGGCAGTGATAACCAGGAGAGTCGCTTTTAATCTTAAACCCATAAGAACGACAGGTTATAATAACATCATTATAAATCTCGATAAATGGTCAGTACAATTACTCTATAGTTACTAGTCAGTGTCAATCTGACACATTTTTCTGTCTGGTATTTTTTTTGAATCTTCCTGTTTTGAATATTAATGTTTAACTAAAATCAGGAGGATTAAATTATGTCACTAGTTAGATTTTCAAACCAGTATCCTAATTTATTCGATCACTTTCTGAATAACGATTTATTCAACTGGTCGAATAGTAATTATTCGGACACCAACACTACACTGCCTTCAGTGAATATCAAGGAAGACAGTGTTGGTTATGATGTAGAGGTGGCTGCACCCGGTTTTGGGAAAGAGGATTTCAAGATTGAGCTGAATAACAATGTTCTTACAATCTCCTCTGAAAAGCAGGAAGAAAACGAAGCCAATGAGGGCCAAAAGTTTACCCGCAGAGAGTTCAGTTATCAATCGTTCAACCGCTCCTTTACTTTACCAAATACCGTTGAAAGCGATAAAATTACTGCGAAATATGATAACGGGATCCTTAAAATATCGATTCCTAAAAAAGAGGAGGCAAAACCAAAGCCTGTTAAACTTATTGAGATCATGTAAAATCCTAAATGATTAGAAAGGGGCCCTTTGATGGCCCCTTTTTTTATCTTAACTTTACTACCATTATGAGAATAGAATACGACATTAAACTCGGTTTTAAAGATGTAATGTTCCGGCCAAAGCGTTCTACTTTAAAGAGCAGGTCGCAGGTAAAGCTTGAGCGAACATTCAAATTCCTGCACACCAAAAGTGATTGGACAGGAATACCGGTAATGGCAGCCAACATGGATACGGTTGGCACCTTTGAGATGGCACTGGCTCTGCAAGAGCAGAAGTTGTTTACTGCTATTCACAAACACTATACAGTTGATGAATGGAACACATTTGTTCAGAATGCTCCTCCGGGTGTTGAAAACTTCATAGCTGTCAGTACAGGAACCAGCCCTGCAGATTTTGAGAAACTTACTCAGATATTAAACACAAATCATCAGTTGAGATTCATCTGTATAGACGTGGCAAACGGTTATTCGGAACACTTTGTTGCCTTTGTAAAACAAACCCGCAAAAAGTTTCCGGACAAGGTAATCATTGCCGGGAACGTTGTCACCGGCGAGATGGTTGAGGAACTTCTGCTTGCAGGTGCAGATATCATAAAGGTAGGCATCGGCCCCGGCTCTGTGTGTACAACACGTATAAAAACAGGAGTCGGTTATCCTCAACTCTCGGCCATAATTGAGTGTGCCGACGCTGCTCATGGTCTGGGGGGCCAGATTATCAGTGACGGAGGTTGTTCCACCCCTGGCGATGTGGCAAAGGCCTTTGGTGCCGGGGCCGATTTTGTCATGCTGGGCGGAATGCTGGCAGGTCATGATGAGAGTGGAGGGGAGTTGATAGAAAAAAACGGTGAAAAGGTAAAACTGTTCTATGGCATGAGTTCTTCAACCGCAATGGAGAAACATTCGGGAGGCGTAGCTGAATACCGCGCCAGTGAGGGCAAGACTGTTACCGTACCTTACCGAGGAAAAGTAGAAGAGACTCTTCTCGACATTCTCGGAGGAATTCGCAGTACTTGTACGTACGTGGGAGCTTCTCAGCTGAAGGAACTTACAAAACGGACAACATTTATAAGAGTGGCAGAACAGGAAAATCAGGTTTACAGTTGAAAATTTCAAGGAAACATATGTTGACTAATAATACTAAAAATATCCCCTTTCAAACTATAGATTGGGCAATTGTTCCAAAGACGGAACACAAGGGGGAGACAGGTATTGCTTACTGGCAAACCTGTCAATATGAGGGCCTAAGGGTCCGTATTGTAGAATATTCAAAAGGCTACGTTGCCGACCACTGGTGCAAAAAAGGGCACATTGTACATTGTCTGTCGGGCTCCTTTGTGAGCGAGATGGAAAACGGCGAGAAATTCATTCTGACAGAAGGTATGACATACGTCGTTTCTGATGAACTAAGTTCCCACCGCTCAACCACAGAAAACGGGGTTAAGTTATTGATTATTGATGGTGATTTCCTGAAGCTTACTTTCTGACAATATAATGTTCTCTCTGCCACTTATCTAAGCATTTTCTCTCATTTAAATTGCTTGTTTCTGAAGCACATAATAAATAGAGCAGAATAAGTGAGGCTGCTTTTTATATGACTCTATCTCTTTTAACTCATTTTCATAAGTATCAGATTTGTTAATGTCATCTACCAATGAAATTTTTTCTTCCAGACACTTGTAATAATCTTTCCACCACGTTTTTTCATCTATTATGAACGAATCGATTATTTTATACTTATAGCTATCAATCAAAATCAGCTTCTCTTCATGTTTAGCAAACTCATCATGGATTATAAAATAACCATTGTCTTTAATTATCTTCCTGACAATCTGGAGGCCTTTTTGAAAGCCGATAATATTTAATAACCCTTCAGCCAGGACTATATCATATAATTGTGAAGACAAATCAATCTCAAAAATTGATTGATGAAATGTAAATATTCTTTTGGACAACCTGGATTTTATTATCTTTTCATCAAGTTGTCGCAGTAAAGTTTCATCAGAATCGACTGCATGAATGGTTCCATTGAGATGTTTCGACAATTCTATCGTTGGAACTCCTGTCCCACATCCTATGTCCAATATTAATAGTTTTTCTGCTTCAGGCATCTTCGAAATTGCCCTGATCAGAAATTTAGTAAGATTGTTCCGGCAAATATCTTTTATCATTTGTTCATCCAGTTTTTAAATTCTGCTGACCTGTCTATACTTACAATTGTATCCATTTCGTTTTCTGCTGCGGGGTTCAGTACAATTTTTATCCTGCTCCTGGACCAGGCAGTCATATTGGCAATAGATTGCATCGATATGAGATATTGTCTGTTGATTCTGAAAAATTGCACAGGATCTACTGAATTTTCAATTGTGTCGAGTGTTGAATCTACCGGGTAAGAGTGGCCGTTAAAAGTCCTAAGCGAAACGTGTCCGTCAGACACATAAAAATATGCAATATTTTCAATTTCGACTTTTCTGAATTTATCACCTGTCTGTATTAGAAACCGCTTCCTGTATTCCGGAGCCTTTTCTCTGATTTCGGCCAGCAATGCACTAAAGTCGACGTTGTAGTATGTTTTGTTTTGTCTGTATTTTTTTAGGCTCTCTGCAAGTTCTGTTTTTTTTATGGGCTTTAACAGATAGGATACGCTATTCAGTTTGAATGCCTTTATTGCATACTGATCGTATGCTGTAGTGAAAATTATTGGTGTGTTAACCTTCACCTGATCAAAAATACTAAAGCTGAGACCATCAGACAGTTGAATGTCAAGGAATATAAGGTCGGCAATATTTGATAACAGCCATTGAACAGACTCTTTTATGGATCCTGTTTTCGCAACAATCTGTATGTCGCTGTCTATTTCCTCAAGTGTTTTTTCAAGCCTCTCGGCTGCGATTATCTCATCTTCAATTATCAGAACCCTCGTCATATTCACTTTCAATTAAAGGTAGTTTTGCAATATAGCTATCGGCCCCAAGCATAAAATACGGAAGCCTTTCACTTATCATCGAATATCTTTTCAAAAGATTGTTCTGACCAATACCGGTTGACCTGCCGGCAGAAATTTTCAGTTGAATATTGTTTTTGACATATAACCAGCTATCCTGTGCATATATCTCAATATTCAATGGTTGTGAATCATTAACAATATTATGTTTGATGGCATTTTCCAAAACCGTCTGCAGCGACAAAGGGGGCAGAAGTTTATGAAGAAAAAAAGAGGGAATGTCAACCGCAAGCCTGAGCGATCCCCCATATCTTATTTGTTGCAGGAATATATAGGAACGTACAAATCCCAGCTCTTCACCAAGCGACACAACCGGTTTCTCTATAGTTTCCAGAACATATCGGTATATCTGTGAAAACTCGTCTATGAACCGCTGGGCCTTTTCTGAGTCCTTCTCAATTAATCCGGAAAGCACATTGAGACTGTTAAACATAAAGTGCGGATTTATTTGACTTTTAAGTACTTCAAAGCGTACTTGAGATAACTCCCTTTCCAGTTTCTCAGCCCTTTTCTTTGCTCTGGTGCTCTCCATGGAAAACTGCCATCCCTCCATTATTGCCATTAGCATTATATTTACAACAGAGAAGATAAGAGCATTGTAAATCAGAATTTTCCCCAACCCCTCTCTATAAGAGCTTATGGAATGGGAGAGTATTGTTATTAGTGTAGATGCAATTACTGCAAGCAGTATCGCCAGCGATACCTGCACCACAACTCTTGCTAATGTTCTCTTGTGCCAGTTGAAGGATTTGTTCAGGAAGCTAATTATGTACAGATCGGGGATTGCCACAAGGTAGGCTGCAATTAACCCTAATATTGTACCAACTCCAAGACGTATGAAAAAATGGGCAATACCACCCAAAACATAAAATCCGCTGAGGTGATTGTAGAGTATTATTATTACCTGTATAGAAATTACCAGAGTAAGGAGCAGCCTGAAAAGCCTGCCCCCCGGAAATATCTTGTTTGCCTTATTGAATAAATCTGATATCACAGACAAATATAAATATTATGAATTTAAAATTTCCAAATAATGCCCACTCTTAAGGAAATGTACTCATGGTTCATTTTTGTAGTAACATTTTCTATTGCAACATCTCTCTTGAGGGAGTTGTATTTTATCCCGGGAGCTATACACCAGTTACCACCTAAAGGCAAACAGATGCCGGCTGCAGCCTGCCATCCGAGACCATGTCCCGAATCTGCAATAATATTACCTTCCTCATTTTCAATCTCTATATGGTTGTAAAGCCCTCCAGCCCTTACAAAGAACGAGACCGGTGATTCTGCAACTGGGTGCCTGAATTGAAGTCCGAACACATATCCTGTCTCTTCAAAATCCATATCTGTTCCCGCAAATGACTCTTCTGCAGAAAACTTGTTCCAACCCCATCCGGCATATAACCCGGTATGATCCAATATCCTGAAATGGAACGTCCCTTCAATTCCCACACCAGTCTTCAGTATTGATCCGGCTAATTTACTTGTAGGAAAAGATGTTCCTCCGTTAAGTTCGAATCCGAATCTGTGGTCACCATCCTTTGCATAGGATGTAATAGATAACAGTGCCAGCAAGGCACATAAAATTAATTCTTTTGTTTTCATTTTCTTTTTATTGCATTCAATTTTTTCGAAGGACAAAAGTATTCTGTTAAAATACCAATAATAAAAGAATGTTATTGACGGTGCCAAAAAAGGGGATGAAGGTGCTTAACATAGAGCTAAACCATGCTGAACAGTTCTTGCGCATTTTTCATTATTACAATATTTTCTATGAATATTGTATTTAGGTAAAGTAATTATTTATACCTTTATCAATAATTATAACCAAATTACCATGAGAACATTAAGATTATTTATCATGTTGGTAATTTCCCTAATCGGATTCACCTCATGTGAAAAAAATGCAATCGAAGAGACAGACGGTGCCAATGTGGAGCGATTTATCGGATTGCTTAAATCAAACAGCTTCGACTCTTTGTACCTCCCTGCATTTTCTGTTAATGACATTCCTGCCCTGCTCGAATACAGAAACGAAACTCAGGTTATCTCTGATTTTCCAACCAACTTCATCTCCTCTTTCTATCTCAATGAATGTGCGCTTGGTGTGTATGTGCTATGGACAATTGAGTCTGTAAGAGCAAAAGCAATAGACAGCAAGTATCTTTTTGTCGGGTTCCCTTCTCAGAATCCTGTTTTGTCACTGCGAAGCGCAACTGAATTAAGGATGGTTTTTGACCGCAATGCACATGAAGCTGTCGCCAGAGCATATTATAACTGGTGGCAAAACAACAGAAGTAAGGGTGTACGCAGGCTAATGGAGATTGACCCTCTGGCAAACACCGCTTATCAATGGCATTAAATACAATGAATCACAAAGTAATTATCAGTAAAATCCGTGAGGATCTTACAGCAAATGCTGACGAAAAAACAAAAAAGAGCGGAGAGCGGTTTTTCAAGGAGGAGGTACATCTATACGGGGTGAAGTCGGCAATGGTAGGCAACATTGCAAAGGAGAATTTCAAAGCGATAAAGGATCTGCCAAAAGCAGAGATATTTGAATTGTGTGAAGAGCTGTGGAAATCGGTATTGATGGAAGAGTCCTTCATAGCATGTAACTGGTCGTACTTCATACACAAAAAATTCACTCCGAAAGACTTCTGTCTTCTTGAAAGATGGGTTGGCACCTATCTGAACAACTGGGCCTCCTGCGACACACTCTGTAACCATACTGTTGGCTCTTTTCTGGAGATGTACCCTGAATTCCTTCCCGAACTAAAAAGATGGGCAAAATCACCAAACCGATGGATGAGACGGGCAGCAGCAGTATCACTGATTGTTCCTGCAAGAAGGGGAAAGTTTCTAACTGAGATATTTGAATTGGCCGATATCATGCTGATGGATGGTGACGATATGGTTCAGAAGGGCTATGGCTGGATGCTAAAGGTTGCCAGTCAGTCACATCTGAATGAGGTCTTTGAATATATAATGAAGAATAAGACAACAATGCCCCGTACTGCCTTAAGGTATGCCATTGAAAAGATGCCGCCGGAACTAAGAGCTAAGGCAATGGCTAAATAGTAAGGTTCAATAATTTTTCTTAAATTTGACCCGTCAGCAATTAAGCAGACAAATTTGTGTGATAAATATGAGCAGCTCAATCTATAGTGTTATAACAGGGACAGGGAGTTACATTCCTACAGAGTGTATAAGAAACGAGAATTTTCTTACAACTGAATTTTATGAAAACGATAAGAAAATAGAAAAACCTAATCAGGAGATAATTGATAAGTTTCTGGAAATAACAACTATAGCAGAAAGAAGGCATGTTACAGACAATCTGGTTACTTCCGATATCGCATATTTTGCTGCAGCAGAGGCAATAAAATCTTCCGGCATAGATCAAGAAGAGCTTGATTATGTAATTGTTGCGCACAATTTTGGTGATGTAAAAAGTGATAACCGACGTACCGATATTGTTCCAAGTCTGGCAGCCCGCGTAAAGCACAAATTAGGAATAGTTAGTCCGAACGCAATCGCATACGACCTGCCATTTGGTTGTCCAGGCTGGCTTCAGGCAGTAATTCAGGCAGATTACTATATAAAATCGGGCGATGCCAAAAAAATTCTAGTGATTGGAGCCGATGTTCTGTCGAGGATATCTGACCCGCACGACAGAGATAGTATGCTTTATGCCGATGGCGCCGGTGCCGTAGTACTGGAGGCTATGATGAGCGAAACACCTGTCGGAATACTTGCTCACAAAACCCGCTCAGATACCTTTACCCATTCTGATATGTTATATATGGGCAAATCGTTCAAATGCGACGATGAGACCAAGGATAACCTATATCTGAAGATGAATGGCAGAAAACTGTACCAATACGCACTCGAAACAGTTCCCCAGGCAATTAAGGATTGTCTTGAAAAGAGCAACCTAAATATCCAAGATATAAGCAAGGTGCTTATACATCAGGCAAACGGAAAAATGGACGACGCAATATTAAAGAGACTTTACTCCCTTTATAAACTTACTGATTCTCCCAAAGATGTAATGCCTATGACAATATCCAAGTTGGGTAACTCATCTGTAGCTACATTGCCAACGCTGCTCGACCTGATTTTAAATGGAGAGCTCGAACCACATAAAATTAACAAAGGAGATATAATTGTCTTTGCATCTGTTGGAGCTGGCATGAACATCAATTCACTTGTTTACAGAACTATATAAACCGCTCTACTAAAGCTGCTCAATATGAAAAAAATTATTTTTACAGCAACTCTGTTATTTATTACAGTTATGTCGGTTTGCCAGGTCAAGCCACCGGTTCCCCACGACTACTTTAAACAATGGGCAGGACGGGTTCAGATTCCGGGCTTTTCTCTTTTTGAATGCAAAATTGACGGAGCCGTAAATACCGCCAAATTTGGGAGCAGCCCTACACAGTTTATACAGATAGTCGTTATGCCTCAGAAAAATTTTAACGACTACAAGACAGGGTATTCAACTGCTCAACCATATAATTGGAATGGCTATAATGCTGTTTATTATGGTAGTGCACACATTACATTTTTTGCAGTAGAGGTTCCCCAAGCGAAACTATCGGTAAAAATCAGCACAGCCGGAAAGGTTTCTAAGGCAGAAATGGAGGAAATTGCAACAGAGGCAAATATTCCAAGCTTAGCTGCAGGTGAATTTGTTTCTGGTCTTGTATGGCCGGAGGAGATCCCGGCTGACATGAGAATCAGTCTGGCCAAGTCTATCAAGGCACTTGGGCCGGAAGGAAAATACAAAGAGGTATACGAAGTGAAAGCCGCAATGGGACCTCAACTTATAGAGTCGGTGAGGGTGATAATCCAGAAATATAAAGGAGAGGTAAACCTGATATCTACCGAAAAGCTTGATCTAATATGCACAGGCGCAGAAGATCTTCCTCAATTGAAGGTTTTTTTCATGACAGGTGAGACTGTTATCTTCACATACAATATTAAATAAACCATTACCAGAAAGGCACTTATCAACGTTTGGCTTATCAGGAAGCTGAAGTTGTCCTGCACGCTTAACGTTCCTAATGCCGGAGCTCCTGTTCCTGCCTTAAGCAGTATCTGGAAGGAGAGGAAGCAAATTTTATAGAAAAATATCCCAATGCAAATCGATGCGAAGCTTAGCAGCATATTGTGTGTCATTTTGCGGAATACTCTTTTATTTATCAACGTTATTGGCATTACCAGAACAACTCCTTCAAGCAGAATCGCAACCACTGGATTGACTACCAGATAAAAACTGCTCACCGGGACAATCAGGATTGTAACAAGCTTTAACGATGCTGCAATTACCGATGTAAACACCGTTGCTCTCCTGCTCCCTGTCTTCAAATAAGCACTTATCATGCATATTATTCCTATAGGCATCAGCAGAGAACCTGTCAGCGGAGCCTTGAGCATATGCAGGAAGTATCCCAACACCAGTTCGGCTGCTCCCCATGTGAGACCCATGTATATTACAGGGGTGTTAATTTTTATCGCTTTCCACATATGAATATGCACATTTTAGTATTTTCTCCTTTGTTGCAGGCAAATCGAGCCGGCAACTCTTTTTATTAAAATATATGAGGGCATTTTTTATTGCCAACCAGACAGATAAACCATATATGAATGGTGGCTCACCTACTGCCCTGCTTTTCAAAATACCGGCATTGAAAGGGTTCTTTTCATACAAATTCACCCTGAAATCCTGAGGAATATCCGCTATACCGGGAATCTTATAGCTATCCGGACTGGCAGTCAACAGAGCCCCTTTGCTGTTATAAACCAACTCCTCCATAGTCGCCCATCCTGAACACTGAACAAATGCCCCTTCTATCTGTCCCTTATCTATCAGCTTATCAAGTGATTCTCCCACATCGTGAAGAATATCTGTCCGAATAATCTTATGGGCCCCTGTCAGCATATCAACCTCAACTTCACTAACAGAAAGGCCAAAGACATAATAGTAGAAAGGATTTCCTCTTGCAATCACTCTGTCGAAATGGATTCCGGGAGTTTTATAGTAGGCTTGCTCACTGAGACTTACTTGTGCCAGATATGCATTTTTAATAATTTCTGATATTGGATATCTGATTTCAGGATTTTTTTTGCTGAATATGAAAGAGTTTTCCCATACTATATCCTCTTTGCCCCAGGAATAGTTTAATGAGATAAAATCGTTTAACCTGTTTTTCAACCTGTCAATCGCAAGTTTTATTGCATGTCCGTTAATGTCCGATCCTGTTGAGGCAGCAGTAGCAGATGTGTTTGGGATAACAGATATGTTTGTAGAACATATTCTCACAGATTCTTTTGTGATACCAAACTCCCTTGAGACCACATTCATCATTTTATCGTACAAACCCTGACCCATTTCAACACCACCCTGATGAACAACAAGCGAACCATCCTTGTACATATTCACCAAAGCAGCTCCCTGATTTAGAAAACTCGTAGTGAACGAAATTCCGAATTTGACCGGCACCATGGATATTCCTCTCTTTTTCCATTTTGAACTCTTGTTGAACTCTTTCAACGACTTAACTCTCTGTTTATAGTCGGAAGTTTTAAGAAGTTCCTTATAAAGGTCGCCTATGATGTTGTCTTTTATCTTTTGTCCGTAAGGTGCGGTGTTTCTTACACTTTTACCGTAGAAGTTCCTGTTCCTTACAACAGCAGCATCTATGCCGGTAACTCGGGATATCTCCTCCATTACATACTCAATTGCTGCTATTGACTGTGGTGCGCCAAACCCTCTGAAGGCTGTGTTGGATGGTTTATTGGTCCTGCATGGATATAAATCGCATTTGACTGATGGAATGTAGTATGAGTTGTCCAGATGAAGCAACGACCTCTCAATTATTGATCTGGAGAGGTCTGCACTGAATCCTATGTCAAACAGGAATTTTGCGCTATATGCATTTAGTCTCCCATTCTTGTTGAACCCTGCTTTATAAGTGGTTTTGACAGGATGGCGTTTGCCTGTTATTAGCATGTCTTCTCTCCTGTCCATTACCATAATAACCGGTACGGCGCAATGGTTTGCAAGAAGTGAGGTCCAAACGGCACACCAGTTACTTTGGGTCTCCTTACCTCCGAATCCACCTCCTATTATGTCTGTAACAACTTCAATTTTTGAGCTTTCCAACTTGAGCGCATGAGATATTATAAGCTGGTTCTCCGATGGGTTCTGAGACGATGTCTTTACCAGAATGGTGCCGTCAGGTTTTGGAACCGACATTGCCGCTTGTGTCTCCAGATAGAAGTGTTCCTGACAACCGGTATTAAGTACTCCTTCAATGACAAAATCAGATTTTGCGAAGCCCTCTTCTACATCTCCACTGACAATGTGCAGAGGGTCAAATGGAAAATTGCCTTTTGTGTATGACTCTTCTACATCCAGAACCGGTTCTAGCTCCTTAATATCGACTTTAATCTTTGTTATTGCCTCAAAAGCAGCTGATTTACTCTTTGCTGCAATAAGCAAAATTGCCTGCCCTATAAATTCCACATGCTCTTCGGCAAGAATAGGTTCGTCGTCAAATACCGCCCCCATGAAATTTTTCCCCGGAATATCCTTATAGCTAAGAATGGCGAAAACATCTTTTACTCTCTTTGCCTCTTCAATGTCAATTTTTTCAATTTTTCCGTAAGCAAAATTACTTCTGTAGATAAAGCCGTATAGAACATTGTTCGGCTTATCCAGATCGTCAATATATCTGGTCTCTCCTTTTAGATGTGATGCCGTTCTTTTTAATGACTGATCCATCTCGTTCTATTTTAGATCATTAAAGCACTTAATAAGCAGGTTCTCTGCTACAAGCAATCTATATTCTGCGGAGCCTCTTATATCAGATATTGTACTGAACTCCTGCCTTACAAGTGGTTTTGCCTTAATAAAAGTATCTTCTGTAAATGGCCTGCCTGTCAGAAATTCCTCAATCTTGCCGGAAGCACATGGAACCGCAGCCATACCTCCGAAACCTGTAGATACATCCTTAATTATTCCATTATCAATAGAAAGGCTAATACAGAAGGTCATCGAAGATATGTCCATATCCTTTCTTTTAGACTGCTTGCTGCAGAATAATTTATGTCTCTCAGATGGTAGCGGTAAGATGAATTTTTCTATTATCTCATCATCTGCCATTATGTGCCTGCGATATGCAGTGTTGAAATTACGACTCTCAATTGAACGGCTGGATTTATCTGAAGTAAGTACTATCCCGGCCCTTAGTGCAAGCAAAAGAGGCATAATGTCTCCAACCGGAGATGCTCCGGCAACACTGCCTGCCATAGATGCCTTGTTTCTGATTTGAAGAGATGCAAATGTAGAGAGGTATTCCGACAATTGCGGATAATAGACAGACAGAGCCTCTTTTGCCGATTCGATTGAGGCGTTGGCTCCTATTGTCAGACTATCTTTGTTTATAGTGACCCCTTTCAACTCCTCAATATCAGAAATGTCTATAAGTGATACACTAGCTGGATGTTCCGTTTTATACTTAACGCTAAGGTCACTGGCACCAGATACTAAAGTGTATTGCGGATACCATCTTTTGTATTTAAGAAGCGATTGTAAGTCAAGTGGTTTTATATACACACTTCCATTTTTCTCAACAAAGAGCTCCTCTCTTGAATTTTCCGGCAATTCCGGATTCTCCTCTATTCTCTCATATTTTTCCACATCAATAAGTGCCTGAAAAATACTTTCATACCCTGTGCATCTGCACAGATTCCCGGAGAGTGAACTTTCGATTGATGATCTGGTAAATGGTTTTTTGTTGAGGTAATGGGCATAGGCCGACATTACCATTCCGGGAGAACAGAAGCCACATTGAGAACCCCTTTTTTCTACCAGGCTCTGCTGAACCAGATGTAACTTTCCGTTTTTTGCAACCCCCTCAATTGTAATCAGGTGCTTGTTATCCAACATTCCGAGCATAATGAGGCATCCGTTTACAGACGAGATTACAGTGTTACCGAAAACATCTCTCTCTGCAAGGCATACAGTACATGCACCACAATCTCCAATCCCGCACCCCTCCTTGGTCCCGGTAAGATGGGCGTGTTCACGGAGGTAATCCATGACTGTCATATGAGGGAACAGCAGCTTTTCCTTTATAAAATCAATTTCTACCGGAGTGCCGTTTAATATAAATTTCACTGACGTTTTCACAGGCTATGGTGGGATTTTGTATTAAAGGTAATACTTTTGTCAATTAGTTTGGTATTTTTGACATAGATAATATTCTCATCCTCTTACATGACACTTAAGGACATCTTCTCTTCGCTCCACTCACGAAACTACAGACTCTATTTTACAGGTCAGGGTATCTCTATGATTGGTACGTGGATGCAGAATATTGCACTGAGCTGGCTGGTTTACAGGCTTACAGGATCTGTGTTCCTGCTCGGTCTTGTCGGATTTACAAACCAGATTCCCACCTTTATTCTCTCTACTTTTACCGGGGTACTTACAGACAGGTACAACCGCCTCAGGATAATGATACTTGCTCAGGTTGCTTTTATGATTCAGGCATTTGTCATGGCCGGATTGGTTTTATTCAACATGATAGAAGTATGGCACATTGTTGTCTTAAGCATTTTGGCCGGAGTAATAAGTGCCTTCGATGCACCAGCAAGGCAGTCACTTGTTGTTGACCTTATAGACAAGAAAGAGGACCTGGGCAATGCAATTGCTCTCAACTCTGCAATTTTCAACGGAGCTCGTCTTGTTGGCCCTGCCATCGCAGGTGTTACGATTGCAGCTGTAGGTGAGGGTATCTGTTTTCTTTTCAATGCAATAAGCTTTGTGGCTGTAATTATTGCACTCATGATGATAAGGATTCCTTATAAAAAGCCTGTAGTTATTGCAGACAAGTTCATCAAAAGCATGAAGGATGGAATTAATTACACATTCAAATCGATGCCAATCCGCACCATGATTTTGCTTCTTGCCATTCTTAGTCTGGCTGGTTTCCCGTTTATCGTTCTTCTGCCTGCATACGCAAAAGAGGTACTGGGAGGAGGAGCCGGGACACTGGGTTTTCTTATGTCTGCCCTTGGGGGTGGCGCATTGACTGGTGCAATATATATGGCCGCCCGTAAGTCGGTTCTCGGACTTGGTAAAATTATTTCCATAAACACCTTCTTGTTGGGTATTACAATTGTATTATCCTCTTTTTCAACCAATACAACCTTTTCTCTGTTCGTTCTGTTTGCCGGAGGACTCTCTATGATTCTTACGCTGGCTGGCGTCAACACCCTTCTCCAGACAATTGCAGAAGAGGAGATGCGAGGCAGGGTAATGAGCTTTTATGCGATGGCCCTCATGGGTACCCACCCGATAGGCAGCCTTATAGCCGGCAGTATTGCGAGTGGTATCGGAATTCCTTACACTCTTCTGATTGGAGGTATAATTACTGTTTGTGCCGGAATATGGTTTGAGGTAAAACGGAAATCTATGAGGAAGTTCATACACCCAATTTATGTTAGCAAAGGGATCCTTCCAGGATTAACCGACGATTTGACCTGATCAGATATTTTTTGAAAGCAGACTCAGAATACCATTGATAAATGTGAGCGGGTGCACAGGATTACCCGGAATATAGAGGTCAATGTGATGTTTATCAATAAATTCCCTGTTTAACTCCGGACTGTCGGCAAAAATACCACCGCTTATAGCATCGGTCCCTGCAAGGATTATGATTTTGGGGTCTGGAATTGCATTATAGCAAATTTCCAGTGCCCCGGCCATATTTTTTGTAATGGGGCCTGTAATGATTATGCCGTCGGCATGACGGGGTGAAGCAACAAAATCAATCCCGAACCGGCTCATGTCGAACTGAACATTGTTTGCAGCATTTAGTTCCAGTTCGCAGCTGTTGTCACCCCCTGCCGAAACCTGCCTGAGCTTAAGAGAGCCTCCAAACATCCGGTGAATTTCCTTACGGACAGTTGCAGGATTCACAATAATTGGATTCTCCGCCCCCTCTCTTATAATCAACCGCTCACGCTCGTTGGTGGACAATTTATAATCGTCTGTAAATTTTATCTTTTCCGGAAATTGAACTGCACACTCACCGCAAAAGGTACACTTGCCTAAATCTATACTGACACCTGTTCCAATTCCGGCACCTGCTCCTGATGCTATTGCCCTTGTCGGACACAAATCAACCAACCGCACAACATCTACACTGGCATTTGAGATGACGGGCCTTCCCCGGAAAATACCCGGAACCTTTGCAGTTGTTACATCGGGAATGAATTGCTTTCCCTGGTGCCACATTATTTTGAAATTGTCTAACATTTTAATTATTTAATTTGCTAATATGCTAGTGTGCTAATGATTTCTTAATTATTTAATTTGCTAATATGCTAGTGTGCTAATGATTTCTTAATTATTTAATTTGCGAATATGCTAGTGTGCTAATTAGTTGTTTTTTAGAGGCTTTTTAAAATGTTTTACCGTCAATTTATAATCGCCAAATTAACCCATTAGCAAATTAACCCATTAGCAAATTAGCACATTCGCACATTAACCCATTAGCACATTACCCCCCCTTTTTTTGCCGTACTTATAATGCTTGAAATCAATCTTTGTATCTCATCCAATTTCTTCGGCAATGAACTATTTGAAGGATAATTCTCTGACCGATTACATAGCATTAACCAATATTCTGTTTCCTGCGCTTCTTTTGCAGCTATTTTAATCTTATGAATAAAATCCTGTCGGCTTTCTGCCGACTGCGCCTCTCTTATATTTGCTCCAATCGAAGTCCCAGATTTGAGTAACTGATTTGCTACTACATATTTCCTTTTCTCTTCAAGTGTCTCTGCATACTCAATAATCTCCAATGCAAACTCCATACTCTTCTCCAATACCACATTCTTCTTCTCCATCTCTCCCCAAATTAACATATTCCCTCATTAGCATATTAGCATATTAGCATATTAGCATATTAGCATATTAGCACATTAGCATATTAGCAAATTAACCCATTACAAATCATTCCCGCAGTACGACAAATTAAAGCTCTTGTTACATACCGGAAAATCTGATATCTCGTTGTTTCTCACTGACTGCGCCAGTGCCATCCAGTTGTGATGCGAAGGGTCCTTTATTTTGTAGAGGATCAGATTGCCTGAGTTGTCGGTTATTGCACAGTGGCATATCTCTCCCCGCCATCCCTCTACAAGAGTGAGAACAAACTTTCCACCGGCAGGGGTCAATAAAATATTCTCCGGTTTTTTAAAATCAGGAACATCCGCTAGAAGTTTCTTAATATAGGTTATCGATTGCTTTATCTCCTCCTTCCTTATCTGCACCCTCGAATATACGTCGCCATGTCGTTTAAGCACCGGATTATGCTCAATTACAGACCCATAAAGACAAAACGGGTGTGAGGTGCGTATATCCCTGTTAAGACCGCTCATTCTCGCAGACATGCCCACTGTTCCTATCTCAACCACCTCCTCGTAACTTACTATTCCTGTTTTCTCCATTCGGGAGAGGGCACTTGGTAGCTTAAAGAGCTTTTCTGATATCTCATCGAAATCGGGTTCAAACTGTTGGAAAACTTCGGACAATCTTGTTGCAAGCTCCTTAGTGAATGGATAGTTGATTTTTCCTGCTCTTATTAGTCCTTTTGCAAGACGGTTTCCTCCCCACTCCTGCAGGAAGTTTACAATTGGTGTACGTAGTCTGCCATAAACTGAGTTGCCAAGCTGATAGGCAATATCTCCGCAAATGGCTGCCATGTCGCCTGTGTGAACTGCTATCCGTTCAAGCTCAAGAGCCAGCGTTCTGGAAAAATCAAGAGAGATATCCGGAGTATATCCGCAAAGGCTCTCCCACAGGTTCACAAATGCTGTGGTATGGCCGACCGTGGTATCCCCTGCTATGTTTTCTGCAAGAGTTGTACGTTCCAGTAATTTTTTCTTCTGCAGGAACAACTGTTCAATCCCACGATGCTGGTAACCCAGTTGAATTTCCAGATGCATAATCTGTTCCCCGTTACAAATGAACCTGAAGTGTCCGGGCTCAATGATTCCTGCATGTATTGGCCCCACACCCACCTCATTCAACTCCTCGCTTTCAGACCTTAGAAATGTATAGTTTTCAGTTTTTCTGTATGGTTTCAGCCATGGATGGTCTGAGTATTTAATGCCAAAGTTCTCATGAATCTCCCGCTCAAATTTTTCAAAATTGTGGTTTTGCGCAGTAAATGACGGCAGACTTGAATCAGGTTCAATGATGGAAGATGAGAGATATATTTGATGTGTAGTATCATCTGCAATGCAGCATAATAACCTTACAACCTCTCCTGTTTTATATCCGAAGAAATTTACACAGTGCCGTTGAGGATTTTCCGACAACAACCCGCAATTGACATTCAGAAACTCAGTATACCCAAGTTCCGGGATATCGTTCAAGGATATAGACTGATTGTTATATATGGAAGTGTATCTCATCTCTTACTGTATTAGTTTTACCGCATCCTGTATAAGTTCGACAAATCTTTGCGGCGGATTGTATGCAATATAGACAGCAACTGCCAGCAAAACATACTGACTGAACGATTCCCATGGGTTTATTTCGGGAATTGTACTTTTATCCATAGCCTCAGGAGAAGGGGAAAAGAGTAATTTAAAGGTGTTTGAGCCGAATCCCCAGATAATTAATGTCAACAATATGAGAACGGTAACGAGTATAAGTATGTAATGAGCCTGGAAAAGAGCCTGGAAAATAAGGAACTCGCTCACAAACAATCCGGAAGGAGGCATAGCAGTAGCGGAAATGAAGGCCAGTAAAACAACAATCGCCCCTGTCTTGTTATATTTGAAATAGTTGCCCACATCGTAAATGCTTTTGCTTTGGAAGACCCAGTAAATCTGATTATACTGAAGAAAAAGAGCCGGTTTTACCAGTGTATGGAGTATAATATGCAAGATTGCCGCATATACTCCTACACCTCCGGCAGCAAGACCAAGCATCACCAGCCCCATATGCTCTATACCCGAATATGCCAACATCCTCTTTATGTTTCTTATACGGGTCATATAAACCGCAGATACAAAAACAGATAACAACGCTGCAATTATTATAACCGTATTTGCCCAGCTGTGCAGTGGAGTATGGGCTATTATTGCATATACCCTGTAAATTCCGACAAATCCAAGGTTCATTAGTATGCTTGCAAGCAATGCCCCTGCAGGAGCAGGAGCTTTGTCCTTGGCATCTACGCCGGCAGTGAACATTGGCACAAGCCCCAATTTGGCTGTGAACCCTGTAAAGATGAACAGAAACGACAGCTTTAGCCAAAAAAGGTTAAGCTTGTTGTAATTTGCCCTTATTGAATCGAAGGACATATCGTCAATTCCTGCTTGTTTTAGAGAAAGGCTAAGGAAAAGGATGCCAACATATATAAACGTAATACTTATGGCACAGATGAATACATACTTCCACACACCTTCAAGCGCCCGGATGTTCCTGTGATGGTATATCAGAACCGAAGCACTAAGAGTTGTCAGCTCCACAAATATCCAGGTTACTGCTATATGGTTTGAAAGATATGCCACCCCACATGCAGAGATCAGTAGAACCATCGCAGCAAAGAATAGACCGCGGGAACGGGGTGTCTCGTCAGGATTGAATTTCTCTATGTACCTGTAACTGTGAAAAAGGACAGGTACCGATATAAAACAGAGTGTCAGCAAAAGCAGAATGCCCAATGAGTCGGATTTGAAAAATGAGAGCTGTATTGTGTTTAGGTTGTTGTACTGATATGCTCCAAATGCCAGAAGCATAATACCAAAGAGTACAACCAGAAGATAGTTGACAAATTTATTACGGTTGGATATCAGACAACCGCATATCAATAAAACTCCTGCCAAAAACGCTCCTATTATCATAATTATCAGTCTCTCAGGGTATTTAAAAGGTCGACATCGGGGTTTTTAATAACGTCCCCTATTTTATTAAAGAAAATTCCAAGTATGAGTACGCTGGCAAATATGTCCAGCATTATTCCAAGGTTTACAAGCATAGGCATCTCGTTGCCAACAGCAAGGGAGAGCACAAATACTCCGTTTTCAATTACCAGATAACCTACAACATGTGTAATAATTTTCTTTCGTGAGACTATGAGGTACAATCCTGTAAACATAGTAGAGAGTGCAACAACAAAATATGTCTTGTCCAGGTTTGCATCCTTTATGGAACTCGACAATATTATAGCAAGCACAATAATGATTGTAACTATAAGCAACGATACAAAATAGGGCAGATATGGTTCTGCAGAACGTGATATCTTGTTGCGTTTTATAATGTAGTTCATGAACCAGGGCACTGCAATAGCCTTGAAAACAATCGTTTCAAGCATTATAAGTAAAAGATTGACTGTATTTACATCTGTTAGGGTGAGATATGTGGCCCCAAAAAGAATAAAACCTTGAAGTACCAGAATCCTCAGATATGTATGCAGCCTGTTGGCGATGCTCATGTAGAGCAGCGTCATTGCCAATGCTATCAATAGTATATCAATCATAAAGTAATCTGTTACAAAAATTTTCCTAAAACCAGAAGTGCTCCAAAAAATATCAACATCGATACCGAGGTCAGAATAAAAATAAACTGCGGATTGTGACCCATTCTGAATCTTGCCATAAAGGACTCAATAACACCAACCGTAACCGCGAAGCCAAATTGTACCACCAGAAACAGAGGGACGGATATCCACAATGGCAGGACGCCTATGAAAAAATTGGAGATTATGGCTCCATACATGGCAAACTTCAAATGCGAAGTGTACTGTATTACCCCAAGATCGAATCCGCTGTTATCCAGAACCATAACCTCGTGTATCATAGTTAGTTCCAGGTGGGTCTTTGGGTCATCAACCGGCATACGGCTATTCTCAATCATAGCAATGAGTACAAAAACGAATGTGGCCAAGGCACCAAGCATATATGAGATATACGAACCATAGTGAAGTGTGCTAAAAATGGTGAAGAATGATGTGCGACCAGTATATAAAGCAAAGGATCCCATCAGAATAAAGAAGGCGGGCTCCACAAGCATAGAGTAGAGTGCCTCCCTGCTCGCTCCCATTCCTTCGAAGCTGCTTCCTGTGTCAAGTGCAGAGATTATTATCATAAACTTCCCAAAGGCCAGAACATAAGCAAACATTACAAAATCACCGTCGAAAGAGATGAATCCTGGATTGTTTCCGTGCGGAACCATAAGAATTGCCATTAAGACAGATGATATATATGCCACGGGGGCCAGCTTGAATATGAGGGTTGTAGTCTTGCTGTAGACCGACCCCTTTCTCAATAGCCTTAATATATCTTTCATGGGCTGAAAAATTCCCGGGCCCTTTCTTCCGGATGCAATGCTTTTTGTCCTAACAACAACTCCCATAAAGAAAAAGCTCGCCAGTAATATCAGTAAAAAGCTAATCATTTTAAAGTTGGTTTAGAAAGTTATAAAACACTGCTATCTTCTCTATAATAACCGGAACCATTATAACCAGCCCTATAAATATAAACCCGTAAAGGATATATGCCTGAATATTGCCATTTTGCAGAAACACAAATCTGTTCAAAAATCTTCTTATCAAATGCAAGGGCTTGTCTATAAGCCAGTTCTCCACCCTGTCGCCGGGATGGGTCTCCTGATTTATATACGATGGATACAAACCTGACGCTTCGCTTTTTTCTTTATCAATCATTAGAAACGAACCTGCTAGTTTCCGGTATGAGCGGATAAAAGAGGAGGCAGTGTACTGCATCTTTGCGGTATCACCCGTATATCCACAACCCCAGGTAGGTTCAAGGGTATGGGCTCGCCTTGAAGTTAAAAAATGTCTGATTGAATATAGCAGAGCTGTCAATGCAATAAATCCAAGAGAGTACCAGCCAACAGAGGTAAGGTTACCAAGAATTTCAGTAAAAGCAGGAGCTACCGGTATTACTGCTACCGGCATGTACAAATGAGTGATTTTCAAAAGTGCAGGTGCAAGTATAACAGGGAACAGGCCGATTATTAAAATAGTAATGGCAATAATGTACAAAGGGAAAAATTTCCTCGGTTTTTCTTTGGAAAAGCTCCTCTTTTCGGAATCTCGGGAAGTCCCCAAAAAGATAATCCCAAAGGCCTTTGTAAAGCAGATTAGTGCAAGGCCGCCAATAATCACCAGACCCAGAATTGAGAAGATGAGAGCCATAATGAATAAAAAGTCATTTGATTGGAGGCCGTTGAACAATCCAGTGTAAATAAAGAACTCAGATACAAATCCGTTAAAGGGAGGCAATCCGCAAATTGCAAGAGACCCTATGAGAAACAGATAACCGGTACGGGGAATGTGTTTTATTAGACCACCCATCTTTTCAATATCCATAGTATGTGTTTTCTGATAGACATAACCGGCACAGTAAAATAACAGAGACTTGAAAAGCGAGTGGTTGAGAGTGTGGAGCAAGGCTCCGGCAAAACCACACACAATAAGTATCTGACTGTCATAGCCAAGGCCAAGGCAGCCCAGACCAATGCCAATTCCTATTATTCCAATATTTTCAATGCTATGATATGCTAAAAGCTTTTTAAGGTTGTGTTGTACTATGGCCAGCATCACTCCATAGACACCTGTGATTACCGAAATTGCAAGAATAAAGTATCCCAGGGAGACCATGTCCGTCTTTATAAGCAACAGCATTCTCAATATCCCGTAAATTCCAATCTTTATTATAACCCCGCTCATAATACCCGAAATATGTGCAGGAGCAGCCGGATGGGCCAAAGGGAGCCATGTGTGGAATGGTACAAAGCCCGCCTTGATTGCAAAACCGAAAAAGAAAAAAAGAAAGAGTCCAATGCCGGTGATTGCAGGTTCTGCCGAAGTATATTCAGTGATTGCTGTAAAATCGAAGGAGCCGGTTTTTACCTTTACCCACATGAACGCAATTGTCAGGAATAGAATACATACATGAGACTGTATCAGAAAATTGATACCCGCCTTTAATGTCTCCTTTTTTTGGTGCTCAAAAATTATTGTAATAAAAGAGCTGAGCGCCATTATCTCCCATACAACCAAAAGCACCAGACCATTCTGAAACAGACAAATATCAATTATAGAAGTATATAGAAGTATAAAAGCCGTCGCGTGCAAAGCCAGATTGTCGGTCTGATCTTTGTATTTTTTCATGTAATGGAGGCCGTACCAGGCTCCGGTTAGAAATGTAAAGTTTAAGATAAGCATGAACCACGCCGACAGGTAGTCTATCCTCACGGGAATCTGGCCGGTAACGAACGAACCGGGATATGTGAAAAGCACCACACCATTTGTAAAAACAGAAAATGCAACAAACGAACTTATTATCACCTGAACTGTTATTACACCTAAAGTTATGAAACCCCTCCCCTTTGTCTTTAAAAAAGGGAAAAGCGCAATAGCTAAAACGCCAATAAGGTTAAAAAATTCAATAAAAGACTTTTCCATTTGAGTCTTAAAGTTACGGGATTATCCTTATAACACAAAAATTAATAACTTTATAGTATGAAAAAATATTATAACCTTTTGTTTGCCGGAACAGTTGCTTTTGCACTTTCTGCATGCAATCTAAACACCTCAAAGATTTTGAAAGAGAGTGATTTCCCCGCACCTCCGGTGGCCGATGTTATGCCAAAAACATTTCTGGAGTTCAACAACACCCGTGTAGACAACTATTTCTGGCTCCGCGACAAGGAGAACCCCAAGGTTATTGAATACCTCAAAGCAGAGAACAGCTACTCCGATGCTGTAATGAAAAAGACAAAGAAGCTTCAGGATAAGATTTACAATGAGATTATTGGAAGGATTAAAGATGTGGACGAAAGCTACCCTCAGTTTGAGAATGGCTACTATTATTACAGCCGTACAGAAGCCGGAAAGCAGTACCGCGTTTATTGCAGGAAACTGGAAACTCTCGATGCAGCAGAAGAGGTAATGTTTGATGTGAACAAGATGGCAGAGGGTAAGAAAGCCATGATTTTCGCCGGATTTGAAATAAGTCCCGACAATAAAACGGCTGCCTACATTTATAATGAAACAGGCTCTTATGCCGAATTCATTTTAAAGATACGTGACCTTACAACAGGCACAGATATGGACATTTCAATACCGGGGGTATCTTCTGTTGCATGGGCAAATGACAGTAAAACCTTATTCTACACCTCCATAGACAACACACTTAGACCTTACCGGGTTTACAAGCATATACTGGGTAGCAAAGCGGCAGATGAACTGGTTTATGAGGAGAAAGACCAGAAGTTTAACATAGGTGTAAGCAAAAGCAAACCAAAAGATTATATATTCATCAGTAGCTCCAGTTCAACAACATCTGAATATCTTTACACATCTGCAGACAGACCATCAGAACCATTCAAGGTATTCATGCCAAGGGTTCAGGGTGTAGACTATAGCGTTATACAACATAAGGAGAAGTTTTTCATAAGGTACAAAGACAAGGACAATCTGAACGGAATGGTTTACGAAGCTCCTCTGGTTGGTTTCCGGAACAAAGCCACCTGGAAGGAGTTCATCGCTCACGACAGCCTTGTACGCATAGAATCTATAGATATCCTGAAAGACTATATGGCCCTGGAACTAAGAAAAGACGGACTTAACCATATTTCTGTTATCCCTCTTAAAGGCGGAGAGACTCAGGATATAAATTTCCCTGAACCAGTATACTCTGCTACCCTGACAGGTAACCCTGAATACAACGCAACAACAATCCGGTATGTCTACACCTCTTTAAAAAGACCAAATACAATCTATGCATATGATATTTTGAAAAAGGTAAGCATTGTCCTTAAGGAGCAGGAGATTCCGTCGGGGTTCAATCCCGATGACTATGAAGTCGAACGGTTGTGGGCAAAGGCTCCCGATAGCGCAAATGTGCCGATGGCTATTGTATACAAAAAAGGGCTTAAGATGGACGGCAAGAATCCGACACTTATAACATCTTATGGCAGCTACGGATCCAGTTCTGACGTGTACTTCAGCCCTTCTGCCTATAGTCTCATTAACAGAGGCTTTATATATGCAGTGGCCCAGGTAAGAGGCGGAAGCGACATGGGCGAGCAGTGGTATGAAGACGGTAAATTGATGAAGAAGAAGAATACCTTTACAGACTTTATTGCCTGTGCAGAGAAGCTGATAGCAGACAAATACACCGAACCATCAAGACTTGCTGCAACCGGTGGCAGTGCAGGAGGCCTTCTTATGGGTGCCGTAACAAACATGCGTCCCGACCTTTTCCAGACAATTGTTGCCCAGGTTCCTTTTGTAGATGTAATAAACACTATGATGGACAGCTCGCTTCCTCTTACAACACAGGAATATGAGGAGTGGGGGAACCCTAACGAACCGGAGGCTTACAACTATATGCTCTCATACTCACCATACGATAATGTAAAGGCTCAGAATTATCCGAACATTTTAGCTACCGGAGGGATAAACGACTCACAGGTTCTATTCCATGAACCGGCAAAATGGGTGGCCAAGCTCCGGAAATACAAAACTGACGACAATCTTGTACTTCTATATATGAACATGGAGTCGGGGCATGGTGGTGCCACTGGAAGGTACGACAGCATAAGGGACACAGCCTTTGAATGGGCATTTATCCTTAACAGGGTTGGTATTTCAAAATAAGCGATCCTTTATGTATATTCCAGACCTCCCGGGTAAAAAGGCGCATCTCAAAATGGCCCCTTTGCACAGATTATCTACTCTAAAGATAGAAGAGGCACCACCCGAAAATTCAAGGGAATCAGCGGTACTTGTACTGCTCTTTCCTGCATCGTCAGAAAATATATTGGACTGGGAAGTACTGGTAATCAAGAGGAATATCTATGACGGGGTACATTCGGGACAGATAGCCTTCCCCGGTGGAAAATGTGAAGACATAGACAAGGACTATGCCGACACTGCTTGTCGCGAATCTCATGAAGAGCTCTCTCTTGACAGGGACAAAATTGAGATTGTAGGTCTTTTAAGCCGTTTATATGTCCCGCCCAGCAATTTTACAATTTATCCGGTACTGGCCTATGCTAGTTGTGAAATGGAGCTTATTCCCGACCATAGAGAGGTGGTTGAATACCGCAAAATTCCATTAAAACTGTTCGATCCCACCCTATCCGAAATCTTTAAAATCCGGATTGGCAGGGAGGAATATGTAAACGCTCCCGGATACACCATAGGCGATTATTTTATATGGGGAGCTACTGCTATGATTCTCTCAGAGCTCTACCAGGTTGCAGCAGAGGCCAGATTGACGATATCACGCAATAACCCATAGAGCTCATCGTCAAATCCGGTGATGTACGATCTTGAATTGCAGAGGATAACACCGTTGATTCCATCATTACCCATCACCCACATTGTAGCAGTGCCGGAAAGGTTGCCCGTATGGTAGTAGTCTCCGGGAAAATACGAGTGGTTACACATCCATCCCAATGCATAGCGATTGTAATTTGGAGAGGGCGTAAGCATCATACTTCTGGTCTGAGGAGTGATTATATCCGGCACCTTTGTAAACCCGTCTATATGGAACATAAGTTTCATCATCTGTTCTGTAGAGGCTATTATCCCTCCTGCGGAAGCAATAAGCTGCATCTCGTTAGCATAACCGTTTGTTCCGTTTTGTGAGTAGTATACCACCTCGTTTGACCTTCTTTGTAACTTATCTCCCCCTACATGCACATCGGTTATACCGGCAAGTGCAAGTACCTCCTTCATATACACTTCAAAGTTCTTACCGGTTATCTTTTCAATAATCTTCCCCAAAACCCCGAATCCCATATTATAATAGGCATACGTAACACCAGGTGTAGTCTGGGGACCACTAAGCATTCTTACAATACGTTGGTCAAGTGTCTGTCCGTAGTAAGGAGAGTCGAACATAAGGTCCGGACTTTTGGGCCATCCGCTGTTATGTTCCAGCAGGTTTTTTATTGTCACGGTAGATGCAAGCTGTGTTACGTTCGGAAATTCACTTTCAAGTACACCTCCCGAACCAAAGACGTTCCTGTTAAGCGACAATCTTCCGTCTTGAATCAACTTCATAATGCATATTGTGGTGAACTGCTTGGATATGCTTGCAAGCCTGAAGAGATGATCGGGCCTTGTCCGTTCCCATGTCTCCTGAATTGCAAAACCAGCTCCCTTTTTATATACTATCTGCTCATCCTTTGCAAGAGCGAAGGATATGCCGGGGATAGAAAATTTATGCATAAAAGCATAGACCAGATTGTCAAAAATGCCTCTGCCCTCCTGAACCAGGAGTTTGTATGTGTTTGACCTGCCGGACTCTGAAGTGACAACAATATCCATAGTATTGGTGTAATCTATCAGGCTCACTCCGCTCTCCTGAAGTACTCCCCCTATTTTTGCAGTTGCTTTTGGCGAAATAGTAAACCTGCCTTTCAATGATGAGATATTGGCTCCCTGTGTGACAGTAAGATAATATGTATTTGCCGATTTAAACCCATAGCAATCCTGTGTCAACGATGGATTGTCACTTCTAAGAAAGCTGAACGAGATAAGGTCGTTAAGATGTGATTTTGATGTAGAAGGTTCCGGGACAGGGTCCTTGGAACACGAAACGGCTATTACTGCAATAATTGTCGCAATGGAAAGAAACCGACGGAGATATTTGTTTATTGCCATTATGCCATCTCTTTCTCTACATCCTCCACTGTAATTGGAAGACGTTTTGAACCAAGCAGCCTGCAAGACTTTTCTGTAACCAGAACATCGTCCTCCAACCTTATCCCTCCGAAATTATAGTAATCCTTGAGCTTGCCAAAGTTGATGAACTCTTTGTTGATTCCCTCTTTTTCCCATTTTTCTATGAGTGCCGGAATAAAATAACAACCCGGCTCAACAGTTATTACATGTCCCGGTTTTAGTATTTTACCCATTCTGAGAGAAGCCAGTCCGAATTGTGCCGATCTCTTGTAATTCTCATCGTAGCCAACATTGTTTTCACCCAAATCTTCCATGTCGTGAACATCAAGACCCATCTGGTGACCAAGTCCGTGAGGCATGAAGAGGGCGTGTGCCCCTGCAGCAACAGCCTCATCTACATTTCCCTTCATAAGACCGATGTTTATAAGGCCCTGTGCCAATACACGGACAGCAGCAAGATGCACCGCTCTGTAAGATATGCCAGGTTTTATCATGCTGAATGCAAGATTGTTTGCAGTTGCCACAATGGTGTATATCTCCTTTTGTCTCTCTGTAAACTTACCTCCAGAAGGTAATGTGCGGGTGAAGTCCGATGCATAATGGGCATTGTTCTCTGCACCTGCGTCAATAACAAGTAGTCTTCCGTCTGTAAGTATCTGATGGTGCATGTGGTTGTGGAGGGTCTCTCCGTTCTGGGAGAGAATTATCGGGAATGATGGCATCGTGCCGCTGGAGATAGATATTCCCTCCATTATTCCAACGAGCTCCTGCTCAACCATCCCGGCCTTGGCCATCTTCATAGCAGTATAATGCATGGCATAGCCAATGTTTGCCGCAATGTCCAACTCCTCAATCTCGCACTTTTCCTTTATCTCCCTCAAAGCCACAACTCCTTTTATAAATTCAACCGATGCCTTCTCTTTAAGCTTGCCAAACTCTATCCCAAACAAACTGTTCAACATGATTTTATTTGAATCTCTGTAAGGTGGCAGGTAATGAACGATTCTTGCAGAGTTGGCTGCACTCTTTATATACTTTTCCAATTCCGAAAAAGGGAGGACCTTTTTAATCCCAACTGCCGATGCCTTATCCTTCATTGCCGGCTGAGGACCCATCCAGATAATGTCGTCGATGTCCACATCGTTTCCGAAAATAATCTCCTCGCCACTCTCTACATCAATTATTGTTGCCAGATCCGGTTCGTCAAGACCAAAGAAGTAAAGGAAAGATGAGTCTTGCCTGTATCTGTATGTATTTGATGGGTAATTGAACCCAACCTCCGAATTCCCCAGGAACAGAAGGATTCCCGATTTCACACTTGCCTGCAGCTTCTGCCTGCGTCTGATGTATACCTCTTTTTCGAACATGATATTGTATTTTAATTGTTTATTCTCTGGTTATACTACAAAGATATAAAATGAAAATGTCAAAAGAGATCTTGAACACTGTTTTTATTTGCTAAAATATAATACTGCAAAAATCCTCCCATTGCTCATCGTCCGTTCTCAGTCATTACGTTCTGCTTCATTTAAAGAAATTAATTACAAGAAGGTATGTGTAGGCAAGATTTGCAGACACTTGCGAAATGGTCTGGAAAAAATGAAAATCAGAAATATTTTTTTATGCTTACAACTTACTCAATAAAATATAACAGGGCGGTCAAAATGACCGCCCTGCTTTATGTATTATTGGTAAATGAGATTACTGTTGATCAGAATCCCACCAAACAGGAATAGTCCAAACATCTTCAGCACTGTTCCATGCACTAAGACTCATATTTGCACCCGGAACTTCTGAACCGATTGCCTGCAGATTCGCTGCGTTGTAATTAAGCTCGTGTGAGCATTGACGCCAACGACGGTATTGTTTTCCTTCAGGAATTCCTTTAAGAGCGGTAGCATTAACTGCGTGATATGCTGGAATACCCCAATTGTGGAACAAGGTTGGATCAAAGTCATAACGACGCATATCGTTCCAGATTTCGACAGAGTAGTGTAAGGCAATTCGTTTTTGAGTAAGAATCTTACCAAGAGAAAGATTGCTTGCTGTACCGATACCATTATTCAAGAAATTATCCATTTGAGATTGAGTCATCGGAGTAAATGAAGGACAATTTGCAAGAGTTTGATCACCTGCAATCCAAGAATTTAGGGTCACATTCATCTGTTCCATACTTGCCTTGATACCCTCTTTGTACGCAGTGAATGCAGCGGGAGCATTACCTTGATTAAACAAAACTTCTGCTTTGATAAAACAAGCTTCTGAATAAGTACCTAGGTATGTAGGAGAAGAGACTCTTGAATAGAAAGA
>MEOK01000033.1 GCA_001769195.1 Bacteroidetes bacterium GWF2_40_14 | reverse complement strand
TTTTACTGATGTCATATCCTTTTATTTTAAACGCAAAATTAAGGATCACAAATACATATAAAAAGGCGGGGCTCAATGAACGGTTACCGACATTAAATGAAAATAATTTTATATAGAGTAGACAATGAGCTACATGCAAAAAACTTCAAGGGAGTTAGACTTTGCGTGGCACGATAAGTGGTATTAATCTTATATTCAGAGTAAACGAAAAGCTCTGCCAGAACCTCTGGCAGAGCTTAGTAATATTCAGATATTTAGTAGTTTACGCTGTCTTGCGTTTTTGTTTGCGCCAGAAGTCGCCAGTGGAACTGCTTCCACGAAACTCTTTTTTCTCTGTAGATACTGCTGCTGTACGTGAACGTGAGTCGGAACCATTTCTGGAATCTGTACGCGGTCTGGAATCTGTACGCGGTCTGGAGTCTGAATGGGACCTGCCTTCTGAGCGGGATCTGTTTTCTGAGCGGGACCCGTTGTCTGAATAATTTCTGTTGTCGGCCTTAGCTCCTGTACTCGACTGTGTTTCGTAACCGTGGTCGCGGACAATTGAAATCTGTTTGCCTAGCAGCTTCTGAATTCCTTTTAACTGAGGCATCTCCTCCGGATCGCAAAAAGAGAGTGCAACTCCGCCGTAACCTGCTCTTCCTGTGCGGCCTATCCTGTGTACATAAGTTTCAGGAACCTCGGGGAGGTCATAGTTTATTACGTGAGACAGCTGGTCGATATCTATACCGCGGGCGGCAATATCGGTAGCTATTAAAACGCGGGTTGAGTGACTCTTGAATTTTGACAATGCATTCTGACGGGCATTCTGCGACTTGTTACCATGAATGGCTTCTGTGCCGATGCCTGCCTGAGTGAGCGCCTTCGCTATTTTGTCGGCACCATGCTTGGTTCTCGAAAAGACCAGGACAGATTCCTTTTCCTTATCGTTAAGCAGGTTTATTAGTAGTGATGTCTTTGTTTTTTTCTCCGCAAAATAGATGTACTGGTCAATCGAATCCACTGTTGAGGATACCGGTGTGACAGCTACCTTTTTAGGATTGCTTAGTATTGAATTTGCAAGAAATGCTATCTCCTGTGGCATTGTTGCAGAGAAAAAGAGAGTTTGTCTGTTTTTTGGAAGAAGTGGCAAAATACGCTTGATGTCATGTATGAAACCCATGTCAAGCATTCTGTCGGCTTCGTCAAGAACAAAAAAATCGATGGTTTTCAGATTGATGTAACCTTGATTTATAAGATCGAGTAAACGGCCGGGGGTTGCAATAAGTATGTCGATTCCGCTTCTCAGCGCATCTGTCTGAGGTCTTTGTCCTACACCGCCAAACACAACCGTGTGCTTAAGTGATGTGTATTTGCCATAGGCGGCGAAACTTTCGCCTATCTGGATCGCAAGTTCTCTTGTTGGTGTAAGCACAAGTGCTTTTATCTCTTTGTTGCGTCCCTGTTTTACGTTACCGTATAATTTCTGTAGGATAGGGATAGAAAAAGCGGCAGTTTTGCCTGTTCCGGTCTGAGCACAGCCCAAAATGTCGGAATCGTCTAAAATGATCGGAATAGCTTCTTGCTGGATTGGTGTCGGGGTAGTGTAACCCTCTTGAATAAGAGCCTTTAATATAGGCTCAATAATGTTCAGTTCTTTAAATGTCATTAATTGAATAAATAAATTGGATAATGTGCCGTTTCTAATTTATTTGCTTCAAAAAGTGATAATGAATAATGAAAAGAAGCTACGGCGGTTGATATAATCGCGGCAAAGGTATGATAATATATTGGATAACCAAGTCATTCGAGGGATTATGCAGAATGTCAACACATTGCACATTTTGCTTTAAAATACTAAATGACTGATTGACAATAAAATCCCTCGAATGACTTGGTCAGAATTGTTCGCTTAGGAATTGTTCGATTTCGGGTTCGGTGAGCTTTCGCTTGAGAATGATGCCTTTGGAATCGACCAGGATATACTGAGGAACGTATGTGACCTGATATAGATCGCGTGAGGCTGTGTTCCAGTACTTGATGTCCGACACATGCAACCATGGCAGACCATCCTCTTCAATGGCTTCCAGCCACTTGTCCCGTGAGTTGTCAAATGAGACGGCAAATATCTCCAGCCCCTTTTTATGATACTCTTCATAAATCTCCTTTAGAGCAGGGTGGACCTTACGGCAAGGAGCACACCAGCTTGCCCAGAAATCGAGAAGGGTTATTTTGTTTGCTTTGTATATGTCAGAAAATGCAATAGGATTACCATCGCGGTCGGGAGTAGTGAAATCCGGTGCCTGCATGCCGGGTTGTATTAATTTGAGCTGGGTAATGGCTAGAGAAATAGCATCGACATCTTTATTGTGAACAAATCGCTCATCTGATGTAAACACCGACAAGCGCTTTTCTGCCTCCTCAAATGACATACCGTCGACATTGGTAAGCAGGTGCTTTAGAGTAAAATATGAGGTCGGATTCTTATCCATAAGTTCCGACTTATATTCTCCAATCTCTTTTTTGATTTTGCTGAATACTTCAAATATCTCATCCTTTCTAACCTGAGAGGTCTCGGGATTCTGATACTCAATGTTAAGTGACTCGAAATTGTATTTTTTACTTATCTCTCTCTCTCTTTCAGATTCAAGATTGTATAGCTTCTGATTTTCGCCCCCTGTTATTTCTATATCATTCATATTTTTATCTAGTGAGGCAGTCAGACTGAATCTGTCATTTTCAAGAAAAAATTGCGAAAAAGCACGAGAGCCCTCAACCATAATGAAATAAATATCGGGGGTTTCAATTCTGCCTTTGAAAACGAAACGGCCTTGCTCTATTGTCGTTGTATCGGCATGAGACATATCGCCGTTGAAAATATATACGGTGCCGGAATCTATAGGGATGGAGTTATTGGTTATGAGCCCCTTGATTACATAACCATTATTGCCGGCACAACCCGTCAGCAAAAGCAAAAATATCCACACAACTCTATTTTTCATCATATGAAAGATAGTCAGATTTTTTCATATTTCTCTAATCCCGCCATAAGAAATTCTACATACTTCTCCACATCTTCGTCATAAGAGTGTGATTGTGTGAGAGGATAGCCTTCATTGTCAACAAGAATATAAAATGGCTGGGCGTTTGCGCCAAACTTAACTCTCTGCAGATAACTCCACTTATCGCCAAAGGTGCGAAGTTTTCTTACAGTCCCGTTTTCTGCCACCTCAATTGGTTCTGCCAAAGGAGACTTGTTGTCTACAAAGAGAGTTATCAGTACATAGCGGTTGTTTATAATCTCCCTTACTTTAGGGTCAGTCCAGACAGCCGCCTCCATTTTCCTGCAATTCACACAACCATAACCGGTAAAGTCTAGCAAAACGGGCTTGCCTACAGTTTCTGCATACTCCATCCCCTTTTCATAATCGTTGAACTTAGCATGAACATCGTTGTTGTAGATGTTCCATGTCTGCGTGTACATTGGAGGTGCAAAGGCACTTACAGCCTTACACGGGGCACCCCACAAACCGGGAACCATATAAGCGGCAAATGCAAAGGCGGCAACAGACATTACCTTACGGAACCACTCTCCTCTTACAAGATAGACTCCCAGAAGAACTGAGAGCAATATCCAGATCATAAGAAAAACTTCCCTGTCCAGTATTCCCCAGCCGTATGCTAGGTCCACCACAGAGAGAAACTTGAATGCAAAAGCCAGCTCGATGAATCCAAGGGTAACCTTAAGGGTTGTCATCCACCCCCCGGATTTTGGAGCAGAGTTGAGCCATGTGGGAAAAAGGGCAAAAAGGGTGAACGGCAGGGAGAGAGCCAGAGCAAAACCGAACATTCCGATGGCAGGACCAAGGATGTTTCCCAGCGTCGAAACCTCGACCAGCAGAAACCCGATTATGGGGCCGGTACACGAAAATGAGACCAAAGCAAGAGTGAAAGCCATGAGAAATATGCTTATCATTCCTCTGCTTTTTTCTGCCTTGTTATCAATACTGTTTATCCAGCTTGCCGGGAGAGTAAGTTCGAACAGTCCAAGGAACGACACGCCAAATATTACAAGCAGCAAAAAGAAAAACAGATTAAATACTGCATTTGTAGACATGGCGTTAAGAGCACTGGCTCCGAATGCAATAGTTATTATAAGTCCAAGCGTTACGTATATGACTATTATTGATGCCCCGTAGATCCATGCATCGCGGATTCCCTTTTTCCGGTCTTTGCTGCGTTTGAGAAAAAAACTGACGGTCATAGGAATAATGGGCCATACGCAAGGTGTGAACAGAGCCAGAAGACCACCCAGGAAACCCATTGCCAGAATGTATATCCAGGAAAGCTCCTTTGTAGATTGGTTGCCCCCGAAAGAGTTGAGCTCTTCAATAACAGGGGTCCAAAGCTCACCGAACCTCTCTAGCGGAGATTGTCCCGAAACTCCAGACACATTTACAGGGTTGACAGCTATGTCAGATCCATAATATGCAAAAGGTACATCGGTAGGGGGCAGGCAGTTTTCGTTGTTGCATGCGCTGAATGTAAGCCGACCTTTTATGACATATCCTTTTGAATCATTGATTTTAACCATTTGAGTGAAAGTTCCCTTTTTCTCAAAGTATCGAAGCTTCATCTCAAAAACATTATCATACTCCTCAACCTCACCTTTACCCGGAGTCAGGACCCCGACGATTTCCGCGCCTTTGATTGTGTCTATTGTAATTATTGCAGAGGAAGGGCCACCCGAGGGTAGGTTGGTCGAGTAAAAATGCCAGCCATTATCTGTAACGCCGGTGAATACCAACTCTGCCTTTTCGGCAGAGCTGGTTCTCAACTCGGTTTTAAATTTAACAGGTATCTGAATTTGTGCCTCTGCTATAATTCCGATGCATAGCGATAGCAGAAGCAATGTAATTGATCTCTTCATACTACGGTAGAAGCTCTTTGAGTTTGATCTGCAAAGCTTCGCCCCTCAGGTTTTCGGCAACTACTATGCCTTTTTCGTCAATCAGGAAGGTAGAAGGAATTAGCTTAACCGCGTATAAACCGGCGATATCGCTTTTGTCCATGAAGTTTGGCCAAGGCAATTGTTCTTCTTTGAGAGCCTTTTGCCAGTCCGCTGCACTTTTATCGGTAGAGATACTAACTATACCAAACCCCTTTGAAGAGAATGCTTCAAAAGCTTTCTTGAAGTTAGGAATCTCTTTTCTGCATGGTTTACACCATGATGCCCAGAAATCCAAGAGGATATATTTCTTTCCTGCCAAAAGTGCAGCAAGGGTTATCTCCTCATTTTTATCGTTCATTACCTTGAATTCAGGTGCGCTCTTACCCGCGAAACCTACAGGGAACAACTCTTCCGAAACAATTTTACCATAGTAGCTGTTTTTTGCCTCATCGGAGAATTTCCCCCACCAAGATTCTTGCTCCTTTGTGAAGAAAGACATCTGGTCAAGCATCAGGAACGGCCCCCACCATGAATTGGCGTTATCCAGAATCATTTTGGTCATTGTTACAGTTACAGTGTCGAAAAAATGTGCTTCGTCCTGTTGGAAAGCCTTCCATGCATCTGAGGAGTAAAGCTCATTCAGTTTTTTATCATCTTTAGCAGTTTGAGCGGCGACAACCTGGTCGTTAATATCTTTACTTTTTGCGTGATATTCTTCATACAAATCGTTAAGAAATTTTTTTGCGGACACCTTTTCTAAGTAAAGCTCATGAGAAGGACTTCCCAGAACAGAAACATCGCTGAAACTGTACCTCGTGCGGTCACCCTCTAAATTTTTAGAAGCCTTTGCAACGACCTTTATCTTGCCTGCTTCTGTCATAACAGGAATTGAACCATAAGTGTTCTCTCCGGTCACTACAATGTAAAACAAACGTATATCCTTAATTGTGTCGTTGAATATGAACTTTCCGTCTTTGACAATGGCCGTTGCTATGCTCTTCTCCTCTTTGTGGGTTCCACCAGGCTTAAGCTCCATAACGGTTCCCTCTTCCAACCCCTCAATTTCGCAGGTAATGGTGAAATTTGTATTTGTCGATGAGGCGCAAGAGACAAATAGTGTAAGCAGTACTAATGGAAACAGGTATTTTAATAATTTTTTTGTCATGTGTATTTGGTTTAATTATTTGAAATTATATTAAGCGATTTGTTTTACATCTTTATAGTCATGCTCTTGATCTTTCCGAATCCGGTTTTTATTGATGGGTTGCCAAGATCCGGAGCAAACATATCAGTCCAAAATGTTGTAATGGCACCAGATGTAGGGTCAACCTCATATTCACGCAAACTTCCTGTATTGTTAGCTGTGTTCCATATTGCTATCCACAATACACAGCCAGCAGTTGGAAATCCTCCGTCAGGTAATTGATATAGGCACGTAACTACTTCTCCTGCGGCACATTTGTAAATGTCTACCTGCTTTGTTTGTCCACTAGTGTATGAAAATGAATATACTGCATTATCAGTTGCATAAAAGAAAGCACTTCCGGCATTTGAAGAAGCAAAATATTTTGCCTGAGATATGCCTTCGCATCCTGCAAGACTGATTTTTGAATTTCCTCCGACAGAAAGATCACCGTCATCCACAACATTGTAATAATTGACAACATAAAGTGAATCTTTTCCGTTGATTCTCATAATATTATATACTTGTCCACCATTGGCTTCAAGTGAAGCAACAGGGGCGCTCTTCATGTTGTTGACATCTACAAAAGCCCCGGGAACAGTTGCCTTAAACTGACTGATGGCAGTGGATTGAGGGAAGTACGGGCGGAATGCTTTTGCAGTAAGGTCGAAGATTACCTGATCTGAATTTATGGCTCCAACAACAGGCCTCCATGTGGTTTTTGTCATTTTTGACATGAATGAAGCGGCATTGTATGATCCGGCAACAGGTGCAGAGAATTTACGGTCGTTAGCTTTGTTGGTATACATCACATGCAGCTTACCATCATTTATTATAAACTCGCAATTGTTTGTATACATTACATTTTGCGGATTGTAAGCAGGAGTACTGTAAAACATGGCATTGAAATCGTCCATCAACTGCAAACCGTTTTCGTTCAGTCTTTTTCCTTGTTGTTCTGTGAAGGCATAGTAATATGAAGCTCCATAACTGATAAACCTTGGTTTGCCCGGGATCATCTCGCCACCATGCAATGAACTGTAATACTTTGGAGTGAAATGATTACCGCCGATTATCAATGCACGGGCAGTTCCAAACAGGTCAATGTCGGTCTGACCATTGTATTCTGAGAGAATGTATAATCCTGATTTTGTTCCTTTGCTTGGAATTCCGAGGTAAAACCAGAAGAAAGAACGCATTCCGGTCTCTCTGTCAACAGCAACAAATTGCATATTGTATTGTCCGGCAGGAGCATCTACCTCCCAGTCAAGTTCCTGTGCCCGTCCGATAGTGTCGGCCTGTGGATATACTATAGCATTACCCTCCTGAACAGATGTGTAGTAGTAGGCATAGGTGATCCAGTAAAAATCAAGTTTCGAAAGATCCTTTGTGTATGTAACATTGGGTTTCAGCTTAAGTTTCGATCCAATAGGGACATTTTGTAGCGTCAGTCTGTTTGCCATGCCTATTGTGTCAATTTTAATATCCGAAACAACGGTGTAGTCATAATTTCCCTTGTCCACATAGCATGAGCTGCAGGCAAGCATTACTGCCAGCAGTATTAAAACAGTGTATATTTTAAAATTCTTCATATCTTTTCTAATTAAAATGTAACGTATTGTCCATTTTCATCCTTCAGCGGATTATTTGGATTTGCTGCATTGTAAGCATCAAGAGCATTCCTTAGCACAATCCTGTAATTCATCAGCTGCGCCCAGCTCATTGTGGTTGCACTGAATTCGGTAACTCCGGTATTATTTATCATAAAGCGGTATTTTACCATACTGAATGTTCCAAAGAATGATTCAAGCTCGCTCCAGTTTTTTGGCATTGTAAGAATATCGTTCCACTTGATAAGCAGATGATCCCTCTCCCTTACTCCAACCTTGAAATCCGTTGTTTCTTCCACTTTTATGTACAGACGGACTGTCTTTGTCTGAAGATCGGCAGTACGCTTAAGTGTTACAGGAAATGTAACAGAGTATGCATTCGCAGGAACAACAACCTGTGCAGGACATGTGTACTGAGTGGCAACAGCAGTTGTCTTTTCTTGAATAACAGAAATTTTTGCTGTGCGAGCCTGTGCCGATTTATCGCCCATTACATAAAGGGTTATATCCATCACCATGTCGGTCTTTGATGCAGGGGAGGTAACGAAGGAGTACTCCAGTGAGTCTGTATTGACGGCCCATTTGTAAGGACCCTCAATACGGACCCTTGCTTCATCCTGATAATAGAACCCCTCTTTTTCACAACCGGAAAAGAGTGAAAGGGCCAGAATCAGGCAAAATATTGATATCGTAATTTTTTTCATATTATTTTTTATCATTTTAAATTTTCTCCTGATTACTGTCTTTGTCCGAATTCGATTTCGTTGTCAGGCATAGGTAACACATAAATGCTGTTATTCGCACTCACGCCGGCTCCTTCAATAACAGGCAGGTTGAGCCTTTTGTAGTAGAAGAACAGCTGTCCCTCTGCAAGAAACTCTTTTCTGTACTCTTTGAAGATCTCCGTGTTTACTTCATCGGCAGTCAATGTTGCAGGAAGAGGATAACTACTTAGTTTCCTGTAGCTTCTTACAAGATTTAGAAGCTGGATGGCCCTTGCCTTGTCGGTATTTTTAAGAATTTCTGCTGCAATATAATAGGCTTCGGTCTTTCGGATAATCGGGAAAATATTATTGTGGGGTCCGTTTTCGTATTGCCAGAACTTCGAGAGGTATCTCTTGGCACCATCATACTGGAAACATTTATTCATACGATAGTCATTTCCGTATCCCTTGCTTGTCTTTTCGTAAATAACATCTGCTTTTGTATCGCTTGGAGAGAGTGCATTGTTTCCTGCAAGGTTGGTGAAGAAATATTTTACAATATCATTCATTTTGTTGACCTTTAGCTGGAACACATGTTCTGTTGTGTAGGTTCTGTTACACTCATACTCGTATGTTGTCTCAAGGGAGGTATAGTGTGTCCATGCAAAAGCATTGTTTAGGGTCTTTTCACTTTCTGTAATAATCTTTTCTGCATACTTGAGGGCATTTACCTTGTCTCCTTTGTACATATATACTCTTGCAAGAGCAGCTTCGGCTGCAAAATAGTTGAAGTACATCCTTCTGGAAGTGTTAAGATATTTGGAGGAAGAGGTGTTAAGTGAGTCAACCTCTAAAAGAGTGACCGCCTTTTCAAGATCGGCAATTATAAGATCAAGTGTCTTACCCACATTTGTCTGAGGTGTTATTTTTGGTGCATACTCAGTTACGTAAGGTATTGCAGGAGCCGTAGGGTTGCTTGCATAACTCGGAGCAAAAAGACGAAGCATGTCGAAGTGCAGGAATGCACGCAGACCCAAAGCTTCTCCCTTGTACAGCCTGTAGTTGATTCCGGTGAAAATAGATGTATCTACTTTGTCTATCTGGTCAAGAACCACATTTAGGTTTGCTATGCAATTGTATGTGTCGGTCCAGATATTGTCTATTTTTAATTTTGTAACAGACTCAGCATAATTGTACAGCGATGCATAGTAGTAAGAGGTATTATTGGCATTAAGGTCATAATTCTGTGAAAGAACCTCAACGAGACCGAATGTCATTTCGCGACCGTACATGCTTGTGCCACACATTTTTGTATAGACGCCGGTAAGCTGGTCCTTAAAACCACTTTCGCGATCGAAGTGCAGCCCTACCGGTATCTCCGATTTTGGCCTTACGTCCAGAAATTTTTCGCAGGACGATACAACCAATGTCAGCAGAGCGGCAAGGGTTAGTGTGATTATATTCTTATTGTGTTTGATAAACTTTTTCATATTAATTTCTTTATATGGTTAAAATGCGGCTTGAATTGAAAAAGTAAAGTTCCTTGCAAAAGGGTAGTTGGTACCTCTCTCAATCTTTACAGAAGAGACATTGAACAATTCATTAACATAGAACTGCAACTTGAGCCTGTCCAGAAATGAATTCTTTACAAGCTTGGTATCGCGGAAGTCGTACGATATGTTTACAGAAGAGAGTGAGAGCATGTTGTAATCCTCTACAAACCTCGATGTTGGTCTTGTGTATGAAAGGTCCTTAATGGATTTGTAAAGCGCATGGTCCCCTGCAGAGAGCCATCTGTCTGTGAAGACACGGCTGTCTACATTGTATTTTATATCTGCATTCTCAACTTTGTCTACAAGGGTCTGGTTATAGATCTGACCACCAAGACGGTAATTGAAAGAAAAATTTATTCCGAAGTTCTTGAATTCTGCACTAAGACCAAAATTTCCGTTGAATTTTGGGAGAAGGTCCCCACAAACAACCTGGTCTGCAGTGTTGTACACATATGTAACCTCTCCGTTTTTCTTCAAAAATATCTCCTTACCGTTTGCAGGGTCAATTCCAAGAGATCTTACTGCCCAAATTGCATTAAGAGACTGTCCCTCTTCGTATCTTACCGAAGGTGTAGTTATTTGCAACTTAATTGAAGAGGTATCTTTCTGTCCCTTAATCGCGTCCTGGTCGGAATTGTACTTACGCAGGGATTCCGAAATTTTGTTAATCGTATTTTTATTATGTGCTATTGAGGCGTATATGTTCAGGAAGCTTTTAGAGTTTTTGTTTTCATAAACCCTGTAGTTTAGGTATGCCTCAAAGCCCTTGTTCTCTGTCTCCCCGAGGTTTTCGCGATATGTGCTGAATCCTGTGGATTGAGGTACTGTAACGTCTGTGAGCATACTGGTAGTGGTTGCAATATAGTAGTCGAAACGTCCGTTAAGTTTGTTTTTAAACAAAGCGAAGTCTACCCCGACATTCTGGTCATACTTCTTCTGCCATTGCAGGTTAGGGTTGGCAAGGCCGACAATGTAGGATCCTATCTCTCCGTTATATGACGATGTTGTGTAGTACTTAACTGTAGCAAGTGCCTGAAAGGTGTTGAACCCCTGTGATCCTGTATATCCGGTGGAGACTCTAAGTTTGAGCCTGTTTATGAGCTGGCTGTTCTTGAGAAAAGCCTCTTCATGAATGTTCCATCCACCACCAAGTGACCAGAATGAGCCCCATCTGTTGTTTGCTCCAAATTCTGAAGAACCTGTGATCCTGTAGTTGGCATCAAAAAGATAACGGTTATCGTATGCATAGTTAGCAGAGATAATTCCGCCAAGGCTCCTTGAGATGCTTTCGCTTCCTTCCGGCTTGCCATCTTTCTCGTATTGAGTGGCAAATATTATATGATCCATGTTGTCATTTGGAAATCCCTCTGCAATAACAGATGAATAGTCATATGAATACATAGACATGTTCCATTGTCCGTTCAGGAACAGTACACTCTTGCCAAAATTGAGAGAGTAGTTAGCTCCAAGGTCACTGTTGAAATTAGTTGTTTTTCCGTTACCCTGAATATAACTTCCTTTTCTGTAGATGTCGTCTCCAGAATATAAGGCAAAGTCCGTATGGCTGGCTGGCTTGAAGTTGTCAGAAGAGAACTGATTGTTGGAGAATCCAACACGTCCTGTAATTTTGAAAGATTTGCTTGCCGACCACTCTGCATAGAAGTTGTTTGTTATATCTGTATACCTCGAGATATTTTTGGTATTGATCATAGAGTTCCATACTGGGTTGGTCTGAGGGTCAATTACTCCCTTCATAGAAGTATAGTTGTAACTCTTTATAAGCTGACCGTTTTGATCGTAAATACGGCTGTAAGGATTCATCTTTGCATAGGAGTCGAAGTTGCCCCATGGTGATTCGTTTGCCGAATTATGAGTGATTGAAAGTTTGTTTCGGAATATGAAGTTCTTTAACTTGTAAGAGAGTGTGAGACCTCCGGAAAATGTATTTCTATCGGAACCCTTCATTACACCATTGATGCTATTGAATGAAAGATCCACACCATAAAGCATGAACTGGTCGCCACCCTCAAGATAAAGGGCATGTTTATGGCCGATCCCGGTTCTTACCGGTTGAGCCAGCCAGTCTGTATTTACTCCGGCAAGTACCTCTTTGAGGATTTCGTTGTAACGTTTTTGTCGTGAAATTCTTGTAACGACATTATCTGAGTCAAACAGACCTGCCAACCTCTCAATCTCAATTTTTTGAGTGGCGTTTGCAAGGTCGTAGCTGGTAAGGTCCGGTGCTTCTATAACTGCGCTACCATTGTAGCTGATCTTCATTTTACCGGCTTCTGGCCTCCTGGTCTCCATTACAATAACCCCGTTGGCAGCCTTTGAACCATAAATAGCCTTTGCTGTTGCATCTTTGAGCAAGGTGATGCTCTCAACCAGATTCATGTCGAGGTCAATTATTTTTGTAAGATTGGTCTCAAAACCGTCAAGAATGAAAAGGGGCTGATTAGGGTTGTTCTGATACTCCCCTTTTATATCGGGGAAAGCCGATTGGCCCCTCATCTGCAGGTTTGGCATTGCGTTAGGGTTGGAGCCGGCAGCAAGGTTGTCCAGCTGCATAAAAGAAGGGTCCAGATTCTTTAGACTCTGCACCACATTCTGGTTACCCATCTGTAAGAGGGCCTCTTTTTTCACAGTTGCTACAGCACCGGTGTAGGAGTTGGCCTTTCTTGTAAACATACCTGTTACAACCAACTCTTCCAGAAAAGCAGTGCTTGGCTTAAGCTTTATCTGGTAATCCCTTTGGTTGGTAACAGTAATGGTAAGTGTCTCGAAACCGAGGAACGACACCTCAATCTCCTTTGTGTTAGCCGGCAGTGTAAGAGAAAAGTGACCGTTTATGTCAGTTTGCACACCAACAATGGATTGCGTTTTGTTTACTCTTTTCTGAGCAACTGCTGCTCCCGGCAAGGGTTCTCCGTTTTCATCGGTAACAATTCCCAGAATAGTTCTCGGAGCCTGAGACTGTCCTGCATTTTGAGCATTGGCAGTCTGAGGGCATACCAAAAACCCAACAAGGAAAAGCTGGATAATTAGAAAGACTTTTAGTTTCATAGTTTATTAATTTGATTAAATCTGAACGCAATTTAACCTTAATAAACATGCGTGAGCGGCAATTGCCGAATCAGGAAGAAATTTCCTGAACCTTTTTGCGGTATAGCGACGGGGTCATTCCGACAGAGGCTTGAAATACTTTGTAAAAAGTTGATATAGAATTAAATCCAAGGTCAAAGGCAAGGGCTTTGAGAGGGGTGTCATCCTCACTGTCTGAGAGTTTTCTTACAGCTTCGTTTATGCGGAATGTATTTATATAATGTGGAACGGAGAGCCCGGTACGTTCATTTATCACCTGAGAAAGGTATGTCCGGTTTGTGTTGAGCTTGTCAGCAATTTTCTCTTTTGTGAGAGCAGGGTCGTGATACAGCTTCTCTTCGTGCATTATAAATTCTATCTTCTGAAATAAGTTTTCGAGCTTGTCCTCCTTTAAAGATGAGACTGAGTATTTTTCTGCTACGTTTGGGCACTCTGTCACAAAATTCTTCAACTGGTTCTTGAGATCATCCTCGCGCTTGATGGCCTCTTTGTTCCTTATGATGATCCTGCGGTAGAGCCTGTTTTTGTTTACATATATTATGTACAAATATATCGCCACACCGACGGCCATTACAAGGATGATGATAAGAAACTGCATCTTCCGTGTTTTGTTTAGGACCTCCAGCCTGGCCTGCTCCGCTTCGTTCTCCTTTCTTTGGGTATCGAACTGTATCCTTAACTGGTTTATCGACCGCTCACTCTCCTCATTGAAGTCCCGGCTGGTTTGTGTATGATATATTTTGAAATATTCCAGAGACTTGTCGAACCGCTGCATCTTTTCGTAAGATTCACTAAGCGCCGCAAAGAGCTGCTTGATGAAAATCTGGTTGTGCCCGTCCTCGCTCACCTTTATTCCCTTTTCAAACAGTGGAACAGCTTCGGAATATCTTTTCTGCTCTGCCAGCAATTTTCCGTAACTCAGATATATATTTGCAATTGAAGATGTCTGGGCATGACCTATATTCTTGAGAGCCTCCTTGTAATACTTTTCAGCTTCGGTGTTGTCGCCGAGTGCAACCAGAATCTCACCGTACAATGTAAATACATTGGTCTGGTCGTTATATTGGTTCTTTTGCAGAATAAATTCTGCCTCCTTAATGTACTTGAATGCCTCTTCGTACTTCTTCATTACTATATACATGCGGGCTGAGTTCATTGCTCCCCAAAGAGCAAGGAAGGGGTCGTTTTGTGAGTGTCCGAAGTTGTAGCACTCCTGGGCATACTTGAGACCGGTGCTATCGCCTTTGAGATAGTATACTCCGGAGATATTGCACAACAGTATGTTATGGAGACGTTTATGAGAACATCGCTTTGCCGCTTCTATCCCATTGAAAAAATATGATATTGCCGTATTGTAATCCGACTCTACATTTGAGGCGAAGAGACCTAGTCCATTGTAAACCGAACAAAGAATGGAATCATTTTCAATTGATTTAGCTTGACGGAGGGCCTGGTTAAGATACATTTTGGCAATATCGTTCTGGTTTGTCATCAGATATGCCTGACCGAGATATGCATTTGCATAAGCCCTGTACCTTGTATTATTATTCTTTTCCCCGAGGCTTTTAAGTTGTCCGGCGTAGCTTATAACCTGCTGAAACTCCTCTGTGCTCAGAAAAAATGCTGCAAAGTTCCTAAGTACCTCTCCGTTGTTCTCCCCCTCGAGATAGCATGCAAACTGTTTGTTTATGGCATCAGACACATTGCTTTTCTGCGCACTAAGCTGCGAACCTGCTGACAGCAAAGCTGCCAGAGTAACTGAAAACATAAATGTTTTGCTTAGTTTGTAGAATTGTTTGGTCATGCGGTACAAATATAGAAAAAATGGTTACACGGGGGTATTTTCGTATATTTACAGATATGCAAAAGAAAATACAATCGGTCACAATTTACCACCACCTTTTTTTAGTGGGCGCATTCCTTTGGGGTGGTTCTTTGCTGAATGCCCAGACAGGACAGATGGTAAGGGATGTCGACGGAAACGTTTATCAGACCTTGACCATAGACAGGCAGGTCTGGATGGGAGAAAATCTTAAAACCACCAGATACAACGATGGAACTCCTATACCTTTGGTAAAGGAAGAGATTGATTGGAAGGGTTTATCCTCGCCGGGATATTGTTGGTATAATAATGATGAGGGTACTTTTAGGCGTCAGTATGGGGTTTTGTACAACTGGTATGCTGTGAACACAAAAAAATTGTGTCCGGCCGGATGGCATGTTCCTTCCGATGTTGAGTGGGGGTTATTAGTCACATATTTTGGTGGTTCATACATAGCAGGTGCTAAGCTGAAGGAGACAGGTACCGGAGATTGGGCTAGCCCCAACACAGGTGCGACCAATGAAAGCGGTTTTTCTGCGTTGCCCGGCGGCTATCGTGACTACAGCGGCACCTTCAAGGAGCAGGGATACCGGGGCTACTGGTGGACCAGCTATGAGAACACGGCAAAAGCCTGGAGCAGGGTGATGTTTAACGACAACGGATATGCCAGCAGCCAGCTTGCCGAGGAGATTTCCGGATTTTCGGTACGATGCATGAAGGACAAGACTCCTCCGCAGTAAGACTTGGCTCTACCACATATTGTCGGTATTGAACTACCCTATAAGATTTTCGTATTCATCAGTGTATCAGGTGATTGTTAGCTGCTCTGCCAGAGGGAGTAGCATATGTATGATTTACAAACATTTAAAAAATCGTCTAACAATCAACGTAATGTGTATATACGTGAATATGTGATATATACCAGTGTTTCCACCAGCGTTAGCGGTGTTTTTCCAGTCGTTGAGAACGTATATAAGTTGGCAATCCAGTTAACATTGTAATTAGAACTATCATGACCTGAAAATTATGAAAAATGCTTTCTTTCATACTGATTATATTGCACTTAACTATGTGGGAAACTTAAAAAACTTCCTTGAAGTTTTTTGCATGTAACAGTATTGTAGGTAAATACGAAAAATTTGCCAGATCAAATTTTCTGAAAAATATTATAAATGACTGTATGATTGATTGATACAAAAAACTTCAAGGAAGTTTTTTTCAGAAGTGCTCGTTAATACTTGGTAAGCAAACAGGCAAAAACTACTTACTCCGGGGAGAAATTGCCGGTTTTATACCGCTGTAGATGGACTTCCAGGAGTAGTTGAAAATGAATCTGGTAGGGTCTCGGGGGTAGCTTATTTCGGTAATCCGCACCGGGTTTTTTCCTGTGGGATTACTCTCCTTTATAACAAGCAGATGGGCGAAAAATGTTTTTGCTTGTTCCAGAAATCCGGTTTTTCCCCCCTCCTTGTTTAAAATCTCCATTTTTAAATTGTGATAGACAAATTTCATTTTGCCTTTCGATGCAAATTCATTTGCAAAGAAGGAGAAAACCATCGAGTCTATAACACCCTCTTTCATAGAAACCTTTGCATTGGTTTCCAGCATATGATTCATTGCCGTCATAGGCATTTCTGTAAGTGTGCCCGAGCATTCAAATTCCGTTTTGTCTGTATTCAGCGGAAAGCGGTATTGAGCCTGCAGTTTGCCCTTATTCATTAACATACATGAAGCATCAATTTTAAGAATATTGAATTTTGAAAAGAGGGTTGAGTCGCTTGTAAAACCTGTAATAGTTGCGTTTAAGCTGTTAAATGAAACCCTGCCGGGTTTTGCCGACCCTGGAGCAACCTCTTCATACGTTATTTCTGCATCATTCAGACGAATTGTGTCAATAACAGAATAGATGGGCAGGTTTTTCAATATTTGTTGTAAAGACTTTGCCCGCTGAGGTTTACGGATGTCGTTTTTGTCTCTGTATGCCGACAAACTCAGGCTGTCTATGTCCAGCTTTTCAGATAAGAAAATGTTTCGTTCAAAAAGCAGTTTTACATCAATCTTATTGAAAACAACCTTTTTAGCGGAAATTTTAAAACGGTCGGTCTGTTTTTTGACCTCTTTGGCAAATTCGCGCTTAGTGTAGTTCGGAACCAAAGAGAAAGAATCCAGAAGCAAGGTTGAGTCGGAATAAGATGCCATAAGTTTTTTCACGCGAAAAGAGTAGAGGCTGTCTTTTGGAGTATATGCAAAGTTGTTGATAATCAGATGCACACTGTCGGCAACAAAGAGTCTCCCGGCCCCATCCGATAACTTGTCAATCCTTAAATTTAAAATATTCAGCTCATTCTCATTGCTAACAATAGAGGGAACAATATCTGTATAATCGTCAAAAACTGCAATGTCAGCATTGATTATTTGAATGCTGTTTATTTTAAGAGAATGGATTTTTTTGCTGAAGAGGTGGTAAATTGAGAACATCGTTTTAGCATCTTCTGGCAGTTCTCCCTTTGGGTGTTTGGAGAGCGTGGCCCTGCTTCTGTATATCTTACCGGAGGGGCTTTCCAGCACCATTCGGGATATTATCAGGTTTTTACGGAAGATGTAAGAAAAAACGCCAAAATTTATGAAATTTATTCTTTTGGCAGTGAAAAAGTACGTTTGTGTGTCAGAGCTATTTTGTAACGTAGAATCTTTTTGCAGTAACAAACCGTTATTTTTCACCGGCTTCATGAGGAACCCCGAAATGTAGATCGATTGTCTGAAGAGGTTTGTACGGATCTTTGCAATACTTACATCATATTTCTGGTCCGTCTGCTTGACAACCTCTTCCAGCAAAGCAGTTTTGATTCGGTTGTTAAAATAGAGAGTAAAACTTAACTGGATGCAAATTAATAAAGCTACTGCAGATAGGAATGAATAAAGGATTATTCTGAGAATGGTTTTGCGCGACATGGTAATGAATTTAGCCAAAACCTCAATATACGAAAAAATTCCCGTTAAAGCTATTCGGCGGAAGTGGGAACACAGGTGGTACATGGGGACGCACATTGTGTACCCTGTTTAATTTGCTAATGTGCTAATTTGCTAATTTGCTAATGTGCTAATATGCTAATGTGCTAATGTGCTAATGTGCTAATGGGAATGGGGCGGGATTTGAAGATACTTGTCAGGAGGAGTTGGGCACCCACTCAAGGAGTTGCACGTTTAAAAAAACAATGAGCGGAAACCATGCAGCTCTTTATACCAGCATAATAGTTTCCGCATTTGTTTTTAGAGCTGCGAAGTGTGTAAGTCCGTGGCACGTATCTGAAAACCCACCCTAGTTGCCGAGCAGCTTTAGCGAGAGCATGAACTTGTCGGTAGGTTTCAGACCATACTCCAGCTTTTTTGCATAACCCACCGACCAAGTGGTCTTAAAGTAGGTGAATAAAACAAGCTGAATGTCAATTTGGGCACCAATGTTAAAAATGTGCGACGTATTTGAAGGCTTGTCAAAATCGGTCATCAGATGGGTACCAAACAACGAGGATTTTATGAATGTAGGGTACAACCATGTGGTTCCTGCATTTTTTATGCGTAACGGTCGTAGATTGAGTTCTCCCATGGTTTTCACATAGTTGTAGGCCTGTATCTCGTCAATCTCAGTTCCGGCAAAAGCCATTGGCATACGATATTGTTCAGATTGCTGCCAGTCTACATAGTTGTTGCGGAACCCGCCAAAGTAAAAGTATGAGAGACCGGACTGCCTGCTGCCAAGCGACTGACCAATGCTGTTTCTTATCCAGAAACTGGTGTTCCTGATTCCGGGAACAAGAAAACCGAAATCCTGATTAGAGACAAATGAAGGAAAGAGACCGCCCCCTGCATAGTGGGTTGTGCCTGTAAAATCCCATGAATAACCCTTTTCATCCATAACTGCACCCAGGGTTTTTCTCAATTTCGAAATGCCATAGGATGCAGTAGCAGACTGAAGGTTTCTGATTGGAGAGGCAACATTCTGATATTGAGGCAGCACCTCAAGACCCCCGAATGTATATACCCCAAAACTATAGAAAGATTTTAAAGGGGACCTTCTTGAACTCGAGCTCTTGTAGCTAACTCCAAGAGAGTATCCGGCACGACTGTTCATTGTCGGCCCAAAGAGGTCGTAGAAGTCAGTCTTGTTAAAAGAGGCAGAAAAGTGCCAGTTCCATAGGTTCCAGTCCACCATTGCATGAACCTTCTGATTATCGTTGTAGGAACTCCACGGCGATACAGCCAGAAAGAGGTTAATACGACTCAGACCCATCTGATCCTGCCAGTTTACGCGGTATCCGACAGCCACCGTCTTTTTAAAGCCGGCAATATCGGGGTAGGCATTGGCAAGCTTCATCTGCTTTACAGGTATATATTTCTCCTCCTGTTTGGATTCATAAAGCCCCATGATATCTCCAGCCGGAGGTAACGACCAATCCTCAACAACTTTGTGTCTCTGCTGAACCATGTTCCCCAGATATGTTATAGCATTCGCATCTTCAATAACCTTAATTGGCACTGTCCCCGGAACCATACCGTCACGGCTGAACTGAAGCACAAAAAGCGAGTCGGCATTCAACTGCACAGGCATGAAATATCCGGTTTCGGTATTAGAGAGCAACTCAAATTTCTGATCATCTAACTTTATTCGCCATACATTTGAAACACCGGTATAATAAGATGTGCCAATGAGGTATTTGTCGTCGTTAGAGAACTTGAACTGAGTCAATGTGTTGTCCTCCAGAGTGTAGATAATGTTTAATTTAGGGGTCCCTTTTTCAAGCAGGTCCATATCGAACATTACAACCGACTGCTCACCCTTGAGCCCCGACATTGATGCACACAATTTGCCGCAATCCTTAGAAATGTCAAGATCGAAGATTACTTTTCCAAAAGGAGCGGTGTACATGGGAATCACTTCTGTATAAGGTTCCGGAATCTTTACAAGTATTGCGTTGCCGTTGTCGTGTCTGACGCCCCAGATAGAGTTGTCCTTTGCATTGAATACCAGATCACCGGTTCTGGTAAATGCATTTACCACCCTCTTTTTACCGGTTTTTACATCAACCTCCACCAGATTACGGTACTTCTGATTCTGTTCAGTTATATAAATCTTCTCTCCCGCAGGATTATATGTAATGTCGGTGGTATAATAAAGGACAGGAGAATCAAGAGTGGCAATCTTGCGTAACAAACCACTCCTGAGATCAATCTCTGCAATCTGAGAAATTACACCCGGATAGTTAATGGCAGCATAGAGTTTTTGGGTAGATGGGTTATAGCAGACCTTCGATACGTTTCCAAGAGGTCCCTCCGTAAGCCGGCGAAACGGAGTGAGAGGGTACTCCTTTATTGCATCGATGTTTTGGGTCTGATAGCCATTTTCCCATTTTATCCATTCATTCCACACCTCTTTAACAGGTTGATTATAAGTCTTTTTAAACTGATTTGCAAAAAAGGCCCTACTGCTGTCCGTACGGGTATAGAAACACTTTAATTTGTCAATCCCATACTGATAGGCCAGATATGAAACAAACCTCGACCCGTACAGATAGGCATTTGCCCCAACCTGAAAATCGATTGTGGTACCTTCAGTTTCCAGCCCTATGAGCGAGTAAATAGGTTCTTTCTCCTTAACAATGCTCCTGAAATACATTTCGTCGTACTCACCCATGGCCCTGCCCATTCCCCCCGACAGCCAGGTCTCCATAAAGCAGGCAATTCCCTCGTGGTACCAGCGAGGAGAGTACCAGCGGGGAACAGTGATATAGCTCCAGAGGGCCGACAAAGGGTTTTCCTCATTCCTTAGGACCTTTCCAAGAAACAATTTGCGGAAAGACTCATCCCTCTTGTTTGGTTTGTCGGCCATAACAATATGGGTAAGTTCGTGATTGAAGAGCCATTGGAACCTTCCATTGGAAGGGACTATACTAAAAGCGAAACTGTATGGTTCCACTCCCAGTTCTACAGTATTGAAGGGCATGGCAGACGCCCCACCATGCCCCATATCCTGAAAATCATTGAGAAATATATTTACAGTGGAATCTTTGTAATTCCATAACTTACGATTGAAAGCCATCGCATTTTCATACGATTTGGAAACATGGGGCAATAAATAGGAGTATCTTTTGCCAAGATAGACCATATTCATATTCTTAACCTTAAGCAAGGAGATTTGCTGCGCAAGCAGAGCTGTGCTACATGTTAATATCAGAGTAATCACAAAACCCTTAAGGAAGCGTTTTCTCATTATTAAATTGCTCCAAGTTTTTCCTGATCCCAGAAGATACCAAGATTCTCGACATCCAGCAGCCTGCTGTTAAGAAGCGATCCGAGTTTCTCAGAATCGAAGATCCCAAGTTTCTCGTTACTGTTTATCACCATTCTGCCCAATTTTTCATTATCACCGTAAAATGAATTTAATGTCTGTGGATCCATAAACAAAAGAATACCTAACGCTGTGGCATCGAGTTCAATACCATTAAGGACCTCCTTGTCGTTTAACCTACCTAACTTTTCTACGTCCATTATTATAATGTTTAGCTTTTCGAAATCCATTTGCATGGTGTTTTTTAGGTTAAGCTGAGCCTGGTCCACATAAATATTAAGTGCCTCTTTATCGCTGAACATAGACTTTTTGTCGAAATATTTAAGTGTCATCTTGTCCTTGGTAATTAAAGAGTTGAAAACCTCATTGAGTGACAATAGATCATGTGCCCTTTTAAGACCGGTACAATCCAAAGATGGATTATCCTTTACAAAAGCATCAATATTGTCAATAAAGCTGATTATGGTCTTGTGTCTGTAATTCATCTGGGCAACAATGTTGTTTGCCTGATTAGTAAACAACATAAACAATCCGGGATCTGTCTCCTTAAGGGAAGCGAGAGCAGAGAGCTCCAACAACAGATCGCCTCTTGCAGTGGTAAGGAAAGATCCAAACTCTGCAAGATTATCAATTGATGCCTTGTTTTTTTCTTTGAATAATTCTGTAGAGTTGGCCTCTTCAACGGCACTTTCTATGTAACCGGCTAATTTTGCAGCACTTACGTAATGAAAGTTGTAAAATAATTTTAGCTGCGCCACTTTAGCGGTATCGGCCAGAAGTTCATTGTGAAAATTGATGTCGGCCTCTGTTGCCTTGATGTTCCTGTAATTTTTGACTTTACCTATTGTGCCGGATGCATAGCTTGTGTCAATTTTTGGATATTCGACAGATACTCCAATAAGAAATCCTACAATTAATGCGGTGATGATTCCAAACGCGATTAAAATTTTAGTTTTGTTTTTCATCGTAATTATGTTTATTAATTATTTAGTGTGTTAAGTTTCCATAAATCTCTGTATTTAAGCCGTATGAGAGGAGCCAGAGTAAGTTCTCCCACCTTCCCTATGCTCTTTCTGAGTAGGTGAAGCTCTCTCAACTTAGCCTCTGTCCCCTTTTCAATTATGACAGGGAACCCACACTCCTTAAGCATTACGTTCCGCTTGGCAATAATTGAAAGTTCCAGATAAAGGCTTATAAAGCAGTACATATCAAGAATTGTCTCTCCGGAAAAACGGGATTTCAAAGAAGCCAGATACTCCCCGGAACGGGTTGAGAGAATTTTTCCCTTGTTTATCATTGCCAGCAATTCAACCTCGCTGTTAAACTCAATTTCGAGCCAGTGCTGAAGCTGGTTTTCGTTGTACTTGAATATAGAAACCAGTAAAACAGGCAGAACTATTATAATACTGGCAGTCTGAATCAGGGGGTCTATGCTGAAATGGTTGAAGAGCGAATGGATTGCGTATGCTGTTAATACAGCTATTGCTATGTTCCCGGGTGTCAGCCTCTTCCTGCTTATGCTCCCCAGCAACAAAGCCGACAAAATAGCAGTGCAACCACCATGCATGATTGATGTACCCAAACCTCGTATAAGCCAGAAGAGAATGTCTGTACTTTCATAGGTATTCAGCAGCAGTAACCCCTCAATCAAAGCAAATCCGGCACCAACTGCAAATCCGTAAATAGCAGCATCAATCATAAAACCCACCCTCTTTTTATATATCAGAAAAAATATAAACAGAGCCTTAAGTGTCTCTTCGGTTGCAGGGGCAATATATCTCGACAGAAACTCAAAGCTGATACTTGTGTTCTCAACCAGAAAGGTGTGCAGAAAATATGCAGCAATGGCACTTATGGTTCCCCACAAAACGGCCAAAAACAGATATTTTTTTACAACCAGTTTAAAGCTGTCCAGAAGAAAAAGAAAAACAAGGAAAAAGAAAACCGGGAAAAGACTTACAATGATTTCCATATATTAAAAATCTATCCAAATATACAACAAAAAACCGTCATAACAATTTAAGTGGAATGTGCGTCCCCGCATACCCATGTCCACATGTAACCTGTAATAAAATGCAGGGTGCTGTTACAAATAGATAAAGTTTTATCAAATTTGCAAAGATGAACGTACAACAAAAAGAAAAACTGTTTCTTGAGGTATATACCGATTACCGGCTAAGGATATACCGCATCTGTTACGGGTACATTTATGAAAAGGAGCAGGTAGATGACCTCTTTCAGGAAATCATGCTTAACATCTGGAACAGCATGGAAAAATTCAAAGGAGACTCATCGATAGGAACCTGGGCATACAGGGTCGCTGTTAATACGGCCCTGCTATATAACAGAAAAACAAAACAATACAAAAAGGTGAGCAGGGAGGCAACGGAGTATAACACTCTTACAGATGTTGGTTGCCCCGACGATCACAAACTAAAGGAGACCAGATTGAATCAACTTGGACTCTCAATATCGAAGCTGGACAAACAGGACAGGCTGATAATCTCTCTGATTCTAGAGGGGCTCACCTATGATCAGGTTTCCGAAATTGTCGGCATAAAGGCAAACTATGTTGGCGTAAAAGTTACCAGAATAAAAAAGCAACTGTATGAAACTCTTAAAAAATATGACAATGAATGAGTTAGACTATTTGGGTAAAATTTGGGGAGAGATTCCGGCTACTGACTCAACTCAAACGATAGCAAAGTTGAAAAAACTAGATTTTTTTCAAAAACGTATAAACAGACTTAAGGTTGTTGCAATAATCCTAATATTAACCTCTTTGATTATTACTTTAAGTTTTTTAAGCAATATTACACTTGAAGTGTATATAGGCGTTTCAATAATTATTGCAAGTACAGCCATATTTATAGGCTATTACTTAAAGAATCAGTTCTATACCTCAAAACTGGATTATGGTGTGGAATCAGCCAGATTTGCCCATGAAGCAATAACGATGCTAAGAAGGCAAAACGGAATTTTCGGCCTTCCGTTCCTGATGTTTATTCTATTTATGATTGCAGGGGCCAATATAATGTTTCTTGGAATGATTCCAGATTCAGCAATGACTCCCGATTCAGAATCGGTCCCTGCCAATCCTCTTTACTTTCATATAATTTTCTCTGTACTCATTGCCCTTTCTGGCTTTCTGGGACTGTTAGTGAGAAGATGGAGAATCAGGAGAGAGGTCAACCCTTTGATAGAAGAATTGAGTAGGTTTGACAAGGAATAATTATATGAATAACAATAAGATGAGTAACGATAATATAAAAAACAATAATATAAATATGAGTAAGCTGCAATTTATCCGATTACAACTCCTTACCCTGCCTGTAGGAGTGGTGTTGCTGACGGTATCAATACTAATGGAGAAAACTTTACCAAGCACTCCTGCCTATGATTTTACAGAAGGGTTTCTGATGGGCTTGTCGCTGGTAATAAATGTCTATTATCTAATCTTCCGGGCTACAAAACTGAGCCGAGACGATAATTGATTAACATTTTCTGTACAAAATTTAGTTAAATTTGTCTGAAAACAGAATCAATAAAAACATAAAAAATGAAATATTCTATTCGTTTCTCCATATCATTACTGGCAGCCTGGTTAATGATTGCCAATATAGGTTTGTTTGCCCAGAATGTAAACAAACAGAACTTCCCCGTGAAAAAGAGTGCAAACCGGGTAGAACTGGCTTTGCCGCAAGTGAACGGATACGCTCTGCTCAGGTGCGACTTTCATACTCATACAGTGTTTTCTGACGGATTGGTATGGCCTACATTCAGGGTTTATGAGGCATGGAAAGGAGGGCTAGACGTACTCGCAATTACGGACCACATAGAATACAGACCTTACAAGAAATACTCAGGCGACGATCTGAATGCTTCTTATGAGATTGCCTTGCCTGTGGCAGATGAACTTGGAATAATGCTTGTAAGAGGAACGGAGATAACCAGAAAACAAGGTATTCTGGGACATTTCAATGGTCTGTTTATTAAAGACGCAAACCCGATAAACACCCCCGATCCTGAATTGTCAATCAAGACTGCCTGGGAACAAGGTGCATATATCACATACAACCACCCGGCATGGGCACTTGATACCTGCCTGCTGACAGATTTTCAGAACTCAATGATAGACAAAGGATATGTTAAAGGAATTGAGGTATTCAACAACGACGAATACTATCCGCGGGCACTATCGTGGTGTATAGACAAGGGGCTGGGAGTCTATAGCGCCTCGGATGTACACGCTTGTCTTGCTGACGACTTTGGAATCCACGGCTCAGGTTCTGCACGCTCAGAATTCCGTCCGATGACATTTGTATTTGTAAAGGAAAAGAGCCTCGATGCTGTCAAGGACGCAATGTTCAAAGGTCTTACACTTGCATATTTCGACGGTAATGTGGCCGGAGCAGAAAAATTGCTGGCTTCACTGTTCCTCGCATCAATCAAGGTAGAAAAGTTATCCCAGACCGCAAAACAGATATCCTGCAGATTTTCAAATATTTCGGGAATTCCCTACAACATTTCTATAGACAACAAAAAATACACCTTGGACGGAAAATCGGCAATTCTCATAAATTTGGGAGTCGGGCTTAAAAGTGTAGATTGCATGGTAGAAAACATGCATTGTTACGAATTTAAGCATCCAGTTGTACAACTCAGCCTCTGATGTGGTGGTTTTAATCAAATAGTTTCACCGGATTTATACTCATAAATATCTCGCCATCCATGCCTCCTTTGCCTACAACTATAGAATTGTGAGGATTGAATCGCTCTCTGAATTTGGCCAGACCTTTATTGGTTGTATCGGTATTGCTTTTGACCTCTATAGCAACAATTTTGCTTCCTTTCCGGAGAACATAGTCTACCTCTAAATCACCGTCGCGCCAATAAAAAACTTCATAATTACCATTTATAGCTCCGCTGATAATGTGAGCACCTACGGCAGATTCAAAGAGCTGTCCCCAAACTTTTGGATTGCGAAATGCCTCTTCAAAAGTGTAGCCTGAATAAACATTCCGAAGCGCATTATTGAATACCTGAAACTTAGGCACACTTGATTTCTGTCGGACTTTATCTATGGAAAACTTTTGAATGCCTGCAAGTAAACCACTATCTTTAAGTAAATTCAGATATCCGGAAAGAGTAGTTGTATTTCCGGCGTCTTGTAATGAACCCACTATCTTTGTTAGTGAAATTATCTGCCCGGAATAAGAGGCTCCAAGTTCGAATGTTTGTCTTAGCAGGGCAGGCTTACTGATAGCCGTATCATAGAGAATATCTTTGTTTATTGTAGCATCTATTATTGAGTCGCGAATATATTCGCTCCACCTTTCTTGATTTTTAATTAGTGATTGCGCTCCAGGATAGCCCCCGTAATATATGTAATCGTCAAGTGACATATTGAATGCCTCCCGCATTTCGGAATAACTCCAGTGTGTCATCTTTATAGTTTCGAACCGTCCGGCAAGAGAATCGGCAAGACCTTTTTGCAACAAAACGCGTGACGATCCGAGTAGGACAACCTTCATATTAAGGTCATTGTAACTGTCTTGGTCCCACTCTTTTTTAACAACTTCGCTCCATCCTCTGAGTTTCTGGATCTCGTCAATTATCAAAATTAACTCCCTTTTATCTTCAAGCTTCATTTGAGCTCGAGCAGTGGCCCAACAATCGCTAATCCACGAATTTTGGGTAGCAGGCACATTGTCGGCCGAAAACATCAGGTGAGGAATCTCTCCACTAAGGGCATTCGATACCTGCTTTACAACTGTAGTTTTTCCAATTTGACGTGGCCCTATTACCACCTGAAGAAACTTACGCGGCTCACGAAGCCTGTCTATAATTAACTGATATTGTTTTCTTTGATACATACATTAATTCAATTAGAAAGATTTGCTCAATGCACTGAGCAAATTTACGCAATTGTGCTGGATTTACAAATAATATGATAATCAATTACCATAGCCGGGAATTCCAGATCTGCTTCGTCGTAGAAAATCTTATCGTTGTTTTCGTCCATAAGAAAAAAGATTTCTGCGCCCTTTACTTCCACAAGGCAGGTGGTGCGGGTTCCTTCAGGGTTGATTTGACGTGTCCCTTTATACGCCCCGGGGATTAGCTTGAGTGCATCGTAACTAACGGGTTCTATCACTATGTCGCCCACTCCGTCGGGAATATCCTTCCAGCTTTTGTATTGCGTATTGGTTGCAGAGTCCACAAAATAGACATATCGGGGGGCATTGGATGGCTTAATCTCCCGAGTCACTACCGTTTTGGTTCCGGCCAGAATCTGGTCGAAAAATGTTTGCTTAATGCTTAGGGTGAGAGTTTTCATAATTTATGGCATTGGGACACCTTTGTACCATTTGTCCCAGATGGTTTTTAAGGTGCCGTCGGCTCTCATTGCATCTAGGTTGTTTTGCCATTGCTGGACAATTGCTGCCGGCGTGTTAAGCGAAAAGGCGATGCACCCTTTGTAGTTGATGACTTCTATATGCTCAGTTATTGCAGAAGAGGCAATTCCGGCATTGTCGGCCATCCACTTAACCCTGGAATCAGCAATCAAAAGAGCTTGCACCTCTCCGTTGATAAGTTGATTGAAGGCTTCGACAGGTGTCAATGCAGTAACGACAGCGTTCTGGAAGTTGTTGTTCTTAAGATAATCGTGTGTATACCAGTCTTTAACTGTGCCAATAGATGTAAGTGCCTTTGCCTGGGCGACGGTTTCAATTTTAAGACCGGAACTAGTAAGTGTGTAAAAACAAGTCCTCAACGACGATATCGGGCCGACCCATTTAAAGAGCCATTCGCGTTCCGGAGTGCGGGCCGTAGAGTAAATGGCAGTGTTTGGAAGATATAGTGCCGTAGCATAGCAGTCGGTCCAGGTGGTTATGTTGATTTTATTGACAAACCCGTTCCGACGCTGAATCTCATTTACAATTTCTGTTGACGAGCCTTCAACTTTGAGGGATGCACCGGTACCGGAATAATAGTTATAAGGGGGAGCCACTTCTGTAAAAATCTGAATGGTTCCGGGAATATACTGAGGTACTATTGTGGCAAAGTACTTCTGCATAATTGTAAGAGTATTTTTACTCTCAATCATCTTATTAATTGCAGCCTGACATTTCGCCACAAACGAGTCGTCTACATCTTTTGAAAAGGCGATGTAATAAAAAACAGTATAGTAACGTGTTACAGCTTCTACCTCCTGCTCATAATAACCTGTAGGAAGTGTTTTGATCAAGTGGAAAATATCGCTCGCAATGGTTTTTACCTGATCATTCTTAAATGCGTTAAGAGCTTCGTCGTATGTATTGTAATAAACCAGATTTTTAAAACCGAGCTCTTCCAGAGTGGTAGTCTCTAGCCAATTTCTGACAACACCAATGGATTGTAGCGATTTTGAAGCTTCGATGCTGTTTAGGACTCCTATGCCCCATTTTTTCTTGGCAAATATGTAGTAAATACCCTGACTTGTTGGCCCCGCCCACTTAAAAAGGTCTTTGCGGGTGGTAGAATATCCCACAGTCAGCAGAGCTCGTCTTGGGCCTTTCAGAGTTGCATTAACGACCTCGTCCCAGGAATCGGACATCTTCACATCCACTTGTGCACCTGCATCCTGAATAGCCTGGGTTGCGATATCTACGTCATACCCAATAATACGGCCATCCTTAATAAAACAGTTTGGTGTAAACTCGATGCATGAAACATCAATAGTGTAGTCTTTAAGATTGTCTTTTTTGCAACCACTGTTTAGTATGAGCAAAAATGTAAGCATTGCCAATGGAAGGACCCAGGCAGAGATTCTTTTTTTCATGTTTTTCAGGTGTTTAGAAGTTCTTACAAATATAGTAAAATTCGAAATAAAGGCCACCACCTTGCTCTGTAAACACATAAGGCAAATAGCCTCCTATGTTTTGTTTTGAGGATATCGCATTTTGCGATACCTTAGTTTCAATTGGTTGAGTTTAGACGTTTTTTGATCTCTGTCATAAGTTCTGAGTTATTTGCATAGAACTTATTCTTGGTTAAAATGACTAATTTCTCACTTAATTGATCGTTTGTAATTATTTTGTTGTCAATAAGTTGGTCAAGTATCCACAAAATTCCATGATACTCAATAGCAAATTTACCAGCATAATTTCTTACAGCCTTATCACTTGAAATAAGTATTGCATCTAATTTTTCAGACAGAAAGATAACAGTCCTGTCTGTTAGAGAAAGTGCTGCAGGAAAATCTCGTAATAAAATCTGACTCATTTCTTCCGATGATAGAGTTTCGACTAATATTTTTGATTCAGATTGTAAATGGAATTAATTTTTGCTGTTCAGAATTTAACTCGTGAAGGACATCAATAGTGGTGTATATAACCATCGGAAGACAACACAATTCATCCAATAGGTTAAGATCTATCAGGTCAATAAAAATACAAGCATCTGTAACAGCAATCCGCATTATCACATTGTTATAAATTCCAATCTAAAGTCCGCTAATTTCATGTTTTTCAATGCCGCTGCTTTACTAGTAGAAATCTGCTCTTCACTTAAAGCGCGATATAATAACTGATCAAACCGTTTAGACTTTTCGACGCCATCGTATGAAATCGGCTCCTCTGTCCTCCAATTCATCAGGCTGAGATAATTAAAGAATTTTCCGATAAAGCCGGAATCAATAATATCACAGTCTAAAGCACGCATAACAATTGCCTGGATTGAAATTCCGTACTCTTTTTTAATGTAACCCAACTCTTGAATAGATATCTTATTGCGCTTAATTCCAAGCTCTTGCACTAAGGCTTTTTTGGGAAGTAGCATAGATGCAGCAAACTGGTGACATAGTTTCTCCCTCTGAGAAGATGACAAATCGTCGGAAAAAGACAAAAGCAGATGAGCTAATTCATGTAATAAAGTAAAGCGGATACGATCTGGTTTGTCAGAAAGCTTACTATTATATGCAATAACGGGGACTTTACCATTGACTAATGTTTGTAGACCATCAAACAGTCCATCTGCATGGACAGCAATTATTTTTATCCCATTTTCTTCAAGAAGTTCCGCAACACTGCAAATAGAGTCCATTCCAAGTTCCCATTTCTCCCTAAGTTGTTCAGAGGCGTTGTCAATTTGATTCTTTGAACTAATAACACCAATGTCTTTCAAAGGATTTTGAAATATGGAATCAAGATTTAATATCATTTCCAACTCTAAATAGCGAGAAAGATACTCTCTTGTTTGTTCAACAACTTTATTCTGCTCTTTAACTGAAAAATTTGACTGTTTCCTAAATTCAATCTGACCGAGCTCAACCGTAGTAACACGACTAAAATAATCAGGTCTTACATTAAGTGCATCAGCTAAAATATTTATCATTTCGCTGTTTGGCACAACAGCACCTGATTCATATTTAAAAATAGCTTGTCTTGAAATTTTATTGTCTATTTTATCTGCCAAGTCTTGCAAAGAAAAACCGTTTAACAGCCGGGCAGACTTTAACCTGTTAGCAAAGATTTGGTTCATGACAGCATTTTTATTAGTTGGTTTTTAAGTTTACAAAAATAGAGATAAAATGTCAAATGCCAAAAAATACATGGCTTTTTAGGTCTTATTGGTTGTCATTGTAAGTTGACAAAATATATTTAATATCTAATTTGTAAACATATCGGGTGGCTGGTTCAACAGAATTTGACTTGATATTCGGGAATAGTGCATAAAAATCATAGGACACAGATATTCAGAATTCGGCAATTGGGAAACGGCTAGTTTCCTAATTGCGAAACGAGAGGTTTCGTAATTAGGAAATTTTTCTCATCCTTCATCCTGTTTATCTTGATGTATCATGTAATATTATTATCAAAAATGATCTAGGATTTTTATGCAAAATCCTAGAAATTTAGCCTTCTATAAACAGAGTAAGGATATAATTTTCTGCATCGCTATTATGAGTTGCACCCCAAGTGATTGGTTTTTTCGGATATTCCGGCATTACTCCGCGGCAATCTGCCAGATATCTAATATTGGTTTTAGAGAAGGATTCCAGTTCTGACAGCAGGAGGTTCAGTTTCTCTAATGGGGGTGTGATGTTATATACCAAATGGCCCAAAACAATGCGTTCATAGTTTATATTCAGTAGTTTGTCCCATGTCATTTTCAATAGATTGTCTATGGGATCTGGTGAGCTGCCGGATGTTTCAAAATTCAATAGGCGATAGTTCTTATTGTCTGTAAGTTGTTCAAACAGATCCTCAATTGATAGTTTAACGACATCTTCTCTCATAAATTGTAGTTTTAGGCAATAATACTACAACAGGACACAAAATGCACAATTGCGAAATCTATCGCTTATTGTGTTTTGCCATTTCGTAAAGCTCTTTTATCATTTGAGAGGTGACACGTTCATCCGGGGAAACCTGTTTTCTGTCTAAATATCCCGACATATATGTAAATACAACGATTGTTCCAACGAGATTGGTTTCTGTTATGTCTTTTGAGACACGTTGATTTCCTCCTTCCTTTTCGTCTTTCAATCCTGATATTTTACAGATTTCATAATTGCGACTTTTGTTAGAAAAATTCACACTAAATAATTCATCATCAACTGGCTCATATTTATATCCCATCCAGATATTGTAGAATTCACCATTTTTATCTTTATCGGCAATTTTACCCCAAAACTTCCATGAGCCCTTGTTCGCCACAATAATAATATATGGATTTAACTGCTCTATTATATGCTGTGTTATGGCAAGATGTTCAGCAATGAAATCAAGGCCTATGGGGTCATTTAAAAAAGTAGATATAGTGCTTTGAGCTGTTTTCCGAAAAGTGAACAGGTCAAGATAATCGGTAACTGTAATCAATTCGCCAACCATTTCTATAAGGGATTTGTAATATGGATTCGGGCATGTTTTTAATTTAAAGAAATCAGGAGGATTCTCTTTTTTATCATTTTTCTCATCAGAGGAAGGATTAATGCCAGTAATTAAAATCTTACAATCTTCTACTTTTGAGTACATCCACTTGTGAGATAGAACATCCTTTAATAATTCAACTCTCTCTCGTGTTTGATTGTTCTCTATGCATCTAGCACTTTCAGAGATTTTTTCCTCATACTTCTTCCAAAGGTCTTCTAATTTTTGTTTCATTGTTAGTTATATTTCATCAATGTTCTGATATATAAATAAATTCAGAGAATTAAGATTTGTCAATTTCTTCAACAGCAGGTAATGTATTAATACATCTGGCAATAGAGACAATTGTTAGAATTATTCCAGAAACAGCTTCAACAAAAGCAACTTTGGATAGAAAGGCGCCATTAGAAATTACAGCTTCTTCATTAAATGTCGAAATACATAAAAAGCTGGATTTTATATAATGAGCCCAGCTTAGTGACGCTGTCTGGTTATTTAAATAAATAATAGTTAAAGCCATTACCGCGTACCAGAAAACAATCGCGGCTCTCAGCAAAAGAATATATATCAATTGGGAAACCATGCCATAAGAATAAAAGAAGTCGTTCTAACTCAAAGATGAATTATTAATGAGTTGATTAGGATCAATTACAGGAAGCATGAAATTTTCCAAGGCAGTCCCCTTTAATCTTGATAACAATATACCTCTTGATGTTGAATAAGTTAATGATGCAATAGCATTGTCTAAGCCTCCCCCAAGATCAATCGTATTGTTTTTATTAAGAATTGCTAGTTCCTTTAAATTATCTATCTTGAAAATGAAGACAAAATGGAACGATCCTACAGCTTCTTCTTCAACGGCAATTTTACTCTTTGTTGTTATGTTCAGAATGAAATCTGTTTTAATAAGTAAATCTTCAAGATTGAATGCAATCTCAAATTTATAACTAAAATCGTGGGTGTGGATGTTCTTTATTGAAAATTCGAATGGTGAATCAATACTACACTTCAAAATATTGACATTGAGTATGTGAATTTTTTCCGGTTGTAGCTGACCGATTTCGTTAGATTGCATTTTTTTGTAATGGATTATTAGATATTACCTTGTGGGTCTCGAACTTATGAAATTGGACATTCGTATTAACTGGTTCGTTATGATAAACCGTAAAATTTGCACATTGAGTACCAGCATTACTAAAGGCCTTTCTTTTAGGCACATACAAAATGATGTCGCCAAGTTCTGCCTGAAGTTTTGCTATTGACTTAAGTGTGAAGTTGTGATCTCCCTTTAACCATTTGTTAATTTCAGATGGACTTTTATCTAGTTTTGCAGCTAATTGTTTTTGATTATATCCCTTCTCTTTTAAAAGCTGGTTAACACGGACAGTAATATCTGCATGCAGCCGTATAAATATCTCAACGTCTTTTGGAGTCTTTGCCAAAATACGATCTGCTACTTTACTTCTCATAATTGTGTTTTTTTACAGGTATATTGTATCGGAGCCTGTATTGCATTTAAGTTTGTTATTTTCAATAATAATTTCCCTGTTTCGCAGGGCTTCTGTTATCCGTTTCGCATAGCTGCAAGCCTCTTTCCATTGCATTCTTAGGCTGCTGGTTTGGTTAGTATCGGAATCCTTAATGCCCCCATTAAATAAGACGACAATACTGTTTGTAATTCTAAGTGCGAACAACCGTAAGGGGAAGTTCGGATAATTATATTTGGTGTTTCCCAAAATTAAAAAACCTTTTAAAGGTAAACCATCAACTTCATTTTCATGTCTGTTAAATAGTTCATCAATTGCTCCATGATCTTCTCCTATTGCTTTTAAAACAAAGTTTAATAATTCAATTGTTGCTTTTTCAAACTTTGGTATTGCATCGTATTTCTCAAAGAACTTGTCAGTCTCTGATTCCCTGACAGTAACTCCATCATCGTCATTACGTACAGTGTAAAATGTGCATAATGAACACTCGTCGTTCCATATTTCTAGTACAAATGTATTCACTTTGATTATAATTTCAAAAAAATAATTCACTTATAAGAGAATCGTATTCTTTAACATATTAATATTAAGCCAAATAAAATTCTCAATATTGCAAAAGTAAACACTATTTATAAGAATAAAACAAATAAACATCAAATCTTATCAACACTTAACCAACATCTAATAAATATTTAATGTTTGATAAAAGTATTTAATTACAGTCTAAAAAGAGCATGCAAACATTTGATATATCTAATTCTAGAAAATTTATTGATAGTTCGACGACATTAAGTTTTTTGGGTAACTTTGTTACTCAAGAATTAACGATACTTTGCTATGACTGAATACCAAGAAATTGTCAAAAAACTGATCGAGTTCAGAAATGAGAGAGACTGGGCTCAGTTTCACGATTCAAAAAACCTTGCTCTGGCACTTTTTCTGGAAGCGGGAGAACTCAACGAGCTCTTTCTGTGGAAGAAGGATTCGGAGGTTGAAGCAGTTGATAAAGAGCGATTAAAGGAAGAACTTGCCGACATCCTGGCATATGCATTCCTCCTGGCCGAAAAGCACAATCTGGACATTTTCGAGATTGTCCGCGAAAAGATTAAAAGGAACGGCGAAAAATACCCGGCCGACAAGGCCAAGGGCACCGCCAAGAAATACAACGAGCTGTAAATTCAAAAGACTATGATTGTATATCAGTCTACAAAAGACGGCTTCCTGAGCGACGTCCTCAACAACGAGATCGACACCAAAATCAAAGCCGCATTTATCAGACATCTGGGCAGAAGCACATCGCAGAATGAGGTGCTCTCATGGACCAATTCGATGATGCACATGAGCAATGTACTGTCCGACCCGGAAATAGCAACAGACGCAGGAATATCCATCGAATTTCAGATACCGCTCACCTCAAAGCGGATCGATTTTGTCATAACCGGACTGAACGAAGAGCACAATCAGCAAGTCATAATCGTCGAGCTAAAGCAGTGGTCAAAAGCACAGCTGACAGAAAAAGAGGCGATGGTGAGAACCCACTTCCAGCACGGAGCCACCGACACCGTCCACCCATCTTATCAGGCGTGGTCCTATGCCGCACTCATAGAGAGCTACAACCGCACAGTGCAGGACGAGAACATCAGCCTGATACCATGCGCATACCTCCACAACTACACCCCGGACGATGTCATCACAAACACCTTTTATGATTTCCATATAAACAAAGCCCCTGTTTTTTTAAGGCCCGACGCAGTAAAGCTGAGGAACTTCATAAAGAAGTATGTGAAATACGGCGACGACAGGGACATAATGTACAAAATCGAGAACGGCAGGCTGAGACCATCCAAGCAGCTGGCCGACAGCGTCGCCTCAATGATCGCCGGCAATAGGGAATTCATAATGATTGACGATCAGAAAGAAGTTTATGAAACGGCACTGCTGATGGCCCAAAGAGCGACAAATGAAAAGAAGCAGGTTCTGATAGTGGAAGGAGGGCCGGGGACAGGCAAGAGCGTTGTTGCAATAAACCTGCTGACAGAACTGACAAAGAGAGGACTGGTTGCCAAGTACGTCTCCAAAAACGCGGCCCCCAGAGCAGTGTACATAACCAAACTGACAGGCAAATTCAAGCGCACCAACATCGACAATATGTTCGGCGGAACCGGAAGCTACTGGGACTGCGACAAAAACACATTTGACGCACTCATTGTAGACGAAGCCCATCGGCTCAATCTCAAAAGCGGACTGTATCAGAATCAAGGGGACGAATAACTGTCGAGGCTTGCTTTGTAAACAAAAATAACTGCGTGGTAATTACACTATCAGGTAATATTTAAACGCAATTATCAGACATTGACTATTTGGTATTCAATGTTCTCATTATTTCTCTAAAGCTCTCTAAACCTGCCTCTAAATTTTCAATGATATCCTCTGCAATAACATCGGGGTCGGGAAGATTATCGAGGTCTGCAAGTGATTTGTCTTTGAGCCATGTGATATCTAAACTGGTTTTGTCGCGGGAGATTATTTCTTCGTAGGGAAACATTCTCCAACGGCCTTCTGGGTTGGTTTCTGCATTAAAGGTTTCATTGCGTTTGTGCCGGTTAGTTGGGTTGAAACAAACAATAAAATCTTTGAGATCATCTGTTTTTAAAGGATTTTTCTTTAATGTATGATGAATGTTTGTCCGGTAATCATATACCCAGATTTCCTTTGTCCAAGGGTCTTTGCTTGCAGGTTTGTTGTCGAAGAAAATCACATTAGCCTTTACCCCATTAGCATAAAATATTCCTGTAGGTAAACGGAGAATAGTATGCAGATCGGTAGTTTCCATAAGCTTTTTGCGGACCGCTTCCCCTGCTCCGCCTTCAAACAATACATTATCTGGGACAACAACAGCAGCAATTCCAGTCGTTTTAAGCATAGAGCGAATATGCTGAACAAAATTTAATTGCTTATTGCTGGTAGTTGCCCAAAAGTCCTGACGATTATAGGTCAGTTCATCCTTTTCCAATTCTCCTTCTTCATTTGTAAAGATTTGACTGCTCTTTTTACCGAATGGAGGATTTGCCAGAACATAATCGTATGTCTTTGGAGAAGCTGCGATCAATGCATCGGCAGGAGAAATAAAGTTATCGCTATCTATATCGCCAATGTTGTGCAAAAACAAATTCATCAAAGCCAAACGCCTTGTTCCAGCCACAATTTCATTCCCGAAAAAGGTGGAATGTTTCAAAAAGGTGTTTTGATCTTTGTCCAACTTGTGTTCTTTTACCAAATAATCATAGGCAGCCAGAAAGAAACCACCTGTGCCACAAGCAGGATCGGCAATGGTTTTCATTGGTTGGGGCTGGACACATTCTACCATAGCACGAATCAAAGCCCTTGGTGTAAAATATTGTCCAGCACCGCTTTTTACGTCTTCTGCATTTTTCTCCAGCAATCCTTCGTAAATATCGCCTTTGACATCTGCCCCCATCACCAACCAGTTTTCGCTATCAATCATATCAATTACCCTGGCCAACATTGCCGGATCCTGAATTTTATTTTGGCTCTTGGTGAATATCTGTCCCAAAATACCTTTTTGTATGCTTAACTCCCGAAGCAACTTAGCATAATGCAATTCCAATTCGGCCCCTTTCTTGTTTGTAAGGCTCTCCCAATTGAAATCCTTTGGGATATTCAGTTGTCGGTTATAGGGAGGCTTGCTGTATTCATCAGCCATTTTCAGAAACAGCAGGTAAGTAAGTTGTTCCAGATAATCGCCATAACCCACACCGACATCGCGAAGGGGATTACAGAAAGACCAGACTTTGGAAACTATTGAAGATGTGTTGTTGCTCATATTTTATTTTTGAATTTCATCGGATCTTTTTTATTGGTTGATTCGAACTTCTTTATTTTTAATTCTAATTTTTTAACTTTTGATTCTAACATTTGATTTTCAATATTTAGAATATTGTTCTTTTCTTGATATTGTTTTGTTAAGTCCTTAATCTCAAAATCGAAAATCAATGATAATTCGTCTTTGTATGTCATAATTGGTTCATATAACCAGTGATAGGCGTTCCCAATAGCACCTTCGAAAAGTCTGATTTTTGGATTTCTTTCTTTTCTCCCTGCCTCCAAAATGTGACTTTTTGATATACCAGGATATGGATCAATATAGTATATAACTTTAATACCAAGTTGATAAGCTTTTTTTGAACATAATTCGCAAGGACTTGCCGTTGTAAATAATTTTCCATTCTTTATACCAATGCCACCAAATTTTGAGATTTGTAAGAATGCACTTTCTTCAGCATGTAAAGACCGAGTATGTACTTGGTTTTTTCCGTCAGAATATGAATTTATTAATGATTTAAAGCAGTAGCTTACATTTCGTCCCTTTAATAATTCTCTTGATTGATTTATACAATTTTGGTAGTTGTAGTTCAGAGCTTCTCTAAATTTTTTCTCCTTCCTTTCAAATGGTGTAAAGGCCGCTTTATCATTTTTCATATAAATTAGATCTTCTGCGTTCCTAAGGCTACAGGGAACTTGTCCCTCTGGTGTGTGATTCCACCCTATGGCCTTCATTGAGTAGAATTCATCTGTAATAGCAGCTCCTACTTGCCTTGAAATACAACCTGAATTATATTTTGCAGTATATGCAAGTTGCATACATCTCTCTTCTGCTGATGGTGTAATAATACCAGGATGATCAATAAGCGTTACGTATTTCAATAATTGCATTCCCCATGAATAATATGGAGTTACGATTTCTTTTTTTTGAATTCTTTTTGTATTCATGTCCTTGGCATCAGCTTTAGTAATAAAGGCTATATGTATATCAGCATTTTGAATGCATTGAGACACGTTTTGTTTATAAAACTCTGCAGATTTAGCTCCAGAATGTTCTTCGTCCAATAATATAGCTATATCTTTTTTCTCTTTACCTTTGAATCTCAGGTTTATTTCCCTTTCTCTACTATCATCAGTGCGGTGTATTGCAAAAGTGTAAAATGCAGAAAACCGCTGCCGAAAGAACATTATTTCTAATGGATTTCTGAGAGTGTCAATCACAATTTTTGTGTCTTTTTCCACATTTCTTTTTCTGATTGATTTAATTAAATCATTGATAACTTCAGCAATAATGAAAATGCTATTGGAATCTATAGCAGTCTCGTTATAAGGATCTCCAGATTTTCTCAAATTATTAGAAATTATTTGAAGAGTTTTGTTCCTTTTAATAATAGATTCAGATTGAAGAATATCACTCAGTTCTATACAAGTCTTTTTGAAATTAGGTGATTTAATAAATATATACAATTTTTCTAAATCGTCATTACTTTTGGTCTTGTCTGTTATAACATCTTCTGCTTCTGCTGTTAAGATATCAAAACGTTCCTCCAACTTACTTAACTTTTCAATTTCGTTTCTAAAATTTGTTTTCACTTTGAAATTTGATTTTTTAAACTCTTCTTTTAAGGAAATAGAGTCTAAAAAAGAGATAAATCTCCTGTAACCACTTTTTAGAATAAATGCATATAGAATATCTCTATAATTAATAATTTCAAATGGTTGAAAGTTTTTATATGCGTAATTATAAATTATCCTATATTTTCTGTATACATTATGATCATAACCAAAACTAACAGGTTTTGGATAGATATCAATATTATCTACAAATCCTTTGGATAAACTCTCTGCGAATTCAGTACACCCAGAGCCGGTGCGACCTGTGAGAGCGACAATTGTAAAATTCTTTCGTAAAGAATAAATATTACTTAGATCCATATATATTTTTTGATTTTACATTTATTTGGGCTCTCATATCACTATTGTTTAGTTAGTTTCCCTTCAAAAGCCTTCTTTAAGATGCTTTGTTTTAGTGTTTCTGCTTGTTGCAAACTTTGACTTATTGTTTCTTCAATTTTGTCACAGACGGTGAGTTTGCTTTCTAATTCGTCAACGATGAGTTTTTGTTCATCAAATGAACAATAAGGCACAAAATAATTCTTAATAATATCTGTATTCAAGTTTGGTTGTGCAGCACCCATGTTAATATTTCTAAGTTCTCTTGTTTTGCTCAGCCAGAAATAATACAAATACAGATTACTTCTTTCATCTAAATCTAAGAAAGCCGCAATACCGTCATTCATTGTTGCATCAATCATACAGATTTTAGGAACTCCTAATGTTGCACCACTATTTGAAAGCAATAAAGTATTTGGTCTGATTTGCCTTGTCTTATACAATCCTGCTTCCTTGATTGTATATTCAAAAGTTGTTATGAAAGCATTGCTATTTTTTGTTATATCTCTCACTTTAAGAAAAGGAATCTTGCCATCATAAAACTTTGGGTCTCCTGCTGGCCTTGGGGAGCCACCTCTAACAACATTGGATAATTCTGAAATTTTCCTCAATTTCCAACCTTTCGGCAATTCACCATCTTTAATATTTTTATTTGTGAGTTTTCCTTCGAAAGCCCACTTTAACAAACTCTGGCGATAGATTTCTAACTGCTGTTGAGCTGTTTGCAGTTGTTGTTTCCCATTTTCTAAATCGCTTAGAAGTTCTTCAATTCTGGATACTATTGCCAGTTGTTCATTGAGTGGTGGAATAGGAATATCAATAGAAAGTAAATCTCTCTTTGATAAACTTGGAATTGTCGTACTTTTATCCAGTTTATGAAAATTAAAACCTCTACAGAAATAATATAAGAATTTACCATTAAGACCCTCTTTGGAACACAATCCAAAAGCTGTATCAACATTCCAAAACTTTGTTTTTACATATATTGGACTATTTATTGTACCCTTTCTACCAATTATAGTGGTTCCTTCAGAGCATATATATTCATCAGCGTAACCAAAAATTCCACTACTTCCATAAATTGGATATTTTCCATTGGGATTTATGACTTTTGACTGATTCTTTCCACTTTTAATTTCGCAGACTTCTCCCAAAATCTTTACTTGCCAATGCTTTGGAATGTTAATGTTTTTTATCATTCAAATACTTTCAATAATTACTGGCATTTCATTATATACTTTCCCCTCAAGCATTTTTCCTGCTTTCTTTTTATTTGTTCCGCCCCACTGCTTAAAATAAAAGGCGACATTTGCATTTTGGCATTGTTCTTTTATGCCAAGCACCCATTCTTCTTTCATTGGTCGTGGAGTTCTACCACTTTCCCCTCCAACAATTACCCAATCAATGCCTTGTAAATTCATATCCGGCAACGAACTTAAAAGCGGCTCACAGGATAAAAATTTAACTCTTGCTCCTGTATTTCTTAAATTCTCGATACGGCCCATTACATCTTTATTTTCAACAGTAACGCCCATCCAGAGATTGTGTGGCCATTCCAACCACCCTTCGCTGTCGTAGTATCTTAATATATCAGCACGCTTTGTTAAAACCTGAAATACATGGTGCGGGTTTTCTTTTATTACTTTAAAAATCTGCTGGATGTATTCAATCGGTAATTTTTCGTGAAACAGATCACTCATGGAATTTACGAAAATCATTTTCCCTTTTTTCCATGTATAAGGCTCATTTATTACATCTGGATGTAAGGTAAGTTCAAAGCCATTCTTATACTTTTCTTGTCCCATGGCCTTAAGTCGCAGAGCCATTACTTCGGCATAACAAAATTTACAACCCGAAGATATTTTGGTGCAACCTGTAATGGGGTTCCAGGTGCTTTCTGTCCACTCAATTTTTGTACTAGCCATAATTAAACACTTTTAATAATTTGTTTCGCAATTTTTAACGCACTTTGGTTATTAGAAGCAAAAACGAAATGAAAAATTGGAACACCTTTTGAGTTTTCTAAGCGTAAAGGTTCTTCTGTAACATAAGTCCAAATAGTTTTTAATCTTTGTGCATATAGTTTTGCAATTTTCTCAATTGGCTTCGTCACTTTTAATGTAGCTTCTTGTTCACCAAATAATGTTAAATGAGATTCTTTATAGTAAAAAGCCTGTTTTATTTCATCTTCACTTAGTCCAAAAAAAGACTGAAGTTTGTGTGAGTGAGTAAGATTACAACTTTTATCCAATAATCTGTTTACAATTACACCTGTCGGTACAAGTATCCATATGTCAGTTCTAGTATCTCGTAGGGATTCAATAGATTCCCAGTTAATTTGCATTCCAAAAGGGTCGAGTAGAACCAATGATGCATAACTATTTTTGTTTTCTTTCATGGCTTGGGCTAATTTTAATAGCCATTGATTACTATCTCCTGGACAAAATTTAAAAGGATATTTTTTAGTTTTCTGGAGTTCAGAAAGTTTATTTTCTAATTTTTTTAGTGAGTCTTCTTTTGCATCAATAAAATAATGATAGTCAAATGAAAGATTATTTGGAAGTGTCAAAACTCTTTCTGCAGCACCCTTATATAATTTCTCTTCTTGTTCGGTTATCATTAACTGCTGGTAAAGAGGCGAAACATCTCTTGTTTTTCTTTCTCCACTACCAGCAAAACCATCAAAATATATGGTTTTCCAGTAAGTATTCTTTCTCATAATGTTCAAATATGCAGAAACATATTTAGCAAAAGCATCTAGTTTTATTTCAGTCCAAGTACCACCCCATTTTACCTCTGGCTCTTCCAAAATACTTTTCATAATCGTATCATATAATTAAGCTGCTAAAACTTCATTAAGTTCATTAATAATCTCCTCTGTCTGCTCTCCAAACAGTTGCCACATTTTGCCCAAACCTCCTTGTGCGTTGAAGGGGTTTAAATCAAAATCATCCTTTTCAATATGGAAGCTATTTACCACATAATCCTTTATCATGCGCAGCCACTGCATTTGTTCTTCGTTAAACTTGGTGGTTCCGGCTTGTTTTTTAAATACCCAATTCTGAAAGTTTTTGTCCACTGTTTTGTCGTACGCGGTGAGAGTGGTGTCCAGACCACTTACTTTGCGAATCAGAGAAACAATAGCTGTGAGTTCGTTGCGGGGCGAGCCATTGCATTGCTCCAAAGCTTCGTAAGCTCGCCACACATGCATTGGGGCAAGTGAGGGTTTGTCATTTTGAAGTTTTTCGAGAACTTCTTTTATCATCGTGTAGGTGAGCTCGCGTCTGCGGAACGGTTGGTTGTAAAAAATCTGCAAAGCCAGAAGTTCATCTTTGTTTTGTTCCATCCATTCGGCGAAATCCTTCACAAGTTCGTTTGCGTTGTTTTTGTTGCCTTTGTCCCAACCAATATTTGTAACTTCATCGGGGTTGGTCAGGTCTATGCGTTGTTCATGCGCCCTGCGGACATTTTCAATATATTCGTTAAGTTCGCCGGTAAAGACTTTGGCTGCCTCGTTCTGAAGTTTTTCAGTTTCTTCTTTAATGGCCGCTTTAATATCGACAAGGGGTGCGCCCGCTTTTTCAGTTTTTACCTTGGTTTCGATTTCTTCCAGGACATCAGGGTTAAAAGCATTCAGCAATTCTCTCACAACCTGAGAAACACTTTTACCATTTGCCTTTTCTGTGAATTGCTTTTTTTCTTTTTCTGTAATTTGTTTATCTAATCGAGTTAGTCGGTTGGCTAATGAAGTAAATAACTCTTCATCTCTTGCTCCCACTGCCACTGCTTGCAGCAAATCTTTCAACGGTACACCCGGTTTTTTCTCTAATGGACGACTGTCGGTTTTCAAACTTTTGGTTACGCCTATAGCGTCAATAATCACAAAATGGTCTTTGGTAAATTGAGCGGTAGGTGTTACTTTTTTCAAATTGTCCAATGTAATAGTTCTAGTACCGCGCCCTTTCATCTGCTCAAAATAGTTTCGGCTTTTTACATCACGCATGAAGACAAGACATTCCAAGGGCTTGACATCCGTTCCAGTGGCAATCATGTCCACCGTTACTGCAATACGCGGGTGATAACTGTTGCGAAACTGAGCCAGAGTGTTTTTTGGGTCTTCTCCCTTTTCAATGATGTGGTCATCAGCATCCCTCCGGTCTTTCTCGGAATTATAAGTTATCTTTTTGCAAAAACGGTTTTCTTCTGCAAATTCTTCTCTAACAATTTTGATTATGTCGTCAGCGTGGCTATCGGTTTTGGCAAAAATCAATGTTTTAGGCACTTCAAAATTTCCGTTTTTGTCAAATCTGTCATTGAATATGACGGGTAAATTTTCCTTGAAAGTTCTGATGATAGTTCTAATTTGATTTGGATTAACCACATCATTATCTAATTGTTTTGACGAATAATTTTCATCTTCATCCTGCAATTCCATTCTTTTCTTCCGACTCAAACGCTCACGATGCTCAATATATTCACCTTTCCAGAGCGTAGCACCTTGCTGTGTTACCTTGGTATCAATAATAAACACATCAAAACCAACATTTACACCATCGGCCACAGCCATTTCGTGTGAATATTCACTCACCATGTTTTGGTTGAAATAGCCGATTGTTCGTTTGTCGGGTGTGGCGGTTAAGCCGATTTCAAAAGCATCATAATATTCTAAAACTTGTTTCCAAAGATTGTAAATACTACGGTGGCACTCATCAATTACAATAAAGTCGAAAAACTCAACGGGCATTTTCGGGTCGTATTCGACTGGAGGAATTTCCTTGGGTTGGTATTTTATTTCGTTAGGATTTACTACTTCCTCACTCTCTTCTAATTCTGTTCCTTTCAAAATAGAGTACAACCGTTGAATGGTGCTGATAGACACCTGGCTGTCTGTAGCTATGTAATTCGATTTTAAGCGCTGAACGCTGTATAGTTCGGTAAACTTGCGGTTGTCGTCATTTGGCACGAAGGACATAAATTCTTGCTCGGCCTGTTCTCCCAGATTTTTTGTGTCCACCAAAAATAAAACTCGTTTTGCCTTAGCAAATTTAAGTAAACGATATATGAAGGTAATGGCAGTAAAGGTTTTTCCAGAACCGGTAGCCATTTGTATCAAGGCCCTGGGGCGGTTTTCTTTAAATGAATCTTCCAGTTTGTTGATAGCAATGATTTGGCATTCACGAAGCCCGGCAGTTTGCAAGACAGGCAAGTCGTGTAATCTTGTTCTAAGCGACTTGTCTTTTTTGAGCCAATCTCTCAAAGTATCCGGACGATGAAAACAAAACACTTCTCTACCCCTGGGTTTGGAATCAGTAAAGTCTGTAAGCTGAGTAATTTCGCCGGTACTGATATACACAAAAGGCAAAGGTTCATTTTTCAGATGTTTGAGTTTCGCCATCGCATATCCTTCAGATTGATCTTCGTGAATACTAATCCGGTGCCCTTCCTCCTTCCGTTTGGCTTCAATAACCCCACAAGGTTTACCATCTACAAATAGGACATAGTCTGCAGGTCCGACATCAGTTAAATATTCTTTAACTGCAACCCCAATACCGGCATGAAGATTAACCTGTTTAATTCCCTGAATTATCCAGCCACAAGCAGTTAATTGCTTGTCTATATGATCTCTTGCTATTTGTTCAGGATTTTGGTTTGACATTAATATTAAATAATTAATTTAGAGCGATATGGATTATATTTAAAGGTTTTCTTATAACAAAAAAGAGTTAAAAACAATTGAATCAATGGATAACAAACGACTATAAAGATACTTATAAATTTTATATAAAGGTAGTGCATATCATTAAATAACAGTCGATAAAGTGATTTTTTTAGAACATCAAACCTTCTTCTTCCACTTCTCTCCATCCACCGCCTTTAACTTTGCATTCCTAGCATACAGGGCAACAATAACATCAAGAGACACTTTAGCTATCGGGTTTTTTGTGGATTATGCTCTTTTTGTCCGGAATTGACAAAAATCTGGAAAACGCCAACACTTCCGAGAAATATAAACCTTGAATGGCATGAATCCGGCAAAAAACACGTACCCAGATTATGTCTTTGAGGGAATTTACTAAGATATAATTATCATGAAAGCCAAATTAATTTAATTACTTTTGAATTACTAATTATTTTATTATGAAAAAAACTTTATTGTTTTTGCTTGTATTTTCTTTTTCATTCATTTATTGCTATCCCCAATCGAAGAAAACTAATGAAAACAATCAAATAAAAAAGGAATTAATTGACAGTATTGTCAAACTTAAAAACCAAATACATTTTCTTGAGAATAAATTGACTTTATCAGATTCTGTTTTTGGAAGTAAAATTAATCTTTTAGTACAATCACTCGATTCAACAAAAAAAAGCATTGATGACTCCAGGCTTCGGGAATCGCTTACATCTGCTGAATCTACAATTGATAAATTAGATTCAATGATTGATTCTTTTGCTGTATTGTATACTGTAATCTCTATCGTTATTATTTTGTTGACAGTGGGTATCCCGATTATATTTCAGCAATTAGCAATTAAACCAATGAAGGAAGAAATAAGAATAGATCACGAAAATATTACAACCGAGCTTAAAAATATATATGAATTGAAAATAGACTTAAGAGAAAAACAGATTGATTTAGAACAAAAAGTACATAAATCGATACAAAATATTGATTCTGAAAAGAATGGAATGTTTGATCAAATCAAAAAGGAATTTGATAGTAAATTTATAGATTACTTAAATAAAAATAAACAGGAAGCTATTGATCAAGCATTGATAAATTTGATTTCGGAAAAAAAAGAGTTTCAGAGTAAAGCGATTAATTATATTGCACTTACACCAAACGTAGATTTTACTGATGAACAGCTTTTTAAAATTTCACGAATCTTAAGAGAGCAAAAAATTGATTTAGATAAATCAGAAACCCTATCTAATAAACTCGCAAGCATAGAAAGCGAATACAGTGATGATTTTTTTTCATCATTACCAGTACTTGAAAAAATAAATTCCAAAAATACTAGACTTGATGGCTATAACTATTATGCAAAAGTAGGCATCAAAAATAAAGAAAAAGAGTTTATTTCATTAATCTTATCCGAAAACCCAACACAAGATTATATTGAATTAATAGATTGGTTTAGGTCATCTCATCAAACTGAGATTATTTCAATTATAAATTTTGAAAAATTAAATGATAAAGGAATAATTGATATTAAAGCAGTTTATGAAAAGCTAACTAATTGGTGTTATTTTGAAAAATATAAAAAAGAAATAGAGCAGTCATTATTATACTACAAATATGGTGAACTTTCAGCAGTTTGAGCCCAAATCAATCTGCCTTTTTTTATTAGAAAGTGACTTTTACAACCATCCAATTTATTTATTGAAGGTGAAATAGTTACCCTCCCCCGTTTATCCTGTTTAATTGACCAGGAAGGAAAGATATTTTTGTTTAAGGACAACATTATCGAATCATTACAACCACAAGGACATTTTATATATGCCCATTTCACATATCTTTTTTCACCAACAACATATACAATGTCTTTTTTTAAATTTTTCGGATCTGGATTGTCAGGAATAACCTCAACTTTATATTGAAAATATTTGAATGTCCAAAGCATATCTCGAATTATTTTATTGAAAAAATTCAACTTTTTCATTTATAAAACCATGTCTAAAAAGGGTTGCATATCACCTCTGCCCCAATAATTGTTCATACCACAAATACGGCATTCATTATTTGAAATATTTTCCGGATGAATTTCCATTCCCCTATGAAAGAAAAAGATTTTGTGCGGAGCAGTTAAAGCTTGTACATTATAGCCCTGTATTCTGTTTAGTAATTCATTAACAGCCATCGTTGCGATCTGGGTTGTAAAAGTAACAACTGCAGGAGCAGGATTCCCTTCACCAATTACATAAGCTTCTTCTTTTAGTTTTTTGTAATTTTCGGGTTCGTTCCTTTTTAGGTTTTCAGCATAGGCAATATCCATATTAATATTACCTTTTGTTACAAGGCAATCACTTCCAGGGAAAAGGTAAGAAATACGTCCCTGTAAATTCTCTAATTCATGAGAATCCTTTTTCACAGAAATTATAAGTCCCATATCAATTACAGGTGTCAAGTAAAAATATGCAAAACGATTCAATAATATTCTGCCGGCATGATCGTCAGTACAGCCAAAAATCAGATCACTTGTTTTTAGGTGATCTATACACTTTTTATCAGATACCCATCTTTTTTCTACAGAGACCTTAGTCCCTAATCCAATTTTCTTAATATATTTTTGCAGTACATCTACCTTGTATTTACCAACATCTTTCAACATGGAACCGTGTAGCCTGTTTAGATTCGATTCTTCAATTGTGTCTTTATCAATTAAGCATAATTCACCGACTCCTAAACGCGTCAATAGCAGAGCAGTTGCAGAACCTGTTGCGCCAACTCCAACTATTGTTATTTTCAATTTAGATAAATCCTGAACTAATGAGTTTCCAAATGCTAATTGTTGTCTATTAAATGCCTCAGGTGATTTAAAATTCGAAGTTCTATCAGGATAATTAAATTTAAATGATTCTCCAATTATTCTAATTTTTGAGATCGGCTCATTCGATAAATCAGACTTCCAAACCCTCCCTATCAATGAGCCGTCAGGCATCATAATAAGACTGGCATGGGAGCCTTTGCCACCATTTCTGTTAAATGCTAATTTGAAAAGATGATACTCACCTTCATAATCAACTGATGAGAAATGGTTAATTCCTTCAGGATGATTGTGTATTAATACTACAGCAAAACTTTTAGATTCCGCTTTTGCTAAAACCTTTATGAAATGAATATTATTCCAACTCACCTGATATAGTTCAGATGAAATAAGATTATTTTCAGATAAAATATGAACTTCTTTTGTCAGCAGTCTATCTTCATTATTATTAACCAATGAACGACCACAAATAATAAAAGCAACCCTTTCTCTGCCATCTTCCTGAATCAAATGATTCTTGAGTTCCAGATAATGTTGTTCTTGTATGGTGATTGTATGTTTCATGAGGCTGCCTCCAACGCTGTTTGTACTTTTTTTAAGTAGGTATGTATGCCATCAACACCACTCCTCCATTCATTTGCAGGATAATGTCTTGACCAACGTTGCCACTCTTTTCCTTCAAATGTAATATTTGCTTGTGTTTGTCGGGCGGGTCTATGTGCCGGAGCTAATAATATAGCCGGATTGAAATACCACATATCTGGCCGAACTTCAGGATAGCCATTGGGAATCAGAATTAATAAATCAGACGTTTGTAAGTTAAACTTACCATCTGGCAATATCCAGTTTCTTAAAATCAGACCATTTCTATTAGCATCAATCTTTTCTTCAAATTGATAGCCCTTCTCAAGTAAATAATCTCTGTCGAATTCTGGTAGAAACATTATCCTTCAGTAGTTGTTTTTGCGCCTGTAAAAAAATGTTCTCTTCCGGGTTGTGCTAGATCGACTTGTTCAATATCCGCGATTTCCTTATCAGGATCAGGGCCATTTACTTTAAGCCATACGCCATAATTTGCAGGGACACTAACTTTCGTTTTAATTTGCGAGCCTGTAATGAATTGTTCTTCAATCTCAAAAGATTTCTGATCAATCATGATTTTAAATTTTTGTTCTGATTTGGACATAATAATTGGATTTTAGATTAAATTTCATTCTCTAATACATCAAAGATATAAAAATGTACCCATATTAGTTACGCTTTCTTGACAAGTTTTACTTTGAGTTTTCGCTTGTGAAAAATGATAGTACGACACAAGCAGTTTTGAGGCAATTCTTAAAAGAAGAATGGTTAGGATATTTTCGCCAAAACCCCGAATTTTCCACTCTTGAACTCTCGGAAAAATGGGAGTAGGTCACCCTATTTATACAGCACAAACGTCTCTGCATCGTCCTCTGTCGTCTGTAGGTGGGCAGTGAGTTGGTTTTTGCTGATTGTTGTCTGTTCATCAAGCAGGTAGCCTCGCTTGTTCTTGTAGATGAAGGTGAGGCGGTTGCCCAGCAGGCCGATTTCAAAATCCAGGTCATCTTCGGTGAGGCGGGCTTGGTTTTCCATACGCTAGCAAAATATAGATATACAAGCATTTCGGCTTTGTCAACATTGTAGGCTTACCTGTCGGTAAACTCTTCTATGGTGAAGCCTCCAGATGTGAACATATCTTTGGGAAATAGCGGAATCAGTTTTGTTGCAAGAAAGCTTTTCATCGCCTGATTGGTATACGGCAGGAACCTAAGTATAGCATTCCTCACTAGATTATAGGCTATTTATAAAACAAACTAAGAGATAGATATAATACCAGACTATCAGAAGTTTAATAAAAATTAAGATTTAATTGAAGAAATCTTTAGTCCCAAATTAAATTTAGTGGGACAAGCCGTATTGAGAAATTTTTGACGACACTCAACAGTGAATTACGAGGTAATGGTCATGTATTGCAATAAAAAAAATATGACAAACTGTCATGTTTTTTATAAATCCATAACAGGCACAATAATTGATTTAATAACTAATAAATCAATTAAATATAAGGAGGTGTCAATATGTGCTAAAAAATAACTTCGTCTATCTAAGCAAACTTTCGGGATACAACAATATCCTTTTTTCAAACGTGGTAGCAAAGGTAATTATTCTTCTTCGGAAATACAAGATTTCTTTTAATGCCACACTTAAACTTTTAAAATTTCAAATTAATGACAAAAAATTTATCATTAAACCAATTAATTAAATTTTCTGTGGCATCTGAAAGAAAAAAACTTTCAATAATTCGACAACAGAAGAAACCCAGAACTGTTCAAGTCGCACCCTATCGCACAGCGAGAGCAGCGTGTACAAACTTTTTCATTAAACATGATGCTACTGTTATTCAAAATGCAATTGAAAACTTGCAAAGACGAACTCCAAGAACTGAATGGGCAACCCGAGATGTTAAAAATTCTATTTTAGCTCTGAGAAGCCTTATGTCTATTCATTTCCCGGATTCAATTATTAAATGTTATTTTAACCGTACCAAAGAGAAGCATCTTCTGTTTTCAGGTGTTGATATAATAATCTCTCCAGATTTAATACTTGAATTTATGGAAAAGGGTGTAAAATATATTGGAGCTGTAAAATTCTATATTTGCAAAAATGAACTAAGCCTTGAAGAAGGCATATTTGGCGCAACAGTACTTAAAGAATTTCTAGATAATATTAAAGAAGATGGCACTAGTGTTTCAAACAATCACTGTATATGTGTTGATGTTATGAGCGGTAGAATTTTTTCAGCTCAAAACGAATCGGACTCCTTTAAGGAGAAACTTAACATATATTGTAATGAAATTAATAGATTGTGGGACGCCGCATAAATTTCCAGATTATGACAAAAAAAAACAAGTTCAAAAGTTGCCCAAAAGGCTTCAAAAATTTTAAGAGATAATAGATATAGTAAAGATTCTAAGACTGTTGCCGGATCTGCACTTTCTCAGCGAGAGAAAGAATAGTGTAATTGGTAGTCGATTAAATTTTTAATCGACTACCTTAATAATATTGCGAATGTTACAGGGGTTGTTTTTTGTCAGAGAAATTATTATCTCGATAATAAAGATATGATACACTATGGTTTATCGCGCTAAGAATTCTCAGAGAAACCCAGACCTACTTATATAGCACAAACGTCCCTGCATCCTCCTCTGTCGTCTGTAGGTGGGCAGTGAGTTGATTGTTGTTGATTGTTGCCTGCACATCCAGCAGGTAGCCTCGCTTGTTCTTGTAGGTGAAGGTAAGGCGGTTGCCCAGCAGGCCGATGTGTGTGATAGGGTAGGCGGACTCTCCTTTGTTAAATACAATTTCGCCAGATACTGCATTTTTGTTTGTCCGCAGGCGGATTTCAATCTCAAGGTCATCTTTGGTGGCGGCTGGCTTGGTTTTCCACACTCCGGCAAAATATTGGTTTGCAGGTAATTCTGCTTTGTCGGTAATGCAGGCGAACCTCTCGGCAAACTCATCGGGGGTTAAGCCTCCGGATGTAATCATCTCTTTGGGTAACAGCGGAATCAGTTTTGTTGCAAGAAAGCTTTTGATCGCCTGTGTAGAATATGGCTGGAACATGTCCAGAACGTCGCCCCCTTTTGGGGTGTCCATGTCCTGAATCAAGGTAGCGCTGTTGTTGGAAAAATCGAGCGCATCCATCGAGAAGCTTTTGATTGCGGGGTTGAGTCTGGTTTTATAATACACGTTCCTACGTTTTGCGTCAATAATTATGGACCACTCCGGCTCGTCGTACACTGTAATGTTCTTCAGCATCTCGAAGCCATAGTCCACTGCGCCGCGGGAGGGGTCGATGTTGCGGGAGGGGTCAAAATCGCGCAGCATGGCGGCTGTCTTCACAAAGCGTGGGACGTTGGGGTTGTTCATTTCTATGTCGTATAGGCCGCCAAATCCCTTGTAGTATCTCAGGACTTCCATTTCGCGGTCGTATGGTGTGTTGAAAAGCCCGGCCACAGGTATCTCCCTCCCGCGGTTGACCTTCACCTTGCCGCCAATAAACGCCAGTGAGGCGCAATCTCCCGACGCATCGCTTATGAAGTAGTGCCAGGTCCATCCGTCAATCTGGAATGCCGACGCACTGCTGATTGCCTCGTCCAGTGTCAGGCAGTTGTCCAGCACAAACTGCATCCAATTTGCGTGCATCAGCCTGGGCAGACTGTCGTTTTGCGGGTAATCGGCCTCCTCGTTCATCTCCCAGATATACAGCCCCGCCTCATTCATGCCCCCGTCCGGCAGGTCGCGCCCCAGATTGTTGAACGAAACCGACCCATAGCGAGATATCCAGCTGTATTCCGACGGGTTTTTGCCGTCTTTGTTAATCAGCTCGCTGAATGTGCGCCCATTCTTAAAAACGCCCCGCTTGTTAATGAAAATCATCCCCGGCACACCCATGTCCCCCTCGTTGAGGTTGTGTCCGTATATAAGCTCGTTACCCTTCTGCAGCTTGAAGGTGGAGCAGGCCATAAGGTTGGCCGTAGGGTAAACCAAAGACGCACTGCCGACGAATATCGCAACAGCGCAAAGTAGTAATCTGTTTTTCATGTCAGTTGTTTTCTTGTTGATAGTTAGACAAGAAAATCTGTGTAAAAGTTGCAGGGCAGGGCACATTATGGCACATCTTTCCACATTATACCACTTCTTGCCACGTCAAGCCACATCATGGCACAGTCGGGCATGGCGCGGAACACAACTGCCAGATAAAATTACACTTTGTTGTCTATCAAGCGATTGTGAATAAATTTTTCTAGAAAAGTCTAAGAAAATATAGTTGTAACAGTCAGAATATGATTAAGATGTAAAAACAACTGGCAGTTCAAATCTCAACCGCCAGCAGATCTTTTCCCAATATATGCAACCCTTCAACAATTTTGTCCGCTTGTTTTTGACGTGGCTTCGATAAGCCCAGTCCATATCGGCTTAGCTGTTTTTCATTAATGCCGGTAAGTCTGGACAGAGCGGCTTTGCTGATTATTTTGTCGTAGCAGTAAAGCAGACTTTCGACATCAAATTTGTAGACGAGTTCGAACTTGCCATTAAAAACTTTAGGGTAAGATTCGCCATCTGCCTTTGCGCAATCTATATAAAAGGCAATGCTGTCTTCAATTTCTTTCCGGATATCTGCAAAGCTGCCGGTAACGGCCACAACCCAGCCAGGCAATATATCTATAGCAGCCGAATATCCAACAGGAGTTTTACCAATTTTTACTTCTATTTGTTTCATATTGTAAGCAATTAATAAATTAGATTAAAATCTCAATCCAGTCTGACTTTCAATTGACTTCAGGAGATTACCGGTGATGTCATCAGACGGTTTACCATTGATTGTTACCTTTCCAGGTCTTATAAGATGTTTGTATTGTCTATGGCTTCCGCGGTAGTGTACCAGATACCACCCTTCTTCACTCAATCTCCTCAATATTTCCGCCACCTTAACAACCTTCATCGCTCACCTCGGATTTTCATTCAACAAGACAAAAATAGAAAACATTTTACTACTAACCAAAAATATACACTAAAAAATAGTAGTGAAACGACTACTAATATTTTCGGATGAATCTCTAAGGTCACATTTTGTGACCTTAGAAACAAGCAGCGCGAAGTTCATCGTGGCATTTGCATCTTGCAGAAAGCAGTAAATTAAAACGCCCCCCAAGTATGCTGTTATTTCTAACGCGCCTGGAAGGCTTATTATCTTTTATTTAGAATAGTCTTTTCTTGCTGCAAATGTATAATATCAAATATTATTATCAAAATTTATTTCCATAAATCCCTTATTGACAGATGGAAATTCATTGAAAAGATTGTTTAAATGCAATTTGAACTTAGTATTTGGATTAATAGTCTGAAGAAAATATAATATCGTACAAATTGTATAGTACATTTTGGAACTTTGCGCAGTGACCGATGACGAAATCCATTTTCTTGTTTTTGAAAAATTCAATTTAGCAGGTTGCACTTGAAGGGTGATATTCCATAAACGGGAGTGATGTGCGCAAATATTCCTTATGTAATTAATTGTGTGTAACCAAGATGTGAATATGTCTTTTGGTAAAGAATAGAAATTAGCCAAATCTGAAAGATCTTTCGGGTTTCTTAAAGCATTACAAATTAGAGACAGCTGATTGAAATACATAATTTCTACGCTCATCCATGAAGGAGGAGTTGGAGGATCGTTATATTTACCTACATAATGTTTTATGAACTCTGTTGATTTATTACTCTCCAATTCTTCTCGAATATGCTTATTTATCTCCGAATAGATATTTCTATTTATGGTTGCCCCCGTTTTTTTATCTCTATATGTAATTGGTTTGAAGATAGATTCATTTGTATGCCAATGAGAAGCGTATTTTTGACTTAACTGATATATTAACTGAGTTCGAAGTCCAATTTCGATTCTCTCAATAGCATCGAACATCAATAACCTGAATTTCCGGTCGAATCTATAAAGATTTACAATATCATTCCATCTCGATCCATGTTTAAATTTATCCAAAACCTTTCCGGTACTATCCCTCTCCTTGAAAGGAATCATATATGCACTCAGGCGATAGTAACTTATATTAGACAGATGTCGGATTGCTTTTGTTTTGTTTTCAAAGAACAATCCTCGGCTTTCGATAAGCTGTATCTGGCTTTCTATAGATAAAGATGGTTTGCTATATTTCATTAGAGTGGATTAATTATCTGTAAATAACTGCATAAAGATAAGTCAGTTCCGCAGGACTTACAATTATTAATCAGTACTTGAACATAATATTAAATAGATATTTTTTAGAAATAACAACAAATGAATTTCTAAGGTTCCAACAGGTTCAAATCGCCCTAAGAATATACCCCGTCACCAGATCTAGCTGCGAAACTCTGTCGGTTCCAAGGTAGTTGCCGGCGTTTAATTCTATTATAAGGTTGAGGTCGGAGATTATGAACATGTATTGTCCGCCCCAGCCGCATGCGTAGAAGCACTTGCGGGACACGCCTTTAACAGAAAAACTTGTTGTCCACCACTGGTAGCTGTAAAGGGAGTTTGGCAGATAATTTCCGGTTGAGGTAACTTGGGTCTGTTGCGTCAAGGCGATCCATGCAGGTGTTATGATTTGCTTGCCTTCCCACTGGCCGGCGTTCAGGAAGAGCAGACCTATTTTTGTGAGTTCGCGGGCTTTGAAGGAAAGGCCGCCGGACGCAAAAATGAGACCGGAGGTTGTTGCTGACCATGTTCCGCCTTCAGACCTCAGTGGGTCGAACAGCTTGGCATTTGCATAGTCGAGAAACTTCATCCCTGTCACTTTTTCCAAAATGGCAGCCAGCACAAGGCCTGATCCGCTGGAATAGTGAAAACGTGTTCCCGGGGCTGCCTCAAGGGGTTTAGACAGTATAAACAGCAGTGGATCAGTTGTATTTATAGCCTGACGTAGTTCGTTGCGGGTGTCGCCGTAGTTGTATGTGCTCTCGTCAAAAGCAAGTCCGCATGTCATTGTCAGCAGGTGATGGAGTGTAATATTCGCCTTTTGTCCGGTGAGGATGTCGGAATATTGGGGGAGGTAATCGATGATCTTCTTGTTGAGGTCGTTGAAGTAGCCCTCTTTCACTGCTATTCCAAACACCACTGAGGTAATGCTTTTTGAGACCGACGCCATAAAGTGATCTGTTGTCCTTGTATAATCCATTACCTCCCCGTTAAAGTCCGGAGCGGTAATTACAAATTTAAATCCCTTGAAATACTCTTCAAAAACCAGCTTGTTGTCCTTTACAATGAGGATGTTATGGATTGTGTGGCCGTTGGCCGACTTCAGGTAGTCCATCATCTCTTCAATTGGGCCCACAGACATTCCCACACTTTCCAGCGATGCTGTCTGGAGTCCGTCGGCATAAACCTGTGGAATGGAATATTTATACCCTTCCGGGTTTGTGGCTGATGTCTTTTTGCAGGATGTGTTAAGTGATAAGAAGGTAATTGCGACCAGAATAAGGGTTAGAGTGAAGAGAGTGATTGCCGGAAGTTTTTTTGTTTTCATTTTCTGGTCATTATGCCTGCATATAAGATCGTCAAGAGGGCAAATACCCTAAAGCAAACTGCCCCCGGCGGTGTCACTTCGAAAGTATTCTGTACAATTCCAGATTCAGGTAGTAGTGATGTCCATCAATTGTTTTTTTCTCCAAAACTTGCATTTCGCATAATTTGTTGAGGTAATCTCTTGCTGTATTCTCTGCGTAGGTACCGGAATCTACCAGATGTTTTACTTTTGTAAAAGGTTGTGTGAATAGAAATTCGATCAAGCGTTCGGGATTACGGAATTTTCTGGGGTCTTTCTTTACAAATTCCAGAATGGAATCTTTGGTGGATACAATTTCATTGATTTTGTCGAATGTAATGTTGGAAGTGCTTTCTATGGCTCTCAGCATAAATGAAATCCAATCTTTCCAGTTTCCTCTTTGAGAGACACCCATTAGCCCGGAATAATAATCATCCTTATGGTCCAAAATGTATCTGCTGAGGAATAAAACAGGGACATCCAAAAGCCTTTTTTGAGTGAGATAATGTATGTTAAACACTCGTCCGGTTCTTCCGTTTCCATCTCGGAACGGGTGAATTGCTTCAAACTGAAAATGAGCAATGGCCAACTTGAGCAAATGATCAATCTTATACTGCTGGTCGTCGTTTAAAAAATTTATAAGATTGTCCAGTTTGTTGTTAATGATGTTTGTTCCTCTTGGTGGAGTATAGGAAACCTGCCCTGCATTTGGTCCGGAGCCACCTTGTTTGATTGTGGTGTTCAAAAAATCCGGACGGATTCCGTCATTTGTTTGTTTTATTTCCTGAAATAATCTTATGAAATAGTCTTTATCAAATTGTCCGGTTTTTTGCAAATAGTTATATCCGGACCAAAGTGCTTCGCGATATCTTAATACCTCTTTAGAGGCTCCGCTTATTTCTGTGTTTTGATCGCTGTATGCTTGATATAAATCGTCGTCGGTGGTAAATATATTTTCTATGGCACTGGAAATCTTGGCTTCCTGTAAGCTTATTGTGTTAATCAACAGCCCTTGATTTGGGATTAAAGAACTACGGCCCAGCAGCCTCGCCAATGCAGCTTTTGCTTCCCCAAGACGCCCAAATATCTCAACGGTATTATAGAGTTCCTCTCTGATGGGTAAAGAGGGGAGATCGTTCCATGGAATATTCCGGTCTGGATTAATTTTATATAGTATTTTTGACATTAATTATTCGTGTTTTTAATGTTTACTCAAATTCTGGCATCAAAAATACAATTTCTTTTTCAATAAACATTAAAAAACGCAAATTTTAATGTCTACTCAAATTCTGACCTTAAAAATTATCCCGCCAATCAAAAAGTATAAAACCGTCAGCACGATCAGTGAAATTATTTCAGGGATTATACTTGATATGTCCATATTCATTATGAGCGTTTTGTTCAATGCCGAGATGGCATGGGTCGGGGTCATTAATCCCTGGATAATTATCGGATAGCCTGCAATTGTGAATAGTGCTTCGCTTTTCAGAGGAAATGCTGCGCCGGTGAAAAACATAAACAAAAACATTGGGAAGTTACCTACGACCAGCACTTCTCCGGCAGTTTTGGTTATTCCGGCAATTATGAGGCTAAAGGCGATAATTGAGAGACTGGTGAGACTTGCAATAATTATCAGAATGGCTAGCGAACCAGCATAATTGAATCCGAGCAGAATTGCAGTCAACAGAGTCAGCAAAACAGAAGCTACGCCGACCATCAGTTGCACAACGCTTATGCCGCTCAGAAACTCAAAAACCGTAAGTTTTGAAAGCTTTAATCGCATAATGGTCTTATTTTCAACTTCGGACACAAATGCGATGCTTGCAGTAAACATCAGCATAATTAAAGAGACTATCAATATTCCGGGCACTATAAGGTCAAAATCACTCATGGTTGCCGACGAGCCCAATGCGGTTTCCTTTACTTGTACAACTCTTTTATTATGAGTTGCCTGCAGTACATATTCATTTAATATTTCGTTTGCCCACACTGCACTTATCAGATATTCGGTATTCGTAAGGTCGCCTACAAATTCTATCTCATTTAACCTGCGACTGTCTATATCTTGCGAAAAGGATTCGGGAATTATTATCAGCGCATCGGCCTTCTTGTTCTTTATGCTTTCTATGCCGATAATTTTTCTCTCTGATCCCACACTGTTGTCGGTAATAACATTTACGGTAAACGGAATTGCGATTTTATCGGTTTTTAAACTTTTGAAATATGCGGTCAAGTCATCGCCATGATTAATCTTGCGGTCATTTGTCATTATACCGGAGTCGTTGTTGGCAATAAGAACGGTGTATTGGGGCTTTGATGTTTCCATTATAAGGAAATAGACGAAAATGAAGAAGGGCCCCATAGATAACGAAAGTAGAAGTACCCAGTAGCTTCGTATCTGTTCTTTAAGACTTTTGGTGATTATACTTAATATTTTCATTGACGTAGATTTCTGCCGGTTAAATGGATAAATACATCTTCTAGTGTTGTTTCGCGCAGCCTTATTTCAGAAATTGACAACCCGGCTGCCTCGGCCAGACTCTTTATTGCCGGCAATTGCTCAACGATGTTTGAATGCTGTATCAGCACAGACTCCTTATTTATTTTGACTTTTAAAGAGAGCAAAGCAAGATTATCTTCGAATAGCTTAATGGTGTTTTCATCATACTTCTCTAAAACCAGCTCAAGAATATCACCTTCGCCAACCCTCCTTTTCAGATTTTGCGGGTTGTCCATCAAGAGTAACTTTCCATGGTCTATAATTGCAACTCTGTCAGCCAGTCGGTCGGCTTCGTCCATATTGTGAGTGGTGAGGATTATTGTCTTCTCCTTTCCAAATGACTTGATAAAATCGCGGACCAGAATCCTGCTTTGCGGGTCCAGTCCTGCTTCCGGTTCATCGAGAATGAGTATTTCGGGATTATGAATGAGGGCCAGGCAGATGTTGAGCCGACGCTTCATCCCTCCGGACAAGCTGTTTGCCCATTTATTTGTTTTGTCCTCTAATCCCATGAGTGTCAGCAATTCGATTGCTCTGGTTTTTACCTCTTTCAGAGGAAGTCCGTACATTTGACCCATAAAGAGCAGCTGTTCCAGACAGGTTAGTTTGGGGTAAAAAATATTTTCCTGGGGGCAGTATCCGATTAGAGATTTGTGATCCTTTCCCTTGTCATTTTGAAATGTGATTTTTCCTTCCGTCGGGGGCAACAATCCGCAAATCATATTTATTGTAGTTGTTTTACCGGCTCCATTCGGGCCCAGCAACCCAAATATTTCACTGCGTGTGCCCTGCATGAGCAGAGCACACCCGCCTGTAAGCTCATTGAAAAATCCAAAAATACAAATTTATTTTAATTTTCAAAAGAGTGGCCTGTAAGCTCATTGAAAAATCCAAAAATACAAATTTATTTTAATTTTCAAAAGAGTG
>MEOK01000032.1 GCA_001769195.1 Bacteroidetes bacterium GWF2_40_14 | reverse complement strand
AACCGTTCACTAAGCTACGTCTTTTAACAACCATACCCAATCAATATCTTTGTTAAAAATTGGATTATGGAACAAAACACAACACCCTCACTGGCTGTCAAGCGATATAAAAAGGCGTATTCAAAATATCTTTATGAGGGTATGGTTATAGATATAAGGATGTTTTGCAAGGAGGAAGGTTTGTACTATGCAGGCTTCGTACAATGGCTGGAGGCTGAGGATCTCATCTTTTATACTGCTGCCAGCGGAACAGGAGATTTTAAGACCATTATTCCAATAAACATCATTGAGGTATGTTAGGGTTGGGAGAATCACTTCAATACTACTTTTGTGTTGGTCCGGTAGCAATGTACAATGGAATAGATGCGCTGAATGGTGTCATACGAAACCAGATGGGCAGGAATCCACTTTCCGGGGAGGTTTTTATCTTTATGGGAAAGTGCAGGACCAGAGTCAAGCTGCTGCAGTGGCAACGAGGTGGTTTTGTCCTGTACTACAAGCGGCTTGAGACAGGTAAGTTTGACCTGCCATTTTTCGACAGCAAGACAAATAGCTACAATATGTCATGGAGTACGCTGTTTATGATTATAGAAGGTATTAGTATGCGCAACAGGGTATTTGAAGATAGGTATGACCTCGGAGCCAGACCCTATAATAATCATCTGTCTATCAGATAAATAATCACGAAAACGCTTGTTTTTCTCATAGGTAATCCGTATCTTTATACCATGAAAGACAGGGATATGACTCAATTTTTTCTTAGCCAGTTACAGGCAAAAGATGAACAAATTGCTGCTCTTGCCAGGCAGATAGAAGAGTTGACCCTCGTGCTCAAGGATAGGGACAGGGCATCCAGAGAGAGGGACAAAGAGACCCAAAGGATTATCAGGGAGCTTACCGATAAAATCACTATCCTCACACAAAAGCTATACGGGGTCAAAAGCGAGAGGAGCAATAAAAAGCCATCCGTGAAGACCGTACCTGACCCCGCTCAGGAAAGTGTCCCGGAAGCAGACACGGAACCGGAGATGTCAGCCGGCACTGCGCAGGAAGAAAAAGAGAAGCGCGGCAAGCCGGCAAGAAGGACATATGAGGGGATGGAGGAGGAAGTCCATGAGATTGACCCTGAAGGGGACATCAGTGGTGCAAGGTACATCAGTTATGAAGACACCATACGCTATCGGTTCATAGACGCAAAAGTAATCAGGGTTATCTTCAGGAGGCGCAAGTATGTCAGGGGCGACACCATCTTAATGGCAGAACTTCCATCCATGCCTTTGGAGCGCTGTTGTGCAGATGCTTCTTTCCTGGCTGCCATTTTAACCAATAAGTTCCAATACCACCTTCCGATAGAACGACAGTCAACCATGTTCAGGAACATAGGGATGGACCTTTCAAAGTCCACCCTCAATGACTGGGTGCGCAAGGCCATAGAGCTGCTTTTCCCATTAATTGAAGAGCTTCAGAAACAGGTAATGAAAGGGGAATACCTGAATATAGACGAGACACCCGTTCGGGTGTTGATAAAAGGAAGGCCAACCACAATGAAGGGATATATCTGGGCTTTTTTATCTGAAAAGGACAAACTGATGTTCTTCAAATACAAGGATGGATCAAGGGGACAAGCGGTAATAGGAGAGTTTATGGAAGACTATATAGGTACAATACAGACAGATGGCTATATTGTTTACAAAGTCTACGAAAAAGCCAGATACAGAAACAGGATAATAAGGCTCTCCTGCCTGTCCCACATAAGAAGGAAGTTCATAGAGTCGGAGCCGACAGACGACAGGGTGACACCGGGGTTAAAGCTGATAAATGCCATGTACCGGATAGAGGGAGTCTACTACAACAAGGACAAAGTTCCAACCTGCACAATGACTCCTCAAGAGATAAAGGCATATAGAAAAGAACACCTGGTCCCTCTACTGAAAGCACTTTACAGATGGCTCCAAAAATGCAGCAGGGACAAAACGATATTGCCAAGAAGCTGCTTTGGAAAGGCAGTAGCCTATGCCTTGGAAGAGTACCCGGGAATAATACGGGTTCTCAGGGATGGTTCCTACAGGGTGGACAACAATGCCGCAGAGAGGATCGTAAGGGATATCGTTCTGGGTCGCAAGAACTATCTCTTCTGCGGAGAACATGCCGGAGCGGAAAGGGCTGCCGGAATTTATTCCCTGATCGGGTCATGCAAGCTGTGTGGTGTTAACCCTGCCGAATATCTGGAAGATGCTATCAGAAGAATACAAGATCACAATCATCTCAGATTGGATGAACTTCTCCCTCATAAATGGCAGCCATTGAATAACTAAAAGGAAACAGGAGTCAAATATGGCTCCTGTTTCCTTTTATAGCCCTATGATGTACGTGGCTTAGTGAACGGTTACAGAGACTCTGCCAGAGTGAGTAGCACTTCTCTGAAAATGAGGGGCATGCGTATTCGCTTATTAATCAATTATTTGCTAATAGCTCTGGCAAAGAAGTTAGCAGATTCGTAATTTGCAGCTGATTATAAAACCATGTGGAGGCAAATCTTGCCGACATATCCCTTCTTTAGCCCTTAGAAGTTTTCACATGATTTTGCTGGACATGTGGGAAACTTTATCAAAGTAAAAAACCGTCCCAAATTGGAACGGTTTTTAATTTTTTTAAACTGGGTACACACTGTGCGTCCCCGTATACCCTAAAAGAAATTTGTCCTGTAGTCCTTGACACCGGCTGCCTTTTCAAGAATTGATGGCAATGATTGCATCTGATATCCAAACATTTGATTAGCTCTTGCCTTCGCATCGTCTTCTGTAAAGAATGCACCTGTCTGTCTTGCATCAACGTTGAAGATATAAACTCCCACATTGCCACCTATCGGGCCTGTAAGTGTGTTCTCCTTAGCGCCGGCAACAGATCCTACAAATTTGGGGTCAAATGACTGTGATCCGATTGCTCCGAAGGATATTCCTGTCTGCTTGCTGACAGCTGAACCTAGTTTGCCTGCAATTTCATCAAGAGTAGTCAAACCTTTAACTTGTTCTGCTATATTTGCAAGCATCTTTTCGTTACTCTTCTCTTTCTTGAGTATTGCCGTAATATTTGATTCAACAGCAGCAAGTTCCGGAATTCCCTCTTCACGGGCAGCAGTCAGTGCTACCACAAAGAAGTATTTGTTGTCAACAGAGATAATCTGTGATACATCACCAACCTCTGCTTCGAATGCCCATCTGCTGATTTCGCGTGAATTTTTATATGTTGCAACAGTTTTTGCTCCCTTAGCAATTCCATTTGCAGGAACCGGAGAGAGGGTCATCTCTTTAACTGCAGCATTGTATTTTTCAATTTTACCATCAGATTTGGAAACCAAATCATTCGCTTTTGAATAGTAAGTCTGGAATGTCTCTTTGCTGGCAACAGCGTCTTTTTGCAAAATAGCCAGTTGCACCTTAGTCACAGGTTTTGTTCTCTCCTTGACTCTTACAATGTGAAGCCCATAGCTGGTTTCAATTGTAATAAGCTTGTTTGGGGCAAGTACAAAACATGTGTCAAAACCAGGAATATTGTAACTCTGGGTCATCCAGCCAAGATCTCCCGGAGATGCAGCATTAGGGTTCTTGTCTGCTGAGTTGGCTGCAGCTATCTGACTGAAGTCGGCACCACCCTCAATAAGTTTTATTAGAGAGTCTGCTTTAGCCTTTGCAATTGCCTTATCTGCGTTTTGAATAAGAATATGCTGAACACTTACTGAATCAGGAACTTGTTTAATTGCACTTATCCTGGCTGCCCTGAATGTGCTACCCTCCTGAAAAACAGGAAGAACAGACGAGACACCGGCTTTAAAAGCGAAGCTGTCCAGAACCGGAGAGATTGCTGCTAGCTCACCTGCTTTGTAGAAATATGGGTTAAGAGCCTTATCCGAGTTTCTGGCAAGAAACGTTTTAAGGTTTGTAGAAGTTACAAATTCATCATAAACCTTATTGATATCTGCCTCGGCTATATTAACATCCTGTAAAGAAGGAACTACCTCAAATACAACGTATTCAATATCTCTACTGGCTTTTTGCTCAAAGTTGTTCTTGTTTTTATTGTAATACTCCCTTATCTCTTGTTTTGTTACTGAAATTGTTGTGTCGGGGCTCATTCCGTAAGGCTGAATTATGAAAGAGACATCGGAAGTCACATTGTTCTCCTCAATTGTCCTTCTCAGCTCAACCGGATTTGAAATATTGCTCTTTGCAAGAAGAGAGATGTACTTTGTAAACATCTGCTCGTTTTTCATCCCATTTTCCAGATACTGCCAGTATGTGGCAAGATTGCCGGAATTGTCCTGCGGAATTGCTTTGATAAAATCTACCAGCTTCTCTCTGCTAAACTGACCATCAGGAGTAACAAAAGACTGCTCTCTCAGAAGGACAGGTGATATCTTTGAACCCTGACTCAGATCGAACAATTCGTCATCTCCAACAGCCAGGCCAGCATCTTGTATTGCCGGAATCAGAACGTTTTCGCTGATTAGCTCCTGCCATGCACTCTGATTTACCATCTCCTGACCTTGTTCGTCAAGGGCGCTTGAGCCGGTTGTAAGTTGATGAATCTGTGTGTAATAATCTATTTTCTTTTGAAAATCTCTATAAGAGATTGCTTTCCCGTTCATCTCTCCTATATCGTTTTTAGAAGAAAACATAGAGATTGCCGATTGAAATGTGTCTGCGTCTATAATAAACGAGAGTAGTGCAACACCAATGAGAAGTGTTATAAAAGCTCCCATTTTAACGCGGATCTTCTCTAGAACTGCCATTTTTATTTGTTTTTAGTTATTTTCTTGTAGGGCGCGAAGATAGTAATTTTTTTTATAATCTCTTTATTCTTCAACTATTCTCAACTCTACCTTTTCAACTCTGTTTGAGGTCGTTTTTAAAATCTTAATGAACATATTTTCGTATTCGAGCACATCTCCTTCCGATGGAATATTTTCATGAAAAAAGGTTATAAAACCTGCTAAGGTCTCATAATCTTCAGATTCCGGAATTTCAAGTCCGTATTGCCTGTTAAGGTACTTAATCTCTATTCTGGCGGAAAAAATAAATTCGTTATCTGAAATCCTCTTTTCTATAAGCTCTTCTTTGTCCAGTTCGTCTGAAATCTCCCCGAAAATCTCTTCGATAAGGTCCTCCAAAGTAACAATTCCTGCTGTTCCTCCATATTCGTCCAGCACAACTGCAATTGATCTTTTGCTCTTTGTCAGCATTGTCAGCAGCGACTGGGCACTCATGGTCTCAGGAAGATAATCTATTTCCCTTATAAGCTCTTTTATAGGTTTCTCGCCGTTAAAAAGGTCTCGTGAGTGCACATATCCTATTATCCTGTCTATATTTTCTCTGTAGACAATTATCCGGGAATAGTTGGAATCGGCAAATTGAGCGAGAAGCTCATCAAAGGTGGCATCTTCTGCAATCGAACAAATCTCAGTTCTCGGAACCATACACTCCCTGAGTATTACATCGGCAAAGTTAAGTGCATTCTGAAAAATTGCGATATCCTTTCCTGGTTCTTCCATTACAATTCCCTCCCTTTTCACTATCTTTTTTGCCAGAGGGGAGAGTATGGTATATGAAGTACTTGCAAACCAATAAAACAATTCAAGAATCCGGTTTGGGTTCTTTGTGGAGAGTGCAAATGGAATAAATATTGCTACAATGATTACAATAACAGTAATTCCCGTAATCTCAATGGTAATGATCAATCCCCTGCCCAAGTCTGCAAACTGCCAAAGGAGAGGGTTTAAAACAGCAGCGAGCGACAATGCAAACACAAGAAGAGAGATTGTCCTGCCAACCCTGAATGAGGCTATAACCTCTTCCTTATCCTGGGACAGTTTGTCCACGCTCTCTGCATATGCTTTTTCTTGCTTTTTGTCGACCTCTACCTTAAGCATGTTATAACACCTGAGTGCCCTTTCAAGAGCTGTAAACAAAGCCATTATGGCCAACGAAGCAACGGCAAAGGCAATTGATACAATCATGTTACTTTTTTTTAGGAATTAGTGGACCAATAAAATTTATTGTGTCTATGTAAGGCACCTCAAGAGAGTCCCTCGATACAATAGCGTAACTATCAAAAGGTCTAAGAATTAAAGCATTGCTAGCCCTGTCATCAGACTCCATTCCGTAGCCTTGCATAAACAGGTCGGGAGTTGTTAGCTTAACCCAGCATTTTGTAAAAATCTTTTTGTTTACCCTGTCCCAGAAAAGAGTGTCGGTAACCATCTTTTCTCCTTTTACGTAGTTGTTTACAACCACATTACCATGGGCCTCCCATATCTCTTCTGTTGCAGCATTGGTGTGCTTTGCAAAGTTTGCCCTTATTTCAGTCTCCAGAATTCCCTCCTTTGTAAACGCCTTAACGTTAATACCCTTTGGAAAATTGTCATATGGTTCCTTTTCGTCGGTGAATCTCTCCATTACAGGTGCCTCAATCCGTAGTACAACAATACCTCCGTCTGTCTGCTGAACAGACATGTTTTCAATTATTTGGCTCGGAAAAGCAGCAGGATTCACAGAGTCTGTAGCAGGCAGGCTGTCCTTGCACGACAAAATGACGGTAGCAACCACAAATGTGACTGCTACCATAAGAAATTTATGTTCTCTAAATATCTTTTTTGTTACCACCTGGTTTCCTGTTCTTACTGTTTCCTTGTTCTTACAGTTGTAGTTGCGCTCATACCACCGCTCGAAACTGTATATGACGATCCATCAACGATATCATACATAAAGGCATCTTCCTGCAATGGGAAGTACTGTGTGTACTCTCTTATGCGACTGCTAAGTTCTTCCATAAGCGGAGCTGCATCGGCAAACCCTTTTGCTTTGATAAAATAATCAACAGCAACCCAATATTTGGCCCTTGATTCTATTTCGTTACCACTACTTTTTTGAGATGCCCAAATTAGGCCAAGTATGTAATTTGCCCTACCTGCTACATTTGAATTTTTTTGAATCGCCTGTCTTGCTGTTTCAGCAGCTTTTGCAGGGCTTCCCATTTTCTGGAGGTAGTATGTAGCCATATCAATCATCATCTCACCATCTTCAACATCGTTTGATTCCGGATTGTCAATCGCCTCTTGCAAAAGTTTTATTGCATTCTGATGCTCCTCTCTCGATGAGTAAAGTTTGTAAAGATACAAGGCCGATTGGTACGTAGGGTCCAATCTGTGAAGCGCCTCAACCGTATTAACATAAAGCTCTTCTTTATAGCATTGTGCATCGTTCAGCAGCCTTACTATTCTTGAAATAAGCTCCTTATCATTAGGGTTCTCCTTGAACTTAGGAGCGAACATAGTAACAATGTTTTCGCAACTTGCAACACCACTGTTTGCAAACAGAAGGTCAATGGCTCTTTTTGCCTGTAGCGCTTCAGCAACATTCTCCTTTACCTCACACTCAATTATTGGTGTTAACTGAGAATACAGGTCAAGAACCTTGTCTGCTGTTAATTGCTTGTCGTTAAGTAAGTTAACGGCCACTTGCATATAAAGTACCATAATCGAAGGATCAGTTGCGAAACCGGCTAACTTAACTACATTGCCCAACGCTTCAAACACCTTGGGGTTTTTGTCCCCCATGTATTCAAACATATCAAACGCTTTGTTAGACTGAGCGCCTATGGCGTATTTTGGAAAATACTCTGTTCTAAGATCGTACATAAGAAACAAAGAGTCAATCTGCTTATTTCTTAATTGTGGATTATTTTTGTTTTTCTCAATCAGGTACTTGAATATCTTCTCCCCATGCTGATAAAAAGTTGCTCTTACTCCCGGAGGGCAGAGCCTGAAAGCTTCTCTCCATAGAGGAATAGCTTCTACTAAATTCCCCTGTTTCATATAATCATTATAGAAACTCAGGCTGTTCTTACACTCTACGCTATCTTTTCCGTTGCCATATTTGCCTGGTTGAGCATAGCCGGTTGACATCCCAAATGTCATGATAGCTATTACAAATAAAATGGTTGCTTTCTTCATAAAATTGAATATTTATATTATAAAATTAGTCGTATTTATATTTCCTGAACCAAGTGGGGTCAAACAAGCTTATGTTCACGACAAACATTAAGTACCTTTCTCTCACCATATTGTTTTTAATGCTTCCCCTCTGACCCATGTCAACAGCCACTCCTACCGAATTATACCACCTGAAGATTGGAAAGCTGGCACCTAATGTCAAGCCAGCAGAGTTAACCTGATGGCCACCCAGGCTCATATATGATTTTTCATAATATGCACCACCCTTGTAAGTCACTCTTCTGAAATAGTATCTAACGTCATATCTGTTTGGAGTGAATTCAAATCCGAACTTAAACGTATTACTGAGAGACGGCGCAAAATTCACTCCAGGAGTGGCAGTGAAAGAGGCATTTCTCCAGTCTTGTCTTACAAAGTCTGCCCCTATCATCCATTTGTCTGATTTTCTGAGCGATGCACCCAAAGCTATTTCTGAAGGTATTTCAATTTCTGTTCTGTCGGACGTATTAAAAGTTACAGTATCTGTTGTTCCTGCACTGTTAACCGCAAATGCATATCTTGTAAGGTCGCCCCTCATACTGGAGCTAAGAAGGTATGTGGCTCCCAGTGTAAGACTCTTGTCTTTAGGTAGTTTAAGTGAATATTGCAACCCCAGTTTCCCGGAAATAGACCCCACAACATAGTCCATGCCTGTCTTTATACTCCTGTACGAAGCAGCACTTGAAGTGAACAGAATGTTTGAATATCTGTCAATTGTCCCAAAATAGTATATCCCCTCGGCTCCAAACGACAAGTTCTTGGAAAGCTTCATTGAGCCGCCCAAAAAGAATTTGTTTATTCCTCCGGTGCCATATTTCTGATATTTGATATCACCCATCTCTGCAATTATTACAGGATTTGTCTCGGTCTGTTCAAATTTGTATCCTACACTGCTGTATGGTGTGATTCCCACAATCAACGCAGACCTCTTGTAGATAGGAAGGGTTAATATCAGATGGTGCATGTTGAAGGCATTGTATGCCGACCTTGTCTTGCTGTCGGACATATAAAAATTTTTCTGCTCCAACCCAAAGTCAAGCATAAAAGACAATGTATCTCTTTCTGCAATAGATGCCGGGTTGAGATAATTTATGACGCTTTTGTCCCTGACTCCCACGCCTATCCCCCCCATTCCCTTGTTAAAGGCTGTGCCCGGTCTTAGCACATCGCCCAATCCGAAGATTGAGTAGGGTGTAAATGAGTTTAAGGCATCAGTACTTTGTGCAATAATTTGCTGACTGAATAAAAGCAGAGTAATTAAGAATACTCCTTTCTGAATTTTTTTAAGATTTCGCATGGTAATCTGCTATACGGGCCAAACCCATCAACACTAAATTGTAAACTACAAATATGGAACTTTTCAATTTTTTTGCAAAATAAATCGCATCTCCACCTGTAAAAATATAAATATGATCTGGATAACGACCTATATAACCCTCAACTTCAAAAATCAGACCTAAAACAACACCGCTCTCTATTGCTTCCCTTGTAGTCTTGCCCAAAGGGTTTACCTCAACGGGGTTTTCCAACAATGGAAGTTGTTGAGTATAATTATTTAAGGCCTTAAATCTTGTTCTTAAACCAGGTGAAATATTCCCCCCCAGAAATTCTCCTTTGTCACTTAAAAAATCTATGGTCAAGGCTGTTCCGAAATCAAATATAATGCAACTCCTGTCGGGAAAGAGGTCCGACGCAGCTACTGCAGCGGCCAGTCTATCCGGTCCTAACGTAGAAGGAGTTGAATATCTGTTCTTAATAGGGAGCCTGGTCTTGTCGTTCAGTACTATTAGTTTATCACAAACGTCCTCTAGTGATATGTAAAAAGTTTCATCGAAGAGCCTTACCGAAGATACTATTAAAATATGCGGACGCTTTACTAAAGTAAGATCTTTAATAAACCCCAATACGTTTTCTCCCTGATATTTATGGGCCTGCCCAAGCTCTATGCCATCGGCATATGCCGCTTTAAGGGATGTATTTCCTATATCAATTATAAGGTTAGTCACAAGTTGCAAAGTTATAAATTATCAGGACTTCATCTCTAAAAATATTTTATATGCCTTCTCAACACTCTCTACGGAGTTAACTGTAATATAGAGTTTGTCTTTCTGTTCCTTTAACCTGAAGCGCTTAGCCTGCTTCTGGAGAAACTCCAGAATTTTAGCAAAATGTTCGGATTTGTAGTATGAAGAGAGTTGATTGCTTACAAAATAGGCTAGCATAATCCCGTTTTTAAGTACAATCTTTTCAAAGCCCAGTTCAACAGCAAGTCTCCTTAACCTTACCGTATAGGCAAGTTGTGTTACCTGTTCTGGTATTGGTCCAAACCGGTCTCTCATTGCATCAAGAAACGACAGCAGTTCATTCTCGTCAGTTATTGCATCCAGTTCCTTGTACAATCTAATCTTTTCTGCTGTTATTCCAATATACTCGTCCGGAATCAGTATCTCAAGATCGGTATCAATGCTGCAGTCAGAAATATAATCATAATCTTTTTGCCCTCTGTTACTTATCTCCTCTATTCCTCTCTCCTCCCGTAGCTCAGAGAAGGCTTCGGCAAGAATCCTCTGGTATGTTTCAAAGCCCATGTCTGCTATAAAACCGCTCTGTTCTCCTCCTAGCAGATTACCTGCTCCTCTTATGTCCAGGTCCTGCATGGCAATATTAAAGCCACTGCCCAGATCTGAAAACGTCTCAATTGCTCTCAGCCTCCTCCTTGCATCTTCTGTGATAGAAATTAACGGAGGAACAATCAGATAGCAGAAGGCTTTGTTGTTTGACCTCCCTACCCTGCCCCTAAGCTGGTGAAGGTCGCTAAGCCCAAAGTTCTGCGCATGGTTTATGATAATTGTGTTGGCATTAGGTATGTCAATCCCGTTTTCTATGATAGTTGTTGCAATGAGAACGTCGTAGTCCCCTGCCATGAAATCGAGAGTAACCTTCTCCAGTTCTGTTGGTTCCATCTGTCCGTGACCAATACAGGTCTTTACGTCCGGGCATAATCTTTTTACTATATCCTCTACACTCTTTATGTCCTCCACCCTGTTATGGACAAAAAACACCTGCCCGCCCCTCTCTACTTCAAAATTGATTGCATCCCTTATGTTCTCTTCGTTAAAGTCTATTATCTCTGTCTGCACAGGGAGCCTGTTAGGTGGAGGTGTATTAATGATAGACAAGTCTCTTGCACCCAGCAGGGAGAACTGAAGCGTCCTGGGAATTGGCGTTGCTGTAAGAGTAAGGGTATCCACATCAAGCTTAAGCTGACGCAGCCTCTCCTTTGCTGCAACCCCGAATTTCTGTTCCTCGTCAATAATAAGCAGTCCAAGGTCCTTGAATTTTATCTCTTTGTTTAGAAGTCTGTGGGTCCCTATTATAATGTCTACCTTCCCTTTCTCCAGGTCCCCCATTATCTCCTTTATTGCATTTGCTCCTTTTAATCTGCTTATATATTCTATGTTGCACGGGAAATCCTTGAGCCTTCTTCCAAAAGTCTTGTAATGCTGCAGTGCCAGGATTGTTGTCGGAACTAGCAGGGCAACCTGTTTACTGTCGGAAACCGCCTTAAAAGCTGCCCTTATTGCAATTTCTGTTTTGCCGAAACCAACATCGCCGCAAACCAGCCTGTCCATAGGGAAGGACTGTTCCATGTCCTCTTTTATTGCCTTTGTGGCTTTCATCTGGTCCGGGGTGTCTTCATAAATAAAGGATGCCTCCAGTTCGTTCTGCAAGTATGTATCATGCGAGAAAGCAAATCCTCTGGCATCTCTTCTTTTTGCATAAAGGTCAATAAGATCCTTTGCAATATCCTTAACCTTCGACTTGGTCTGACTCTTTAGTTTCTGCCATGTTCCGGTTCCCAGCTTATATATTTTTGGAGGAGCAGAGTCTTTCGATTTATATCTTGATATTCTGTGAAGTCCGTGAATAGAGACAAAGATGACATCACCATCCTTATATATGAGCTTAATAGCCTCCTGTTGCTTTCCATTTATCTGAGTCTTTACCAGACCTCCAAACTGACCGGTTCCATGATCGATATGTACTATATAGTCTCCTATTTGATAGGAATTCAATTCATTAATAGTTAACCTCTCACTTTTTTCCACCGATCTTTGTGTCTTCACACGGTGATATCTCTCAAAAATCTGGTGGTCGGTATAGAGGCATATCTTAGATATATGGTCTATGAACCCTTCGTGCAATGTGAAGGTTTTTGTATCAAAAACCACCTTCATTTTTTCGAATGAGTCAAAAATCTGACGAAGCCTCTCCAGCTGATTTGGATTATCGCTCAGAATTGACACAGAATAGCCTTGAGACGTCTTGTCGGTTATCTCTTTAGCCAACAGTTCAAAGTTTTTGTTAAAAGTTGGCTGTGGTGTTGTGTGGTAGGAGAGTGTCGAATGTTCCTTTAAGCCCCTTGAAAGAGGACCAAAAAACACTCTTTTGTGTTTTTCAATACTCTTTACAAATGTTTCTTTGTCCAGTAGCTCCTGGCCCTCCTTCTGGTGTTCCTTAAGCAAAGCTATCTGTTGTGTGAAAAATTCATAGTCGGTTATCCATACTGTTGACTCTCCTTTTGTAAATGAAAAGTAGTCAACCATCTCCTCTGCTTCGTTCCCTTCATATATGTTAGGGTAGATCTCAATGGTCTCTACCTCTTCTGTTGACCGCTGCGTCTCAATATCAAAGAATTTTATGCTCTCAACGGTATTGCCAAAAAAGTCAATTCTGCAGGGGCGGTTATCTGAGAAAGAGAATAGGTCAATTAGTCCACCCCTTAGCGCAAACTGCCCTGGTTCGGCAACAAAATCCACTCTTTCAAACGAATATGCAATAAGGGTATCTTTAATAAATTCATGAGAGAGAGTATACCCTCTTGAGATACTTAAAATACTGGATGTTAATTTTTTAGAATTAAGGAAAAGTTCAGAAATTGAATGGGGATAACCTACAAGAATTACCCTCCTGCTACTCTTTTCTCCATCCTGATATGATTTTACTGCTCTTATTGCAGCAGTTCTCTGCACCTGATGAGATGAGTCTTTTATACTGTTCTTTAGATTAAAATTAGAAGAGCTGGGGAGAAAGAACACATTATCCTTATCCATAAGATTACAGAGATCGTTTGAACAGTATGCGGCGTCCTCCTTATTATTAAGTAGCACAAGATGTAAACCCTCCTGCATGGCCGATGCCATTGCCAGAGCTTTCGCTGACGAGTACAATCCCTCCACAACAAGTAGTTCTCTTGAAGCGCTTTTAATCCAATTAATAAGCTCTTTATTAGACTCTTGCTCTACAAATGGGCTTTCTGAAATTTTGTCTTTCATAAATCAGGGGCAAAGATAGTTTATTAACATAAAGTACGAAATGATGTTAATAACTCAGTTCGGAAAATGTGAAGAAAAAACTATAACTATTTTTTTAAAATTGAAGATAATTTATATATAATCTCAATCCTTTTTAATCCAAATTTTCAAGTAATATTTTTCCCTCTTTTTATCATAAAATTATCCACATACAATTTTTGTTAAAGGCTTATAAAAATAGTTTTCAACAGATGTTTATAATTGTAAAATATATAAATTAATTAACTGTATTATAATTATTTATTATTTATCTCTTGTGTTGAAAACATTGTTAATATATGTTTATAATCAAATATTATGGTTGATATCTTTAGTTATTAACATATCAACAAACAATCATTAAAAACAAAATAACTATTAAAAGATTAATTTATATTTGTAATAATTAATACAGTTGATAAATGGCAAGTTTCGATCCTCATAACGACAAGGAAATCAAAGATAGAGATTTTGAAGGACAAATAAGGCCACAGGATTTTGCCGAGTTTTCCGGACAGGAAAAAATTATAGAAAACCTTAAAATTTTTGTAAAAGCAGCTCAAATAAGGGGAGAAGCTCTTGACCACGTACTACTTCACGGGCCTCCTGGGCTTGGAAAAACAACGTTGGCTCATATTGTAGCTAACGAATTAGGCGTGAATATGAAAATTACATCCGGACCTGTCCTTGATAAGCCAGGTGATCTTGCTGGTTTGCTTACTGGGCTTGAGAGAGGAGATGTACTTTTTATTGATGAAATCCACAGACTTGCACCAGTTGTAGAGGAGTACCTTTACTCAGCAATGGAAGATTTTTGTATAGATATTATGATTGACAAAGGGCCGGGGGCAAGATCGGTTCAATTGACACTAAACCCATTCACTCTCATAGGAGCAACAACAAGAAGCGGTCTTTTAACATCTCCTCTGAGAGCAAGATTTGGTATACAATCTCATCTTGAATATTATGATGCAGAGGTGCTTTTAAAAATAATTATAAGAAGTGCCTCAATATTAGATATTGGAATTGAAAAAGAGGCAGCTATGGAAATTGCCAGAAGAAGCAGGGGTACACCCAGAATTGCAAATTCTCTGTTAAGAAGAGTAAGAGATTTTGCACAGGTAAAGGGAGATGGAAATATTGACATTAATATAACAAAATACGCTCTGGATGCATTGAATATAGATAAAAGAGGTCTCGATTTCATGGATAATAAAATATTATCTACAATTATCCATAAATTCAAAGGTGGCCCGGTAGGAGTAAGCACTATAGCAACTGCTGTTAGTGAAGATATTGGCACAATTGAGGAGGTTTATGAACCCTTTTTGATAATGGAGGGTTTTATACACAGAACACCCAGAGGAAGAGAGGTAACTGATTTGGCTTATAAACACCTGGGTTTGAACAGAAATAGCATTCAGGATGATTCATCCCTTTTTTCTATATAAAACAAATAAAATCATAATAATGAAGAAAATCATCATTGTTTTTATAACAGCTTTTCTTATTGTTTTAAACAATAATGAAATAATGGCATGTACATCGGCAATTATTACAGGAAAAATAACTCCTGACGGAAGACCTTTGTTATGGAAGAACCGAGACACCGGAGAAGATAATAACAGAATTCAATATTTCAGAGGAAAAAAATACAACTTCATTGCGCTTGTCAATAGTCCTGACTCAACAGGTGTTGTGTGGATGGGTACAAACAGTGCCGGTTTTTCAATAATGAACACAGCTTCTTATAACCTTAAGGATGATGATGCTAAAGAAGCGGACCAGGAAGGAGTAATAATGTTCGAGGCGCTGTCGGTATGTAAAAATCTGGCCGACTTTGAGAATTTCCTTAAGAAGCACAAGAAACCAATGGGTGTTGAGGCAAATTTCGGGGTTATCGATGCCGAAGGAGGAGCAGCATACTATGAAACTAATAACTCTTCGTTTATAAAAGTAGATGCAAATGACCCAAAAATTGCCCCTGACGGGTATCTTATTTACACAAACTTTTCTTATACAGGCAGGTATAATGAGGGAATGGGGTATATCAGATATAAGACAGCAACAGAGATAATCTCTAAACAGGCATCTCACATGAATATTACTCCTGCATGGATTTTCAACAACCTCTCCAGATCTTTTTATCACTCTTTACAGGGATTTGATTTACTTAAACCCGACCAATCACCTGAAAGATTCAGCGGGTGGGTAGTGGACCAGGATTTCATACCAAGAAAAACTTCTACTGCCTCAGTTGTTGTGCAGGGAGTTAAACCAGGAGAAAATGCTGAAATGACTACAATGTGGACAGTTCTGGGCTACCCACCCGCTGGGTTGGCAGTGCCTCTTTGGGTAAAAGCGGAAGAAAAACAACCTTCTGTATTGCAGAGATCAATTGAATTGCAAAACGCAACAGCTTGTGACAATGCTCTCAATCTAAAATACAAGACATTCTCCCTTAAAAGAGGGAATGGAAATAAATACATGAATTTCAACCTAATCTATAATAGCAAAGGAATTGGTTACATGCAGGAGCTTAAGCCTGCCGAAGAGTTAATATTTCGACTTTTCAAGCCCTTTATTGAAAAGTGGAGAAAAGAGGGTCTCAATACCGATGAACTCAATGAACTAAACGAACAGTCATCAAGAATTATTGATGCGGCATACAAAAAACTGACAATCAATCAATTTTAAGATCCTGAAAAGCAGCAGTATTGGCATCATTGGGAGCAGTTACCTGTATCCTTACAGACACTACCGGTTGTTTTGGATAGATGATTGAAGTTCCATTTATAAAATCATCACCTTTTATGTAGTCCGTTCCATTAAAGGAATATTCTACATATCCGTAAGTTACGGGATAAAACGATATATTTGGAATTCCTGTTTCAATAGTTATCCTCTTGGTAGAGACCGGTTGTTTGAACATATATGTAAAGTAGTCTCCTGCCTTAAGCCTACCTGCTGTCCTTACATAGGTGTTCTGCTTATAATCGTAAAGATTTTCAACCGGAGTGGTCCTGTTTAAAGATATTGATGTAACTACTTCGTATTCAGGTTTCTGATATTCATGTTCTATATTTGATACTTTTACAACAGTGCTTCTTAGCTGGTCGTGATAAAAAGTTGCAAACCTGAACTTAAGAGGCATATCTGTGAATATTTCACCTTTATACAAAGGAGAATATGGAGTGGGATTTGATTCGTCCATTGTATATCTGATAACAGCCCAAGGAAAAGGAGCCTCTGCCTTGACAGAGCCATTGGTGTATGTTGCAACCGGAGGAGGAACCCTAAAGGAAATACCCATCTGATTCATTCTTTCAAAATGTTCCTTAGTGAGCCTTATGTTAAAATCTTCCCAGCTCCTTAACTCTTGTCTTGTCCAGGCTACTTCAGAAATTGCACATAGGCGAGGATATGTCTGATAATCAATAAATTTTGCTGGTCTTGCAAGCAATTCAGTCCATAAACCACCCTGCACACCTATAATAAAATTAGCCTCATTTGGAGTCAACTCTGTAGACAACAGAGGATCGAGAGAATAACTTTTTTCTATAGAAACAATCCCTGCCCAATTGTGACCCCTCTCTTCAGGGGATTGCTTCATATCAAGATAGCAGAAGGGTCCGGGCATCATAATAGTAGACTGACCCTTTTTTGCAGACTGAATACCCTTTGCTACGCTTCTCCAGGCGTAAACCCTTGTATTTGAATTAAGAGTTCCGCCATCAAGAATTTCGTCCCATCCTGCCATGTGCTTGCCATGCTTTTCTACAATTTTTTCCATCCTCCTGACAAAGTAGTTTAGAAGCTCTACAGGTTCCTGCATTCCTCCCTTGGACATCACCTCCTGACATAAAGGGCAAGAATTCCAGGAAGAGTAATTTACCTCGTCTCCGCCGACATGAATATATTTGGAAGGAAAAAGCTTAGAAAGCTCCTTTATAATGTCGTCGAGCATCTTGAAGTTTTTCTCTTTCCCAACGCACCAAACATTTCTTCCTTCTCCATTAACGCTTTCGCTGTTATCACTAGTATTGCAACCAACCTCAGGATAAGAGGCAGTTACAGCCTTACTATGTCCGGGAAGGTCAATTTCAGGAATTATTTCAATATGTCTCTCGGCTGCATATGCAACAATTTCCTTAATCTGCTTCTGTGTGTAAAAGCCGCCATATCTTTTGTTTCCCGAACCATAGGAAGGAGCCAGGACTTCATCCGGTCCTCTCCATGCTCCCTTCCGGGTAAGCTCAGGATACTTTTTTATCTCAACTCTCCATCCGTTATCGTCGGCAAGATGCCAGTGAAACGTATTGATTTTATGATAAGACATCCAGTCTAAGTAATTTTTAACCGTTTCCGCATCAAAGTATGTTCTTGACACATCGAGCATCATCCCGCGATAGTTGAAACGAGGCGAATCTTCTACCGTTAGCACAGGAACCCGCCACTCTTCGAATCCATATGTCCTTCCTGAATATACAGCAGGAGGCAGAAGCTGCAGTAACGATTGTATCCCGTAAAAAATACCTGAGCTACTGGATGCCTGAATAGTTATGCCAGATGTTGTAACTGTCAATTTATAGCCCTCATTTACAATATTATAATCTTTAGAATAATCAATACTTATACAATTGGCCGATGTTATGCTTTCAGTTACTTTAAAAGGAAAATTGGTTGCTTTAACAAGTTTGTTTCTAAGGTATTCTATATTTGAAGAGCTCTTTTCATTTGAAAAAACAACGCTATTTTCATTAAGTTGAAAAAAACCCTCTCCCATTTCCACTTTATTTGGTTTTGGGATAATACTGGTTTGTGCTGCCAGTGAAATTGTAAGCAATGTAGCTGTGAAAATTGTAATTATTCTCTTCATCTGTTGGTTGGTAATTATTAGATCAATAGCTTAAGTTCCCGTGATATACAATATGATTTTCAAGTAATTTATAAAGATACAAAAAATGAGATATTATTGGTATTCTTCACTAAATTGCATAGTTTTGTGCACTTTTTAAAAATACAAAATAATGGCCGAAAAGTTAGTTTCAAAAATCCCTGAAGGGCCTTTGTCCTCCAAGTGGACAGAGCATAAAGCTCATATTCGCGTTGTTAGTCCGGGAAACAAACGAAAATTAGATATTATTGTAATTGGTACCGGTTTGGGAGGGGCATCCGCCGCTGCTTCGCTAGGAGAACTTGGCTACAACGTAAAGGTTTTTTGCATAAGCGACTCTCCTAGAAGGGCCCATTCCATAGCAGCTCAGGGAGGAATAAATGCAGCAAAAAATTATCCTAACGATAATGACTCGGTCTATAGACTCTTCTACGATACAATCAAAGGGGGTGACTACAGAAGCAGGGAGGCAAATGTATATCGTCTTGCTGAGGTAAGCAATTTAATTATTGATCAGTGTGTTGCTCAAGGAGTACCTTTTGCGAGAGAATATGGCGGACTACTTGATAACCGCTCTTTTGGTGGAGCACAGGTAAGCAGAACATTTTATGCAAGGGGGCAAACAGGGCAGCAATTATTGCTTGGAGCCTATGCTGCGTTAAACCGCCAGATACACTTGGGCAGCGTCAAATCATACACTCGTCATGAGATGCTTGACCTTGTTCTTATAGATGGAGAGGCAAAGGGAATAATTGCCAGAAATCTTGTGACAGGAGAGATAGAAAGACACGGTGCACATGCTGTTGTAATTGCAACAGGCGGGTATGGAAATGTATTCTTTTTATCTACCAATGCAATGAATAGTAATGGTTCTGCTGCGTGGCAATGTTACAAGAAAGGAGCGTTCTTTGCAAACCCATGCTTTGCCCAGATTCACCCGACATGTATACCAGTGCACGGCGAGCAACAGTCAAAACTTACTCTTATGAGTGAATCTCTCAGGAACGATGGTAGAATATGGGTGCCAAAGAAAAAGGAGGATGTTGAGAGAATAAGGGAGAAGAAGATTATGGCATCGCAGATACCGGAAGAGGACAGGGATTACTATCTAGAACGTCGTTACCCGGCTTTTGGAAACCTGGTACCAAGAGACGTAGCATCAAGAGCAGCAAAAGAGAGATGTGATGCCGGTTTTGGTGTAAACGAGACAGGACTCGCTGTATTTCTGGACTTTAAAACCTCTATAGAGAGGTTGGGCAAACATGTTATTGCAGAGCGTTATGGCAATCTTTTCCAGATGTATGAGAAGATATCAGATGTGGATCCTTATAAAGAGCCCATGATGATATACCCGGCAATCCACTATACAATGGGAGGTATCTGGGTTGACTACAACCTTCAGACAACTATACCGGGGTTATTCGCCATTGGTGAGGCTAACTTTAGTGACCACGGGGGAAACCGGCTGGGAGCTTCTGCACTCATGCAGGGGTTGGCCGACGGATATTTTATCTTGCCTTATACAATAGGTGATTTTCTTGCAGGGAAAATTCAGGCACCAAAAACAGACATTAACCACCCTGCTTTTGCAGAAGCAGAACTGGCAGTAAATGATAAAATATCAAGACTTTTTGCTGTTAAGGGCAAGGAGCCTGTTGACTATTTCCATAAAAAACTTGGTCACATAATGTGGGATTATGTAGGTATGGCCAGAAACGAAAAGGGTCTTGAAAAAGCAATTAAAGAGATAAGAGAGCTTAGATCTGAATTCTGGAAAAATGTTTATGTACCTGGAGAAAACAATGAGTTTAACCAGGAAGTGGAGAAAGCCATCAGAGTAGCCGATTTCATAGAAATGGGAGAACTTATGGCAATGGACGCACTTCTTCGCAGGGAGTCCTGTGGAGGACACTTCCGCGAGGAGATGCAAACCGAGGACGGAGAGACTCTTCGCGATGATCAAAATTACATGTATGTGAGCACATGGGAGTACACAGGAGAGGGAATGGAGCCGGTAAAGCACAAGGAACTACTCAAATACGAGAATATTAAAATCGCTACAAGAAACTATAAAGATTAAGGAGCACTAACATTATGGACTTAATATTAAAAGTATGGCGCCAGAAAAGCGCAAAAGAGAAGGGATGTTTCGAAACATACAAAGTTAGTAACATCTCCCCTGACTCATCGTTTCTTGAGATGATGGATATACTTAATGAGCAGCTTATAAGGGAAGGCAACTCCCCTGTAGCAATTGACAAAGGGTGTAAAAGCAGCGATCCTGTTGCGTTTGACCATGATTGCCGCGAGGGAATATGCGGAATGTGTTCACTATATATAAACGGTCGCCCTCATGGTCCAGATAACGAGGTGACAACCTGTCAGTTGCATATGCGTAAATTCAAAGACGGAGATACTATAACCATTGAACCATGGCGCTCAGCTGGTATGCCTGTTATAAGGGACCTTGTTGTAAACAGAGGTGCGCTGGATCTTATCTTACAGGCCGGTGGATATGTTTCTGTCAATACAGGAGGAGTACCAGATGCAAACTCAACACCAATTTCCAGAGATAATGTGGAAGAGAGCATGGATGCTGCAGCCTGTGTAGGATGCGGAGCATGTATAGCAACATGCAAGAACGGATCGGCAATGTTATTTGTATCTGCAAGGGTAAGTTCGTTAGCACTTTTACCTCAGGGTAAGATAGAGGGCGCCCGCAGAGCCAAGGCAATGGTGGCAAAAATGGATGAGCTTGGATTTGGTGCATGTACAAATACTCGTGCTTGTGAAATGGAATGTCCAAAAAATATATCTGTTGCACATATTGCCAGGATGAACAGAGAATTTCTTCTTGCGAAATTAAAGGACTGACTATTTGTGAAATAAAATGCTGCTATAATTTTGCCCTGACATAGACGCCAACACCGTCAAACTCTTCAATCAGCTTTGAAAATGTCTCCTGAGAATCATCTTGTGGTGTAAGAATAGAATTGAGAATGCCAAGCATGTAAGATTTATCGTAATAAATCTCAAGCTTCTGATTGTTTGAGGCCCCTGTTAGACCATTTGGGAAAATGGAATTTTTAATGTTCACGTATATCTCAAATTGTTCAAATGTTCCTGTTAATGTGGGTGTTGATGAGGTCTTATACACGAAATTTACAGTATTAGGTGCGGTAAACTGAATTATTTCAGGCTTCTTTATCTCTTTTAGTATCTTTTCTTTGTTATCTTTAAGAAATTGAATAGCCATGGGATTTTCGGACGCGAAAGTAGGATTGTAAAAAATCTGTAGGAAGGTAGAAGTGGAATCCAACTGCCAGGAGCCGGTAAGAACAATTGGTTCAGGCTCTTTATTGCAACCGGAAAGAGAGAGGGTCATGATTGCAAACACAGCAATAGACAGGAATTTTGTTAATTTCATTTTAATTAGTTTTGTCAATTAATAAATTTCAGGTCTGGGTTAGTTCACAAAAGTATAAAAATTACTCCAATAACTATTAAATTTGTAAAAAATATATAAGCAAATGGAATTTTTTGCAACCTGTAAAGGGATACCTATTCATATTTCGGACAGTAAGAAAGGAGACATAGTTGTACTTCTTTTGCATGGTTACCTTGAGACACTCTATGTTTGGGACGACTTTATTGATAAGCTCTTACCAAAGATAAGAGTAATTTCAATAGACCTTCCCGGGCACGGACTTTCGGGTTCACATAAAACATGCAACAGTATTGAATTTTCTGCCGATGTTGCAAAAGAGGTTTTGGAGATATGTAAAGTACAGAAGGCGTGCATTATCGGGCACTCAATGGGGGGGTATATTGCAATTGAAGCAGTAAAGAGATATCCGGAAATATTTACCTCACTAATACTGATGCATTCGGGCCCGCATGCCGACTCAGAAGAGAAGAAAGTTGACAGAAAGAGAGAGATTGCACTGATAAACAAGTCCAAGCTGCAAGCAATCGCAAAGATGGGAATCCCAAAAATGTTTGCACACGAGAATCTAAGAAGAATGGACGAAAAAATACACGAAATAATTGAGCTTACCGAGACCCACGAACCAGAAGGTGTTGTAGCAACATTGGAGGGCCTTATGTCGCGGGAGGACAATCTGGATTTTTTAAGAAATTATTCCTCTCCTTTCCTGCTGGTCCTTGGAAAGCACGACTTCCATATTCCTGAAGAGAAAGCAAATTTGTTGATTAAAGAACTCCCTAATGCAGAAAAACTTATCCTTGAACACTCCGGACATAATGGTTTTCTTGAAGAGACAGAAGTTGTTCAGAAAAGAGTCCTTGAATTTTTAAACATAGAAAAATGAAAAAGCTTTTAATAATTACACTGTTGTCATTTTGTTCTCAATTGTATGCACAGGAGAGGTTAAGGGATTACGGAATCGTGACTGGCATCTTCAAAACAGGTAAGGATAATGCTATTACAGATGTTAAGGGCGTTAAAGTAGGGCATGTTACACTAATTGAGGGTGATGACATAAGAACGGGAGTGACTGCAATAATTCCGCACCAAGGCAATATATTCAGAAAGAAAGTTCCTGCGGCCATTTATGTAGGAAACGGATTCGGAAAGTTGGCAGGATATACTCAGGTAAAAGAGCTTGGAAACATTGAAACGCCTGTTATACTGACAAATACGCTTAGTATTGCTTCAGGTCTGGATGCTTTAATAACTTATACGCTTTCACAGGAAGGGAATTCCAACATAGGATCTGTAAATGGCATTGTGGGTGAAACAAACGATGGCGGTTTAAACAACATAAGGGCACGATACATAAAGCCCGGGCATGTTCTTAAAGCAATTGAAAACGCTAAGGAGGGTAGAGTAGAAGAGGGGAGTGTCGGTGCCGGGACAGGCACCATCTGTTTTGGCTTTAAAGGCGGTATTGGAACCTCTTCAAGAGTGCTTCCTGAGTCTCTGGGTGGTTATACTGTTGGTGTGCTTGTTCAATCGAACTACGGAGGAGTTATGGAGATTGCAGGAGTTCAAGTAGGCAGACTACTGGGAAAATTCGATTTTAAGAGTGATATTTCAGGCAATGCTGACGGATCTTGTATGATTGTTGTAATAACTGATGCTCCAATGACTTCCCGAAACTTGGAAAGGCTTGCAAAAAGGGCAATCATGGGACTTGCAAAAACAGGTGGAATTGCTTCAAACGGAAGTGGAGACTATGTAATAGCTCTCTCTGTGGCACAAGAGAACCTTATAGATGAAAAATCAGAGTTCTATTTTCCTAAAGAGCTTCATAATGAGTCGGTATCCCCGCTTTTCCTTGCTACCATCGAGGCAACGGAAGAGGCGCTGATTAACTCATTATTCGTAGCAAAAACAATGAAGGGATATAAGGGCAGGGTAGTAGAAGAACTGCCGGTGAACAGAATAATCAGAGCGCTTAAGGTAAATCAGGAAGCAAAGGCCGACAAATAGGGATTACCATAAAAAATTATCAAAAGGGTATCTTCCGGCATGAATTTCGGCTACCATCTTGTATATGTCATTCCTGAGTTTATCTATCTGAATCTTCTCTTTTGCAGATATAAATATGCATGGATCATTTTCCTTTCCCATCCAGGAGTTTTTAAGTTCGTTTAAACTGTAGTTTTCTCGCTTTTTAGGCCCTAAGTCATACTCGTCCTGTTGAACGTACTTATAAAGGTCAACCTTGTTAAAAACGAGGAAAAGGGGCTTTTCTTTTGCTCCTATCTCTGTAAGTGTCTCGTGAACAACTTTTATCTGATCCTCAAAATTTGGGTGAGAAATATCAACTACGTGCATTAGAATATCTGCTTCGCGAACTTCATCGAGTGTGCTTTTAAATGATTCTACAAGTTGATGTGGAAGTTTTCGTATAAAACCGACGGTATCGCTAAGAAGAAATGGAACATTTTCAATTACAACCTTTCTGACAGTTGTGTCCAGTGTGGCAAAAAGCTTGTTTTCTGCAAATACGTCACTCTTTGCAAGGAGGTTCATAAGAGTGCTTTTTCCAACATTCGTATATCCAACCAGAGAAATCCTTACCATATTGCCTCTGTTGCCTCTTTGTGCAGACATCTGGCGGTCAATTTTCTTGAGTTGCTCTTTAAGACGACTGATTTTATCAAGGATTATCCGCCTGTCTGTTTCAATCTGACTCTCTCCCGGACCTCTCATTCCAATTCCTCCACGCTGACGTTCAAGGTGAGTCCACATACCAGTTAATCGAGGGAGCAAATATTGATACTGAGCTAGTTCAACCTGAGTTTTGGCGTAAGCAGTCTTAGCCCGCTGGGCAAAAATGTCTAATATGAGATTTGTCCTGTCCAGTATACGACATTCCAGATCTCTTTCAATATTTCGTAGTTGTGAAGGTGTAAGCTCATCATCAAAAATAATAAGGTCTATTTCATGCTCTTTAATATAGGCCTTAATCTCTTCGAGCTTTCCGGCTCCTATGTATGTCTTGGGATTTGGTTTGTCAAGTCTCTGAATAAACCTCTTTTCGCCAATAGCACCGGCGGTTTCAGCAAGAAATTCAAGCTCATCAAGATATTCCTTAACCTTTTGTTCGTCATCATTTTGCCTGATAACTCCTACAAAAACAGTTTTTTCCATACTTCTAACTCACTCTTTTAACTACAGAAAAGGCTGCTTCAAAAGAGGCAGCCTTTTTCCGTTAATTTTATCTTTGTATTATCTCAACTGAAATATCACAGGGAAAGTGTAACGAACCTTAACCGGTTTGTTTCTCTGTCTGCCTGGTTTCCATTTAGGTGAAGAGGCAACAACGCGTTGTGCTTCTTTGTCAAGAGAGGCATCAACACCCCTTACAACCTTAACGTCACTTACACTTCCGTCTGTACCTACAAGGAACTGAAGTATTACGCGGCCCTGAACACCGTTTTCCTTGGCGATTTCAGGATATACAAGTCTGTCAAACACCCATTTGGTAAATGTATTTTCGTCACCACCCTGGAATGAAGGTTTTTCTTCTACAATTGTGAAAGGAATTTCTTCTTCTTCAATAACCTCTTCTCTACCGCCCTTTACATATTCTTTGATTTCAACACCAAGTTTACTATTATCTTCTGTGCTGATAACAAGGTCGTTAGATAATTTCATGTCGTCGTCAACTATTTCGATAACGTCAGAAACAATGGGAATTTTAGGCATCTCAGGAGGAGGAGGAGGGGTTTCCGTTGTAATGGGAATCATTTCGTCCTCAATAACTACTGCGCTTTCGTCCCCAAGTGTTGAAGCAGATTTTTCATAGGTTTTCCATTCAAAAGCAAATAGGACCACAGCTAATGTCAAGACCAGGCCAATTTCTCTGAATAGAAATTTCTTGTTTTCTAGGTTTGCCTTAATAGTTTTCTTTATTTCCATAACTTAATGTGTGTACAGATGTTTATCGAATTGTAAAAATAGTAAGAAATAATTATTAGACAAAAGTAATTGTGGATAAACTTTTAAAAAATAATTCTAAGTACAAGTAAATAAGGCAGATAAAATTCCGTTAAATTGTTAAAAACTTTTTTGTGGAGCATATCGGAGTCGAACCGATGACCTCTTGCATGCCATGCAAGCGCTCTAGCCAACTGAGCTAATACCCCTTACCTTTGGGTTTACAAAGATGAGAAATATATTTATTATCTCCTAAACAAGATTCAGTTCGCTAAGTACTTGGTTGGTTGATCTAACAGCATCTGCACTCTGACTGAACAGTTGTTTTTCTTCTTCATTAAGGTTCAGCTGAACAATTCTTTCCCAGCCTTTTCTACCAACCACAACAGGAACTCCAAGGCAGATGTCACTCTGGCCATATTCGCCCTCAAGCATTACGCTGCAGGGATAGATTTTCTTTTCGTCAAGAACGATAGATCTTACAAGAGCTGCTGCTGCAGCGCCCGGAGCATACCAGGCAGAAGTGCCAAGATGTTTTGTAAGAGTTGCGCCGCCTACCATTGTTTCCTTTGCAACCTTTTCAAGAGCAGTCTTAGATACAAGTTCGCTTACAGGTATTCCCCTTAAGTTAGCAAATCTTGTAAGAGGAATCATTGTTGTATCTCCATGACCACCTATGACCATTCCGGCTACGTCGCTGGCAGGGGCATCCAGGGCTTTTTTAAGATAGTAGACAAAACGGTTACTATCTAAGATGCCACCCATTCCTATTACCTTGTTTTTGAGAAGCTTGTTGGTTTTAAGGGTAAGATAGGTCATGGTGTCCATTGGGTTTGAAATCATTACGATAACAGCATTTGGTGAATATTTCAGTGCATTTTCCACCACCTCATTTACTATGGCCGCATTTGTTCCTATCAGTTCATCGCGAGTCATGCCGGGTTTTCGTGGAATGCCAGATGTAATTACAACAACAGCAGATTTTGCTGTTGCTTCATAATTATTTGTTACTCCTGTAATTTTTGTGTCAAATCTCAACAACTTTGCTGTCTGCATCATGTCAATTGCCTTTCCCTCTGCAATACCCGGTTTGATATCGAGTAAAACAATCTCTCCGGCAAACTGCATCATATTCATGGCGTTTACACAAGTCGCCCCAACATTACCTGCACCAATGACAGTTATTTTAGCCATAATTTTTTAAAGTATTAATTTATATATTTTTGTAATTTTGCATCAAAATAATAATTCTCATGGAATCGATTACCAATTTCCGCACATATCGTGCCAAAATGAATAAAATTATCCTTGATTCGGACAATTTGTTTTTCAAGCGCTTCTTCAATTTAGACACGCGCACGTACGAGGAGGGAGCACTTTCCGCTCAAACCAAGGAGATGCTTGGACTGGTCTCTTCTTTGGTTCTAAGATGCGACGACTGTGTAAAGTATCACATTGAAAAATGTTTCGAAATGAATGTTACAAGGGAGCAAGTGTTCGAGATATTTTCAGTTGCGAACCTTGTGGGAGGATCGATTGTTATACCACACACAAGAAGGGCAATAGAATACTGGGATCAGCTTGAGGAGATTAATAAAAATGATTAGCTATCTAAGAGAAGGAACGAAATTCAACTTTAGCAAAAGGCGCATCTGTACAAATTGGATTAAGGCGGTAATTCATGATGAGTGCACTAATTTTTCTAATGATGAAACCAAGGACCGTAGATTTACAGCAGGAGACATAACTATAGTTTTCTGTTCTGATGAGTATCTCCTGGAGATAAACAAAAAATTTCTTTCTCATGACTTTTTCACAGACGTAATTACTTTCGATTACTCAAACAAAAAAACGATATCAGGAGATATTTTCATAAGTATAGAAACTGTTCGTGATAATTCGTCGTTTTACAAAAAGGACTTCTCAAATGAACTTCACCGTGTAATTATTCATGGTGTCTTGCACTTACTTGGTTATAAAGACAGAACAAAAACTCAAAAGTTGCTTATGAGAGAAAGGGAAAATTTCTACTTGAAAAAATTGTTTAATGACTGATAGCTACGATATTATTGTAATAGGAGCGGGACACGCAGGATGTGAAGCGGCTCATGCTGCAGCAAAATTGGGATCTCATGTGCTTTTACTGACAATGGACATGGGGAAGATTGCTCAAATGTCATGCAATCCTGCTATTGGAGGAATAGCGAAGGGGCAAATTGTAAGGGAGATAGATGCTCTTGGGGGTTATACGGGACTTATAACTGATGCAAGCACCCTGCAATTCAGAATGCTTAACAGATCAAAGGGTCCGGCCATGTGGAGTCCAAGGGCACAGTGTGACCGGCAACATTTCTCACTTAACTGGAGATACCTTCTCGAACACACAAATAATCTGAATCTCTGGCAGGATACGGTTACAGAGTTTATTTTTGAAGCCGAAAAGATAAAAGGAGTAAAAACATCGCTCGGAGCAACTTTTTACTCAAAAGCGATAATACTGACTGCCGGGACTTTTCTAAACGGAAAATTATTCATAGGTCAGAACTCAGTGGCAGGAGGAAGGATAGGAGAATTGCCCTCGTTAAATCTCTCAGAACAGCTTGTCAGCAAGGGAGTTGTTGTTGATAAGATGAAGACCGGAACCCCGCCACGATTGGATGCCCGTTCCATAGACCTTACTAAGCTCCAGATACAGCAAGGAGATGATGTTCCAGAGAAGTTTTCGTTTCTTAATATACCGTCTCCAATTCAAGGAAGTGTTAAACAGATGTGTTGTTACATGGTTCACACCAACCAGAAGGTTCATGACATTCTTCAAAAGGGTTTTGAATTTTCTCCACTTTTTTCAGGAAAGATCACAGGTAGGGGACCAAGATATTGTCCAAGTATAGAAGATAAATTAAAAACATTTTCTGATAAGACATCTCATCAGCTTTTTTTAGAACCAGAAGGATGGAACACAAATGAGTATTATTTGCAAGGTTTTTCATCATCGCTACCACTTGATATACAATATGAGGCACTAAGAGCTATCCCTGGCTTTAAGAAAGCAGTAATTTACCGACCAGCTTATGCAGTAGAATACGATTATTTTCCTCCAACCCAGCTAAACCACACTCTGGAACTTAAAAATATTCCGGGTCTCTATTTTGCAGGACAAGTTAACGGAACTACTGGGTACGAAGAAGCAGCGGCACAAGGAATAATGGCAGGCATTAATGCGCACCTTAAAATTTCAGGAAAGGAACCTCTCATATTGAAAAGAGACGAGGCTTATATAGGTGTACTTATTGATGATCTGGTTACTAAAGGTGTTGATGAGCCTTATAGAATGTTTACTTCAAGAGCTGAATATAGAATTCTATTAAGACAAGACAATGCAGATTTAAGATTGACAGCTATTGCGCATGAGATAGGATTGGCATCTGATGAAAGGTTGAATTTGTTAATTAAAAAGTATAAAGCAGTAACCGCGTTAACAGACTTCCTTGATAAATGCTCAATTACTCCTGAAGATGTAAACCCTTATCTTAACGATAGAAGCACCTCAGAGATTTTTCAGAAAAAGAAAGTTTCTGAAGTCTTAAGTAGACCTCAGGTTAGCATACTTGATGTTCTTCGAATTGTTCCACGTGAAACTTTTCTGGACTATATGCAACAAAGTGAGCAAGTTGAAAGCTCTTCCCTGACAGACGATTTTCTCAAAGCAGTTAGTCTGGTGTCTGGAACAGATGCCTCAGCCACCGCAGACGAAGTCTATAAAATACTGTCAATTGACTTATGCAATGTCTTTCCGGGTATAAAAGATGCTGTAAAACTACCATATGAAGCAGATATATACCAGGACAAATCAACATCTTCGGCCTTATCTGTAAAAGAAATTATTGAGGCAACAGAAATTCTGGTAAAGTACAGGGGGTATATTGACAGGGAAAAGAGAATGGCAGATAAAATTCTTAAATTGGAAGATGTTAAAATTCCGGAAAACTACGACTTCGCATCACTTAAATCGCTATCAATAGAATCAAGACAGAAACTAGAGAAGCACCGACCAAAAAACATCTCGCAGGCGTCCCGTATTCCAGGTGTTTCTCCATCGGATATTTCTGTATTGCTTGTCTGCTTTGGGAGATAGAAGATGTTCCACGAGGAACCGAGGGCTTATTCCAGGGGTAAAGAGAGGTGTAGTTTTTCCAGATGGCAGGCAATTTTCTTATCTAGAGGAAGGCATAGTGCAGACCGGCTAATAATATTATTGCCTTTGGAGGGAAAATCAGAGGAAGATTCAATCTCTATTATCTCGGTCTCGGGGTATTCTGATATAATTGCCGAGATTAAAAGATCAATTTCATTTTTTTTTCTGGCATTTGTCTCCAATACTAATATTCTTTTTTTGTTTTCTTCTGCCGGATAGGCAATATAGTAAAGCAAACGAGAGGAATAAGTGGTTGTTATTTCTAATGTTTTGCACGAACCCGATCTGCTTAAAGCTTCAATTATTGCGTATTCAAGTATCTTTTCGGGCCAAAGAAAATATTTTGCGGCAAAAGAATCCTGTCGGAGAGAATATATCTCAGAAGCATCGGTTGAAAATGCGGTTACTTGTTGTCTTGGTCCAGGACTGTCGTGCTTAACATAATGTGTTGTCGTGCTTTTATATAAGGTGTTTTCAAAGGAGGCACGTGTGTATAACAAGAACAGAGATTCTGTGGCGGGTTTAACCAAAAGGTATGACATACCCTCTTCCCGGCAATCTTTGATTGCCGATTTCATTAATATTTTTGAATAAGAATTACCTCTATGCTCTGGTAAAGTACCCACAGCATAGAGGTAACCACCGCGTATTATTTTTGAATTTAATATAAAATATGAAGGAATAATAGAGAGACAAGAAACAAATTCGCCATTCTCTACCCCTAGGACCCATGTTTTAGTATAAGGGAGGCAATACTTAAGATAATTCATTATATATGCCTGATCATCAGTAAAGCAAGCATACCATATCTTAAATATGTGTTCATTGTCTTCAGGAGATGCCAAACGTATAGTCATCTAGCTGTCGTACTTGTAGATATCGTTAATAAGGTCGGCATATTTTGCCCTAACTTTATTACGTTTCAGTTTAAGGGTTTGTGATAGCATGTCATTTAAAGGAGTCCACTCGTCATTTATTAACTTTGGTCTTTTTATTTGTTCATGAGCAGCAAGTTTTTGATTTATGACACCGACTTCTTTCATCATTTTCTTTTGTACCTCGGGATTTTTAATCAAATCATCATTGTCTGTGAATTGAACCTTATGTTTAGCGGCCCAAAAATGCAACCTGCTGAAAGATGGGATAATGAGTGCCGATGCAAATTTCTGATTTTCGCCAACAACCATGCAGTTCTCAATATATGACGACTCTTTAAGCATGTTTTCTATTACCTGTGGAGCAACATATTTTCCAGCGGAGAGTTTGAATATCTCCTTTTTTCTGTCAGTAATTTTAAGGAAAATCTTGTCTACCATTACACCAATATCTCCAGTGTGGAGCCATCCTTCACTGTCTATAACAGTTTTTGTATACTCGGGATCTTTGTAGTAACCCATCATAATATGAGGTCCACGGCTGAGAATCTCTCCGTCTTCTGCAATCATCATCTCGGTGCCTTCCATTGCCTTTCCGACGGTACCAATCTTGATAATCATCTCTTTTGGATTGTTTACAGCTATTACGGGAGAGGCTTCGGTCATGCCGTAACCTTCAAATATATACATCTTTGCGGCAGTAAAAAGACGTATAATCTTTGCCTGTATTGCAGAACCGCCAGATACTATCAGCATCTCCTTACCTCCAAGCTTTTCTCTCCATTTACTGTAAACCAGTTTATCTGCAACACTATACATCAAATTATAGAGAGTTCCGTTTTTTGTGTAATCATACTTGCAGGCAATTCGGAATGCCCAGTGGTAGATAACTTTTTTAATGCCAGGGAGGTCCTTACCTGCTGCTTCCAATTTGTTGAACATCATTTCCAGTACTCTAGGAACTGCACAGAAACCATCAGCATGGCAATCAGCAAGGTCGCTGGCTATGGTAGCAAGGCTCTCTGCGTAATAAATGCTTATGCCAACATATTGATAGTCATAATTCATTCCTCTTTCATAGATATGACAGAGAGGAAGAAAGCTTAACATTTTATGCCGGTAATCTCTGATTTGTTGTATAGCTGTACCAATAAAATTAAACACCAGGTTTTTGTGTGAAAGCATAACACCTTTTGGGGTTCCGGTTGTGCCTGATGTGTAAATTATTGTAGCAAGATCATTTTCGCTGATTGTCCTTTTGTTTTCTTCTACGACGGGAGCAAAAACAGAGGCTTTCTCTTCTCCTAGTTTATATAATTCATCTATACACTTATAACCAGGAACTGCATCCATTGTATAAATTTCAACAGGAGTATCCATTTTGGCTATAATGGGAGCTATCTTTTTTAATATAGCATCACCACCAGCAAAAATAATCTTTGCATCGCTATGAGCGAAAATATGTTTGTAGTCGTCGTTGCTTAAAGTGGTATACACCGGAACATGAACCATATGTGCAAGCGATAGCCCCATATCAACAAAGTTCCATTCAGGTCTGTTGTTGCAGATAGTAATTACTTTATCCAAAGGCTGCAGGCCAAGGGCAAGAAAAGCATGTGCTAGTGTGTGAGAATACCGGCAATAATCATCTACTGAATACTTTATCCATTTGCCATTAACTCTTCTGCAAAGAATATCATCTTTTGGAAACTGTTCCTTGAGCCTCTCAAGGAGATCAAAAACTCTGGTTACTTCCATAATTATAGTTTGTTAAGTTAATATTTACAATAATGCCTTGATATCGCTTATAAAAGTATCTATGTCCTCTTTTCTTGTGTTGAATGAACACATCCAACGTACCTCTGTAGTAACATCGTCCCAAATGTAGAAGTAATGCTTTTCCTGCAATTTCTTGCACAAATCAAATGGAACATAGGCAAATACAGCATTGGTCTCAACAGGTCGGCTGATTTGTACTTGCGGAATAGACTTTAGTTCGCTTTCCAGATATTTGGCAATGCTGTTTGATTGGTTTGCAAGTTTTATGTTTAAGTTTCCTGATAAATATGCTATAAATTGAGCAGCTATGAATCTGTTTTTAGAATATAACTGTGCCGCCTGTTTCCTTATATATAAAAAATTCTCAGCCAGCTCTTTACGGAAAAATACAACTGCTTCTCCAATAAGCAATCCATTTTTTGTTCCTCCGAATGAGAGTGCGTCAACCCCAAGGTCTGCCGTGAATTCTTTTATTGACATTTTCAAAGATGCAGAAGCATTGGAAATCCTAGATCCGTCCATATGGAGGAGGCAGTTGCTCTCATGCATCAGATCTGCCAGTTCCTTTATCTCTTTTGGTGTATAAAGAGTACCAAGTTCTGTAGGTTGTGATATTGAAAGAACTTTTACTTGCGCATGATGTTGGAAACCAAAACCTTTAAGTTCTTTTTTGACATCCTCGGGAGAGACTTTGCCATCTTTTGAAGGGATAGGAATGAGTTTGCATCCGGTCATCTTCTCCGGGGCTGCACACTCGTCACAATTAATATGGGCAGTATCCGGGCAAAGAATAGCATTATAGCTGTTGGTCATGGCTTTAAGAGCAAGGATATTTGCACCCGTGCCATTAAAAACAAAAAAAGCTTCGGCATTCTCTCCCAGTTGCTCCTTAAAAATAAGTATGGCTGCTTTTGTTATTTCATCTTCACCATAAGCGACTTGAAATTCTTTGTTTACATTAATAATCGCTTCCAGAATCTCCGGAGCAACACCGGAGTGATTGTCACTTCCAAAACTATGTAACATAAAAAGGATAAATAATTGTATGGTGTAAATATAATAAAAAAACCCTTTGGCTTTGATCCAAAGGGTTTTTGTTTAATCTCTATTTGCGAAAGACTACATAATTGCCTTATATGCAACAGCATCTAAAAGGGCATCAAGTTCTGACAAATCAGTCATTTTGATTTTTACCATCCAACCATCACCATAAGGATCCTTGTTAACAGATTCAGGTGAATTCTCCAGATTGGAGTTAACCTCTATTATTGTGCCGGATACCGGCATTAAGGCGTCAGCTACGGTTTTTACTGCCTCAATCGCACCAAAAACTTCTGTTTTGTCAAGAGTTTCACCTTCTGTTTGGATGTCAACAAACACGATATCACCTAATTGGCCTTGTGCAAAGTCTGTGATACCTACAGTTGCGATATCACCTTCTACCTTTACCCACTCGTGGTCATTACTGTACTTAAGATTTGCAGGAATATTCATATATAAATGATTAAATTTTTCGCAAATGTACTAAAATTATTTAATATTATAATCGTTTTAGCGCAAGCTTGATAAGTTCTTCCAGCTTGTACCCGGGACTCTCTTTGAGCAGGGATTCTATTACTTTGTCAACATTTGGTTTGGAAAATCCTAACAGCACTAGAGCGGTTGTGGCCTCTTCTCGTTGTGCCGAGCCTGCTGAGAGTATGAAAGATGGCGCTCCTCCGGAATTCCCTCCTTTGACAATTTTGTCTTTTAGTTCAATAAGCATTCTTTGAGCGGTTTTAAGTCCTATTCCTTTTATGCTTTTGAGCTTATTGATGTCGCCACTAATAATTGCGTTCCGTATCTCATCTGAAGACATTGAAGAGAGCATCATCCTGGCAGTGTTTGGACCAATTCCTGAAACTTCTATCAGAAGACAAAAAATAAATCGTTCCTCTTTGTCAGAAAAGCCGAAAAGAAGTTCAATGTCCTCTCTAAGATGGTGATATATATATAGTTTTGTTTCGCTGCCGGCTTTTAATGTAGAATATGTCTGAAGAGAAATCAGTATTTTATATCCTATATTGGCTGTTTCCAAAACAACTTCGGTTGGGCCGAGTTCTGTGATTGTTCCTTTGATATAATCGTACATAAGAGGTTAAATAAACAATTAGGGCAAATTTATGTTTTTTAAAATAGAAACAGAAACTTTGTTTTGCTAATTTTGCAAAACTACGCTCTCTGAATAAATTCAAATAATAAATGGAATTAATAAAAGATGTTGACAGCATACGTAAACTGTTTCCCGCTCTTGACCAGAAGGTAAACAACAAGAGTCTTGTTTACTTCGATAATGGTGCCACTGCCCAGAAGCCGCTATCGGTTATTGAGTTGACTGACAAGATGAATTCGGGTGTTAATGGAAATATTCACAGGGCAGTTCATGAACTGAGTGCCAGGACAACTGAGTTGTACGAAGGTGCAAGGGAAGATATTAGGAAGTTCATCAACGCCAAGGAGAGGGAAGAGATAATTTTCACACCGGGCACAACTGCTTCTATTAATCTGGTTGCCAATAGTTTCTGTCAAGAATTCTTGAAAAGGGGAGATGCTGTTATTGTTACAGAGGCTGAACATCACTCGAATATTGTTCCCTGGCAGATGGCATGCGAAAGGATTGGAGCGGAATTACGAGTGCTGCCTGTTGACAATAATGGTGAGTGGATGATGGAGAAACTCGCGGGAATACTGGACGATAAGGTGAAGATTATATCTGTTGCTCACATATCAAATGTTTTGGGCATTGTGAATCCGGTTAAGGAGCTCATAAATGCCGCACATAAAAAGGGAGTGCCGGTTATGATAGATGGTGCACAGGGAGTTGTTCACTGCAAGGTTGATGTTCAGGATCTTGACTGTGACTTTTATGCCTTTTCCGGTCATAAGCTATACGGTCCCACCGGAATAGGCATTCTTTATGGTAAAAGGGAATTCTTAGACAGGATGCCGCCATGGCTTGGAGGAGGAGATATGGTAGGAACCGTTTCATTTAAAAAAACCACTTATGCCGACCTTCCTCTAAAGTTTGAAGCTGGAACACCAAACTTTATAGGGGCAGCAGCGCTAGGAGAGGCCGTGAGATTTGTCCGGTCGATAGATGGGGATTTTCTGAAAACCCATGAGGATGAGCTAGTCAATTATCTCACAAACAGCCTGTCGTCTATTAATGGAGTTAAGGTTTTCGGAACATCGGCCAATAAGATTTCTCTGTTTTCCTTTACAGTGGAGGGTGTTCATCCTACTGACCTTGCTATGTTGTTGGACAAAATGGGAGTTGCCTTGCGGTCGGGCTTAATGTGTTCTGAGCCGCTTATGACAAAATTCGGGGTTACAGGAATGCTTAGGGCATCGCTTGCTATGTACAACACAGTGAGCGAGTCGGAGTACTTCATTGACTCATTGAAAAGAGCATTGAAGATGCTTTCATAATTTGTAAAGTTATAGTTTAAGTAAACATGTACATAAGAAAGAAAATAAGAACAATAAATGATAACAATCAAACAGGCGGAGCAGGAAATAATAGAGGAATTCTCAATCTTTACGGATTGGCTTGACAAGTACGAATATTTAATTGAACTGGGCAAGTCTTTGCCCATAATCAGTGATAACGGCAGACAGGAAAACAATCTGATAAAGGGCTGTCAATCAAGAGTATGGCTGGCTGCTGACTATAGAGAAGGAAGGATATATTTTACAGCAGACAGCGATGCTATTATAACAAAGGGAATCATATCGTTGTTAGTAAGAGTTTTTTCGGGAAGGACCCCCAAGGAGATCATTGAAGCGGATCTTAGCTTCATTAAGGAGATTGGACTTCAGGACAACCTTTCTCCCTCCAGATCTAACGGATTAGTATCAATGATAAGGCAGATAAAGTTTTATGCTGTTGCATTTGCTGCAAACAAATAAAAAATTAAAACGATGAGTGAAAATAGTGTAGAGAAGAATATTGTAATTGCGCTAAAGCAGGTACATGACCCGGAAATACCGGTGAATGTTTATGACCTTGGTCTTATTTACGAAATTAAAGTAGATGATAATCACAAGGCATTCATCAAGATGACCCTTACTGCTCCAAACTGCCCAATGGCTGATCAGTTGCTGGAGGATGTATATGAAGCAGTTTCAGACGTACCCACAATAGAGGATGTTGCAATTGAATTAACCTTTGACCCTCCCTGGGACAGAAACAGAATGAGCGAAGAGGCACTGCTTGAACTAGGTTTTCTATAAAGAATCATTAGAAATAAATAGAGTAAATGTCCCAAGCGTACTTGCTCCTGGGAAGTAACCAGGGAGATAAAGTCAAAATACTGCAACTGGCAACAGACAGACTTCAGCTGCTTTCAAAAACCCCTCCGGTTAAGTCGTCGCTATATGAAAGCGAGCCTTGGGGATTCGAGGCAGATGAGTGGTTCCTTAATATGGCGGTAAGACTCGAAACAGATAGAGAACCGCAGGATTTGTTGAAAATGTTGCTCGAAATTGAGAGAGAACTAGGCAGAGTTAGGGACGACAAGGTAGGGTGCACCGGAGATGATGAGAGGCAATATTCTTCTAGAACAATAGATATTGACATTTTACTTTTTGATAACGAAGTTATTAATGAAGAGGATCTTATAGTGCCACATCCAAGAATGCAGTTCCGGAAATTTGTATTGTTTCCCCTGTGCGAGATAGCCCCAAAGCTTATACATCCAGTTCTAAACAAAAGCATTGAAAAATTGCTTGAGGAGTGTGATGACCAGTCAAACGTAAGAATAATTCCAGCCTGATATGAGGGACACAGGTTAAACAAACGGGACGCAATTTCTGTTAAAGAGACAAATGATATAGAAATACTGGCCGAACAACCTTCATAAGTGCTGATTATTGAGGTTCCTTTAAAGTTTTACACAAAATAATATTAATAAACTACATTATAAACAACATTATGAGCATAACAAACAACCTTAAATGGAGATACGCTACTAAAAAGTTTGATACATCTAAAAAAATACCTGCAGATAAACTGGATATACTAAAGGAAGCCGTAAATCTGGCACCAACCTCTTACGGATTGCAACCGTTCAAGGTTCTGATAATTGAGAACCAGAGCATTCGTGAACAACTGAGGGATGCAGCCTGGGGCCAGTCACAACTGACAGACGCTTCGCACATATTCTTGTTCTGTAATTTCACAGAGATGGGACCGGAGAAGATTGACAACTATCTTAAGTTAAGGTCAGAAATTAATAATACAGATGTTGCAGATACAAAACCATATGGTGATATGATGAAGGGGCAAATGGCGGTACTATCATCGGACCAGATATCTGCATGGACAGCGAAACAGGCCTATATTGCACTGGGAACACTCATAGCTACAGCTTCGGAACTTCAGATTGACTCATGTCCGATGGAGGGCTTCGACAAAGTGAAATTTGATGAAATTCTGGGACTTAAGAATAAAGGGATAACCTCTGCAATGCTTGCAGCAGTTGGATACCGCTCTGAATCTGACGATACTCAGCACTTCAAGAAGACAAGAAAACCGATTGACGAAATATTTGAAACAATAAAGTAGTTTCTAAGAGTTACTTTCTATTTTGAAACTCAGCAAAACCCGACTCCAGAAACTTCAGAAACTCATCAGCTGAACACTCTCCGACAGGTTTTATCAATACCTCCTGATTTTTATCAATCAGAACATAAAAAGGTTGAGATGCAACTCCGAAACGAGATACCTGATAGTCTCTGAGCTTTCTGCCCAGGGTATTTTTTATTTTTCCGTCAATGGAAGATGTTATCTGCTCATTTTTTGGCAATTCGGTCCTGTCGTCGACATAAAGGTTTGCAAGCACGATTTTGTTTCTCAGAATATCAAGAACCCTAGGATCGTTCCACACTGTAGCTTCCATCAATTTGCATACACTACAGGTTACAGCCTTGAAAGATAGAAGAACCGGCTTATTTACCTGTTTTGCACATTCCACAGCTTGTTCTATTTCAAAATATGCCGGTAGCCCGTAAGGAGCCTTGTGGTTTGGGTCCGCATGTTTTGCAGGGCCGCAAAGACCTTCGGGAACTATCTCGCTGGACAATTCCGGGGCAGAAGAAGTGGCGGAACCGGAACCGATGACAAACGTGCTCTCATCTGCAGGAGGAATTATAGCTGAAAGAGAGGCGAGAGGTGCACCAAAAAGACCGGGTACAAGATAAACCGCAAAAGAGAATGAGGCAATTGCAAATAGCAACCGACCTGTGCCAACATGTTTGGTGTCGGTGTCATGAGACGTTTTGAACTTGCCCATGAAATAAAATCCCAGAAGAGCGGCCAGCACAATCCAGATTGAGATGAACACAGGACGGGTGAGGATTCCCAAGCCGAACCAGGCATCCACAGATGCAAGGTACTTTAAGCTGAATCCAAGTAATATAAAGGCAAAAACAACTTTGACAACATTCAGCCATCCCCCCGATTTTGGCATTTTCTTCATTAACGAAGGGAAGAAAGAGAACAATACAAACGGAAGCGAAAACGCAAGACCGAAAAAGAACATCCCCAAAACAGGTTTTAACGCCAGCCCTCCCGTAACCGCAGCCGCAAGAATTGACCCCACAAACGGACCGGTACATGAGAAAGAGACAATAACCATTGCGAAAGCAACAAAAAACGATGCAATGTATCCACCCTTGTCTGCCTGGGCATCTGCTTTGTTTGCAAGACCCGTTGGCAGTGTAATCTCAAAGGCTCCAAAGAATGATATGGCAAAAATCATGAAAAGGAGGGCAAACAAGAGGTTCGGGATCCAATGGGTCCCAAGGGTGTCTGTTGCATCGGTGCTTTGAAATACAGCCACCAAAACGCCAATAAGGGTATAGATAAGTGTTACGGAGAGTCCGAAAACCAAACCCTTGATAATTCCTGATTGTTTTTTGCCTGAACCGCTCAAAAAGAAGCTGACTGTCATAGGAATCATAGGGAAGACACAAGGGGTGAAAACTCCTCCAAGTCCGGCAGCAAATGCTATTAGAAGGAACATAAGCATTCCCTGAGATCCTCCGGCTTTGCCAGAATCTTCAGCTTTCTGACTCTTTTCCTGACCGGAAATAGTCTTTATAGCGGCGCCCTTTACATCAAACACAACATCTACCTCCTCCATAAGACACTCTTTTCCGTTACAGATCTGAAAGGAGAGAAGTCCTTCCACCTTTACCGGCCCCTCAGAAATTTTGCGGATAGTCTGTATGAATGTTGCGCTTTTCTCAAATACACTAACCTCAACCTTAAAGGCCTTGTCCTGTTTTTTTGTACCAACACCTACATCCTTAAGTTTTCCAACAGCCTCATAGCCGGAAATGTTCTTGAATTCGAAAGTTGTTGGAAGTGGTCCGTTTTTTATAACCTCTGTTGTATAAATATACCAGGGCATTTCAATCTCTGCATTGAATATAAGGTCAATTGTTCCGTCGCCATTATCCTTCTGGCTGTAACTCCAGGATGCAGAAGTCTGAGCATCAAGGGCTATAAAAGCAAATACAAAAAAGAGGGTGAAAATTAGTTTTCGCATCGATGTTGATTTTTATTAATTATAGACCACTAATTTACCCTATTTAGATATTCAATAGTATATTTTAATAAAAAACTTGCATATAAAAAAGGCTGATGTTTTCAATTTCCTGATGTTATTTTGTTGGTATACACTTTACAAGACCACCAGTCTTTGATGCAAGGTAGACGTTGTCTTTAGTGTCAACTGCCATTGGTATGTATGCACAACCTTTAACCAGTTCCTCAATTCCCTCTACTTTCTTCGCTCCCTCCTTGCTGTATACTTTTATACGTGTAGGGTCCTTCTCTACTGTAACAATACCGCCGTTTGAAAGGAATGCAACACTTACGGGGTTGCAGCAACCGTGGAAATCATCTATACCGTTTCCACGTTGACCAAATGAGATGGTTGGCTTACCTGCATAATCAAATCCGTTAACCCTGAATGCACCTAGGTTTGCCACCAGGATTTCATTGTAGCGGATGCTGAAGTCCAGTATACCACAGCAAGTACGTAAATTTTCGATAGATGTTTTTTTCTCTCCGTTTTCTGAGTTAAAAATTCCAATGAGCCTACCTCTTGTATCTGCAACTAAAAGATTATTATCTGAAACTCTTGCCCCTGTAGCTGTTGTGAGATCCTTTAACCGGAACTCTCTTAATTTCTTCCCTTTTGTGTTGAATACAAGGCATTCAACTCCCGCTGGCATATTTACCTGGTATGTTTTGCCTCTTAGCACTACAGATTTTTGCTCATATATTGTGCCTAAGACAAATATATTATCTGTTTTTTCATCAACTGCAATGGCAGATGGTTTAGATGAAATATTGGATTTCAGCTCCTTCACCAAATTTCCGTTTGGATCTATAATTTTGATTATACCATTACTTTTTAAAGCACAAATATTATCATTGGAAAGGATAGACAGGTAAATTATATCATTATGTTCCTTTCCTGCAAAATCTCCGTCAACTTTATAGGCTAAGTCATGAGCCTCGGTAATAAAAGAATCCAGCTTTACCTCTGTCTTCTTCATCTCTGCAACTTTTTCACGTAAGGCTGTAATCCCTCGAAGAGTGTCCAGGTTTGAACCAAGAAGGCTTAAGTACTGCTCAATGTCTTCTGCTTTTTTACCTTTTGAAATTTGATTTACCAATACTGCAGAATAATATACCTTTGGATTTTTTTTGATAAAGTCGAGATAAATCTGTTCCGACTCTTCATTGAATTTCGTAATAATATCATTTAGTTCTGCCTCCCGCACCTTACTGATTGGTCCGTCGGCATTTTTTCTGCTGTAAAGCTCCTTTTTCAACGGAGCAATGTTATACTCTGTAGAGAGATCGGCAATCTGTTTCTTAACTGCCAGATAGAAATCCTGAGTCTTTCCCCCTGTTACCAGAGCCTTGCCAAGCGTATCGGCATGACCAGTAAGTGTCATCTTTGCATTTTCTGCATAAAAGAAGAGCTGACAGTTTAATGTACCCTGTTTACCCTCTATCTCCATATATTGCTGAGCAGGAACAGGAATATTGCCGGTAAATACAAATTTACCATTTTCAATTATAGCCGTATCTCTGCTATAACCTCCGCTGCCGATGGAGGCCAAAACTATTTTACCATCAGTAATGCCCTCTAAAGTCCCGGTTAATTCAAAGCTTTTTGAGCGATTCCCACAAGCTGCTAATGTTGAAATTATAACTATAATAACCGCAACAAACAATAAATTAATTGCTCTCATAGAGCGGGGATGCATTTAATTATACCTGCGGTCTTGGAGGCCAGATAGAGGTGATCATTGTTGTCAACTATCATTGGAATATATCTGCAACCGTCCACCAGTTCATCTATTCCCTCAATCTTCTTTGCCCCCTCTTTGCTGAATATTTTTATTCGTGTAGGATCCTTCTCCACAGTTACTATGCCCCCATTAGACAAGAATGCAACACTTACAGGGTTGCAGCAGCCGTGAAAGTCATCAAGGGAGCTTCCTCGCTGGCCAAAAGTGATTAGTGGCTTCCCCGAATAATCAAAGCTCTCAACTCTAAAGGCACCCAGATTTGCTACCAGTACCTCATTATTGTTGCGAATGCTAAAGTCCAGAATACCGCAGCATGTGCGCAATTTTTCTATTGCCGATTTTTTCTCTCCGGTTTCAACATCATAAATAGCAATTAGCCTGCTTCTTGTGTCGGCAACCAAAAGGTTATTCTCAGAAATTCGAGCCCCGGTTGCTGTTATAATACCTTCAAGTTTGATTTCCCTGTTCTTAATACCGTTATTGTTAAAGACAAAACAGTCTACCCTTACTGGAGTGTTAACTTGTACAGTTCTTCCTCTGGATTCAACTGCCTTCATCTCGTATGCTGTGCCAAATACATAAATGTTGCCAGACTTGTCAACAGCAATGGCAGAAGGTCTAGACTTAATGTTTGATTTAAATTCTTTTATGAGAGTTCCCTTGGAATCAAATATAATTACCTTCCCGTCACCTTTGAGAGCACAAATATTTCCATCAGAAAAAACAGAAAGATAATTAACATTAATGTGCAGCTTCCCGTTAAATGTGGTATCTACCTTATAAGCTAAGTTGCTGCCCTCCGAAAAGGAGTTTAGCGGCACCTCTGTTTGCTTCATTTGGTCAATTTTTTCCTTGAGTTTCACGATAGGTGCGTAGGTAAAAAGTTTTGGATCAAGTAAGTTCAGATAACTGTCTATCTCAACGGCATTTTTTGCAAAAGCCAGTTCATTTACAAGTATTGCAGAATAGTAGGTTTTAGGGTTCTTTTTAATAAAATCCAGTTTAAGCTGACTATATTCCTGTGTAAATTGATCCAATAATGCATTGATTTCAGCTTTACGCGCTCTGGTAGCCGGGTCTGTTCCTTTTGCAGCATATAGTTCTTTTCTAAGTTCTTGAACCTTTAGCCTTGCTGTAAGGTCAGAAAAACTTTTATCCATCTCGTTGGAGTAATCCTGGGTCTCTCCTCCACTTATTACAGCTTTCATCAATGAATCTGCATGTCCGGTAAAAGTCATTTTAGAATTTTCTGCATAGAAATATCCTTTTTCTTCTTTACCTACTACAATAAGTTGATATATGGCCGGCTCCGGAATATTTCCTGTAAAAATAAATTTACCGTTTTCAATTTTTACCGTATCATTAGGCAACTCTTTGTTTTCAATAGGAACAAGAACTATACTGCCTTCAGTTATTCCCTCCAAATTTCCGGTTAATTCAAAACTCTTGTTAGCATTGTTGCAAGCCGTAAACGCAGCCAGAATAAGCGCAACAGCTGCAAAACGCGATAAAAAAGTTGTTTTCATATAGTGTTTAATTTATTAGGGTTATTTTGTTTTTACAACATCAATTGCAGGAGGAAGCTTTAATTTGATCTCTTTTTCCGTTGGTGGCAGGCATGTACCGTCGTCACAAGTCATCCATTCAATTAATGCAGTAATATTCGTTGAATCCTTTGCCGAAACCTCCACCCGTTGTGCAATAATAACTTTGCCCTCACATATACCGATTTCCATATTGAACATGGCATCAAACAATTTTTTTGCTTTTGTTAACAAATAGACCTTTCCATCAAGTCTTACACTCGAAGGCAATCTCAAAGACAGAGATGTGGGGTTTGGTCCGTCTGTATAAGGGCCCAAATCGTAAATGTGCCAATTCTGCTTGTCTGAATCAAAAACTCCAATAGCCTGCACTTCGTATATATTTTTCTCAATGTGGACTATTTTACCACTCCACTTTATAGGCTGATCTATCATTTGAGCTGTTGCCGATATGGTTGTAAATAATGAGAAAAGAATGATGATTAAGAAATTTTTACTGTTCTTCATTTAATAAATTATTTTAGAGTCTTTAATAATTCTTCTGTTCCTGGTTGTGATGGCCTTGGCGCAAATGGATCTAAAAATGTAAAATCTTTATTTATCAATATAAATCTTGGAATAAATGCAATTTTATATGGGCTCAGATAGCTGCTGTTCACATGTATAGAAATTGTTTCATGAACATGTTCCTTCATGTACTGACTCCATTTTTCTTTATCCTGATCTGTAGATACAGAAATAAAAACGATATTGTCGCCACCTTTAAATTTTTGATACAAATCCTGAAAGAAAGGATACTCCTTAATGCACGGGCCACACCATGTTGCCCAAAAATCGAGATATATGTATTTGCCTTTGAACTGGCTTAATTTCACAGGATTATTATTAGAGTCAAATCCTGTGAAGTCAAATACAGGAGCACCCTTTTTAATGTCGCTATATTGGTTTATGCTCTTATCAATCAAATCTCTGTATAAAGGAGTAGGCATTTTAACTTTTGCGTTTTCCAATTCCTTCTGAACGTCATTTGGGTTCACCCTTGGTGGAGAGCTGGTAAAACAGGAGGCATATTTCTGTAAAAGTTGTTCAGTAAGCTCATAATCCTCAATTCTGTCAATCCGGTTATATTTAGGTAAATACTCTCCTTTAGAGTCCTTTATCCAAACAAGTATCTTTCTGAATTCAGGCAAAACGATATTTTCTGCTTTTGCCAATCCCTGTCCATATTCCATCAATACTTTCCTGGATTGGTTAATCTGCTCTTCTCTGGTTTTGTTAAACAAATCTTTGTGTTTCTGATAATCGTATCCTTCTATGTATTTTCTTGTATGGAACGCTGTATACAACATAATACTCTGGATCACATTAGATTTTATCCGGGCTCTTTCGAGCTCTTTAAATTCTGTGGAGACCATTTTCAGATTATCAATGTCTTTTAAACTCTTTTCTGCTCTGGGCAACATATAGCCGGTAGTAAATTGTTGAATATCTTTTGTGATATTCTCCGCATTTCTTCCTAAATAACCAATGTCGACCTGAGAAAAAACCGGTATGGTTTTAAGGTAGTTACAAGCCTCACTTCCCTTTCCTTTAAATATAGAGCTGTTCTTATCCGAACAATCTATAACAAGTTGCAATTCATCCCCCGGAGTAAGATATAACGTATTAACTTCAAGCTTATAATAGCAGGGTTCATTGAGGTTGAAATTCAATTTGAATTCGTTGTTGGCATCTAACGTAACAGGGATATTGTCAGGTACTCTCAACCCGGATTTATCGGAAACATCAACAAGATATGTCTTATCTCCTTTAAAATTAAGAAGCTTACCCTTAATGGTAACTTGTTTGTCATTAATGGGAATTCCTTCTCCATTCTGAAGGCATCTTACAGACAAGCCAACCAGCTTGTAGTTCAGGCGGCCGCTATATCTGTAAACACTGTTGCTGCCATAGTAAAGATATCTGAACCATGTATTATTAGTGTTCTTGTCGTCCTCCGTACAACTCCACCAGAATCCACTGTGGCTTTTAAAGATAAAGGTTCCATTTTCATTGCGGTAGCCTCCGGGTAGTCCTGTAAAACCACTTTCATTGGTAGCGTTATTATTTAAGTACCATCCGGTGCTGCTTTTCATTTTTGCCCCTGCAACGTTTTCTCCACCTAAATAATCTGTCAGGATTTTCCACTCTGCATTACTGGGAACGTGCCAGCCTTTTGGTGCCAGGCCCCTTGGATCAATTATCGCAAACCGATTATACAATTTGCCGTACTCTTTTTCATTTCCTTTGTCATTGTCGTAGTAACACCAGGCAGGCTGACCGTTATTGGCAGCTTTCAGCCACTCTTCCTTAGTCTTAGCTTCAGGAATAGGGTCTCCATTGTTAAATATCGACAAATTAAGATTTTCCGATGTCCAGATCTGAGTTCCGATTTTAACGGAACTCAGATCCTGGGCAGCAGAAATCAAAGCAGAAATCACAAAGGTTGTTGTGATCAATAATGATTTATAGTTCATTTTTATAGGATTAGGCCTACTTAATATGTTTATTCAGCAATCTTCTTAATGCTCCGGCTTCGCAGTAACCTACTTTCATAGTAACTCCTTTTCCTTTAGGATCAATAAGAAACAATGTTGGATATCCGGAAACGCCAAAGTATTCAGGAAGATCTTTTTTAGTTTTATCATTCACCTGTGTCCAGACCATTCCGTCATCCTTAATAACCTTTAACATACGCTCCCTGTCAGACTCCTTGTCAACAGATATACTTATAATTTCAAGACCCTTGTCTTTGTATTCTTTGTATATCTTGCCAAGATTTGGAGCCAGTTTTCTGCACCAGTGACAATCTACATACCAGAAGTCCAGAATAACCCATTTGCCTTTAAAATCTGAAAGAGACACCATTTTACCATCAGGTGCCGGAAGAGTAAAGTCTTTCACCTTAGCTCCATCTGTACATCTGGCCATTGCTTCATAGTGTTTTTTTAAATTCTCGTAATGAGTTGTATAGCTGTATCTTTCAAATTGTTTCATGAACGGCTCTATTGTTTTGGCTCCCTCATAGCGAGTAAGGCGGGGAAGTATGACAAACGATGCATAATTGTTGTTTTCTTTAAGCAATTTTAGAGTCAACGTTCTCTCTTCCTCTTTAATTATTTCTGATTTTTCCCAGAGTTGTTCCAATTCTGCTTCTGTCGCTTTATTGCTATATGCACGTTGCCATGCGTAAAACGAGGCAGCAGAGGCCTCAGAAGATTTACTCAGTTGCTTGGTAAGTCTGTCAAGATTCTCATTTTCAGGAGTACCACCAATAGTAATGGCGTTTCTGTCAAACACAACCGTAATTTCTCCCGGCTCAAGAATTATTGAATTTCCTCTTCTGGAGTTTCCCTCAACAATACTTAAGGATGCCTGCCGTGGATATGTTCCTTCTGCCAATTCTCCCTTAATTTCAAAAGAGCCGTTGTTAATTAGAACCTTCTCACTTTTTGTTCCCCAGTCATTATATTCCAGTTCCAAATTCGGATTATTTTTAACAGAACCTTTTATGATGTAGGTCTTTGACTGGCTGTATGCGTTTAAGCACAGAGCCAGCCAGAGTAATAGTACAATTGTTTTTTTCATTTTTTTATGGATTTGTGAATATTTGTTAAACCGGATCCTTTATACACCTCACACTGTACCCTACCTTCTTATCCGTAGAAGCCCGGGTAACTAATTTGTCATAATAAGGAATCCAGTTATAGTATGCCGATGCACTTGTAACGCTTACAGGAGTAGAAGTCCAGAAATAGGCAGAAAAGAATAAGTGATAGATAATGATGCCATTACTTGGGCGGAAATCACCCGGAAGCGCAGTAAATCCAACTTCATTTGTTCCAAAAACATTTTGGCCATACCAATGAGTAGATCCGGCCTCTTTAAGCTTGCCCCCGGCAACAGTTCTTCCGCCAAGGTAATCCATAAGTGCCGTCCACTCTACATCGGTAGGTACATGCCAACCTAAAGGACAAATTCCCCGAACATCGGATACAGCATGCCAGTTATACAGTCGACCATAGGTATCACCATTTTTCAAGTCATTTTTAAAATTGCAATATGCTCCTGTAGTGAGAAGCCCCCATTGTGAGTCATCCGTAACATTTGCAATGCTTGTGCCGTCGCGGTACTTAGTTGTTTTCAGATTTTCCACCAGCCATATCTGGGTCCCTATTAGAATTGGATTGTATTTATACCCACTAACATCTGTTATAGGGCCAGATATACCGGCAGGAAAAGTTCTTGTAATGAAATTAAATACGGTGGCACCGCCATAGCTTGTGCCGACGCTGTTTGTTGCATATGCTCTCACATAGTACGTTGTATTTGGGTTCAGTCCTGTAATAATACTGACAAATTTCCCCGCTCCTGCACCCTCCGATGTTTTTGTGGTTAGTGCGATTGTTGGAAGCGGAGTTGTTGACCAAACCACCCCCCTGGCTGTTATTGCATCACCTCCGTCACTTGTAACTTCTCCTCCGCATTCTGCAGTGGTTTGAAGCACATTGACGGGTGTGTTGGTTGTTAATACAGGTAACTGTGGTTCAGGAGTCAGTGGAATTTCCTCCTTTTTACAACTATTGAAAAGCACTAAAAATGTTCCCATCCCAACAACTATTGGGATAAATAAACAAGAATGTAATTTTCTTTTCATAATTATTGATTTCTAAAAGCTTAATAATATTTAATTTTGTTTTTCGACTGATTAATAATAACTTATCAATCTCTCTGTGTAAGTAACGGGTCTTTGACTAACAATTTTAATTCGCCTGAGCCAATTCCCCTTTTTGTCAATTTTATCGTATTTGTTAACATATTTGGTACCCAAACTGCCTTGATTGTAATAGTCCCACACCAGTTCATGCTCGCTACTGCCTTGATTGACCGATGATTGGAGGTATAGACTTCCATCAGGATCATACCTGCTTACTTCAGTCATATTCCCTTGGGAATCATATCCATAAGCGTACTTAATTATAAGAGTACCATCCGGTCTCCTGACGCTCTCTTCCTGCAGTTTTCCCTCTTTATCATATAGGAAAGTATACCTGGAACTTAGGGTTCCCCCTGCATCATAGACGTTTTCTACAATTATGTTACCCTTGTCGTCAAAAGAGCGTGTGAATCTAGTCTGAACACTCCCATCTGAAGAGATGATTCTCTCTTCTTGCCTGTTACCATTTTTATCATAAAAGGCAGAATACCCCGAACATAACTCTCCGTTTAGACCATATGTGTTTTTTTCGGTTATATCACCACTTTTATTATACTTGTATGTAGATCTGAAAACTAAAATGCCATCTTTGTCAAAAAGGCTCTCCTCAAGCAAATTATTTGCAGAATCGTATTTATAAGTATTTCTAAACTCGCGGTAATCTCTTGAATTATAAGTGTCCTCCTCCGTTCTGTTGCCTTTGGAATCATATTTGAAAACCGATTTTGAAGAAAATTTACCATTTTTTTCAAATCCTAATCGTTCTGACAGATTTCCTTTAGCGTCATATTTACAGACAGACCGGAACAATAAAGTATCCCCGGAATTATAAAAACTTTCTTCGACCAGATCTCCGTGTTTGTTATAATTGGATATCCTTTTATTTTGCATGTTACCCTTCTGGACTCCATCAGGTTTTTCTCCTGCAGCAAAATCAATTTCGGTCAAAGAATTTACCTTCCCATCTGTTTTTTGTTCGGCAATGCATTTTATCATTTTGTTTTCATGGCCATCTGTGCCATTGTATTTTTCAATGATATTTGCAATTACTTCATGGGTAAGTTCATAATCTTTACTTAACGGAAAACCCTCCCACCTAACAAAACCTTTTGGGTCTATAAGGACATTATGGGGTATACCTTTTATTTCAAGAAGTTTAGATGTTCTGTTTTTTGTGTCAATGGCAATAGGCGTTTCAATAAGCATACTTTTAGCAGCTTCTACTTTTTCAGCTGTTTCTGAAGTAATAAAAATTATAACCAATTCGTTGGCAAACTCTTTTTGAAAATCGTTTAACTCAGGCATCGATTTGCGACAACCATGGCACCATGTAGAAGAAAAGTCGATTAACACGAATTTTCCCTTAGTGTCTGGTTTTTTAGTAAGCCATTGTTCAACAATCAACTCCGGAGCTTTTTGGTTTAGAATTGAATTTGCAAATAATTTTTTTGCTCCATTGGTCTCTTGGGCAACAACATCTGCCACCACAAAACACAGCAATAGCAATATTAACCGTTTCATATTAGTTATACCCCTCGTTTTGAATTATTTCCGGGCTTTGATTTATATACTTTTTAGCAATTGGCATTACCCAGTGAATATCGCCTGGCACTAACTGATCTCCAGTAAAATTTCTCCGGATAGTGATATTTGCATTTTCCAAAGCATTTAAACGTTTCAAATCGAACCATCTTAGTCCATTACCAAAGAATTCCCGTCTTCTTTCATTTATTACTAATTGGATAATCTGATCTTTGGTGTAACTCGAAGCAACATAGTTTTGATATGTTCCTGTAATATACCTTGTTACCCTAAGAGTATTTAAAGCTGCTATTGCGGCATCCAAATTAGTTGCTCCACCAATGCGGGCCAATGATTCGGCACGGATAAGGAACATTTCCGGAACAGTAACCCCAACTATAGGATAGTACTGAAGAGAAGTCCATCGGCGTGTAAGTTCTCCATATGTATAACTAGTGCCACTAAGTGAACCAAACTTAAGGAAAAACCGCAGATCGTTTACATTGTCATACAGGGTGTTTATTGTTTGCGCATCACTTAGCATATATGAGTAGTGATATGTACCACTTACCATACATACCTCTTTTTGACAAATAAGTTCTTTGTCATACCATGCATTGGCAACTATGGTTGTAAGAAACGCATTATAATTTGCTGTGCCCGAAACGCGGTTCATAGTGGTATTAAAATCATACAGGAAGCTTGTAATTGCCAGACCCAGATTAGCATTTTCCAATGCCTTTGCGTAATTACCCTGGTAAAGGTAAGTGCGGGCAAGGAGTGCATAACCAGACGCCTTATTTGGCCGGTGATTATACAGCTGTGTAACCGGCAGGTCAGGAATTGCTGTCTCAAGGTCGTTTATTATAGCATCGTATACGGTTTTAACCGGAGCTCTTTCGAGAGATGCTGTTAAAGAAAGATCTAGTCTCAGCGGAACACCGGGATCGGTTGCAGCACCTGTCGGAGTGTAATGCTTAGCATAAATATTCACAAGCGCAAGATGACAAAATGCTCTGTGGAATTTTGCTTCGGCTATCAGTCCCTTTTTTACGGATTCTGCTCCTGAAGCCTTGGGAACCCCGTCAACCGCAGTATTTGCAATGTAAATCTGCCCATATAATGAAAGCCAGTCAGGGTCCTCTACATCTTCTGTATATATTGCACCCTCTTTGGCCCATTTGAACAGGTCTCCCCTGTCGTTAATGGGAACCCCTGCAACGTTCAAAATTGTTTTATAAGTAGCAGAGTCGGCAACCTGATAATCATCCGTCAGGTAGTTAACAATACCGTATGTATTGTAAATCGTGCTTTGCAGACCAACGCTGTTTTTATTTCCTACAAAATCCAGCACCTTACGATAATCGTCGGTTGAGGATGGAATCATTTGACCTTTTGGTTTGATATCCAGATAATCATCACATCCTGTGGCGGATAGCAGAGTGGCCATAAATATGCCAATAAAAATATGTCGTGTTTTCATAATATTATCTTATTTAGAAAGTTGCCATTATACTAAATGCAAGTTCCGGACTGGTCCGCAGCAGGAAGTTGCCCTGCATATCAGGCAGGAATTCCGGGTCTTCATGAAATTTATTGAATGTGATGACACCCAGATTACGGCCTTGAAGCATAAATGTCAATCTGCTTATCATTTTTGGCAATTGTTTTTTATCAAGTGAGTATGAAAGACTTATACGCTGAACACGAATATTTGCAGCACTTTGAGTCTGATGGCTCCCGTAGTTTACAGGGTATGTATACCAGATTGTCAAGGCTCTTACCTGAGCACCGGTCAATTCATAAGGCATTTTAGGTATATCCGTCTTAAGCTCGTCACCCGGTTCCTTCCACATGTTCTCAAATTCCTTTGCATAGTGCGGAATGTAGTTTCCCTGAGCTATACCAAAAAGGTCGTTGTTACTGACCCTGAATGGAGCTACATGCTGATACACATGCCCGAATTTGTAACTAAGCAGAAAGGAGAGTTCAAATCCTTTATACGTTATCTGGTTGTTCCATGATCCATAATGAGGAGCCAAAGTTGTTCCTTCGTATTTAAGATCGGCAAATTTGTAGTTGTTCCATGTAGGAACCTGAGGTGTCCGCCAATTATAAAGAGAATCCTTAAAAATAAACTGAGGATAACCTGTTGCATCCAATCCTCCCCAAGGCATTGATACAAGATTAAATCTAGGCCGCCCTTTCACTACACGATATTGTTGATACATCAGAGCAGTAGAAATGGACGTGTTGTTAAGAATTATATCCTTGTCTGTCTGGGTGATAATATTCTGATTGTATGAATACATCAACTGAGTTCTCCAGGAGAATGAGCCTTTTCTTATTGGGATATATGACAATGTGACGTCTACACCCTTATTGTCTATTGCTCCAACATTGAACTTTGCGCTGCTAAAGCCATAAGTGCTGTTAATGTTTTTTGTAGCAAGCAAATCAGTACTTTTTTTGTAGTAGTAATCTATAGTACCACTAAGCTTGTTATCTAACATTGCAAATTCAAGTCCTATGTTAACCTGCTTGGTTTTTTCCCACCTTAGCTCAGGATTTGCAGGATTATTATATTTTGCCCCGGGTAATGCAAGGGTTGAGTTCGTATACGAACCGCCAATAGAGGCAATTGCATAAGGACTGGTAGATTTGTCAACGTTTCCGCTGGAGCCGTATGTTGCTCTTAATCTTAATCTGTCAATGAAAGGAACTTTAAAAAACGACTCCTTATCTATTGTCCAGCCTACCCCTATGGACCATAATGGAACCTGTCGGTATTTAGGAGAATCTCCGAACATATTAGATTGATCGAGTCGCCAGCTTGCGGTAAAGTCATATTTGTCATTATAATTATAGGCCATATTTCCGAATAGGGAGACAAAACGGTCCGTATTGAGATAGTAGTTATAAATTGTGGTCCACTGTGCCGAAGGGTCTATGAAATATGGAGACTGGGTGGACATAAGGTTTCTGGGATATTTTGTCAGATAGTCCATCTGTGCCACATATGAAAGCGTTTGTGGATCGTACCCGTAACGGCGGACATTGGATTTGTCGGCGCTCTGTTCACGAATTTCTGTACCTGCCAGAACAACAATATCATGTTTTTTTGCAAATTTCTTGGTATATATTGCGGTTCCCTGGATGTTATGTGAAAAGTTTGTGCCATACTGATGTTCCAGAATTCCTCCTTTTGGAACAGGTAGCAGAGCCGGTTGAGCAAATGTATTTACCAGGTTTCTAACGAGAAATGTTTGCTCATTATAATAGTTCTTCTGCTTTGAAGATCCAAACTCATACTGATACTTTGCCTCAATGGTTAGATCATTTCCAATTGGTTTAATCTGAACTCCACCTTGTAACCTTGTACCTACGGTATTTATGGTATTGTCCATATTGTCCCATTCCTGCTTGATGTTCCACTTCCAGTCATAAGGAAAATAGCTGTATTGCTTTACAACATCATCACGGATTTGTCTTCCAGTAGAGATTCCGGTGTATTTGCTCATTGAAGTGTAATTCCCGTTTTCATCCAATATGCGCTGATGTTGTGGAATGCTGAACAAATCATTTATTGACAACCCGTTCTTCTCTTCGTTTCTGAGGGTAAGGTTGACAGCAGTGGTAAATACCAGCCATTTAAGGGGCTTAGCCTGATTGGAGAAATTTACAACAATCCTGTCATCATTGTTGCCTTTATTAATTGCCAGATCTGTGTCATAGGCAACAGAGAAACGATAGTTGCTAAAACCCAGTCTCTGATTTACAGAGATATTATACTGTTGATGAACATTGTTTTGCAGAAAATAATCAGAAAACTCATTTCTGTTATCGTATGTTTTCATCTGTTGCTCCAATGCAACCAGGTCGCCCTGGCTGAGTATGCCATCACGAACCCTGCCTCGTACATAAAAGTAATCCGGAAGGTTTGTGTACTCTGTGGAACTTGTGGCATTGGATGTAAACCAGCCAGCATTGTAACGGTTTTGTTCTATCGAGAAGTAAGTTTCGGGATTACAGTAGGGTAGCTTATTGACATCTGTTTTAGGCTTGAAAGCAATATTCATGGAGAAATTGACTTCCGGATCGCTTACCTTTCCACTTGTTTTTTTCAGATTGATAACAATAACCCCATTAGCTGCTCTTGCTCCATATATTGATGTGGCTGCCGCATCCTTGAGCAGAGTTACGCTTTCTACGTCATTAGGATTTATTGAGTTCAATGCTCTGGTAAGATTATCAAAATCCACAGCATCTGAAGCATCTGTATTTTGATTTATATCTACCTGTAGTGGAAACCCATCAACAATTACCAGTGGTAGTCTGCTTGCACTGATAGTGGCAACACCCCTTACAGAAATTCCGGTTGTAGGGTCTGAAAGCAAACCACTCAAGGTTCCGTTTTCCAGTTTGTCCTGAATGTTATAAGAGAGTGTACGTTCCAACTCTTTTGTGTCAATTTTGGAAAATGATCCAGTAGTTCTTTCTTTGGGCAGGGTTTGATAACCCGTAAAAACTACTTCTTTCAGAGACGCTACATCTTCTTTTATTACAATATCAATAATTGCTCTTCCGTTGACAGGAATTTCCTGAGTAATATAACCGATATATGTAATAACAAGCACAGCATTTCCTGCAATATTGGAAATAGTGTACCTGCCCCCTACATCAGTGGTTGATCCCGCCCCTTTAACACCCTTTACCTGGATATTTGCATAAGGAACAGGAGAACCATCTTCTTCAAAAGATACCTTTCCACTAATTTTCAACGGAACCGTGACAGATTGACTACCCTCCCGTTGTTGAATGACAATCTGTTTGTTGTTAAAAATGTAGGTTAGATTGGTTTTTGCAAAAACCGAATTCAGGACAGAAGTAATTGTCTGATCTTTTGCTTCTACTGTAATGTTGGGAAAAGATTCCACCTGAGAACCTTTGTAAAAAAATTTGAAAGTTGTGATTTTTTCAATTTCTTTAAAAAACGTAACAATACTCACATTTTTTAAACTAATTGTAATTTTCTCTTGCTGATCCGCTCCATAAATAAGAGAAGGAGTAAGGAGGGATAAAACCACGGGCAATAAGACAAATTGCCGCAAAGCATGCCTTCCGCAGAAGCACTTTTTTCTAAAAAGTGAAAAAATTTTCATAGTTTTGTTTTAAATTCTTGTTAATACTAAGGTATTGATTGGTATGGCGGGAGAGAGTAAAGTTTACCAGGCCTTAAGATCTCCCGCTTTTTCTATTATTTAGAGTCTTCGACTATTAAAATCCCATTATCAATTCTGTATCTAACTTTAGCACTAAGAGCAATTGTTTTCATTGCTTCTTCAATATTTTCACGATCAAATTTTCCATAAAACTTTTCTGCCTTTGAGACAGAGGAAATATTAATAATTTCCACACCATACCATGAGCGGAGGTTGTCTAACATAGAATCAAAAGAAAGCTCCGTAAGGACCAAAATCCCTTTTTTCCACAAAGTCATTGTTTTTGAATCAACATTACTGACAGAAACCTCTCTGTCAAGGCGGTTAATTGAGTATTTCTCATCGGGGCTTATTATTTTACTTTGGCCGTCGGCAAATACTTTAACAGACCCCTCCACAAGAATAACAGAAGAGTTTATAGCGTTCTTGTTTGATTCTACATCGAAAGATGTTCCCAGTACCTCTACTCTCATGTCGGGAGTATTAACTATAAAAGGAATATCCGATTTAGTAACATCAAAATATGCTCTCCCAACCAAAGTAACCACTCTGTTTTCTTTTCCGAAACTTACGGGATATCTTATATATGAGTTTGAATTCAAATAAACTTTTGTTCCATCTGAAAGAACAATAGCAAATCGTTCTCCCGGAGGTATTGATACCGAATTATATTTAAGGCTTTCCGATTTTTGAGAATGACTAGTTTTCTGAGAGACATAAGAAATCTCCCTGTGATTTGCCGAATCGAGGTTAATCTCTTTTTCCTTAGTATAGTATGGTGATTTTTTTAAGGGATTTATTATACTTCCGTCCGATAATTCAACCTTAATTGATTCGGAGTTATACTTTAGTTCAGAAAAAGAGACGCTGGAATAATCTTTAGGAATTAATATAGAATAAAGCCCAAAAAGCAATATAATTGAAGCAGCAGAAGATACAACATAAATAAGTCTTGTTCTGATGTTATGCCTTCTTTCTCTTGCACGGGTATATTGTAAAAAGCTTAAAAGAGACTGTTTGATATGCTTATCGTCTGCCGGCATATCCTGAGCAACGTGCCACATCTTCTTATATTGCTCAAAGTATGTCTCATTATCGAAATTCTTGATCCAGACAGATAGTCTTTCAATTTCTTCCGGATTTGCACTTCCATTGAGATTTCTGGAGATCAGTAAATCGATTTCTTCTTCACTGGTTCTTGTTTGCATTACTTATCGGTATTTACCCTAAGACGCATGCAAATGGGCCGACCCCTAAAAACTAAAGAATAAATTTAAACTTAGTTTTAATTTTTCACGTAGCTTTTTATAAGCTATTGTCATTTGATTCTCGACGGTTTTTACAGAGATCTCTAAATCCTGGGCAACTGCTGCAGATGATTGCCCTTTAATCTTACATTTTACAAATATCTCCCTACATTTTTTGGGCAATGATTCTATAGAATCCAGAATTACTTGTTTTGTTTCTGATGTATTAATTCTCATTTCTGCCTGTGGGTCCTGGACAATACTTGTAAAATAAAAGTCCAAAAGCCCCTTCACTTCATATTTTGCAAGGAATTTCTTATGTCTGAGAATTGTTATACTGTTATTATATACAGCTCTATATAAGTATGATTTAATAGAGTCATTTATTACCAACCCTTTCCGTATATCCCAAAGATGGCAGAAAGTCAATTGCACACACTCCTTGGCATCTTCTACGTCGTTCAAAATTCTGTATGCATATGAGAAAAGATTACTATAATACTTAACAAACAAAAAAGAAAACGCATCCTCTCTCCCAGCGTTCAAGGCGTTAAGTAATTCTTCACTACTCAGACAATCATCAAAAGATTTTTTTACCTGCATGTGAGATCAATGATATACAATTTTAAAGATAATTAACGACAATCGCAAACTCTGTTAAAATTTAAACTAATTTTGCCATTCATTAACAGTAAATACAATATGACACAAGAGGAGCTATTCAAAAGTTTGATTGCACATGCCAAAGAGTATGGCTTTATTTTTCCTTCGAGCGAGATTTATGACGGGCTTAGTGCAGTATACGACTATGGTCAGCTTGGCGCAGAGCTTAAGAACAACATAAAAAAATACTGGTGGGACGCTATGGTACGTCTGAACGAAAACATTGTGGGTATAGATTCTGCAATCTTCATGCATCCTAAGATATGGGAGGCATCTGGTCACGTAAATGCTTTCAATGACCCGCTGATAGACAATAAGGATTCAAAAAAGCGATACCGAGCAGATGTACTGCTTGAGGACCACATTGCCAAAATTGAGGAGAAGATTGAAAAAGAGGTTGAAAAAGGACATAAGAAATTTGGAGAATCATTTGATGAAGTACAATTCAGAGCCACAAATCCTAATATTTTGAGGAACAGGGCAAAGGCCGACGAAGTTACAGCAAAGATGAACGAAGCCCTTAATGCAAACGACCTTGAGGCGGTTAAACAGCTTATAATCGATTGTGAAATAGTCTGCCCAATCTCAGGCACCAGAAACTGGACCGATGTCCGTCAGTTTAACCTGATGTTCTCTACACAGATGGGAAGCGTGAGCGAGGACACAAATATAATTTACCTCAGGCCAGAAACTGCTCAGGGCATTTTTGTAAACTTCCTGAATGTACAGAAGACCGGAAGGATGAAGATACCGTTTGGAATTGCCCAGATTGGAAAAGCATTCAGAAACGAGATTGTTGCAAGGCAGTTTATCTTCAGAATGAGAGAGTTCGAGCAGATGGAGATGCAGTTTTTCGTGCGTCCGGGAGAAGAGATGAAGTGGTATGAACATTGGAAAGCTGCTCGTCTGCGTTGGCACAAGGCGCTTGGGCTCGGCGATGAGAAATACAGGTTCCATAATCACGAAAAGCTTGCCCACTATGCAAATGCAGCTGCAGATATTGAATTTGAGTTTCCGTTTGGTTTCAAAGAGCTTGAAGGGATACACTCACGTACCGACTTTGACCTGAGTCAGCATCAGAAATTCTCCGGTCGTAAGCTGCAGTATTTCGACCCAGAAACAAATGAAAGCTATGTACCTTATGTGATTGAGACATCAATTGGTCTTGACAGGACCTTCCTGGCAGTCTACTCTTCTGCATATTGTGTGGAAAAACTAGAAGATGGCGAGGAGAGGGTTGTGCTAAAATTACCTGCAATTTTAGCTCCCGTTAAACTTGCAGTGCTTCCGCTTGTTAAAAAGGATGGACTTCCGGAGATGGCACGGGAAATCATGAACGACCTTAAATATGAAATCAACTGTCAGTATGACGAAAAGGACAGCATTGGCAAGAGGTACCGTCGTCAGGACGCAATAGGAACGCCGTTCTGCATAACAATTGACCATCAGAGTCTGGAAGATAAGTGTGTAACCATAAGATACAGAGATTCAATGGAGCAGGAGCGGGTTCCTGTTGAGAAACTGAGATCAATCATTGAGGAGAAAATAAGCTTTAGAAAAGTATTGGAAAATATTTAAAATAATAATTATGAATAACTTATCTGTAAATTACATGGGGCTCTCTTTGAGTAGTCCACTAATTGCGGCCAGTTCCGGTTTGACATCTCAGATTGATAAGGTTGTTGCTTTTGCAAAAGCCGGGGTAGGAGCCATAGTAGTCAAGTCCCTTTTTGAAGAACAGATAATTAACGAAGCGGAATTTATAAGCAGCCGGTCTGCTGACTATCCTGAGTCTGCAGATTATCTATATCACTACCTTCGCTCAAGTTCTATCTCCAAGTATCTTGATTTGATAAAAGAGATAAAAGCAGCTGTGCAGGTCCCAGTAATTGCAAGTATCAATTGCTACTCTCCCGGAGAGTGGATAGCTTTTGCCAAAGAGATTGAGAATGCCGGAGCAGATGGTCTTGAATTGAATTTTTACTCACTTCCACTGAATATACTAAAGAATTCAAATGATATTGAAAAGCAGTATCTTGAGGTAGTAGGAAAGGTTAGTAAGTCATTAAAAATACCAGTTTCGGTTAAAATAGCGAGCACCTTCACCAATATTCCCGGTTTTGTAAATGGCCTTAAAGCCTACGGGGCAAAGAGCGTGGTTATGTTCAACAGATTCTACAGCCCGGATATCGATATCAAAAAGGTAAGGATGATTGCAGCAAATGCATTTTCATATGAAGAGGAGTATCTTACCGAACTGAGATGGATAGGGATAGTATCTGCCTTGGTTCCCGGTATAGACCTTTCGGCAAGTACCGGCATACACAACGGAACGACTGTAATTAAACAGATTCTTGCAGGGGCAACAACAGTTCAGATGTGTACATCTTTATATCAGAAAGGGGCAGAGGCTATCACTCATGCAATTGAAGATATTAATCTGTTTATGGATGCACAGGGGTTTGAAAACCTGTCTGACTTCCGTGGAAAACTGAACTATTCAAACATAGAAAACCCTCAGAGGTTCGAGAGAGTTCAGTTTATGAAGAACTTCGGGGAGTTGTAGATTGTGACAAAATTCACCAAGGTTAAATAAATACGAAATTCATCCGGTTGATAAAAAATGCTATAATCCAAAACTGAAAAAGATTTTTTTTGAAAATATAGGAAATACAAACAACATTTAATACAGTTTATTCATAAACCCCAAATTGGCATTTTTCATTTATTGATAAAAAACCATTGTCATTTTGTTTATAAATAAGTGAATAAAGATAAAGAATGGATTTAAGGAATAACAGTATATGATATGGCTGCAATAGGACACATGGCAATTGCCTCAAGAAGAGCTGGGTCTGGAAAACAATTCCGTTCGACTAATTTACTTACCTCCCCGAGGTCTAGGTCTGTCGTAATTACCCCATTTGTAAAATTTGCTTTCTCAGATGAATAATTAAGGAAAATTTTCCCATCACTAAGGTCTACACATTCTCCGCAAAAAAGACACCATTCAAGTTTAATCATATAATCAACTTCCGAAGGGGGATTTGAGGTATTTGTTTTACCGGTTGCTGCAAATGCTACCAAAAACAATGGTATTGAAAGAAGTAATACGACCAAAAAGCGAGTATTTTTTTTTTGTCCAATAATTTTTTTCATAATAATAATATTTTAATGACAATGGTTATTCAATTTTCGTTGTGTATTTGTATAGACTTAAGTAATTTTATATTGATAATATAATTGTTTCGGATTAATCCAGTTGCTCAAAAAGATATTGCAGGAGCAGTTTCATTTTTGACACCATCTTTAGAGATAATCTTCCATTTTTTTTGAGTTAAAATACTCAAGATTTTTTCTTCATTTACCTTCATTTTTGAATAATATATTCTGATGACTGCTTCGTCATCGTTGTTCAATGTCGATTCCACACCTAATAACCCATCTGTTAAAGAAAGGTAACTTGCTAGAACAGGGAGGCCCCTCGCTACCATTGGCTTTTCAATATCCGGATAGACAACATCATATATTGCCAAGGTTTTCTCATCAATGTTTTCTTTGAACATTTTCTTATACGGGCGGAAAAGCAGTTCTAGCAACTCTCTTTTTGAAACAGTGTCTATTTTATCATCTGCATTCACGAACCTGAAGTCGACCTTCTCCTTTTTTACTTTACCCCCATGCATAAGAATATCCATCTCCTTCATCTCAACAACCTTCTTAATGTAATCAATATCAACCGCTTCTGCCATATCCATATAGATCCTTAGTGTAAGGGGTTTTGAGTATTCAGATTCCAACCCATAGTACTTTCTTTTCCCTTGCCTGAATTGCATCCCCAGATAATTCACATCTACAGGATCGGTCATATTTTCCGTATGAATGGTGACTACCTTGACACTTTTAACCTCTTTAGACGGCTGTGATATCTTAAACTTTACGGGTTTATAAATGCTCTTTTCAATATCGCTGACTGATATCTCTAGCGGATTATATAGTATTTCTACCCTGTGGTGCTGGATGTATGCCTTTACTCCATATATCCCCGGGATGTTTTGCACCTTTTTAGCAAAATTCATTGAACTGGCGTAGCACTTGACCGATCGCAACCCACGTATCTCTATTGATTCTGTTTTTGTAGTTTTATAATTGCCCCATTTGAGATTTACCATTGGAACTTCCCACTTACTACCAATTACAATTCCAATTAGAAACAGGAGCACCACAACAATGGGCAGTATAAGGTGAAGCCTTTTGTTCCCATTTACAGATAGGGCAGAATATTTACATTCAGCAATACAATCGCAACACATTGTACAGTCTACGTGTTTGATAACGTCACTCTTATTAACGGGGATATTGTATGGGCATCTTTTATCGCACTCCTCACAATTTGACATGCATTTCTTCTTGTCCCTTCTGATTTTGAGCAATGGGAACACTTTTACCTGTTTAAAGAATATCTCACTTAGGTAACCTATTATGCAAATAGAGGCAAGCAGCAAATACCATGGCAATTTAAGCCCAAGAAGGAATGAGAGATAGTAGATTAAGAACAAAGCTATTGCTGATAACAGGTACTTAAAAATATTATTAATGGCTCCCAACGGGCATATATATTTGCACCAGAACATTTTAATAAAGAAGCACCCGATTAAGAGCAGGTAAATGGCGGTCAAGGACATCCAGATGCTTATCTCTCCTTTAAATCCTGTTGCAAGAGCATAGTATGGGTCAAATTGTTTGCAGAATAGCTCTGATGAGGAGATAGAGATATATAAAACAACAAAAAGTAGAATATATTTGACCGACCTCAAGATTTTATCTAATACCGAATCTTCCCTGACGACAAGCTCCTTGAAATTTAAAAATTTCCTGAGTTTTGTCAGAAGTTCGTTAATATAACCTAATGGACACAGGTAAGCGCAAAAAAGCTTGCCCAATGAAAAGACAGCAAATACTAGTAGTATTCCCAAGGCAATCTGAACAGTTGTCATGTCGCATGCTAAACTGTCATTCACAAAAAATGATGCCAATGCCTGGATCCCTCCAAAGGGACAATAGGCTTCCATATTTGAATTTTTTGAAAGTTCGAAAAAATCTAGAGCGAATAAGCAGATAATAAATAATATAGCTAATTGAATAAATATTCTAAAATTTACTGAATTAAAATTCCTCATAACAATTACCTTACATTATTAAATTAACAACAATTTATTTTTAAAGATAGTAATATAAATCCTGACATTGACAGATTCAAACATCGAGATATTCAAATCGCTCTTTATCAGTTACATATGATTGACGCAACACTAATTGGGTGAAATAAGCAAAAAAAAGATATATTTTTGCTCGTGTATATTCGCAAGAAGAAAAATCGTTCAGGTACAACAAGTGTAGTTGTAGTGGGTAAAAGCAATGGAGTTTATCACGAGATTCACACTATTGGTGTAGGCTAGGATAATACGGAGATCGAATCTTAATCTGGTCAGGACCTACGAGGAATTTTGAGTATTGTTGTGGCAGACAGGATATTTTAGAAGTTCATGAAAAGAATAGGAGGAAAAGTAAATTATCGAATACTTGATATCCAATGTTGAAATCGTTTAATAAATGGTACTCAGCTAATAATTAAACAGGTATTTAAAATTGTTGGATTTGATATCATAGAGGAAGAGAAGTTAAAGCAATTGAAAAACACTCGTTTAAGCCATCCGATGAGCAAATTGGCAACAGTAGATTACCGGAAGTATCATTTTGATAAAGATGTACGGTTATATCGGATTTATCGCTTTCTGGATAAATTGCACAGGATCCTACAGGAGCATATACATAAATACGCGTAGAAAAACAACTCTCCTAACACCTAAACACAAATCTTTCGAAAAATTATTTGATGAAATTTTATTGAAATATTTTAGGGATGGTTCCTTGTTGAATTCAGGAATTCGGTATTGCACCTGACTCTTTCCATTTAGTCGCAGTTTAATAAGTTCGTTTTTATAATTGTCGTTGTAGTTTAGAGAATAACCTTTTTCAAACAGATACATAAACTAGAGCCTTTCCTTAAATGATTTAATAAATAAACCCCAAAAGTTTTTGTCTAACTTTTGGGGTTCATTTCAGTACCGGATTTAGAACGAATATCCTAAAATAATATTGAAAAATCCTGATTTGTCTTCCGGTTGATATTGAACATCATAAGCCTTAAGGAAAGAGTAGCTGGCATCCAGATATATAGAACCTCCGCTTTTGTTTATTGAGACGAAGCGTGAGTATCTTCCGCCGATTGAACCCTGTAATTTGCCTGCGGTTATGTATTCAAATTCTCTGTTAAGCAGGGTCTCCTGCTGTTGAGGAATAAGATCTTCCGAAACATCTCCTGCAGCTGTTGTGGATATATGCTGAGTAAGCTTATTCCCGCTCCCTTTTCCATATACAGCAGAAAGGTTAATATCAAACATGCCCTTGTTAAAGGTAAAATTCTTTCTGGCCTTGAGATATCCAGTGTTCACTTTAAAATCCTGGGTAAAATAGAAAGGACTTATAAGCGAACTTAAGGCGCTTTGACTTACGTGGTTGTATCCTACTTTAAGGTCAAGACCAGGATTGCATTTATATCTGCCAAAAGCAACATTGTATTCGGCATTCAGATTAAAATTTCTCTTTGAGAATGCCCTGTTGAGGCCATAGTAGAATGTAAACTCCAATCCCCCTATTTTTTCCTGAGTAGTTACCTTATCGTAATTCACAGCGTCGCTGTAGCTGGTGTTAAAATTCAGATAGTGACGTAATGTTTTTGTTTCATACTGAGCCTTACCTTTGTACTCATAGATCTTTGCCTCTGATTGGGAGAAAGCCTTGTCTGCTCCTGGTCCTGTTAGCCCTTCCTGGCTCTTATAGGTAAATTCATTAAAGAAGCGGAAGTTGTCCATTACTAATTCCAACTGAAGGGAGCCTCCCTGCTGCACATCAGTAAATGGTCTTGACAGATCAAGAGCTTCTTGTGTCCATGTACCCTCCATGCCAAACCAAAGTCCCTTGAAGAGGTACCCCTGATAGACAACATCGTCATCTGCTACTTTTGAAAAAGCAACCTTTTCAAAAAACTTTCTGTAGTAGTAGTTGACCCCTATGTTTAAATGACCTGTCTTATATGCCAGACCCCCTGTTGCCTCAAAGTCAAGAAGGTCTGTTCTGTGACGTAAGTCTCTTCTCTTGGCAGCGAGTGCGGTTTCATAATTAATAAGCATTCCAATAAAGAGATCTTTGGCAATTGGTGTGGATATCCCTCCAGAAAGTTTATAGCTCTCTTTTACAAAATCACCGGGATTATCATTGGCAACTGATAAAAGATATCTCTCAGGATAAATGAGACCCGACCATCTTGTATTCTTTCCTGTAAAGTTGTTATAGTCAATTTTGCCAAAAAAAGTTGTTTTATTAATCTTTGTATATGACGAAGATCTTATTCCAAAGTTGTAGCTGTTATCTGATTCGTAATTTCTGACAAGTCCTCCGTCATTCTTGCCCATGTAGGCTTCGATGATTGATGAACTTCTGAAGTCAATAAAGTGCAGTCCCGCTGCATTATAACTATCTGTCCAGGTCTGTTTTTTCTGAAGGTCCTCAAAGTGATAAAGACACTTCTCCTGCACATTTCTTCTGTTCTGGCCAGCTATTGGTAAACTTAAACAGAGCTGCGAGAGAACGAGTGCAGATATAATCAATATATATTTATGGTTGTATTTCATAATCGCTGTTTTTCTCTAGTTTTTAATTGATTGACTGGCTCTTATCTCAAAATCGTTATTGGAGTTATTGGTGTCCATGTAGACAATTCGACCTCCTGCTTTTTGAGTGGCAAGGACGTCAATTTTTCTATGTAGAGTTTTACCAATATTTCTGTCGCCGTCTCCCATAAGGGCATATCCTGAATCAACCGAACCAGGGAGTCTTTTGAATTTTGTATCTCTGTCAAAACACTCAACTCCGTCCAAAATCCAGGAAGATGGTATCATTACATATTCATTGGCAGAAGAGGATCCTGGTTTACGTTTTCTGTTTGCAGGATCGTTCACATAAGCATGTGCTCCGGTGACAGGTATGCGGAATATTACAGCTGAAGGACTGGAAACGGAAAATGTAAAAGCAGTGGATGTTCCCTGCTTCCAGAGAAGGTCCAGCCAGTGATTTGCAAGATTTGGTCCGGGAGATGGGTGATAACTGGCATTCGTATATCTTTGATTATAACAAACCCAATAACCGGGAACATTTAGATTCACAGAATTAGGTCTCAGAATGGTATGGTCTATAGCAGCATTCATTGCTACCACAGCCTGCTCACCCGGTTGAAGAGGATGACTGGTCCCGCTTCCGGGGAATTGCCAGACAGCCTCAACAATCGGGATAGTGTCGCTGATAACCCTCTGGCCATCCGCAGCAATATAGCTCCAGGGAGTCTGGCTGGTAGGTGCATTATAAGGGTCTACGGTTGCAAAGCAGACACTATCCATATAAGCAACTTCGTCACTGTTATTGTATACTATGAAGTACTTATCATAATTGAATGTCTTATTATCTGGTCCTACGCATCCGCTGTAGTAGAGCTCTTTAATTATAAGCTGACCTGCATAGGAGAGAACAAGTTCCACCGACAGGTTCAGATCACCCTTAAGAGTATCTGTCATACGAACCTGATCTATACTTCTGTTAAAAATGGGTATAGCTCCAGAAATCGGAGTCCCTTTGTCTGAGACAGATAAACGATAAAATCCATATTGTAGTTCCACTGTAGCTTTACCCTGATCATTGGAGGAGAGGTTATAAACGGCACCATTACTTGGATTGGTGATTTTTATCTCAGCTCCTGCTTTAATCTCGTCATCGAATCCTTCTGGATAGACAAGTGTAATATTAAGTTTCTTAGACCCTTCTAGATAGGGATTCTCATCGAGTAGCCGTTGCAGTTCCTGCTGACAAGAAGTAAGAATGGTGATAACAGCTATTATTGATATATATAAAAATCTTTTCATGTTTCCTGGAGATTAAAATTTAATTCTGAGTGTTGCTCCGTATGCAAAATCGATGTTCCTCGAAGACTTAACTCCGGTAGCCCAGCTACGGATAAATGGATTGCTCTTTGTAAAGTTGTTAACATAAAACGACAGGGATGCAATATCTCCGATCTCTTTGGTAATACTTAAGTTGGACATAAAATAGGGACCGTTACCATTCCTGACATATGTAAAGACATTGTTGGAGCGGCCAAGCAGGTATGCAAATCTTGGATCAGCAGCTTCAACAGCGGTAAAAGGTTTTACCTTCTGGTCGAAAGTCATATAGGCTACAGGCCACATCCCGGAGAAGTATTCCTTCTGGTTATATACGCTGCCCTCTATCCTGTTTCCGTTCCCGTCGGTAAGATATGCCCATTCTTTGCCGTTATAGTATGTTAGATTCTGAGTTTGTGCATAGAGAGTTCCCTCTATTCTAAGGGAGATTGTCATCCTTATCTCAGGAATATGTGTGGTGGCAGTAAAATTGGCATTTACACCATCTGCCCATGATCCGTTATACGTTGAAACATTACTGGTGCCCCCCAGATAAAATCCAATAAACTCAAAAGAACGCCCGGCAGTGGTAGGCAGGGTTGTGTGAGGTCTGCTGGAGTAACTAGGATATAGTTTCTCAGATACGAATTTTGAATAGGAGTAACTGGCATCAAAACGGAAAGAAGTGCGGATCGCCTCAATTTTGCCAAAATCCAGAGAGAGCTCAACTCCCTGCCGGGTACTTGGCATTCCATTAGACTGCATCCCATTCTGAACAAAAAGCGTATCTCTTATCGATTTAGGGATTAAAACTTCTACAGATGATGAGTTATCAAGGTCTTTTACAAATATATCACCTGTAACCTTGTCTACCCTGAACTGTGGATTGTTTGGTACGGTGTAGTTCTCGTCGGTTTTTGAATAGGCGTAAGGGACATAATAGGTATAGGTTTCATATGGATTTTGTGCCTTATTATTGTAATATATCAGGGAGAATCCTATTCCTCCCAGATTACCTTCTATGCCAGCCTCTATGTTGCGGCTTCTGGACCACTCGAGATTGGGGTTGAAAAATTCCCGAAATACATGTGTATTGGCTACATAGAAGTAATTGTTCTGCGTCCCATAGTTCTTGGAATATACCCGTATGTCTTTGTATTCATCAAGCGGGTAAAGCACAGATAGAGAAGGTAATTTCTCCATGATACCCCAACCGCCCCTTATACTCAGATTGCGAAAGAATCTCTTTTCAGATGCCGTCTTTTCTATCAGTGTATATCGTGCGTTGAAACGAGGCGAAAGAGAGATTGCTTTCTTATATACCATTCCTTTTATAAAATTGGCATCCATCCGCACTCCTCCTATTAGGGAGAGAGATGTTTTACCGATAGGGATCACTGCATTGTCCTCAATATATGCATTGATATTGTTTAAAAAAGGAATATCGGTATAAGGTCTTGGCCTTTTTCCGTCAGGATAAAGGTCATCTGCATAATATACTCCTTTACCTATGTTCCCACTGGTACTCCAGCCCAAACCGGCTTTTGCCTTATTGAGTACCTTTCCGTATTTCCTGTTGAGATTTGCTTTAAGATCTGCTCCTAGTGACAATCCCTTGCTGTCGTCTATCCTCAGGTCATAATACTGTGCAGGGAGATAATTTGCCTCATAATAACCACTTTCAGTGGAATTAACTGAAGGCATTGTTGTGGAAAAAGAGTGGTATTCCTGTTTTTTATAGTTCTCATCTTTATAGCTGCCGTTAAGGGTCAGATTAAGAGTTGTAATCCAATTGCTGTTAATAAGCCAGTTGGCAGAAGTGCCAACACGAATGGCGTTATCTGCGGTAGATTCCCAGGTGTCTTTATATGCATCAGGATCTTGTTTTACATCCTGATGACCAATTGTTCCGCTAATATTAAAGTTAAACTGAATGGGCTGAGTTTCGCGGTTAAAGGTATTTGAGTAGTTGACCCCATAACCATTTCTATAGTATGTAGTATAAGGTGTGACAGGATTTTTAAACGCAGTTGCATACTCTGCATTAATGTTAAGAATACCTCTGTCCTTTAATAAGTCAAATCCCTTGCTGAGTGAAAGCTGTTTTGTTGTAGGATTCATAGAGATAGTGGCAGAGTAGGGGGAATAACCCTTTTTAGTCTTGATTATTACCATCCCGGAAGTCATGTCACCATATTCAACTGATGGAACTCCTGTTATCACCTCTACCGACTCAAAGTTGGAGGCAGAGAGGTTCCTTGTATCGACACCGGATGCGTCTGCAAGGCTGCTGTTGGAGGATAATCGGACACCATCAACTTCAACTGCTGTACCAAATGAACCATTACCGTCTCCGCCTCTGATTGTGAATATGCTTTTCTCCAAAAGATCGAGTTTCTGGGTTTTACCCCCCGGCATCAGACTCATAATGTCTGTAGCTTTAATGACCTGGAGGTGATCTATAGCCTGTCTGTTCATCTTGGTGGAAGTACTCAATGCACTCTTATTTTCCTGAGCGGTCACCACTACTGTCTGTAGTTTGAGGTTGTCTTCGTTTAGTTTAAAGACAAGGTTATCGAGGTCTTTTTCTATAGTAATGTTAATCACCTGTGTCTGATATCCCAGACATGTGATTTCAAGCTTTGTAGTACCAGCCGATACCTTGTTGATTGTAAATTCACCCTTTGCGTTAGTTGTGGCCCAAAGGCTGAGCTCAGGAAGATTTATCAAAGCCATCTCAATGGGAGTCTTCGAATCAGTTTCGTAAATGACGCCCTTAACTGAGTAGAGCTTTCTGGTTGTCTGAGCCGACATAATTGTTGTTAGCCCAAAACAGAGAAGAAAAAACACTAATAGTTTCCTTTTCATAGTTGTGATAGTTAGTTTAATATATAAGATATAGTTGCGTAAATTCGTGTTATTTATCTGTAACTTTAATGCTGTTAATAATAGATTTCACACCCTCAAGTTGTAGCTCAATGTGCCCTCTGTCTATCGATCCCTTCCTGTATCTTCTGGCCGATGAAGCAAGGTCGGCTTTAAGTTCATTAAGTTCGTTCCAAACAATGGTTTGCAGGTCATTCAGATAAAGAATGTTTACTCCCATTGTCTTTGAGACGTCCGCAACATTTTTTGGAGCAAGCCCCTTAAGTCTGTCGATATATATTTTATGAAGGCTCCTCTTGTTTACATCCATCGGTTCTCCTTTGTAAGCTTCCTTAAACAGAGAATGTCTGATATCGCTTAAAAGCTCTTCCGCCTTATATGCATCGGGGTAATTATAAGAAGCATCCAACATTCTCGAAAGTGCAGCCATAGTGAGAATATCGCTAAGGACTCCTGCCTGAATGGAGCGGATATTTCGCTCATACATTCCCGAAGCATCAAATTTGGCAATAAGATCCCTTCTTATGAGCCATTGTGGCATTTCGAACACATTCTCCTCAATAAATTTGAGAGCCCTTTTCTGCTGAGTTTTTTCAACAGGTAAATATGCTGCTCCCTGCTGACTCTGTTTTTTATAGGTCTCATATATACCACCAATATTTGTGCTCACGTGACGGACATATCTTCTCCACTGGTTGACAGTTTCTTCGTAAAAGTCCTTTACCGGAGAATAGCTTTCGTGAGGCTCAACAATCCATTTATCAAAATTGGCCACTACGTATTGTAAGTTTTTAAGTCCGTACTCTCCTGCAAGCATTGGATCGTTACCTAGATCCTCTGTCTGACCTCTCGGGTCGTTCTGAGTAAGGCCATGTTTGATATAGAGATAGGTTCTGTCTCCAACTTTCTCTTCTACTATTTTGTCAAGTATGGATATCTCCTCACGAGGAGTCTTTGCACCGGGAATAATACGATATGCCCAGTTAATCACATACTTGTCATATGGTCCCACTATTGGGATATATCTTTTAACACCGTCTCCGGGTTGTGCGATATAGTTGTATCTTGAATAGTCCATTATAGACATTGTGGTCCCGAATTTTTCAGTAAATGTTGGTGACCTGAGCGAATCTACAGGTATTGCCGAGCTTGCTGCAAAGTTGTGCGGCAGACCTAATGAATGGCCAACCTCATGACAGACAACCTGCCTGTAAAGTTCTCCCATTACCTCGTCGCTCAATGTAAGAGTACGTGCCTGCGGATTGGATGCTGCTGTCTGTATTTTGTACCAGGTGGACACTAACTTCATAAGATTGTGGTAAACACACACATGGGTGCCAACAATCTCACCTGATCTTGGATCTGCAACATGCGGCCCGTAAGCATTCTCCTCTTCCGAAGCGAGGTAGTTAACCATGGAATAGCGAGTATCCATTGAATCCCAGTCTGGATTTTCCTCTTTTGACGGAACATCCTTTGCCAGAATTGCATTCTTGAAACCGGCAACCTCAAATGCGGCTTGCCAGTCCTCAATGCCTTGCTTGAAATACTTTACAAGCTTTTTAGGTGTGGCAGGGTCTATGTAAAATACTATGGGATTTTTAGGTTCGACCAACTCTCCTCTTAAATATGCCTCCATATCCTTTGGTTCGAGCTTCCAGCGACGAATATATTGCGTTCCTTTAATTCTGAAGTAGTCATATGAGAAGTCGGTCTGACCTTGTGTGAACATACCTATCCGGTCATCTGCAATTCTTGGCATCATCGGTTTCTCGGGAAGAAGAAGCATAGAGTGGTTTATCTCGAAAGTTATGAATCCATTAGTTTCTACGCTGCTTTTTGTCTTCCCTGCTTTTTTGTATGTTTTCTGGGTCCTGCACTCTATGTTTGTAGGGAAAGACTTCATGTAGTGTATGAAACTCTTGTTGTCCTCTATTGTTCCAATGCCGAAAGAAGATTTTTTCATTTCTGCCAGACCAAATGTTATAGCATCTTTAGAATAAAAATCAGTTACATCAATAACAACTGAAGAGTCCGGACCGAAGCTCTTTATGTCAAACGAAAAGAAGATTGGTTCAACAAATGAATTCGTAAAGGCCGTGTAAATATCACTCTCTTTATCTGCAACGTTATAAATATAAGGAGAGCGTATATATATTTTCTTGCCGTTCAGCGATTTCTCCCAGCGAAAAAGGGTTTCACTCAGAGACTCTCCTCCATATCCTGCTCCTCCACCTGTCTTGACGGTTCTTACAACCAGGAGGACCTCTCTTCCTAAAATGGCTTTGGGAATTTCGAAATAGTACTTTTCTCCAACCTGATGTATGGCAAACATCCCTTGTTGCGATATAGCCTTAGATGTAATGACGTCTTTGTAAGGCTTTATCACAGATGGAGGGGTCGCCTTTTCCTTGGCGGTTTCCGCTGCATTTTCTGTTCCCTCTTTTACCTCTTCCTGAGCAAATGATTTAATTGGAGATAAAGCGAGAATTAAAACCATGCCTGCTGTAATTGCTTTGCAGACTTTCAGTTTGATGGAGTAGTTTTTCACAGTATGTATTGATATAGATAGTTAATAACATTGAGTACTATCAGGTTATAAAAAAAACACCTACATCCTAATGTCCATAAGGGTTTGCAATGTAAGAAAAAATTTGAAAAATCACGACAAATTCTTACTTAATCAGTTTCGGTTATACCTTAGGACTATTAAAAATGCTAATGGTTTAAAACGCCAATGTTATAATTTGTAATGTGCTAATTTGCTAATTTTGCGTATTTAGAGAGAATGGAGAATAATTCTTTCTTGATGATTGGTTTGGAAATGTGGTCGTTACAACCGGCCGTGATAACCATTTCTCTGTCGTTTGAAAGCGCATAGGCCGTCTGGGCAATAATGATGACATCTTCGTTAAATGAACGGATCTCCTTTGTTGCTTCAAGACCATCCATTTTTGGCATCTTGATATCCATAAGGATGATATCAATATCGGGATTCTGTTTAAAAATCTCAATAGCCTCTTTTCCGTTTCTGGCATGCAGAATATCCGCATCAATCTCATTAAGAAACTGGGTAAGAAGAATGTCGGAGGAGTTGTCGTCTTCTGCAATTAATACTTTTAACATACTCGATGATTTTAAACCGGATTTTTTATTTGTTGGATTATTTGTCTGAGGTTCACATTTTGGCATACTCTCGCAAGGGATTGTAAAATAGAAGCTCGAACCAAAGTCAGGTTCGCTTTTTACCCATATTTTACCCCCAAGAGCCTCAACATAGGCCTTTGTGATAGTCAGACCCAGGCCAGCTCCCTCATAATCCTTAGAAAGAGATGTATCTGCCTGAATAAAACGGTTAAAAATAACCTTCTGTTTCTCACTTGATATACCAATTCCTGTGTCATGTACAAAAAATGTGAGTTCATTATCTACTTTGTCGAAACCAAACTTGATAAACCCGTCATTGGTAAATTTGGAAGCGTTTTTGACAAGGTTTGTGACTATTGAATATACTTTTTCTCTGTCCGACTTAATTGTTACCTCATTGGTGGGAAGCTTTTTATCCAGCAAAAGCTGAATGCCCTTTCTTTCAACTTCCGGTTTAAAATATGCATATATGTAGTCCAGCAACTCGTTCAGGTTAAATTGAGTTATGTTCAGGTCAAGCAGACCGGACTCAATTTTGGAGATATTAACCAAATCGTTGATTATATTAATCATGCGGGTACCACTCTCTTCAATTATCTTTATATATTTTTGCTGTTGTTCTCCGGTAAGGTCAGGCTCTTTTAGCAATCCGGCAAACCCCATGATGCCATTCATAGGGGTTCTTATTTCATGACTGATGTTAGTAAGAAATGAGGACTTGAGCCGCTCAGATTCCTCGGCTTTCTCTTTAGCAGCAATAAGTTCCTCTTTCTGCCTGAGATGTAGTCCGAATATTTCTGCGATTTGCTTGAATTCCCCTGGTACCTTCCGGAGCTCACCGACATGCATAAGATCTTCAGTGGCAATAATAGATTTTATGAGGTTAAGGGGTCTAACAACCCACCTTATGAGAGAAAAACGAATAAGCAACCATGAAACAATAATTGATGCCAACAGCAATAAAATCATGCGGGAAGAACTTTGTTTGAAAAGTTTCAACCCTTCATGCTCTCTTGTGAACATTATACTTCTGATTGGTTTACCATTCCATCCGTTAAGATTAACAGATGTAGAGACCATAAACTTGTCTTGCTTTGCCGGAGTGTTGTCAGGTTCCAGTAATGAAATTGTTGTCCCGCTCAGGTTAGAGAGTTCTTCTATAAACCGGTTGTTCCATAGTTTTGCAACAAATAAGTAGCCGCTGGGTTTTGTTGCTTCATGTGTCGGGTCATTTGAAGGATGTACCGATGCCCCGTTTATCTCAAAAATTCCTTCGGAAGTTGCAATATAAAAGCTTATTTCAGGGCTTTTTACAAACTCAGAAAAAACAGAATCCGGAATAAAATGTCTAATTTTTACATCATCCGAGGATGCTTCATGAATGATGTTCAAAGTTGGGTCATACACAGAGACATAATCCATATGAAAAGAGGAGATTATTGTAGAGATGTTCTCTTGATACCAGTCCTTATCGTTGTATTTCAATGCACTAACGAACTCGTCCCAGTAGGTATAATCCCAAGCCACGTCTCCCTGGGTTCTGTTACTTATTTTGATAAGAGCATTTACTTCCTGTTCCAGCTGTTTCTGTGATGAATCAAAAACAATGTTGTAGGATCTTCTTTCTGACAAATACAGAGCCATCATAACAAGAATAAACAACACCCCGGTTATTGTTATAATAAGGAGCAATCTGCTGTTTACGCCATAATTCCTTTTCATCTGAAAAATTATTTATACAAGCTTACCCCGATTGTGAAAAAAATTGTTTTTGTCTGCGGGTTTGCAATCAGACTGAGCAGCAAGTCAAAGTTACAGTTGTCAGAAAATAGCATCGGCTGTCTGAATGTTGCACCTAAATTCACAAACCCTGCTTTTTCTGCATAAAAAGATCCCTTTGGCTGAAAACCGGTAAATATCATGAGTTCCGCTCTTTTAATAGGTTGGACAAACTGCAGTTCCAGATAAATGCTTTTTGAAGGGTCCGAGCCATAGAAAAAATAGCTACCCAAAAGATTAAACGGCAACTTATCTCCGCCCGAGAGCAGAATCTGACCTTCCAGGAGGTGCGATGTAGATTCGCGGGAATAATTAAAATAGGCAGACGGATTTGTTTTGCTGTAAGACCAGTAATCCCATACAGACAGCGATACCGGCCCAATCTCTTTTGATATATAAAAATCAAGTTCATCATCGCCCGGACCCGCTATTCTGAAGGCCCCCCAAGCGCCTATTGTAAAATTTTTCCATGACGCTGACACTCCGGGCTGCAGGCTTGGAACATGTCCATAATCCTGACCCCTCCATATATATTGGCTGAATATATCTGCGCTTCCGGAAAAAGTGACTGATTTTGTAGAGTCTTGCTGTGCTGACAGAGAAATGCTGCAGGTAGACAGAAGAAAAAACACGACAAACACTTTCGTGGTGATATTTGCTTGCATTGGCAAAGAGTTAAAATATTCTATACAAATATAACATTTGTAAGACAATATTTATACATAAATAAAAAACCTGCAAATCATACGATTTACAGGTTTTTTATTGAGAAGCTCTCATTTTGTCGGGGTACTCCGACTCGAACGGAGGACCCCCTGCTCCCAAAGCAGGTGCGCTAGCCAACTGCGCCACACCCCGAAAAAAGAACTATCCCTTTTTGGAAAGGGATTGCAAAGTTATATAGGAATTGTTAATATGCAAAAAAATGTTCAAAAACTTTCAATTTGTATCTTTGGGGGAAGAAAGTCGCCCCTCAATAACTCTCTGTTGAGAGAGAATAGTTTCTGCCTGTGTTTGAATCAACTTGAAAATTTCAACAGGGATGGTCATATATTCTACTGTCTTGTCGGTCAAAACATGGGGCTTGTCATTTTTCTGAATGTCGTGGTCAGTCTCGTTTAACAACATACTTCCCTCTCCCATTCTCAACCATACAGGATTCAGCTCGGGAAACGTTAGAGCAACTTTCTGTAAGATGTTATCACTTATAGACTTTCTAATGTTATTAACATACCCGTTTGAGAGTCCGCACCTTTTTTCGAAGGCGGACTGACTCAGTTCCTTATATTCCAAAAAGAATTTAATTCGCTCTTTTACAGACATTTATGAGGGTGTTTTAAAAATGACACAGAGGTTAGCTCTAAAATATTTTGAAAACACAGAACAATGTTCTAAATTGCGTATCAATAAAGTGCGTATCACTAACATATGTAACATGTCAACAAATATAACAAAAAAATCGAAGGTTACTCCTCCTCCTCATGGTTATATAAATGAGATAGCAAAAATTCTGGGATGCCACAGGGTTACTGTAAGTAATGCTCTTATGAAAAACACAAAGGGAACACTGTCCGAAAGGGTAAGGCAGATGTATAAAATGAAATTCGGGAAAGAGAGTGATGATTCTGCCTCTCAAAGTGAAGAGTGTAACCGCCTTAGGACTCTTCTTGCCGATATGAGTCATGAAATAAGGACTCCGATGAATGGCATTCTGGGTTTTGCAGATCTTATGAAGAGCACTAATCTTACCCTCGATGAACGACACCGGTATATAAGGATAATTGAGGATTGTGGAGCACGGATTCTTCATATTGTCAATGATATAATCTGTATATCAAAGATTGAATCAGGCCAGATGACTGTGTGTCTCTCAGAGACCAATATAAAGGAGCGGATAGAATTTATCTGTGCTTTTTTCAGACCGGAGACAGAGCGGAAGGGCATAATGATTTCTGCTGATGCCTGCATGCCCGAGAATGAATCCACAATAATTACAGACAAAGAAAAGATCAATGCCATACTTATGAACCTTGTTAAAAATGCAGTGAAATACAGCGATAAAGGGACAATTGCCTTAGGGTGCAAGAGAAAAGACAGTTATATTGAGTTCTACGTGAAAGATACGGGGATAGGAATACCTAAAGAGAGTCATCAGGCAATTTTCAATCGCTTTGTCCAGGCAGACACAAAAGATAAAAGAACTTTTAGTGGGGCTGGACTTGGCCTCTCTATAGTGAAGAGCTATGTAGAGATGCTGGGTGGCAAAATATGGATTGACAGCGAAACAGGAAAAGGGTCGACGTTTTATTTTACAATCCCGTATAACAGAAATCTCTAATAATAATTATTTTTTTGTTTTTTTGATTTTGCCACATTAATAATTATTGAAATTATAAAGCCAACGAATATACTAGATGCTATCGGTGCATCCCATGGGTATGCCAAGAAAGAAAAAGGATTACCGTCGATATAAACGTTTAATACTAAATACAAAACATATACGAGGACTATCTTAAGAGTGAAGAATATGATACGAATAAAACCAGGATTGTTCATATTGTTTTAGGTTTTGAGCATAAATATAACTTCTGGAAATAGAATTTGCAAGAAGCAATAGGCAGCATGTTAACATACAACGATATTCTAAGAATTTTCGTTTATAATCGAAAAAATGTTATTTTTGCACAAAATATTCGACTATGGACGAAAAAATCAAACTACTAGGAAAGTATAATTTTTGGAATTCAGAATCGTTTGATTTTGGATTTAAACGCGATGAATACACTAATAAGATAAATGATTATGTCGGCAATCGACTCATCAAAGTGCTTGTTGGTCAAAGACGTTCAGGTAAAAGTTACATCCTGCGACAGGCAGCCAGACAGCTTATCGACAAAGGAGTAAAACCTGAAAATACACTGTTTATCAATAGGGAATTTGCCGACCTTGATTTCCTGAAAACCTATAAAGAGTTGGATGAACTTATAAAACTATATAAAAAGGAACTTCAGCCAACGGGCAAAATTTACATTTTTATAGATGAAATACAGATAATTGAGGAATGGGAAAAGGTTGTCAATTCATACTCCCAAGATTATTCCGACAGCTACGAGTTATTTATCACCGGCTCAAATTCTAAAATGCTGTCAGGAGAATTAGCCACACTTTTGTCAGGACGGTACGTCTCTTTAGAGGTTTTCCCTTTCAGTTACTCTGAATTTTTAGGTATAACAAATCAGGAACGTGGCCGTCAAAGTTACATGGAGTATATGAACAGCGGTGGACTTCCCGAATTGTTTATGCTGCAGAAACAAGAATTGAAACGCAATTATATATCGGCTATTAAAGATACGGTTTTACTTCGTGATATTATCCAAAGAAACAATATCCGAGAACCGAAACTACTTGAAGATATTTTTATTTTTTTAGTGAATAATGCTTCCAATCTTATATCAATATCCAATATCGTTAAGTACTTCAAGGGGCAGGGACGGAAAGTAAGCTACGATGCCATATCGAATTATATTGGGTATATAGAAGACTGCTTTCTTATACATCGTTGCGACCGATATGATATAAAAGGGAAAGATACACTTTCGGGTAACGCTAAGTTCTATATCAACGACTTGGCTTTCAAAAATTACCTTTATCCGGGATTCGGTTACGGATTTGGTTATCTTGTCGAAAATTTGGTCTATCTGGAACTGCGTCGTGCAGGATTCGATGTTTATGTGGGAACTCTACGAAATAAGGAAGTAGATTTTGTCGCAAAAAAAGCAGATCGGGTAATTTATTTGCAAAGCACCTATATGTTAACAGACGAAGCAACCATCGAACGTGACTATTCTGCTCTCGAAGCGATTGATGACAATTTTGATAAAATCGTTGTTTCGCTTGATGATAGTGCCTTGCCATTAAAAGGTGGGATTAAACATCTGAGGGCTTGGGAATTAGGTCGTTTTTTGGGGAGTTGTGATTGATGATAGGAGATTGCCTCACTATGCTTGCCCCCTTTGGGGATTGCCTCACTTCGTTCGGCGTTCCCCAAGTTGGGGGCTTAAAAGGAAAAAAGCCAACTGCCTTTGGCAGTCGCTAAAAATGCAAAACCCGCATCTGAGCAAGCTCATGCGGGTCTTTCTTTTGGAGATTGCCTCACTATGCTTGCCCCCTTTGGGGATTGCCTCACTTCGTTCGGCGTTCCCCAAGTTGGGGGCTTAAAAGGAAAAAAACCTTATGCTGCGCATAGGTTTTTTATTTACACCTTCGTGTTAAAGCAAGCTTTACACTTGTTGTAAATAAAAAAACCGGTCTTGTGCCCGGCTTTTTTCCTTTTGCGGTGAGGGGGGGATTCGAACCCCCGGAACCCTTACGAGTTCGGCAGTTTAGCAAACTGCTGGTTTCAGCCACTCACCCACCTCACCAAAATGTTGGGTAACATTGCTTTCACAAGCGGTAAGTACCGCAAAGGAGTGCAAAGATACTAATTTCTTTTTATGTGCAAAATTAGTTTGATATAGCTTCGGTACTCACACCTTCTGCTATCTCGCTTAAAAGTGCTGTCAATTGGTCGGCTTCCTGCTTATTGTTGAAAGGGCCTACAAAATAAATGGTTTTACCATCAATCACTTTCATTGCTATATCTCTGTCGGTGGTTTTTCTTATCAAATCAAGAACCGGTTGTGGTAGTCCTTCTGGATACCGTCCAAGTTTTACGTGGTAGCTTTTCTCTATATCGGGTATACCTCTGCTTTCAAGCATCCTTGCCTCTTTTATGCCGATACTTTTTCCATTATGGTAAGCTATAGCGATTACCTTAGGAAAATTCAGGGCTTTTACCTTGGCAAGTGCCAATGATAGCTCTGCATATGATGAGAATCTCCCCACGGTATAGTTGTATTTTCCCGAAGGGGTAATGGTTTCAAATACCGGGCTTAATCCGTTTAGTGCTTCAGTGTCTGCTTTATTGGAGAGAAGGAATAACTGAATGCTGTACACCAATCCGTCAGGAATGGAATCATTGGTAATAATTACCGGTTCTTCCTGAATTTTGAATGTGTAATCTACAAGAACAACAGGAGAAAGGATCTCCATTTTTGGGAGAGCTCCATAGAGTGATACTTTAGCTACCAATGGTTGTCTGAGAGCATTTGAGTCGGGGGTAACTACTGTATCGTTGAAAAAATCCTCTCTGGGTATCAGTACGCCCTGACGCAGAAAATTCATTTCCCGCTCCTGAATCAGCTGATTTACAGCACTTAGTTTTGATTGTTGCTCCAGAAGCAACAATTCGGCCTCGCTAATTTTTTTACCAAGAAGAGTTTTGTCGTCTGTATTAGACAGTGTGTCATATAAAGCCCTGTTTGCGTTTATCTCTTTGTTTGATTTAGATATTTCGTTCTGTATCCTCCTTACATCTTTTACCATATTTGTATAGTCGCTGGTTTGGGGATTTGTACCAAGAGAGTCTTTATCCTTTAAGGTTTTATTCTCCCGGATATTAGCGGAGGTGTCATATTCAGCCCTTAGAGAAGATATTTCAATAGCCTCTTCTGTTGTTATTGCGCTTTTTACAGGAGTGTTTTCGAATTCGAGTTTATATATCCTTATGCTGTCTTTTGCTGATATGCTCCTCGTGGAGGCAAAAATTGAATAGTTTTCATCATCTGAATTAATAAACAGATAATCATCGTCGGGAGAGGAGTAGGGGAAGCCAAGATTCTGAGGAACTCCCCAGTTGCCGGTTTTCTCATCCCAAATGCTGACATAAAGGTCAAACCCGCCCATTCCATAATGGCCATTTGATGAAAAGAATAATTTTCTCTTGTCCGGGCTAAGGACAGGAAAAAGCTCATCTCCGGAAGAGTTTACAATGTTATTCAAAAGCTGCGGGGGAGTCCATTTGTCGCCATCTATATATTGGGTGGAGTATATGTCCCATGCCCCCTTTTTATCTTGCGCAGAAAAGTACATTACATTCTCACCTTCTCTGTGAACCATTGCATTATAGATAGGATAGTCACCTTTGTTCTTGTTCAGAAAAGAGGGTACCAGAATCCATGTACTATCCTTAATATCGGGATAATAAAGGAAAAAATCTTTTAAAGGGACATCCACCGAACCGTAAACTTTGGGTCTGATGCCATATTCTAGCATCTTGATTCCGTTTTCACTCCGGGCAATCTGATCTATAAGGGCTTTCTGAAAACTTGTATCTGTTGTGGCAGCATAAATTTCTTTATAAAGAACAATAGCATCATTAAAATTGTAGCTCTTTCTCAGTTCTTCTGCACGGGAAAACCTTGTTTTTTCATCTGGTGTTTGTCCAACTAAAAGACTTCCTGCAAGCATCGAAATTGTGAGCGCGAGGATAGACTTTTTCATACATCATTAATATATTGACCAACAAAAGTACGAATTTCTTTATGTTTTGGGAAAAAATACTACTTTTGTACCCTAATTTTCCTTGAATTATATAATTTAAACTAATATTCCATGCAAAGTAAAGGTGCCATTCGTGTTTTGGCAATTGTAATCGCCCTAGCCTGCTTATACCAGCTATCGTTTACTTGGGCAACCAAACATCAAGAGAAAAAATCAAGAGAATTTGCAGCCAGTGCAGTTAAAGCAGAACAAGCTTTACCTTCTTTTTCAAATGTTTCTGATCTGGATAAAGCTTTTTATCTGGATTCTGTAAGTGCTAGAAAAGAGAAATTCTACATAGACTCAATTTCTGCCGAGAAGGTATATCTTGGTTTTACTTACAAAGAGGTTAAAGAGAAGGAGATAAGCCTTGGTCTTGACCTTAAGGGAGGTATGAACGTAATGCTTGAGGTAAGTGTGGCCGAACTGGTTAACTCTCTTGCAAACAACAATACCTCACCGCAGTTTACGGAGGCAATTAAACTGGCAAAAACAAATATGGCCAGTTCCCGTACAGATTTTATCACTCTTTTCGGAGAGGCTTGGGATAAGGTAGCTCCGGGACAAAGACTTTCGCAGATTTTCGGGACATATGAAATGCGCGACAGAATCAAGCCGGAAACTTCAAACGCCGATGTTATAGAGGTTATTAGAGAAGAGGCAGAGAGCGCAATCTCAAACTCTTTCAATGTTCTTAGAAATCGTATAGACCGTTTTGGTGTAACTCAGCCAAATATTCAGAAAATTGGCAACTCAGGACGTATTCTTGTTGAACTTCCAGGTGTCAAGGAACCTGACCGTGTACGCAAGCTTCTTCAGGGAACAGCTTCGCTCGAGTTCTGGGAAACATACGAAAATCAGGAGATATATCAGTTTCTTGTAGAAGCAAATAAGGCAGTTAAAGAACTTTCAGAAGCATATGCAACTTCTCCTTCGGACTCACTTATTGCGGCCGTGGCAACAACTACCGACACTCTAAAAGCTGCCGGAGACTCATCTAAGGCCAGTGCTGCCCTTCTTAGCGAAATCAAAGCCGACGATTCTCTTAGTGTAGACCAGGCTGCTGTGGCAAAGGAGAATCCACTGTTCTTCCTGTTGAATCCAAATGTGTCGCAAGGACAGCTGATCCCCGGACCATGTATTGGAAGGGCTCACTACAGAGATACTGCAAAAATTGGCTCGTGGCTGAGAATGCCTCAGATTTTGGCAATTCTTCCTGCCGACCTTAAACCTATGTGGACCGTTAAGGCTATTGATCCTGCTGGTGTTATATTTGAACTTGTAGCTATAAAAGTAAATACTCGTGACGGAAAAGCTCCTTTAGACGGGGGTGTTGTGACCGATGCCCGTAAGGAATTCGGGAGCAGCGGAGCACCTGAAGTTGGTATGGGAATGAATGCCGAGGGTGCAAGGACATGGGCAACAATGACTGCCAATAATGTTGGCCGTTGTATAGCGATTGTATTGGATGGTATGGTTTATTCATATCCAAGAGTAAATGGTGAGATTACAGGAGGACGTTCTGCAATTTCGGGACACTTTACAATACAGGAGGCTGATGACCTTGCCAACGTTCTTAAGTCGGGTAAGCTTCCGGCGCCTGCAAGAATTGTTCAGGAGGCAGTTGTTGGACCAACACTGGGTAGCGAATCAATCAATGCCGGTTTCTTCTCCTTTGCGCTTGCGTTCCTTCTGGTTCTTGCATATATGATTCTTTTCTATGCAGGAGCGGGTTTGGTTGCAAGTATTGCTCTTGTATGCAACGTTTTATTCCTGCTTGGCGCACTTGTGTCATTTGGAGCTGTTCTCACATTGCCGGGTATCGCCGGTATCGTTCTTACCATGGGTATGGCGGTAGATGCAAACGTTATTATTTATGAGCGTATTAAAGAGGAGCTGAGAGCGGGTAAGGGTCTGCGGCTTGCAATTGCAGACGGCTACAGTAATGCATACTCTGCTATTATTGACGGTAACCTTACAACCATTATTACAGGTATTGTCCTGGCAGTATTCGGAACAGGTCCGGTTCAAGGTTTTGCAACAACATTGGTTATTGGTATAATCACTTCGCTTATAACCTCAATCTTTATAACTAGGTTGATTTTTGAATGGAGACTTACCAAAAACAAACCTATCACGTTCTCTAACAAGTTCACAAAGAACTTCCTTACCAATACCAAATTTGACTTTGTGTCTATACGTAAGTATGCATACATCTTCTCAATATCTGTTATTGTAATATCCCTGGCGTTTGTATTTACTAAGGGATTCAGCTATGGTGTTGACTTTACGGGTGGTCGTACATATGTTGTCAGGTTCGACAAAGAGGTTACTACAAGCGAAGTACGTGCAGCCGTTTTGGCCGAATTCAAGGAGGGTATAGAGGTTAAGCAGTATGGTGGTGGTAGTCAGATGAAGATTACAACCAAGTATCTCATAAACGACAACTCACCAGAAACAGATGCTATTGTAGATGGTAAATTGTACAACGCTCTTAAAGATAAGTTTGCAACATCTATTACTCTTGATGAATTTACAGCCACTACAGATAATCCTAACGGAATAATAAGTTCAGAAAAAGTTGGACCAACAATAGCTGACGATATAAAGAGAAATGCTGTTATTGCAGTAATTGTTGCACTCTTTGCAATATTCATCTATATAGGGCTACGCTTCAGAAACTGGTCCTGGGGAACAGGAGGTGTGGTAGCCCTGTTGCATGACTCAATATTTGTTATTGGATTCTTCTCTATTTTCTCAGGGATACTTCCATTCAGTCTTGATATTGACCAGACGTTCATTGCTGCAATTCTTACTGTTATTGGATATTCTATAAATGACACCGTTATTATCTTCGACAGGATTCGTGAGTATAGGAAGCTATATCCTAAGCACGATCTTGCAAGAAACATCAACGAAGCTGTAAACAGCACCCTTGCAAGAACCGTAAATACAGGAGGTACAACACTGGTTGTATTGCTGGCAATTGCACTGTTCGGCGGAGAGGTTATCAGAGGTTTCTCGGTTGCTCTTATAGTTGGTGTTATAATCGGTACATACTCCTCTGTATTTATCGCTACACCAATTGTTTTTGACATCTTCAAGAGACAGGAAAAGAAAACCCTTGAACTGAAAAAATAAATTTTTGATATAAAACCAACAATAATAGGGGCTGAAAAGTAATTTTTGGTCCCTATTATTTTTTTGGAAAATTCAGCATAGGAAAACACTGGCTCCCAAAAGGGATCAAAATGGAAAATAGAAGGAACTAAAAAATCAAGAAAGTAAATTATGTGCGATAGTCTGCAATGGCATTGCAAAGGATGCATTTGGGCGCCCACTACGTGAGTGAAGCGGCAAAAAACAACAGTGCTGGTGGTGAGTTAGCCTATTGAATAGGTTGCGAATATAAAAAAACCTGATAGTACTAAAATTGTACTGTTATCAGTGTCAGCAACAAAAACAGAATGTTTGGTCAGCTTTTCTGCATTATATTATTAACTTTGCAGTAAATATTCAAAATTGATAATAAAATGAAACTTCCTTTTGCAGAATCCTTTAAAATTAAAATGGTAGAGACCATAAAAAAGAGTACAAGAGAAGAGAGAGAAAAGTGGATGAAAGAGGCAAAGTACAATCTGTTCAACCTAAAAAGTGACTATGTATTTATCGATCTTCTTACAGATTCAGGCACAGGTGCCATGAGTGACAAACAGTGGGCAGCTATGATGGAGGGCGATGAGAGTTATGCAGGGGCGAGGTCGTACTATAATTTAAAGGAGAGCATTAAGGATATTACGGGTTTCCCATATTTTCTTCCTACTCATCAGGGGAGGGCAGCTGAAAACGTGCTTTTTTCTGCTATTATAAAGGCAGACGACATGGTTCCGGGGAATTCACACTTCGACACAACCAAGGGGCACATAGAGTTCCGCAAGGCCCATGCTATTGATTGCACCATAGAAGAGGCAAAGGACACAACCATAGAACTTCCGTTTAAAGGTAATATGGACCTTAACAAGCTGGAAGAGGTGCTTAAAAAATATCCGAAGGAGAAAATCCCTTGCATTGTGGTTACTATTACCAACAATACTGCCGGAGGCCAACCTGTTTCTATGGCAAATGTTAAAGGCGTCTCTGCACTGGCAAAAAAATATGGAGTAAAAATACTGTTCGATTCGGCTCGTTTTGCAGAAAATGCATACTTCATCAAAACAAGAGAGGAGGGTTATGCCGACAAGAGTATCAGGGAGATTGCCTTAGAGATGTTCAGCTATGGCGACTTTATGACAATGTCTTCTAAGAAGGATGCAATTGTAAACATGGGTGGTTTCCTTGCTTTCCGTAATGAGGAAGATTGGCAAAAGTGTCAGATGTACAATATTATGTTTGAGGGATTTATCACATATGGCGGTATGTCGGGCAGAGACATGAACGCTCTTGCTCAGGGACTCAGAGAAGGTACGGACTTCGAATACCTTGAAACCCGCATAAACCAGATAGCATATCTAGGCAAAAAACTAGATGAGTACGGAATTCCTTATCAGAGACCTGCCGGGGGACATGCAATTTTTCTTGACGCAAAAAAAATTCTGACACATGTTCCAAAGGAGCAACTTATAGCACAGACACTGGGCATAGAACTATATCTTGAGGCTGGCATAAGAGGAGTGGAAATTGGTTGTCTGCTTGCCGACCGTGACCCTGAAACCAGAGAAAACCGCTATCCGGAACTTGAACTCCTTCGACTGGCAATACCACGCAGGGTGTACACAAACAATCACATGGACTATGTTGCAGCCGCAATTAAAAATGTTTATGACCGCAGAGAGTCAATCACAAAGGGATATGTTATACTGAAGGAGCTTCCTATAATGAGGCACTTTACTGTGGAACTGGGACCGGGTTAATGGGTTAATGTGCTAATATGCTAATGTGCTAATGTGCTAATATGCTAATGTGCTAATATGCTAATGTGCTAATTTGCAAATGAGGGGTTGCCCTTACAAAATATTTCATACCCGGCTGGAAGCATCCGGGTTTTTTTGTGCTGAAATCCGACTACCCAATATACAGTCCCTCTATTCTTACTTTGTAGGAGCCGTCTCTCATTTTTGTTACAGCATTTACAAGTCCGCTGTGGCGCCATTGCAGCATGCATCGGTGAGGTAGAAACCAGTAGCGACGTCCCAATTTTATCTCTTCTCGAGTCTCTCTGATTATTCCTTCATACGCTTGTGAAACATAAAATCCAATATCTTTAAATCCCTCGGCCCTGGGTCTTAGTGGTCCGGTTACATTCCAGTAGATAACACCATTACGGGCATCTACATCATATACTACACCACAATGTGTTACAGGACAGCCACAAGACATACCCATTGGTCTGCCTATCATAACGTCACCTTTCTTAATATCCAAATCTTTAACAAGAGCCGGGTTATAAGGAAGAATTGTCTCTTTTGGACCTGGTTCACCATCAATTATATCAAGAATAAAGTCAAATTCTCTTTTCAAGCTATCTTTCCACTCGAGTTTTTCGCCTAAGTTTTCGTCTCCGACACAACTTGAACATGGTTTCGCTGTGGTAAAATCGGGTTTCTTCTTCTCTGTTATGTGGATGCACTTAGCTATTTCTGCCTTTCCATCCATGATAGCTCTTTCAAAGTCATTGCATGATTTGTAGCCGCATGCTCCACAATTTAAATTTGGAAGTATGATTTGATTTTTTTCTGGTATCATATTTAATGTTAATTAGAGAAAATGTTATTTAATTTTTTTGTTGCAATTTTTAAGGAATCCATAAATAGCAAAAGATCAGCCTCAGTAGTAAAACGGCCAAAGGTAACTCTGATGCCCCCTCTTGCCTGAAACTGATCCAACCCGATGGCCCTAAGTACATGAGAAGAGCCATTGGAGTGATTGGACGAACACGCCGATCCTGCAGAGACAGCAAAACCCATTTCATCAAGGAGAAAGAGCAATCTTATTGTTTCTCCTTCCAGGCCGCCTAAGCAGAAGCTAAGATGACAGGGAAGCCTGTTGAGCTCATCTCCATTTATATACGCCCCATCGAAATTATGGATAAGAAAATCGGATAATTTTTTCCTTAAGGCTGTTAGCCTGGAAAATTCTGACTCCATTTCAGTATGACATATTTCTGCTGCCTTTGCAAAACCTGCAATACCAGGAATGTTTTCTGTAGTTGATCTGAGTCCGCTCTCCTGTCCGCCACCATGTAGCAGAGGCGTGATTGTCACCCCTTTTCTGATATAGAGGGCACCGACTCCTTTAGGGCCGTATATTTTATGAGAGTTTATAGTTAGCAGGTCAATATTGGATTTTTCTACATTTAATGGAAGCTTGCCGAAACTTTGGCAGGCATCACAATGAAACAAAACTCCCTTTTCTTGACAGATTCTTCCTATGTCATCAATAGGTTCCAGAGTGCCGATTTCATTATTTGCAGACATCACAGAGACTAGAATGGTATTTTGTCTGATCGCATCCATAAGAATTTCCCGATCGAGGGTACCCTTACTATCAACGGGAAGAAGTGTTATCTCGAATCCCTGTGATTCAAGCCATTTGCAACTGTTCAGAATACAATCATGTTCGATTGAAGATACAATAATATGGTTCCCCTGATTTTTCCTGGAATAAGCTATCCCTTTTATAGCAAAATTGTTTGACTCGGTTCCTCCGGATGTAAAGCATACCTCCTCGGGCTTAGCACCAATATAATTTGCAATAATTGCCCTGGAGTTTGTTACAACATCCTTTGCTTCTGTTCCAAAAGAATGGAGACTGGAGGGATTTCCAAAGATGTCATTATTATATTGAGAGATAATTTCTGACACTCTGTCGTCTACAGGGGTAGTTGCCGCATAATCCAGGTATACTCTTTCCATAACAATAATTACTCACCTACGTAAAATAGCTCTTGCTCCATAGTTCTCAACACACCAAAATGGTGTTTGGATCCAATCTCTTTTTTTCCGGCACAGATTGTACATGTGCCAACAGGAGGATTTCCGCGGAGATACATGGGAAACTCTATTTCGGATGTGTTTATAATTTTTTTAATAATAGGGTCAATCCCGATTCCATAAAGAGCATTACTCTCAACTATCGATATCTCATTTGCCGATTCCAGTACCCTATATCTGAATACCTCCCTTTCTGCCTGAGATATAAGGTCAATTTTTGTTATAACACAGATGTCTGCCAGTGTAAGCATCGGACCAATCTTTCTGGGCAGATTCATACCACTTGTTGCTTCAAGCACAGCCACTCCCAAAGAGTTTTCTACGTAGGGAGAACAACGCAGACACAATCCAGCAGTCTCAACAAAAAGAAAATTTGAGCCAACCCTTTCTGCCCACTCTACTGCCTCGTCAAGAACTACCACGTTGCAATGGTCGGGACAAAGTTCGCCGGAATATATTTTCTTTACAGGAATACCGAACTCTTTTTTTATTGCTTGATCTTCATCCGCATAAAGGACATCTATTTTTATATATGAAGTTTTTAATCCTTTAGCAATCATTCTTTTTATAACCTGCCGGATAACAGTTGTTTTTCCACAAGTAGGAGGGCCGGCAAATACAATTAATTTCATATTCATGATGGTTTATTTTAATAATAATGATAGTTCATCCAGCTTGTTTATATTTATCTCTTCACCGGCCCGGATTAATCCGCGGTAGTACAAAATTATGTTATCCATGGTCTTAAGCTTGTCTGCTGTAGCTCTCTCTCCCTCGTTAGATTGAATCAATTTTTGCATGGCTCCGTTCTTCATGATTATTCTGAAGTCGGAAAAAAGAGCAATTGTAGGATCGTGCGTAACAAAAACAAATATTTTGTTGTATCCTTTGAGAAGTTCAATCGCCTTAGTTTTATTTATACCGGCATTCTCAATCTCGTCCAGCAGGATAATGGGAGAGTTTCCAATAATTACAGCATCGGCAATTAAGAGTGAACGGGTCTGCCCTCCAGATAATTCTGTCATTGCAGTCTCTTTTATTATTGCTTCTCCTGTAAGCTTGTTGGCAAAACTTATAGTCTCTGAGACAACATTCTCAATATCTTCTGCACCACGAACCGTTGCATGAATTGTAAGGAATTCGCCTACAGGCAAATCGCTTAAAAAATTTGTATGTTGGGAGATGAGGGCGATAGGGTGTTTTGAGGGATCGAAAGAGAAATCCTCAGGAATAACCTCATCATTTATTAGTATTTGCCGTCCTGATGGAGTGTTCTGATTGGCAAACAACTCTATGTCATTGATAAGGGTTGTTTTACCACACCCTGTAGGTCCAACTATACTTACAATGTCTCCTATTTTAAGGTCAAAAGATTCTACGTTCTCTTTTCGTCCATCTTTCCCAAGGCCTCCTTTTACAGTTATTTTCTGAATATCCACAATAAATTTTTTAATAATTGTCTACAAATATATCTATAAAGTCTATCGGGATGATGTATATTTGTATTGTTGTTTAAAGCCATTTCCATTTAATATTCAATAAAAAATAGTGTATTAAAATAGGTTTATCCATCACTCTATGAAAAATTCAAACTTCACTAACGAGTATTCTCAGTTAAAGAGAATTTCATTACAATTTATCACTGAGAAAGAGTTCGATAAAATCGACAGGACATCTGTAAGATTGCAGTTTAAAAAAGGAGAAACCATTCTTAAGCAGGGGAGCCACCCTACAAATATTGCATGTCTTGAAAACGGAATTGTCAAGTTCAATTATGAAAACGAAACTGGTAAAAACCTAATTCTTACGGTTGTGGCAGCGCCTAAAATACTTGGAGGAGCAAACCTTTTTTATAAGGACAACAACCTTTTTTCTATAGTGGCACTTGAGGATTGTGATATAATTCTAATTGACAGTAAAATATTGGAATCTGTTCTGATGGATAATTCCAGGTATGCTATGGTTATGTTCCAGATAGCATCAGAAATGTTTAAACAATCAATTCTGAATTTTATAAGCCTTGCATACAAACAAAAGGAGGGAAGGGTTGCGGATATAATTCTCTACCTTGCAAAAGAGGTTTATCACGGCTACTCATTTCAGGTATCCTTAACAAGAAAAGAACTGGCAGAATATGCCGGATGTTCCGTGGAAAACGTAATTATGACTCTGTCAAAGTGGCAAAATGAAGAGATAATCTCTTTGGATAAGAAGATGATTAAGATAATTGATAGCGAAAAGTTAAAATTTATCAGTAAAATAGGATGACCATGCTTACACAAAAAACAAGATATTCAATGTTAGCCTTGACCAGACTCGCAAGAGAGTATGGTAAGGGTACTTTAATGATAAGCGAGATAGCAGAAAGCGAGAGAATACCAAAGCGTTTTCTGGAATCAATACTTCTTGAACTCAAGAAACAAGGCTATCTTGCAAGCAAGCTCGGGAAGAAGGGTGGGTACTATCTGTTGAAAAGTCCGGAAAAAATCAGCCTGTTGGAGATAGTAAGAATTTTTGAAGGCAGCATTGCCATGTTAAAATGCACTTCAGAAAAGTTCTATCAACCTTGTGAGCACTGTAAAGATGAGGCAACCTGTTCAATAAGAGGGACATTTAAAGACATAAGGGAGTACACTTATAATAAATTGGCGAATACCACACTTGATAAACTGATCGTTTAAAGTCATTGAAAAACGCCTGAAAGAGATTTCAGGCGCCTTCTTACGTAACATTTTACTATTAACTTCTCAGCTCATAACCTGTCTTCATTGCAAATATTGGCAATTGACAAGTTAAATTGTTTCATATTTATTTCAATATTGATCTCAGATAGGGTAATGTTTGAGCATTGCTTGGTCTGAGCATGTCATGCTCCACAATTCTTCCCTGAGGGTCCAGTAAGATGAAGCGAGGAATGCTCACAACCAGGAAGTCGTTAGAAAAATCTCTCTTTCTTGCGTGCAGTTGTACTCCTTTCATTTGATCTGTTATAACCATCCTTTTCCAAGCCTCTCCATCTTTATCTGTGGAGATGCTAACGAAAACAATATTAGTTCCCTCTAATTCGTGCTCAAGCTTTTTCAGGGAAGGAATCTCGGCAATACAAGGTTTACACCAGGTTGCCCACATATCTATATAGACATATTTACCCATAAAAGACGAAAGCATAACACTCTTACCATCTATGTCGTGAAATTCGTACTCTTTTATTTTTGTCCCCTTGGCAATCTTTGACCAGGTCTCCACAGTCTCGCTGTATTTTTTAATATCCTTAGAGTCTGTCACAAACTTGTAAAATATCTCGGAGATTTTTTCGATTTTCTCAGTTCCGTGACGCTTAAGATAATCGTAAGCATAGTAGTTTATCAGATACCTCTTTATCTGAACATCTTTGATATTATTAACTACATAGTTCAAGGTTGTAATGGAATATTCGTATGCATCGTATTTTAATATATCCTTAATAGCGTAAAGTTGAACAAGATACTCCAAAAGACCTCTATACTCGTCTAAGTTGAGCAGATCTGCCTGCTCAAAAGTTACACTCTTCACAAAATTGTAAAAGTATTCAGACGGCCTGTAGCTTCTTTCTGTCCTTTTTCTAAGAGAGGGATAAGAGACAAGAGAGGTGTAGATCTTTGACCAGATGCGCTTCTCTTCAATTTTTGTAAAATTCTCGTCAAAAGAGTGTGATTTCAATCTTAATGTAGTCGCCTCTACATTTTTTGTTAACCTTCCTATGAAATCTGCCTCCTCTCCTCCAATTCCGGCTACTTTTGGCGCATTTGCAACATCGGAAAGATATGCATTGATTTTTGCATTTGAACCGCTGAATGTAAGTTCTCCCCTTGCGCTACCTGTTACTTTCATGCTAATTTCATCACCCGGACACACATAAATATACTCTGCTATATTTGTTCTTGCCAATTTTATATACTGAGGATATTTTATATCCAGAGTTATTGTTGTATTTAGAGGTTTTACGGAGATTGATGTTTCTAATGTGGATAGAGTAAAAGGGGAGTCAACTCCGTTAAAATCTATATTTATTTTAGCCTGTTTTGCCTGAGCAAAGAGAGTGCAGGATGCTATCAAAAATACTCCTGCCAGAATCACTATTTTTTTTATCATTTTTATTTTTTTGAATTCTATTGGTTATCATTTATTTTAAAACTTATAATCCATACCGACAATTTTACCGGAGATGTTTCTGTAGACTGTATCTACATCCGAAACAGTTCCGCTTCTGTCCAGTTTTAAGACGTGCAGACTCCCGTTTTTACCCGATTTGCCCTGCTCGGAGCTACCCAGATAAAGTGTACCGCTATGGGTGGTCTGACCAGCGTAATATCTCATATAGAGTTTGTCTATTTTGCTGTTTGCAATTACTGTATCCAAGTTGTAAATTGCTTGTGTTTTATCAAACTCCAGGTCGTATCTGTAAAGCAGATTATCTTTTGAGTAGTAGAGATAAGGATCCAGGATAGAGTAGACGTAACTTGATGCGGTCTCAATATTTGGAGCATCTGTTATCGGCTTTTTGTAATATGCAGACATTGAGGCACTGAATGCCAGGGACGCAAAGGAAAAGTTAAGTCTGTAAAGCTGACCCGTGGTCAGGTTTTTAAAGATACCAAACCCAAGTTTCTTCCATCCTATGTCCATATTAATCATTCTAAGACCTACATTGTTTGGATCAAAAGGCATAGTTGCAGGATTCTGGGTTCCAATTGCTATCGGAAGGAATGCTGTACTCAAATACTGTAGGGACTGAACTCCGACACGGACAAATTTCATATTTGTATTATCGTAGAAAAGTAGCGCGAACGGATCTGCAATTGCATAATGAGAGATCTCTGCACTGGTAGGCATTAGCTCCGGTTTAAAGAAGGTTTTCTCCTCGGTTTTCTGAGCATTTCTGTACTCTCTCACATGAAGATGGTTATTGTTTATAATAAAGTCGTATCTGGCATCGAGACCAGAGATACCGTTGTAATATGATTGAGGCTTAATTACAGATGGGGCAATGAAGAAATGTTTTTTGTAATCATACATCTTTTTGAAATCCATATGGTTTGTTACAACTCCGCCATTTCCGTCGTCACACATAATGATGATTGAGTTAAGATAAGGTACGGAGTTTACCTTTGTAAACCCTACCCAAACCGGATTTTGGCCCGGATGAGAACCATTAGCTTCGAAGTACAAACCTCCGTTGTAGTTTCTCATAAGGTTAAGCAGCCCCAACTCTGCATTTCCGGCCAGATTACTAAGCACTAAAATACCTTCTGCATTGGCAGCTTGTACGTTAACGTTAAACATCCACTTTCCGAAGAGCCCCGTTTTTTTGTCGAATACTTTGCAGACTGTTGTGTATGTACCCAAGGAGGTACTCATTGGAATTATATAGTTGATGTTACGCTCTTTTGAAAGCGTATCCACCTGAGTGAATCCGAACTTATACCAGTACCACGAATATTCCAGATTATCATCGGATTTCTCTATTGTCTGTGCTATTACAGGGGTTATACTAAGGGTGTCTCCCAACTGAATTGTAATAGTAGGGATTGTATCAACAATCACCTTGTTAACATCCAACCTGTCATAAGTTCCTAACTCTTTTTTGCAGGAATAGAACATTAGAGACAGAAGTCCTATTATTATATATATTTTTTTCATCTATTTATTGCTTTTATTAGTTAATTGGCCATTAAAACCAAGGTTCAATAATTTGATTATTCTCGTCGTATTGCGGATAGTTATCGCGATAAAAATTGTTGACAGCTCTGCCAAATGCATTCCATTTGTAGTTATAACTTCCACCGTCATAAACATCGGGAACCTCTGCTATATCGCATATTTCAAGAATCTTGCGATGCTTGTTCTCACTATAAACTCCAAAGAAAAGAGAGTATACAGAATCCCAGATTTTTGGTTTTATCAGGATATCAGAAATGTAAAGTGATAGGTTCTGCTTATAGTTAACACCGTTAATGAAGGTTTCGTTAGGGAGGATTCTCAGATATACCCTTACCTTATTGTTTTTCAGCTCAGGATCTGTGTTGTAAATCTCCAGAGGGACGTGGACCTTAAAAGAGTCTTTAGGCATAATGAATGACGTACCCGGGTTCTTGAAGTGCAGTACAGGAGTAGCTGTTGTACTATCATTTACCAATTCCATTTTGAAACTCCTGTCCACATCACTTTTGTAACCTCCAATCTCTACAGGAACCAATATTACGGCTGTGTTGCCTCCTCTGTACTTAGTAAAAGAGAAGTCCATATCTGTATCTCCGGCAAAGTAGAGACTGGTCTTGTCGTTGTATGTTTTGAGATCGTTGTAGCTACACGAGCTCAAAATTAAGCAATATATGATGCAGATTTTAAATATATTTTTCATAAGTTTTTACTTTAATTTATAATACCAAACTCAATTTCTATATCAGGAATTGGCATAACGAATGCCGACTGTACATCTTCTACCAGAGAAAAAGGGATAGTAGCATAGTTCTTTCTTTTGATGTAAAAGAAGAGCTGTCCCTCTCCGATAAATGTTTTTCGGTACTCTTTAAAAATCTCCTCCTCAACAACACAACTACCAGCAACCAGAGCATTCTGCCCTTTTATTCCGTAAAACGAACGGATTGCGTTTAGATAGGTTATAGCAGTGGCGTCGTCGGGTGAGCACTCGCTTAAAATATAAGCCATCTCATCTCTGCGCATAACAACGATGTTTGGAGGGTTACCACTCAGGTTAACCGGACGCATATATTTTGCCATGAACTCTTCGTTGCTCCCTGCCGAAAATCTGAACCAATCTTTATATCGTGTATCAAGTGAACCATATTTTTCTGTCTCATACAGTTGTTGCTTTTTACCATCTGTAATTGTGAGTTTTGAGTTTACACTTGCTTGGCTGTTGAAGTATAAATCACTATTGTCCCATGATTTATCGGTAAAAAGTGAAAACATGACAGATGCTGATTTATAGGCCTCAGTAGCGTATTCAAATGCTTTCTCTTTATCTCCTCTCCAAAGAGCAATTCTTGCCATTGTCCCATATACAGCAAAGTAGTTCATTCTCTCGTAACGGAATGTAAAGAACTGAGGAGTAGCGGTACCGCTCTCTACTACATCGGTATAATTTGGAGAAATTGGGTCAATTTCGGAGAGTATCTCTGCTGCCTCAGTAAGATCTGCCAAAGCGGCATCTGTAACCTCCTTGACGGTTAATTGCGGAAATGGACTGTTAGCCAGCTTATTTACATAAGGAATGGCCTTTGCATTTGGATTCACCGTATATGAGGGAGCATATAATCGAAGGATGTCAAAATGGATAAATGCTCTTAATGCAATAGCCTCAGCACGAATAAGATCGTACTCTCCCGGGCCGAAAAGATCTTTTCTTAATGGCAGCCATTTGAGGATATTGTTTATATTGGCAATGGCATTGTAGCCCTCTCCCCATATATTATTCACGTAGCTTACAGCCTCGTTGTATTTGTAGTTTGCTGCTGAATAAAAGGAGTGTTGCCCTGACTCGATATTATAATACTGTGCAAGCACATCAAGGTAGCCAAAAGATAGATTGACACCATAAAGAGATTTGCCTGCCATTTTTGTGTATACGCCAAGCAGTGCAGATTGAAAACCCTTAATATCATTGAACATCTCCTCCTCTTTTACTACCGATCTCGGGTCTACGTCCAGCCATTTTTCACACGAAAAGAGGCTGATTAATAAAGACATAGATATAAGTATGTATATTTTTTTCATAATTTACAGTTTAAAACATTATTCTTAATGAGGTTCTGAAGCTTGAAGAGAATGGATAGCTTATTCCCCTCTCTGCCTTAACGGTTGTTAACCGGAAAATATCATTCATTGAGAACGATAACCTTAGGCTTTTAACATTAAATTTTGATAAAAGATTTTTGTTAAAATCGTAATAGAGATTTACGGTTGAGAGTTGAAGAAAGCTGTAATCCTCTACAAATCTAGAGGTAGGTCTGGTTAGGGTGTTATCTTTGATATCTTTAAAGAAGGTTATATCTCCGGGATTTTTCCATCTCTCCTCAAGGACCCTGATGTCGCAATTGTACCTCTTATCTGCATTTTCAACACGCTCCACCAATGTAGAGTTATACATCTGCCCTCCCATTCTGTATCGGAAGTAGAGGCTTAATGACAGGCCCTTGTAGCCCAGATTGAAACCTGCGTTTCCTTCAAGATCGGGATCTGTTCCGCCTATAGGCTGCTGGTATCCGGCGTTCCACACATCTGTTCTCTCTCCGTTTGGAGTAATAAAGATCTCTTTACCGTTTGCAGGATTTATCCCAACCGAAGGAACACCCCAGATTGTGTTTATAGATTGTCCCTCAATATATCTTACCCTCGGTTTATTACTGCCGGATGTGAGCTCCTCATCCTGAGAGTCGTTCCAGGCTCTAAGACTGTTCGAGATTTTTTCTACTGTATTTTCATTGTGAATAACTCCGATGTTGATGTTAAGATATACATTTTTTTTCTTGATTATGTTTGCCTTGAGATAGGCTTCATAACCTACATTAAGCATCTCTCCAATGTTCTCCTTGTATGTAGAGAAACCCAGTGAAGGAGGCAGTGTAATGTCCGAAAGAAGGCTTGTAGATAAGTTTCGGTATACGTTAACCAGCACATCGAACCTCTTCAAAAACCCAAACTCAAAACCGGTGTTCAATTGATATGTTGTCTGCCATTTAAGAGAGGAGTTTCCAAGAGCCATCATATATGAACCCATTGCGTAGTTATATTTATCGGTGAGATAAAACTGGTAGCGCGTTATGGACTGATAAGGGTCAAAGTTCTGAGATCCTGTCACACCGTACGACGCTTTTAACCGGAGTTTATCTACAAACCGGAGATCTTTTATAAATTTTTCGTTGTGCAAGTTCCATCCCAGACCTGCAGACCAGAAAGGAGCCCAACGGTTGTCAGCACCGAATTTTGAAGAAGCATCTGTTCTGAATGAGAGATCCAGCAAATACTTTGAATTATAGGAATAGTTTAAACTTCCGAGAGCTCCAATAAGACGGGATCTGGTATCTGTACCAACGGGCCTTGTTCCCTCTTGATATTGCAATCCGAAAATAAGATAATCAAGCTTGTCATTGGGGAATCCCTGTACCGAAAATGAATAATCCTCGCCGTCCATCATTTGCATATTTATAGCAAGACCGGCATTTATCATATGATTCTTGTAATTGTTATAGTAATTGAGCATTACTTTTCCGTCATATGAAAATGATTTACCTTCGGAAGACTTATAAGAACCTCTTAAGTGATAATTTGGTATGCTGTAACCGAGGAAATCTGTGTGGTCTGCAGGCATAAAAATCACCCCCTCATCTTTTCTCTGGTTCATCGACAAGTTTGCCTGCAATCTTAACTGAGGAATGATGTTCCAGTCAATGCTGAAATTGTTGATGAACATACTGTATGAACTCTCGTTCTTGGTGTTTAGGGTAGTGTTGTAAAGCGGATTTCCGATATTTAACCACCAGGATCCGGTCTCAAAGCTCTTTACGTAATTCCCTTGATTATCGTTGAACGCGAAGTATGGGTTTATTTTAGAATACTGACTAAAATTCCCGTATGGCGAGTTGAAAGAGGTTACGTTATCTACGCTCAGATAATTTTTAAAAGTGACATTTTTGAATCTGTATTGGAGAGTAGATACTACTCCAATTTTATCTCGCTTTGAACCAATCATAACTCCGGGGTTATTGTCGTAGTTTGCATTAAGGGAGTATCTTAATGAGTTTTCGCCGCCGTCAATTGTAAATGAGTGTTTATGACCTACTGAGTTCTGGAGTGGTTTGTTTAACCAATAGGTGTTGTTTCCCATCATTATAAGCTGAAGCTTTGCATTATACTCATCTGCCCTCTTCTCGTCCTCTGAAGCACTTCCGGATTTGTCGTAATAACCGGCTTGTCTTTCAAGCTCCAGTTTCTGGCTTGAATTAAGAATGTTATATCCGCGCAAATCGGGCATAATTACCGAAAGATCCAGATTATATGAAACATTTATGGTTCCATCAGCTGTCTTTTTAGTCTCAATAACAACAACTCCGTTAGAAGCTCGGGAACCGTATATTGCTGTAGATGCTGCATCTTTAAGGATGGTTATTGATCCTACCTGAGTGGGGTCCATATCAAAAACCTTCTCTGCAGATATCTCAAATCCGTCCAGAATAAAAATCGGATTGTTTGGATTCCCTTTATAATCTCCGACAAGGTTTGGCAAGCTGGCCTCTCCACGTATTACAAAGTCGGGGATAACATTGGGGTTAGATCCGGCAATGTCGTTCTCTACAACTTTGAATGAGGGTTCAAGAATTGATATTGCTGCCAAAATATTTACAGAGTTCGCATTTTTTAACTCTTCACCGGTAAAAGATGCAATGGCCCCTGTAAAACTCTCTTTCTTTCTTTCAAAGAATCCGGTTACAACAACATCTGAAATTGCAAATCCGCTTCCCTTTAGTTTTATTACAAGTTTCTCCTTGTTACCAACTAGAACCTCCTGAGTCTCCATCCCCAAAAAAGAAAAGACAAGGGTCTGCTTTTCCGCATTTTCCAGTTCTAATGTGAAATTTCCATCCACATCTGTTACTGTCCCTCTTTTTAACCCCTTTATTAAAATCGTGACCCCCGGAAGGGAAACACCCGATTCATCGACTACAGAACCGGTTATTTTCTTTTTAATGGTCTGATTTAAAGAGATATTGACAGGACTATTCTTCTTGTTTTCAGATATAACAATAACATTTTTATCTATCTTATATGCCAGTTGTGTCCCAGCAAGACATTTATCCAGTACATCGGTAAGGTTTTCGCTATGAATTTTAATGTTGACATATCCAACACTTTGAATGGACTTTTCATTATATACAAAAGTGTAACCAACCTGAGTGGTTATTGATTCAAAAACCTCTTTAAGTGTTGCTTTTTCAAAGCTTAAGTTAATTTCTGCACGCTGTCTTTGAGCGTGAATAGTTGAAGCAAGACTAATGAAAAGAATAAGTGACGCGAGGAAACACCTAAAGCCTCTTAACATTTTGACAAAGACCTGTTGTAGGATCCGTTTTTTTTTCATAAAATTGCAAATTAAGTAAGGGTTTAAATTCTGTTTAAATCTGGGAGTGGGAAGTGTTGGCGCATTTCTCACTCCATTTTTTTAACTATTTTATATGAACAATTTTCTCGTCAATATAAATTTGAATGGTATTTGTGCTGTTAATTAAATCAATCACTTTGTCCAAAGGGACATCTCTTTTGAGTTCAATTCCAAATCGCTCATGTTTTGAGACCTCATTGTCAAAAATATACTCAAACCCATACCATTTTTTTAACTCCGACATTATATCTTCCAATGTTCTGTTATTAAAGTAGAACATGCCCTCTTTCCATGCCGTAAAATCATATATGTCCACAATATTTTTCTCTATCCCCAAGCTAATTTGGTTAAAAACCGATTGCTCACCAGAAATTAAATTTACTGAACTGTTCTCGGATGAAAAAACCACAACTCCTGAACTTACAGTTGTTTGCACCGTGATTTCATCTGGATAGGAACGGATGTTGAACTCAGTTCCAACCACAACTACTTTAGATCTGTTCATCTGAACGATAAATGGGTGCCTTTTATCTGGAGCTACATCAAAAAAGAACTCTCCTTCAATGAAAACCTCTCTGTTATTTTCCTTGAATTTGTTGGGGAATTTAATTTTAGAACCGCTGTTCATGTAAACCTTAGTTCCGTCGGATAGAGTGATAGTCATCCTCTTACCAATGGGTGTCAATATCTCAATGTTCTGAATATTCTCCTCGTCTACATTTTGAGCTAAGGCACACGTTAATAAATCCATAGTGTCTTTGATTACAATACCTATGGAGTTAATCACCTCTTTATTCTTATCAGAGATATCCATTTTGTTCCCGTTACTCAGAATTATTGAAGGAGTTGAACCGGTATTACACAGATCCTGATATGTAATCTCTTTCTTAAATGGGTTAATAAGAAACAAACTGCTTATAATTATTGTAAGAGGAATAAGTACTGCAGCGTAACGCTTTAATAACCAGTATCTGTCTGAAAGTTTGGGCTTTCTTAATTTTTCCGAATACTTATCATATTCTTCGGCCTTATTTAGAATCCTTTCGGGATCTGTGATTTTCTCGTAAAGCTTTTTATTACTATCGTCTTTAAGCCACTCGTTTAGAATCACCTCCTCCGCTTTCGATAATTTTGAAAATATCTTAGAGAATATTATTTTTGAAATTGTATTGTTATCTCTCATATTTATAGCCATTAAATCTCACGATACTACATATAAGACAACTAACCTTGGGAATAGGGTGACACTGGGAACGATTATTTTTGTTCGCTTGTAGTATTAGTTTGGATTGTGTACATTGTTCTGAAATTATATAATTATTTTTCATTGCTTAAGGGAAAACAAATAATGTCCGGCCAGATGTGGCAAAAAGAGAAATTTAAATATTCTGATAGCGAAGTGATTGGACAACTAAGTGAAGAGAGTGAGGTTCATTCTCTTTTCAGAAGTTTTTACTCGTCTCTTATGTCTTTCTCCAATAAATTCGTGGCAAATATGGCAGTAAGCGAAGATATAGTTCAGGATGTCTTTGTATCAATGTGGGAAAACAGAGAAAATCTTCACACAATTAATTCAATAAAGAGTTTTTTATATGCATCTGTGAGAAACAGCTGCATTAACTACCTAAAACACCAGAAAGTAGAACAAAAGTATCTAAATAATTACGATGATATTTACAGTGAGGAGTTTTTCCAGAACCAGATTATAGAAGAAGAGACCGATCGGCTTATCTATAAAGTGATAGGTTCACTTGCCCCACAAACCAGAAAAATTCTTGTCTACAATCTTGCCGGATATTCAAATCCTGAAATTTCAATAAAACTGGGGATTTCTGTCAACACTGTTAAAACCCTCAAAAGCAGGGCTTACAAAATTCTAAAGAGAAACCTTGCCGAGAATTTTGATAGAGAAACATTGAAGCACATTTTAGGGATTTTCCTATAAGAGTGTAAAACAGTTCGCTGGTTTTTACAATTTCCATAAGTTGCATGGTTAACCGTTTATTAAGCAACTTTTTTTATATTTGTATGGCAAAACCATCTTTATGAAAAGAATATTGCCGTTAATTATGTCTCTGTTGCTTTCCCAGTGCCTGTTTGCGCAGATTCTGGATTCTGCATATATAAGGGTTCAGTATGAGGCAAAATCCAAAAACATGGCAGACAGTGACAAGATTTTTAGCGACTGGTTCTATCTTGATGCAGGAGTAACCGCCTCTGTTTTTTATAGTTTTTACGATAATTTCTCAGATTCTACAAAACGTTCTCTACTTTTATCGGGGCTTTCTAATGAAGAAATTTTTAAAAAAACCAAAAGTTTGAAAAGGGGTTCGGAGGATAAAATTTACAAAAACTATGAGAACAACACACTGATGTTTCTTTCTAACGTATTTGCCCAGGATTATTTTTACGAAGAGTCTCTTGAGAGACAGAACTGGGTGTTATCCAAAGATACTGCCATTATTGAGAGCTATAACTGTTTAAAAGCAACCTGCATGTTCAGGGGACGGGAGTGGATAGCATGGTATACTCCTGATATTCCTATGATTGAAGGTCCGTGGAAACTTTGTGGACTCCCGGGACTCATATTAAAGGCAGTTGATGCAAAGGGTGAGTTCAGTTTTATATGTAAAGGAATTTCTCTGCTGATGCCAAAAAAGGAAATATTTCTACCTGTTGAAGCTTATAAAAACAAATACGTCAAGACCGATGGCAGGACATTTATTCAAATCAAAAGAAAAAGTGTAGAAGATCTGAAAAATTCTCTTGCCTCGCAAGGATTGACAATTGTTTCTGTGACTGATGAAAAGGGAATCAATGCCGAAATTCAGAAAAAACGGATGAACGCCATAGAGTACTATGAATAACGCGTCTATAAGGATACTGCTTTTTCTTTTTTTTCTCTCAGCAGGAAAACTTTTTTCTCAGGACCATATTAAAGGAGTGGTTGTCTCAAAAGATGATGGTACAGTAATCTCAAATGCTCAGGTGTGTATTTATGATTCGGAGGGGAAGAATATGCTTGGTTACACCTTCTCTCTTAAAGACGGTACCTTTAACTTAAAACCTGCTATGGAAGGTTGTTTTTTTCTGGAGGTCTCATCTATGGGTTTTGCAAAAAACAGGATAAGATTCGACCAGTACCCTGTCGGAACATTGAAAATAGAGCTTGCGAGGTCGGATTTCCAACTCAAGGAGGTGACGATAAAGGCGCCTAAAGTTTCTGAAGCAGGAGACACCCTGAATTATCTGACAGCGGGTTTTGTCAGGGAACAAGACCGATCTATAGGAGATGTATTAAAAAGGCTGCCTGGAATAGATGTTACAAAAAGTGGTCTGGTTACACTAAACGACAAGCCAATAAATGCCCTTTATATAGACGGAAAGAATCTTTTGGACGGAAAGTATGGGATTGCTACCCAAAATATCAATCCGGATATTGTTTCTCTCATACAGATATTTAAAAACCACCAACCTGTTAAGGTACTGCAGAATACTACTACTTCAGAAAATGCAGCAATCAATCTTATACTGAATCCAAAGGCGAAAGGGGAGTGGATAATGTCTGCAGATTTAGGAGTGGGAGCCTCTCCCTTTTTATGGAATTCGGCTTTGTTGCTTTTTCAGTTTAACAAGAACGTTCAGTCTATGAATGTAGTTAAGGGCAACAATGCAGGGATGAATATAAGAGGCGAGGTGAATGAGCAAAATCTGGGATCGGCGGCAGAATCTCAGATAATAAGCAATGAGGACAAGGACCTATTGAAAGTAACAGGAAAAGCATCTCCTCCAATAGGGGAGCAAAGGGACATGTTCAACCAGAGCTTGCTGATATCTTCCAACTCACTCTTTTATTTGGCAAAAGATATTGAAGGAGTTGTAAAGCTGAACTATTTATATGACCTTCAGGAGAGGTGGCAGAATGAGAGAACAGAATACATTATAGAGGGATCAGAGAATATTGCAATACAAGAAAACAACAGCTACAGAGGACTAATGCATTCTCCGGAATTAGACATTGTCATAAAATCTAATACACCAAGAAGTTTCATTCAGAACAGAATAAACGGGAGTTTACGTTTCTGCAACAACATTGCAAATACTACGGGTACAAAGTCCATTAATCAGAGTGCCGGGCTCAGGCAGTATGACTTCTCAGAGATATTTACGTTTATCAAGCCGGTTAAAAAATCTATCTTAAGGGTGAGTTCCAATACTCAGATAAAGTCACTTCCACAATCACTTACTATTGCAACAGACGACATAAGTCAGGTCATAAGCCTTTTTCAGGTTCAGTCAAACAATTCCGCCGGAATTATAATACCAATAGGAAGGTTTTCTGCCGACATTAAAGGAGGCGCCAATATCACATATCAGAAACTGGAATCGGACCTAACTGGTTTTAACGAGAAAAACAGTGTCAGATGGTTCTTTACGGAGCTATTTGTTATCCCTTCGTTAAAATATGAAAATGAAGCTTTAAGGATTACTGCGAAATTTCCACTGAAGCTACAGAATGGAATGTTTAGGGTCACTCCGGGCCTTGCTCTCAGATATAAATTTTCTCCATTCTGGGAGGGTTGGATAACATATGACGCAAATAACAGTCAGACGGATATTCTAAATATGAATCCCTCTATGGTGTTAATGGATTACCGCTCAATATACAGAGGTTACAATAAAATGCTTGCGAGTCGCATAGAAGTAATATCTGCCAGGGCACAGTACAGTAATCCCCTTAAACTTGTAAACCTGTACGGGGCTGTAAATTATAACAGAAACATGAATGGGTATACGGTCTCTATGCAATATGAGGATTTTTATAATGTACGCACCATTCTGCCCGAGCAGAGAGAGAGCTCCGGATTGTCATTACTGTTTTCGGCAACAAAAAGTTTTTTTGACTTGCCTTTATTGCTTGATATTAAGAGCAACTGCACAATTGCAGACAACTCAATGATTCAGCAGGGAGCAGATGTAAAATTCAGGACTTTGATATGGTCGGCAGTTCCAAAAATAGAGGCAACTCTTTTCAATTCTCTGGAAATTGCACTGAACACAAAAATAACCGTTTCAAAAAGAACCGCTTTCGAAGGTGGGAGCTCATCGTTCACTCGAACAGACTATAATCCGGCACTATTATTAAGTTATAGACCCAAAGAGAGATTCAGGTCACAGATAAAGTTTGACTGCTATATAAATGAATTGGCCAACGGAGTAAGGAAAAACTTCCTTTTTACAGACATAAAAATTGCTTACAAAATTGGTGGGGGAGAACTTACAATGGACTGGACAAATATATTCAACAAGAGGGAGTACAGATTTTCGTACTTCAGCGAGCTTACAAATATTGAAAGAGAGTTCAGGCTCAGACCGGGCAATATAATGCTGGGGTATAGCTTTACTCTATGAGTCCTTGCCGGGAATAAATTCTTTCACGTGGGTTTTTACGAAACTCTTGTGGTCCCTCACTTTTTTAGGGTTCACTCTTGGAATTGTCTTTCTTGTCTTATGTTTGTCCTGCTGTGGAGTTTCAATGGAGTCTTCCCATATGAGTGAATAGTCAAGCTGCTTTTGCTCAAGATTTGCCTTCTCGACCTTTACCTTTACGGAGTCGCCAAGCATAAATTTCTTGCCGCTGCGCTTTCCTAACAGAGAGAAAGACTCTTCGTTGAAGACAAGATAATCCTCCTTTATCTCCCTTAGTGCAACCAATCCCTCTATCTTGGTATCTGCAAGTTCCACAAACATACCCCAGTCTGTAAGTCCGGAGATGTTACCTTCATATATCTGACCCACCTTGTCCTGCATGAACTCAACCATCTTGTATTTTATGCTGGCTCTCTCTGCCTCAGTGGCTATTTGCTCCCTTTCGCTTGAATACTTGCATCTCTCCTCGAAATAGTTCTTATCCTGAGACTTTGCGTTATCGAGGTACATTGCAAGAAGTCTGTGTACCATCATGTCGGGGTACCTTCTTATTGGAGATGTGAAGTGTGTGTAGTAGTCGAAGGCCAGACCATAGTGCCCTACATTGTCTGTGGAATAACGAGCCCTTGCCATAGAACGGAGTGCCATTATCTCTATTGCTCCCTCTTCCGGTTTGCCTTTAGCAGTTGACAGAAGGTTGTTGATTTCACTCGAAAGTTCACGGCCGTTCTTTGTAGGCTTCATGTCGTACCCGAAGTGTTTTATGAATGTCCGGAACAACACTATTTTTTCCGGGTTAGGTTCCTCGTGAATACGGTACACGAAAGTCTTAGCGTTCTTGCCATCTTTTACTCCACCAATAAGTTGGGCCACTTCGCGGTTTGCCAGTAGCATGAACTCTTCTATAAGCCAGTTAGAATCTGAGCTCATCTTGGAATATATTCGTATAGGTTTACCGTTCTCGTCCACCTCTACCTTCATCTCAGGTCGTTCGAAGCTGATTGCGCCTCTGCGGAACCTCTCTTCTCTAAGCAATCCTGCCAGATAGTGAAGCTTAAGCATTTCGTCTTTGAGCGGTCCCTCTCCGGTTTCGATTATCTGCTGTGCCTGTCCATAATCGAACCTGTAATCCGATTCTATAATTGTCCTGCCGAACCATCGGCCCAGAACCTTTCCTTTTTCATTAATCTCAAAGACTGCTGAAAAACAGAGCTTTTCCTCATTTGGCCTTAAAGAGCATAGTTTGTTGGATAGCTTTTCCGGTAACATAGGAACCGTACGATCTACCAAATAGACAGATGTTGCTCTCTCAAGGGCCTCTTTCTCTACAAGGGAACCGGGTCTCACGTAATGTGTTACATCGGCAATATGTACGCCAATTTCCCAGTTTCCGCTCTCCAGCTTCTGAATAGACAGAGCATCGTCAAAGTCCTTTGCATCTGTAGGGTCAATAGTAAAGGTGGTAATACCTCTGAAGTCTCTTCTGGCTTTGATATCTTCACTTGTGATTTTGTCTGGAATCTTGTCTGCATCCTTCTCAACCGCAGGGTCAAATTTGTATGGAAGACCGAATTCGGCGAGAATAGCGTGCATCTCTGTATTATTGTCACCAGGTGTCCCAAGCACATCAATTATGTGTCCTATAGGCTCATCGGACCTTCTTGGCCACTCGTCTACAATTGCAGCCACCTTCATACCATTGTGGATGTCCTGTACGCCATCAATCGGAATTCTTATGTCGTAAGGCATATTCTTTCCCTCAGTAATAACCCATGCCTGATTTCCCGTTATCTGCAGAATACCTATAAACGGTTTTTTTGTGCGTTCGATAATCTCTATTACCTCGCCTTCAATCCGTCTTGTGGCAGTCTTTGGACTTTGAGCGACAATTCTCACGGTGTCGCCATGCAGGGCACCTCTTAACTTTCTTGCCGATATGAAAATATCGTCTTCCAATCCTTCTCTTATAATGAATGCATAGCCCTCTCTTGTCATGCTGACCCTTCCGACTGACTCCTCTTTTGGAGCCTTAGAGACATTTTTCGGGTTCCTGTTAAACTTACTGTCTCTCTCTCTGTTTTTATTTCTAGGCATAATTGTATAATTTTGCAGCCACAAATTTAAGTAATAATATGGATAAAAAGGTACTATTGATGATTCTCGACGGTTGGGGCGAAGGGAAGAAGGACAAATCGAATGTAATTTATACTCAGGGAGAACCAAATATTGACGCTATACGGGCCAAATATCCAATGTCGCTACTCTCTGCAAGTGGAGAAGACGTTGGTCTTCCGGAAGGACAGATGGGAAATTCTGAAGTGGGCCATCTGAATATAGGAGCGGGAAGAGTGGTTTATCAGGATCTTGTCAAGATAAACAAAGCTTGTCGTGAGAAGAGACTTATGGAAAATGGAGAGATAAAGGCTGTTTATGAATATGTGAAGAGTTCCGGCAAGGCTCTGCATTTTATGGGTCTGATGAGTGACGGTGGCGTTCACAGTGCAATGGAGCACCTTTATGGTTTTCTGGATGCGGCACATGAGATGGATATCAGTAAGGTTTATATACACGCTTTCATGGATGGAAGAGATACCGACCCGAGGAGCGGCAAGGGCTATATAACAGAATTAGAGGCTCATCTTAAAAAATCTACAGGTAGGCTTGCCTCCATAATTGGCCGATACTATGCTATGGACAGGGATAAAAGATGGGAGAGGGTGAAACTTGCATATGATCTTTTAGTTGAAGGCAAAGGCGAGAAGTTTACTAACGGAGTTGATGCTATGCAACAGAGTTACGACAACGGTGTTACAGATGAATTCATAATGCCCCATGCAGCAGTGGATAGCCAGGGAAACTCTGTTGGGACACTTATGGAGGGAGATGCTGTAATCTTCTTCAATTTCCGTAACGACAGAGCGAGAGAGATTACCAGCGTGCTTACACAGAGTGATATGCCTGAGGCAGGAATGAAGACAATTCCTCTTTACTACTGCACGCTCACCCCATATGACGACAAGTTCAAGGGTCTTCATATACTATATGACAAAGACAATGTTCAGAATACTCTGGGCGAGGTGGTTGCAGCAGCCGGTAAAAATCAGCTAAGGATAGCTGAAACAGAGAAGTATGCCCATGTTACATTTTTCTTTTCAGGAGGAAGAGAAGAGGTTTTTAAAAATGAAAGAAGAATTCTTGTAAATTCTCCTAAGGTTGCAACATATGATCTCAAACCAGAGATGAGTGCGCCAGAATTGAGAGATGCTCTTATTGAAGAACTTAAAACCGGAAAGCAGGATTTGATTATCCTTAACTTTGCCAATGGCGACATGGTAGGTCATACAGGCGTCTACAGGGCAATACGTAAAGCGGTTGAAACAGTTGACAAATGTGCATCGGAGGTTGTTTGGGTTGCAAGGGAGATGGGATATACCGTAATAATTACAGCGGACCACGGAAACGCAGACTTCGCTCTGAATGCAGACGGATCGCCGAACACCGCACATTCGCTTAATCCGGTACCATTCATTGTGGTTGATGACCAGATAAAAAAAGTGGAAAACGGAATTCTTGCCGACATTGCTCCTACGATTCTTAAGCTTATGGGCATTGCCGCTCCTAAAGATATGACCGGCAAAGCACTGGTCTGATTCAACAAGATTGTTGATAAATTTTTTTTAGGCTGGCTATCTTGTCAGCCTAAATTTTATACCTTTATACACCTACAATACCCAATCAAAAAATGTCTTTCGTTCACCTCCACGTACATACACAATACTCAATTTTAGATGGTGCTGCACCTATAAAACGCCTTTTCAAAAGTGCATCAGATGATAATCAGATAGCCCTTGCTATTACTGACCATGGAAACATGTTCGGGGTTAAGGAGTTTCTGGATGCCGCATTAAGCTATCCAAATGTAAAGCCTATTGTTGGGTGTGAGTTTTATGTGTCAAAGGAGGGGCGTGACCTTAGGAGAGGCAAGGAGGATCAGAGCAGTTACCATCTTGTCTTACTCGCAAAGAACCATGCTGGATATAAAAACCTCATAAAGCTGACATCGTATGCCTTCATTGAGGGGTATTACTATAAGCCGAGGATAGACAGAGAGTTGCTGGAAAGATATTCGTCGGACCTTATCTGTTCGTCGGCCTGTCTTGCAGGAGAGGTTTCCAGGGCAATAACTGCGGGAAACATGAAGGAGGCAGAGGAGACAGTACTTTGGTACAAGAATCTTTTTGGAGACGACTATTATCTGGAACTTCAGAGACATGAGACGGATGCACCTGGAGCAGACACCTCTGTTTTTCCTGCCCAGCAACTTGTAAACAAGGGAATCCTGGAACTTGCTGCCAAACATAACATTAAGTGCATAGCTACAAATGATGTGCATTTTGTAGCACAGGAGGACCGTGAGGCTCATGACAGGCTGATATGTCTCACCACAAATGCAGAATACGACGACCCTAAAAGATTGAGATATTCCAAGCAAGAGTATTTGAAGAGTCAGGCAGAGATGGAGGAGATTTTCAGGGATGTTCCGGAAATTCTGGAAAACACTATCGAAATTGCCAATAAAGTTGAGGTTTACAGTCTGGATTCAGTTCCAATAATGCCCAACTTCCCTATCCCTGCAAGTTATTCAGATTCAAACGAGTACCTTAAAGATCTCACCTACATGGGGGCAACAAGCAGGTATGGAGAACTTACCGACTCACATAAGGAGAGAATTGAGTTTGAACTTGCCACAATCAAAAAAATGGGTTTCCCGGACTATTTTCTTATAGTTCAGGACTTTATTGCTGCTGCGCGCGGAATGGATGTATCTGTGGGGCCGGGCAGGGGTTCGGCAGCCGGTTCAGTGGTAGCCTACTGTCTTAGAATAACAGATATTGACCCTCTCAAGTATGATCTTCTGTTTGAGCGTTTCCTTAATCCCGACCGTATCTCTATGCCAGATATTGACATTGACTTTGATGATGACGGCAGGTCAAAGGTTCTCAGGTATGTAGAGGAAAAATACGGGAAGGACCATGTGTCGCATGTAATTACTTTCGGTACTATGGCAGCCAAAAGCGCAATCAGGGATATTGCCAGGATACAGAAGCTCCCATTGAGTGAATCTGACAGGCTTGCTAAACTGATACCTATTAAACTCCCGCCAGACAAAAATGGAGACAAAGTTGCTGTTACGCTGGAAAACTGCATAAAATACGTGCCGGAGATTCAGGAGGCTTTTAACTCACCCGACCCGCTTATAAGGGAGACAATGGAGTATGCCCAGAAGCTTGAAGGCAACGTCAGAAACGTGGGTGTTCATGCCTGTGCCATTATCATAGGCAGGGACGATCTCAGAGAATACATCCCCATATCAATTGCAAAGGATAAGGAGACAGGCGAGGAGATCTGGGTCTCTCAGTATGAAGGATCTCAGATAGAGAAGGTTGGAATGCTCAAGATGGACTTTCTGGGGCTAAAGACACTTTCAATAATCAAAGATGCCGTCAAAAACATAAAACACTCAAGAGGAATTGATCTGGACATAGATTCGATACCTATAGACGACAAGGCTACCTATGCAATGTTCAGCCGGGGTGATTCTGTGGCAACGTTCCAGTTTGAAAGCGACGGAATGAGGAAATGGCTGAGAGAGCTAAAACCCAATAGGTTTGAAGACCTTATTGCCATGAATGCCCTTTACAGACCGGGTCCTATGGAGTATATCCCGGACTTCGTAGACAGAAAAAAGGGGCTTAAACAAATTCAGTATGACCTGCCGGAGATGGAACAAATACTATCTGATACCTATGGTGTTACGGTATATCAGGAACAGGTTATGCTTCTTTCCCAGAAGATTGCGGGACTTACCAAGGGTGATGCCGATCAGCTTAGAAAGGGTATGGGGAAGAAGGACAAGAAGATGATTGACAAGCTCAAGGAGAAATTCATGGCTGGAGGAACAGAGAGGAACCACTCCGCCGAGACCCTTGAAAAGATATGGAAAGACTGGGAAGCGTTTGCCGAATATGCATTCAACAAATCGCACTCTACATGTTATGCATGGATAGGGTACCAGACAGCATACCTAAAAGCAAACTTCCCGGCAGAGTATATGGCCGCCACATTAAGCAGGAACCTTAATGACATAGAGGAGATTACCAAACTCATGGATGAGTGCAAAAGGATGGGGATAGCAGTTTTGGGGCCTGATGTAAATGAGAGCGTCGATACCTTTACAGTTAACAAAAAGGGGAACATTCGTTTTGGTATGGCTGGAATAAAAGGGGTAGGAGCAGGTGCTGTTGAAAATATTGTCAAGGCAAGAGAAGAGAATGACGGGGGTAACTTCATATCTATTTTCGATTTTGTGGAGAGGGTAAACCTTAGCTCCGTGGGAAGAAAAACTATCGAGTCTCTTGTATACGCAGGAGCTTTCGACAGTTTTGAGCCTGTCAGAAGGGAGCAGTACCTTGCATCAAATTCAAAAGAGGAGCCTTTTCTTGACGCTCTGTACAAGTATGGGAATATATACCAGTCGGATGTACTTAATGGCGGACACTCACTGTTTGGACTGAGTGAAACCATAAAGCTGGTTCCCCCGGAAATTCCGCAAAATGTGGAGGTAAGTCAGAATGACCTTTTAAAAAGAGAGAAGGAGCTAGTTGGTATGTACCTCTCTGCCCACCCGCTTGACCAATTCGATTTTGAGGTAAAGAATTTCACCACACATTCTCTGGTGCAAGCCGTTGAGATGGTGAACCTGGCATCAAAGGAAGAGGCATTGCAAGGGAAAGAGATTATCATCGCCGGAATAGTCACGAATGTAAAAATCTCATACACAAGAAGTACCGGACGTCCATTTGCCAGTTTCACCATTGAGGACTTCAACGGATCTGTAAGCTTCACTGTTTTTGGCAAGGATTATGAGAACCTTATGCAGTATACCCAACAGAACCTTCCGCTGTTGCTTAAATGTACGATTGCTCCAAAATACGGGTTTGGCGCAGCAAAGCAGGAGGCGGCAAAGAATGTGGATTATGAGTTGAAAATAAAGAGTATAAGGCACCTTGCAAATACAAAGGAGGATTTCATAAAGCAGATTACTATAAATATTCCTATTAGAGCACTGGATAGTAATTTCAGAAAGGAGCTGATTGGCAGGTTTAAGGAGCACAAAGGAAACACAATGGTCATTATAAAGGCCCTGGATTACGAAAACCAGCTGGCAGTAGAGTTCTTCTCAACAAAATTCAAGGTATCCTTAAACAAAGAGTTGTTCGGCTATCTTGACTCAGTTCCTTTGGAATACTCATTCACTCCAGCCCTGAGCTTTTAGATTAAGTTCTGTACCGTCCGGAGTTATAAGCAGAGTGCCAAAATCGGCAGAACAGAGGTGACCTATTATATCTAACTGAGCAACCTCCTTTTGAAGTGATTCATACATTGATAGAGGAACCGTATACAGGAACTGAAAGTCGTCCCCTCCGTTTAAAGCTGCAGTAGTAGCATCTATACCAAGTTCTTCGGCCATCTGAAATGTCTGTGAGGCAATCGGAATCTTGTCTAGGAAGATCTTTGCTCCAAGGTTGTTTCTTTTACAGACTCTTTTAACTGCGTCTGCAAGTCCGTCTGAGATAAATGCGCCGTCGGAGGGATATATTGAGTTCAGGTTAAGAGCCTCTATAGCCGAGGTGTCAAGATTGGGGTTGAGGTATGATTTAAGAATGAACTTATATTGCTGCAGGTTTGGCTGTATATCGGGATTGTCAGTAAAGAGTGCTTTCTCTCTTTCCAGTAGCTGAAGACCCATATAGGCAGCTCCAAGATTGCCTGAAATGCATATGAGATCACCCGAAATTGGTGTCGGGCTTTGAACAAAAAGTTCCCTCTGTTGTTTTCCCAGAGACGACAGACTAATAGTTAGTCCGGTGAGTGAAGGAAGAAGGTTTAATTCAACATTGTTTATTTTGTGTTCCTCAAGAGCGGCAACCATACCAGACCAAAGTTCTTCAATATCCTCTACGAAATACTTAACGGAGAGGCCCATATTGACAGAAACAGAGTAGGGAACATGGTTTTTTGCATAGAGGGGACCAAGAAGGCTTATTACAGCCTTATAACCAAGGTGCCTCAAGGGGGTGTAAACCAGGTCGAAGTCAAGCCCTTCCAGAAGAAGCTTGTGAGAATTCAACCAAATACAACCCTCCGGCTGTTCTTCTTGAAAACGACCCTGAATTTTTGTATCGGTCTGTGAAAGCAGTCGGTTTATAAGGTTCATTTTTCCTTCATCCGCTACTTGTGTTTTTTTTGGTTTGCCGTTTCCTGCTTTTGTCATCACACTATATTTGTGTGCAAAAATAGGTTAAAATGATATAACTTTGCCTCATGATGAGTGAAAATGATATAATTCAAAAAATAACAGAGTCCGATTATGAACACGGCTTTGTAACAGAACTCGACCAGGAGTTTTTTCCGAAAGGATTGAATGAAAATACAGTAAGAATGATTTCGGCCAAAAAAGAGGAGCCGGAATGGATGCTGGAATTCAGGTTAAAGGCATATAACAAATGGCTCACCATGAAGATGCCAACATGGCCACATCTTACTATTCCGGAGATAGATTATCAGAATATAATTTATTTTGCCGCACCAAAGAAAAGAGCAGAGGGGTCAGGAATTGATCCTGAACTTCAGGCTACCTTTGATAAACTCGGGATTCCCCTGGACGAGAGGAACGTACTGGCAGGTGTAGCAGTGGACGCTGTTTTCGATTCGGTTTCTGTAAAGACTACATTCAGAGAGTCACTTGCCGAGAAAGGGATAATTTTCTGCTCTTTCTCTGAGGCTGTGAGGGACTATCCGGAACTTGTCAAAAAGCATCTTGCATCTGTTGTCCCTTATGGCGACAACTTCTATGCAGCATTGAATTCGGCAGTGTTCAGTGACGGATCTTTCTGTTATATACCTAAGGGTGTACGCTGCCCTATGGAGCTGTCGAGCTATTTCAGGATAAACGCAAAGGGAACAGGCCAGTTTGAGAGAACGCTTATTGTAGCAGAGGAGGGATCTTATGTTAGTTATCTGGAAGGGTGTACAGCACCGCAGCGTGACGAGAACCAGCTGCACGCAGCAGTTGTTGAGATTATTGTAATGAAGGATGCCGAGGTGAAGTATTCAACTGTCCAGAACTGGTATCCGGGAGATGTAAACGGCAAAGGGGGGATATTCAACTTTGTAACAAAAAGGGGCATCTGCAAGGGCGAAAACAGCAAGTTGTTCTGGGCACAGGTAGAGACAGGCTCTGCAATTACCTGGAAGTATCCGAGTACAATACTAAGGGGCGACAACTCAATATCGGAGTTTTACTCTGTTGCTGTTACAAACAACTATCAGCAGGCAGATACCGGAACAAAAATGATACACATAGGCAAAAACACAAAAAGCAGGATAGTCAGCAAGGGTATCTCAGCCGGACATAGCCAGAACAGTTACAGGGGTCTTGTAAAAATACTTCCAAATGCAGAATTTTCGAGGAACTACACTCAATGTGACTCTCTTTTGCTTGGCGACAAATGTGGTGCACACACCTTTCCTTATATTGAGAACGAAAACGAGACCGCTATTCTGGAACATGAGGCAACTACATCAAAAATAAGTGAAGATCAGCTATTCTACTGCCAGCAGAGGGGCATCGGAACAGAAGATGCAGTTGGTCTTATAGTAAATGGATATGCAAAGGAGGTTCTCAATCAGCTCCCGATGGAGTTTGCTGTTGAGGCTCAGAAGTTGCTTCAGATAACGCTTGAGGGTAGTGTTGGTTAAAAATGTTTAAAAGATGGATTACATTTTCAGTATAAAAAATATTCTTTTTTCTATTGGCGGACAGGGGGTCAGCCTTATTGAGATAATAGCGGTACTTAGCGGATTATCATGTGTATATCTGGCAACAAGGGCCAAGGTTGCAAACTTCTGGATAGGATATGCATATAATATAATCCTGTTTATTCTCTTTTATCAGAAAGGACTATATTCGAGCATGCTTGTGCAGCCTGTCTCTTTTGCAATCAATTTCTTTGGACACTATCGTTGGACCCACCCTAAAAAGGAGGAGGAGAACAGCCAGCATCAACTTAAGATATCGCTCATGACAAACGGTAAAAGGGTGTATTTTGTTGCTCAGATAATTGTTCTGGCGGTAATATGGGGCACTGCTCTCACATATCTGGACAACATTTGGCCGGACATTTTCAAAGAGGCAAGGACTCCTTATCTGGATGCATTTATTACAATAACTATATTGACGGCACAGTATCTCTCTGCCCAGAAGAAACTTGAGTGTTGGGCCGCGTGGTTTACAGTAAACATAACCAATATTAGTTTATACATGCTGGCAGGTCTTGTATTTATGCCAATTGTAAGTGCTGCTTACCTGGTGCTGGCATTTTTTGGTTTTTCCATGTGGAAAAAACAGTGGAAGTTGAATAATTAAAATTGAAATAATATTATAATATGTTAGAGATAAAAGGCTTGCACGCCTCAATCGAGGGAAAGGAGATACTTAAAGGGATTGATTTCTCGGTAAAAGCAGGAGAGATTCATGCCATAATGGGGCCCAACGGTTCCGGTAAAAGCACACTATCTGCTGTTCTGGCAGGAAGGGACCACTTTGATGTTACTGCGGGTGAGGTTATGTATGAAGGGTTCGATCTTTTGAAACTCTCTCCCGAAGACAGGGCAAGAAACGGTATTTTCCTGGGGTTTCAGTATCCGGTAGAGATACCCGGTGTCAGCAATGTCAACTTTATGAAGACTGCCATTAACGAGAAGAGGAAACATATGAACCTGCCGCCGCTCACAGCCGCAGAATTTCTGAAGCTTATGAGGGAGAAGATGGAGGTTGTTGAAATGGATAAATCATTCTCAAGCAGAGGTGTGAACGTAGGATTTTCCGGAGGAGAGAAGAAAAGGAACGAGATTTTTCAGATGGCCATGCTGGAACCTAAGCTGGCAATACTAGACGAGACTGACAGCGGACTAGACATTGACGCGCTTAGAATAGTTGCCGCAGGAGTTAACAAGCTTAAAAAACCGGATAATGCCTTTATTATAATCACACACTACCAGAGACTTCTGGACTACATTGTTCCCGATATCGTGCATATACTTTACGATGGAAGGATAATAAAAACTGCCGGTAAGGAGCTGGCTCTTGAGGTTGAGAGCAGGGGTTACGACTGGCTGATAAACCCATAGACATGGCAGAAAAATACACATATTCTCCTGAAATTCCGGAGGTTTTCCGATGCAGGGTCCCTCTGCATGGGACACGTCAGGCCTTTCTTATGAACGGAAAGCTCAGAGAGGAGGAGGGAGAAGATTCTCTTTTAAAGATTGAAGCGGGCAGCCCACTGGGTTTTAACCTGAATGTGACCAAGGGGACAATTTTACCGGACAGTTTGCAAATAATAACTGTGAGGGATTCGGAAAATACGGAGCCAATCAGTTATACGAACAACCTGTCGTTTGGGGCCATGTCTGAGTCTAATATACTTTTATGTTCCCACACACTCTCAATGGACGAATTTAAGACAGATTCTGAGATGAATATCAATGTTTATGAGGGGGCGAGGGTAAATATTGTGGTAATGCAAAACGAACACAACAGATCTTTGCATAAGGTCAGGTTTAATGTCAACCTTGCCAAAGACTCATATATACGCATCAATATTGTCTCTCTGCACGGGGGAATGCTTGAGAATGAGATAGAGGCAAGACTCACAGGAGAGGGGGCAACATGCGAACTTAATGGTATTTATCTTGTAGATGGAACTCAGGAGATTCATACAACGGTGAATATGCACCATCTTGTTCCCAGATGCACCAGTCGTCAGTTGTTCAAAGGAATACTTGACGATGAGTCAAAGGCGCTCTTTTTTGGAAAGATAAAAGTCTCTCAGGATGCCCAGAAAACGGAGGCATATCAGGCTAACCATAACCTGTTGCTGTCGAGAAAGGCAAAAGTGTATGCACAACCTCAGCTTGAAATTTATGCAGACGATGTTAAGTGTTCTCATGGTGCCACAAGTGGCCGGTTGGATGAAATGGCACTCTTTTATATGCGATCAAGAGGCATTGGTGCAGAGGAGGCAAAGATTCTTCAGCAGCTTGCCTTTGTATATGCAGTTCTGGAGAAAATATACAACGAAGAACTCCGTCAGAGACTTCTGGATCTGGTTGAGGCAAGACTTCGGGGGGAGTTTGGCCATTGTACAAACTGCAGCATGAACTGCTGTTGAGGGTAAATTACATGTATAAGTGAAATTATTGCTATATTCGAACAGTATAAAACAATAGAAAAATGAAAAAAATTACAATTCTGGCATCAATGCTTTTTATGCTGATAGGTTTGTCGGCATTTGCTCAAACAAACAAGATTGTTGGTAAATGGTATACTATAGATGAGGAGGGAAGAAAAAAATCTCTCGTCAATATCTATCAGGCACCAAACGGTACATACGAAGGTGTCATTGAGATACTTTTAACCGGGGACCCTAAAAGACTTTGTACTCAATGCACAGGAGCAGACAAGAACAAACCCGTTGTTGGTCTGAAGTTTATAAAGAACATGAAAGCAGATAATGATAAACTGACCGGAGGAACAATACTTGATCCTTTGGATGGCAAAATCTACAGCTGTTCAATGTCGTTTGACAAAAAAACAGGAAAGCTCAAAGTACGAGGCTCTCTGGACGGTTGGGGCCTTTTGGGAAGAAATCAGACATGGGAGCCAGCCGCCGGTGTTAATTAAGTGTTGATAAGATTTGCTGATTTTTCGGAAGAAGTCCGTCTATTTAATATAATTTTGTCAGAGTCGAAGGAGAAATCTTTCGGCTTTTTCTTTCAATAATTTTTTCAAACTATGAAGACATATACCTACGAAGAGGCAATGGCAGCCAGCCTGGAATATTTTAAGGGGGACGAACTTGCAGCATCGGTGTGGATCGGTAAATATGCCATGAAGGACTCCTTCGGCAACTTATTCGAGCACTCTCCTGAGGATATGCACTGGAGACTGGCAAATGAATTTGCCAGAATAGAGGAGAAATTTCCAAACCCACTGACAGCAAAGGAGGTATATGATCTTTTAAAGGAGTTCAAATATATTGTTCCTCAAGGTGGGCCTATGACCGGAATTGGCAACAACCATCAGATAGCATCACTTTCAAACTGCTTTGTAATTGGTCACGACAAACCTGCTGATTCCTACGGTGGAATAATGCGTATAGACGAGGAGCAGGTTCAGTTGATGAAGAGAAGAGGTGGGGTGGGGCACGATCTTTCACATATCAGGCCGGCCGGTAGTGCGGTTCTTAACAGTGCTCTCACATCCACAGGTGTGGTACCATTTATGGAGCGTTACTCCAATTCCACTCGTGAGGTGGCTCAGGATGGGCGCAGAGGAGCTCTTATGCTAAGTATCTCCATCAAACACCCGGATTCTGAACATTTCATAGATGCAAAGCTTGAGCAGGGTAAGGTTACCGGAGCAAATGTATCGGTAAAGATAGATGACGAATTCATGAGGGCAGCCCTGAAAAATAAGCCTTATACACAACAGTATCCGGTTGAAGCAGCAGTCCCAAAGGTAGTTAAGGAGATTGACGCAAATGCACTTTGGAAAAAGATCATCCATAATGCATGGAAGTCGGCCGAGCCGGGGGTTCTGTTCTGGGATACAATCATAAGGGAATCCTTACCGGATTGTTATGCAGATCTGGGTTATAAAACAGTAAGTACTAATCCATGCGGTGAAATTCCTCTCTGCCCATACGACTCATGCCGTCTGATTGCTATTAACCTCTTCTCATATGTAGACAACCCATTTACTCCAAAGGCAAGCTTCAATATGGAGTTGTTTAAGGATCATGCAAGGAAAGGTATGAGACTCAACGATGACCTTATAGAGCTGGAGATGGAAAAAATAGAAGGGATCCTTGCAAAAATCAAGGCAGACCCTGAGGATGAGGAGGTAAAAAGAGCAGAACTTACTCTCTGGAAAAAGATACAAGATAAAACACTTGGCGGTAGAAGAACCGGTCTTGGAATTACCGCGGAGGGAGACATGCTTGCTGCTCTCGGACTCATGTACGGCAGCGACAAAGCCATAGACTTTTCAGTTGAGATTCAGAAAACACTTGCTGTAGAGGCTTATCGTTCTTCAACACAGATGGCTCAGGAGAGAGGTGCTTTTCCAATTTATGATGCAAAGCGAGAAACCAACAACCCGATGATTGCCAGGATCCGCAAGGAGGATGAGGAGCTCTACGATATGATGGTAAGGCACGGAAGGAGAAATATATCTATGTTGACAATTGCTCCTACTGGAACAACATCTCTCATGACCCAGACTACATCGGGAATCGAACCGGTGTTCCTTCCTGTTTACAAACGCAGAAGGAAGGTTAACCCGAATGACAAGAACGTTACAATATCATTCAGGGACGATGTTGGAGATGCCTGGGAGGAGTATTACGTTTTTCATCATAAGTTCCTTATATGGTGCGAGATGAATGGACTAAACAAGGAACAGGTACTTGCAATGAGGGGCTCTCAGGTAGACGATCTAGTCAAAAGGTCGCCGTATTTCAAAGCAACTTCAAACGATATTGACTGGCTCGCAAAAGTTAAGATGCAGGGTAGAATGCAAAAATGGGTTGACCACTCTATTAGCGTAACCGTGAACTTGCCGAACAGTGCAACTGAAGAACTGGTTTCGGATGTTTACAAGACAGCCTGGGAATATGGCTGTAAAGGTGTTACAGTGTACAGAGATGGTTCACGGTCGGGTGTGCTAGTTTCAACTAAAGAGAACGAGGTTAAGGAATCGGTGCTTAGGAAACGTGAACGTCCCATATCACTGGAGGCAGAGGTTATCCGCTTTAAAAACGGGGCAGAGCAATGGATAGCACTGGTAGGTCTCATGAAGGGAGTGCCGTATGAAATCTTCACAGGTCTTCTTGATGAAGATACCAGAAACATACCCAAGTCTGTTACAATGGGATTCATTGTAAAAGAGAAAGATGAAGCAGGTAATTCCAGATACGATTTCCAGTATATAGACAGATATGGTTACAAAAACACTGTAGGGGGCATATCTCATATGTTCAACAAGGAGTACTGGAACTATGCAAAACTGATATCAGGTGTATTGCGCAACGGAATGCCTATTGTAGATATTGTAAATCTTGTAAATGGTCTTCAGCTTGACAGTGAGGCAATCAATACCTGGAAAAATGGCGTAGAGAGAACGCTAAAAAGATATATTCCGGACGGAACCAAGGATGATTCCGGTAAAAAATGCGAGAAGTGTGGTTCCAGTGAACTGGTTTACCAGGAAGGATGCCTTAACTGCATCTCCTGCGGATACTCAAAGTGCGGATAATTTTTAAAGTTTGGATAATGATACTCTATCCTAACGCAAAAATCAATATTGGTCTTAAGGTTATTGAAAAACGCCCGGACGGTTTTCATAATCTTGAGACCTTCTTTTTTCCCATCGAGCTAACAGATATACTTGAGATTGTAGAATCTGAGGAGACTACACTCTCTCTTTATGGAATAAGTCTGGAGGGTCGGCAGGAAGACAACCTGTGTATTAGAGCATATGAACTGTTATCAAAAGACTTTAAACTTCCACCTGTAGAGATTCATCTCTTTAAAAGAATTCCTCCGGGAGCAGGTCTGGGAGGAGGATCGTCAGATGCCGCACATGCACTTATTGCTCTCAACAAGTTGTTTTGTCTCCACCTGAGCCACGAAACCCTTGCCGAATACGCAGCCCGGCTTGGAAGCGACTGCCCTTTCTTTATCTACTCAAAGAGGCTTAATACAGAAGAGGGAGAGGGAATGTTAGCAGAGGGACGAGGAGAAATTCTTACTCCTTTTACAATTCCGCAACTTAAGGGTATTAAAATAAAGACAGTGGTGCCGCCGGTTTTTGTGTCAACAGCCGAAGCATATGGAGGAGTGGCTCCACAAAAGCCTCAAATCTCACTCAAAGAACTGCTTATTAGACCTATAGAAGAGTGGAAAGAAGCAATAACAAATGATTTTGAGAGAACTGTCTTTGAAAAACATCCACAAATTGGCGAGCACAAAATGGCACTCTATAGTCAAAAAGCACTTTACGCCTCAATGAGCGGAAGTGGCTCGGCAGTGTTTGGGTTGTTTAGGCAATAGGCAATGGGCAATAGGCAATGGGCAATAGGCAATAGGCAATAGGCAATGGGCATTAGAAGAAATAATAAAATGCCAGCAAAACTCTAAGGTTTGATACATTTGTTAAATTTGAATTAACAAGCCCATCTGAGCCCTCTTTTCCATATTGAACAGCAGTATATTCAATTTCTGGTGCTATTCGGAATTTTTCCATATTAAATATAATGCGTGGAGAAAATCGTAAAACATGGTTAATGTTAACTCCTCTGCTATAATATATACCTGTATTATTTATACCTGTGCCAAGATTTTTGGTAAATCCTCCAAAAAAGCCGGCTTGAATTTTACCGTTTGTTGCAAATTCTGCCCAAAGAGATAGATTATTAACAGGTGAATAATTGTATTTCAATTGCGGTCTTTCAATTGTAGAAGAAACAGCATATCCGCCAAGCATTACCAGATCGAACAAATTGTTTCCGTAAACAACATATGCTTTAACAGTAACGGGTTTTAAACGAAGCTTAGAATACAATGCAACAGCAAAGGATTTCACATAGTCTTTGCCGGTAAAATATATACTGTCTTTTCCATCTTTCAGATTTTTATCTGCCTGAGAAAATAGTCGCGGGGTCAATTGTTTATATTCCCCGCCTACTCCAATCAGAAATTCATTTTGTTTGTTCCATGATTTAGAATATTGCATATGAATGTTCAAATCTGGGAGAACGGCGTTTCTAAGGTATTTTGTACTGGCACCATCAGGCCCATTGCTCGAAAAATCACGTTGTTCCGCAAGAGCTATTATTAGTTTGAAATTGTTTATTTTCTGACTTAATCTAATTTGCGGATTGCGTGAAAATGGCTGAAAAGGAGCACCAGTGTTAAAAGAGACTACATCAGGAAAACATTCGGGAATAAATAACGGATGCCAGTACTGCCCTACCAAAAGCTCAGTAGTCTTCCAGTTGAGTTTAATGATGGCGTGTCTAAGCCTGAAACCGTTTACATCTCCAAAATTTGTGTTTTCATTACCAAAGAAATCGGCTTCGACCAATGCAGAAGTTTTTGCCCTGAACACATCGGGACCTGTAATTTTTCCGGTCAACCTGCTTTGAATGGAAAGAATCCCAAACTGGTCTTTGCTGTTTATATCTTTGCCATTGAAGTCAAGTTTTTGATTTTCCGGATAAAGCAGAAAGTGACCTTCCCTTATATTAACTGTCTGTCTTGAATCATAATACAAATCTGATTTAATAAATCCAGAAAAACTGATGCCGAATTTAGTCTCTTCTTTTTTCTCTTGTGCTTGAATTTTAAGAGAAATAATAAGTAGAAACACTATAATTAATTGCTTCATTTTATGGGTTTTAAATATTATTTAACAATTTATTATTTACTAAAATCTTTTGTGTGATTTTCCTTTTGAGTCAACAAAGAAACTATAATTAAAGTGATTACAGCCAATGGAATTGAAATAATACCAGGATTGTCCAGTGGTATAGGAGCGTCCTTAGGTATAAGTCCATATTTATCGTACATGGTGGGAGAAAACAGTATTATTCCAATAGAAGAGACTATTCCTACGATAATTGACCAAGCAATACCTTTTGCAGTTGTTTTTTTCCAGAATAAAAGGAATAAAATAGCCGGTAGATTGGCAGAAGCAGCAACAGCAAATGCAAGACCGACCAGGAAGGATACATTCATGCCTTTAAACAATATACCTAAAATAATTGCAAAAATCCCAACACATACAGCTGCCATTTTTCCTGCCTTAACTTTAGCTTTGTCAGTCATCTCTACTTGCAGATACTTGTCAATAAAGTCGTGAGCAATGGCTCCGGAAGAAGCTACAATCAACCCGCTGACAGTACCAAGAACTGTTGCAAAAGCTATCGCAGATATTATTGAAAATATTCCCACACCAAATGTTTTTGCCAACAGAGGTGCAGACATATTGCTGCTTTCAACATCTAAAGCACCGCTAATCATTGAGCCTAGTCCCATATAAAGAGTTAACACATAGAAAAATCCAATCGCTGCAATAGCAACAATTGTCGATTTTCTTGCGGCGCGCTGACTTGGTACTGTATAATATCTTATTAAGATGTGCGGAAGAGCTGAGGTTCCCAAAAACAGAGCAAGCATTAAAGACAAGAAGTTTAATTTATCCCAGAATGATGCCCCTGCTGCTTTTGACAGCTTGTATAAAAGGCCGGGTTTCATAACATCTTCACCCTTAGTGGGATTTTGGTACCAAACAGTTATTTTGTCTTCTCCATCTGTAAATGCTTTTTTGGAGAAACGAACAATCTCGCTTTTTTCAATTGTTTTTATGAATTCAAAAGGGCCTACAGGACCTGTTTTATCAACTTCTTTGCCATCAACTACTATTTTGCTAAGGTGCCCTACCTGATAGAATTTATTTTCAGATTTTGGAGCTCCGTTATATAATTTTTCGCCATTGGGAGTTAAGACAATATAAAGCATTTCTTCAAGAGTGGCTTTGTCTTCCTTTTTATTTAATTTGTACCAGCAATCAACGCCATCTTTTTCAAGTTTTACAAAAATTAATTTGTCTACAACTCTTGTGTTTTTCACAACAAAGGCCGGGTCGGTAGTGCTTACAATGGTATCATTTGTGATTAACGCTTGAGTTTGAGTAAATTTGTGATAGTTGTCGTTCGGAGTTAATGATAATCCGTTGGTTAATATGTAAATAGTAAGTATTGTTGAAAATATAACCAATAATGTACCTTTAATAAATTGAACATAGGTAGTTGATGTCATACCAGCCGTTGCGACTATAAATATTACAATTGAACCGACAATCACTACTCCCATCCAGTGTGGCAGTCCAAGAAGGGGAACAACAAGATCTCCCGCACCAACCATTTGAGGAATAAGATAAAATATTGAAACAATGAGAGTACTTATTGAAGCAGTCAATTTAATATATTTTGAATTGAACTTTGAATCTAAAGCATCTGTAAATGTATATTTCCCAAGTTTTTTCAGAGGTTCTGCTACTAAAAACAGGGCAACTACCCATCCGGCAAGGTACCCGATTGAGTATAAAAAACCATCATATCCGGAATATGCGATCATTCCGCAGATTCCTAAAAATGATGCGGCTGATAAATAATCACCTGCAAATGCAATACCATTTACAGCCCAGTGAATATTTCCACCTGCGGCATAATAGCTGGCAGACGATTTTGTTTTGCGTGCAAAGTAGAAAGATAATCCTAAGACTAAACCGACTATAAATAAAAAAATTATTATTGCCAGATTTGAAACTTCGTAAATCATATCAATTATTTATTAATCAGTTTTTATTCATTTTGTTTTCCATTCGTGTACAGAAATAATTATAGACGAATCCCATAATTATTGCCAGTACTATCAAACCAAAACCATAGATAATAGCAATGTTTTGTCCGCCGATTAATTCCAATCCCATTATTTCGGGTTTGGTTAAACCAATAAGTACAAAGCCAGAATAAACTAAAGTGTACACAAAAAACATTTTTACACCTAATTTTGCTTTCTTCGCTGCTGCTTTGTCAGTTCCAGTGTTTGTTGCCGGTTTATGTAACATATATGCTCCTTTTGTTAGTTAATTTTTTTTATTCATTGTACCAAAGATATTAATAAAAATAAAATTGCAAATGAAATAAAACATTTGCAGTAAAGTTATGTTAATTTTAATAGTATACATAATTATCAGCGGTTCTGTATTATATAGCCGCTAAATACAAAATTCGGTCAGTTAAGTAATTTGCAGTATATTTATAACCCATTTAACATCATCTTTTGGACAGACTATGAGAATTCAATATTGTTCAGATTTGCACCTTGAATTTGAACACAACAATAAATATTTATTAAATAAACCACTTAAGGTTAGTGGCGAAATTTTAATTTTAGCCGGAGACATTGTACCATTGCACGATGAGTTTTTAAATAACTCCTTTTTTAGTTTTGTTACGGATAATTACAAACAAGTATTCTGGATTCCGGGCAATCACGAATTTTATCATAAGGACATCGACGATTTCAGCAAGTCATATAATATTCAGTTAAGAGAAAATTTTAATATTGTGAACAACATAGAGCTGAAATACGAAAACATTCAATTCGTTTTTACAACTTTATGGTCTAAAATTGGAAATGATAATGAAAAGAAAATTGAGCAGTGTGTAATGGATTTTGACTGTATTACCAACAAAAACAGAAAGTTAAAAGCAACAGATTTCAATAAATTGCATCACGATAGTTTAACCTTCATGAAGCACTCATTAATGAATAAAAAAGGCAATACTGTTGTAGTGACACATCACCTCCCGTCAGGTTTATGTAATTCTCCGTTACACAATAACAGTCCTCTAAATGAAGCCTTTTGCGTGGATTTGACAGAATATATAAGGGGTTGTAATGCCAATTTCTGGATTTACGGTCACAGCCATTTTAATCAGAAACCATTATATATTGGAAATACCATTTTGCTTACTAATCAGCTTGGATATGTTCATAGTAATGAACATAAGAACTTTAAACATAATGCCTATTTCTCGGTTTGATTATTTGTCTCCTATGTTTTTATTCTAAAATCAAGACTCATTTTGTTCTGATAAGCAGGAATTTGTGACAAAACTTTCTTGAGCATGGATACTTCAATCTCCATCAGGTATTTTGTGTTCAGTAAATTTGATAAAGGGGTATTGTTTCCAAGCAAGATTATCTGATTTTTGAACCTCAGTTGCATTAAAAAATTGTAAACAAAAATAATTTCATCAATAACGCTTTCATCAATAATTTGCTTCGATTTTAATGCATTTAACCGTTCAATAGTGTTTGTGCACCAAATATTATTTTGAAGGGAATATATTCGGGCAAACATTATAATATTATTAATACTGCTTTTTAAATCAATTATTTCGGCATTTTTGTCCGTAATTATATGGCTGGAAGATATTTGCTGGGTTTTAATGTTGGACGCATTAGTGGCAAGATGATAGAAAAATACCGACTGTTGCGAAACTAATGAATTGACAGTTTCTCTAAGATGTTCTGCAAACTCTTCGTTTCCATAAACATTTCTGAAATCAAAGAAAATTATTGCATCCAAAAGGTTTTGAGGCTCAGGAGTCATTATCCAGTTTGTGAAATATTTCTCCCAAGTGCTTAGTGGTTTGTTCCACAGTGGATTTTTTGCCATAATATTTCCTTTGCAAAAAGAGTAACCTGCAAAGTTTAATGAGTCGCACACCATCTCACCCAGGACGCGGAAGTAATCACATACTAAACCTTCTTTTTCTTTTGCAACATCCTCATAAATTATTGCATTGTCCTGATCTGTAAACAAGCTTTCCTCTCTTCTCCCTTCGCTTCCAAGACATATAAAGGAGAAACTTACAGGTGGCTCTCCAATTTCTCTAATGGTTAATTCAATTATTCTTTTAATTACAGAATCTGAAAAAGAGGATGTAAGATTAATTAGGTGCTTAACGGAGATATCACTGTTAATTAATGGTTTTATAAATAATTGAAGCAATTTGTAACATTGCTTAAGCTCTTCTGTTGTTTCTGATTTTTTTATCTTGTCAATTAAAAAGGAAAGAGAATTTGTTAAGCTTTTAAAAATTTCCTTAGTACTAAATATTCCAATGATTTTGTTTGTCTCATCTCTTACAACCAGATGATTTATATTATTTTCGTCACAAACAGATATTGCATCTCCCACCGGAGTAGCCGCACTACAATAAATAATGGGAGAGCTCATAATTAAGAAAACAGGGTTTTCTAAACTTAGCTTTAGTGATAGCACTCGTTTTTGAATATCACTGTTTGTTATAATTCCAATAAAATCCTTTTCATTTTTTGTCAGCAATAAACTGTCAGTTTTTCGTTTCGATAATATTTCAATAGAATCGCTTATTGTAGAATCATTATCTACTGAATAAAAAGGAATTAAATAATCTTTAATGGGTTGCTCAATTAAAAACCCATTTGATTTTAGTTCTGCAATGAGATTACTTGTTTCATTTTTTTCATTTTCCTGTGAAGTAATATCTTCAATTATTCCATCACAAATAAAGTATTCTGAATTTTCATTGTTAAAAGCTACAAGAGTGAGAGCTACAATTGAACAGTCTTTGTTTTTATTAAAGATTTTAAGAACCTTATTTTTTATATAACCATCTGTCTTTAGGCGTTGTCTGATATTTTCTCTTTCCTGGGAGTCAACAAATAACTTAAAAAAATTCATCTCAGACAGGTCATTGAAATTATCAAAACCAAATATTCGAATTGCCTTTTCATTGGCATAAATAAACTTACCTCTGGAGTCAAGACTTGTTTTAAAAACCCCCAAGTTTAAAATGCTGATTAATTTTTGATAATCGATATTGGAATAATTCAAGCTTTGGTCTACGCTTAGGTTTTTGACAATTATGATATTGACGGTTTTACCTGAAAAAAGAGCGGTTGATGATTTAACTAAAGTCTCTACAAATCCTCCATTTTTCTTTTTAATATTTAATTCAAACTGTCCTTCTTTAATTACAGAATTTTTTAAAAAAATCTCAATAATATCATTATTATTGTTCTCGCTGATTATCTCTCCGATTGAAAGGTTGACAAGTTCGTTGTTTTCATAACCGGTCATTAGACTTATAACATTATTCGAGAAACTTATTTTCCCGTCTATTAGCATTATTAAACCATCAGTTGATGCCTCTACAAGAGTTCGGTATCTTTCTTTGGACTCATGTAATTGATTTTCGGCCTTGATTCTTTTGCGTTCTATATTAAGACTTTGTTTAAAAATATATAAAAGAAGAAAAGCAATTAAGAAGGAGATACTTATTGATATCCAGAGCATCCTTTTTGTGAGTGCCGAGATCTCTTTTTTTACATCTTCAATATAGATACCGGTTCCTATGACCCAGTTCCAGGATTTTAATATTTTAACATAAGACAGCTTGGGAACTATGTGAAGTGAGTCATCCTTCCATTGCCACATATAATCTACATATCCCTGTTCTGATCTTTTAACGGTCTCTACAAATTCTACAAACAACCTTTTTCCGTGAGGATCAGTAAAATTTGATAAATCCTTACCATCCAGGTCTCTTCGGTAGGGATGCATGATCATTGTAGGGGTCATGTCTGTTATCCAGAAATAATCTTTATTTTCTTCTCCATATCTCAAGTGTTGAATTTTTGACATGGCTGTCATCTGAGCCTCTTTCCGGGAAAGAATTCCTTCTTTTTCATCTGCTTCATATTCTGCCAGAATACTCCAGGCAGAATTGGTTAGCTCTTTTATCATCTCTCTCTTGCCATTCATAATATTCTCCTGAAAGCGAGGAATTATTATGAAAAAAATTGTAAGAATAAACAACAGAACCGACAGTATAGTAGGGAGGATTATTTTAAAATAAAAATTTTTCATACCAAAGAGTAATTGTCAGAAAATTTTTTGTTATCATAAATGTACGAATATATTTATTTCCTCAGTTATTATAAAATTGAGATTTAAATTAATAATTGCTAATTTTGAAGACAATAACCTAAAATAAAGGAAAACTTATTATGAAAAAATTTCTATCGACTCTGATTGTAGGTTTGTTCGTTTTTTCTACCGTGTCTTATGCTCAAAATCAGCAAAGTGCACAAAATCCAATTAAAAAAAATCCTAGTTTCTGGTATGGTCCTAAGGTGGGTGTCGACCTGCTGACTCCAACAGTTGATCAGGATGAGATTACAGCACAGGTTAAATCTAATTATCAGATTGGGTTTTTCCTGCAGTTCGGAAGGACATTTTATTTTCAACCTGAGTTTTATTATCGTACCCACAAAGAAAATTATGGTAATGCAAATGATGAAGTAACAGTGAATACCTTAAAGGTGCCTATGATGTTTGGCGTAAGACTGTTGAATCTCAAAGTCGTAAGTGCTCATCTTATGGCCGGACCAACGGCCTCATTTCTTCTTAAAGAGAGTGTAACAGACCCGGACAGGAAAAAAAGCAACTTTGCGCTTCAGGCAGGTGGAGGAGTGGATGTTTTAGGGTTTATAACTCTTGATGTCCGTTATTCTGTTGATATCAACAGCACGACGAATGAACAGATACGCCAACTTGGCTGGGATAGCGGAGTTAATGTGACTTTGGGAATAAAACTCCGATAATTGAATAAAAATGAGAAGCTTAAGCATAATAATCGCGTGCTTGCTGATTATAGCGAGCCCGGTTTTAGCTCAAAAAAAAGTTACCGTTCATGTAATACCTGCAGATGCAACAATTTATGAGATTGTTCCGGCGACAAATATAATGAAGCCGTTGGGAGCAGGAACTGCTGTTGTTATTGTCCAGAAAAATTCGGAAACAGCCATTATCATACAAAAACCCGGCTTTGCCGATTTAAAGAAAGTCTATAGTACCAAGACAGAAGAAAAGCTGCCCAAGGAAGATTTTCTTACAATGAAGGACAGGATGGTTGCACTTAAAGTATGGCCAGAGGATGCCAGAATATTTGTAAATAACTCAGAACTTGAAAAAGGAACAGCAAAAATTGTTGTGAAGGATGGTGAGCGGATTAATGTTGAGATAAAAAAGAGTGGCTATGTTCCGGTAAAAAAGATATATTCCAATCAACCAGGAACCGACTTACCGCCTGTAAATGATGAGATTAAGTTATCGGATAAGATAATTCAAATAGTTGCCATACCCTCAGATGCAAAGATTATTGCGGATAACCAGGTTATCGGCACAGGAAATGGTATGGTTGTTGTGCAATTGGATAAAAGTGTTAATGTAAAAATTGTAAAAGAGGGATATGCCGACCTGGAAAAGACCTATTGGAACAGAGAAGAATCTCCTGAATTGCCAATTAATGAATCATTTTTGCTGACTGATCGTATTGTTTTGTTGCGAACCTCTCCTGAAGGAGTTTCTATTAAGATCAACGGCAGATTTGTTGCCAATGGGGAATTTAATGTTAAAGTGGCAAAGGGAGAGACAGTAGAGGTGCTTCTTGAAAAAGAGGGCTTCATCGCTGTCCGTACAAAGTATATAAATCAGGATAATGCTCCGGTGATTCCAATAATGGACCAGATTGAATTATTTGCAGATGAGTCATTTGCTGCTTCGGAACCTGCGGATTTTGTAAACACGAACAATATAATAGAGATAAATGCCAACATTAAGGAGGACGAAGCCTGGAAGATAATGAGTCAGATAGTCATGACCTATTTTGATGTCCTTGAAATTACGGACAAGACAACAGGATATCTCAGAACTGCCTGGGCAGTAAAGGTTTTTCCAAATAATACTATACGTACCAGGCTTATTGTTAAGGTGGCAGACAGTAGTACGTTAAAATATGTGGTCAAGTTGTGCAGTGAATCATCGGGAAGAAGCGGCTCAAACTCAAATGACGACAGCTTGTATACAGAATGGCAAAGAGTTCTGGAAACATACAAGAGTGTAGTAGGGGACATGAGGACGAGGTTGAAATAGGCTTTAGGCAATAGGCAATAGGCATTAGGCAATAGGCAATAGGCATTAGGCATTAGGCAATAGTAAGAATATATATTTCAAATGAAAAGAACATTAATAATCACCGGCATAATATTAGCCGCAGCGATCATCTCCCTTGTTGTCATCAACAAGGTAGTATCAAAGAAAGACACAACAAACCTTTATGCCGAATCTACAAAAGGTCAGTTTGACATAATTGTTACAACCACAGGAGAGTTGCAGGCAAAGCAGTCGACCGATATTTACGGCCCGGAACTGGCACAGGGAAGAAACTTCAGGTCTATGGACATTAAGATTACCGACATGGTTCCTGAGGGAACAGAGGTTAATCCAGGCGATTATGTAGCAACACTTGACCGGACATCATTTGATAACAGCCTCAAGGAAGAGCTTGAGAAGCTGAGGTCAATTGAAACCAATATGGAGATGAAAGTACTAGATACGGCCGTCAATCTTAGTAACTTAAGGGATAATATAAAAAATCTCCGATACACAGTGGAGGAATCGGAAATAACACTACAGCAGTCGAAATATGAACCACCCACAACAATACGTCAGGCAGAACTTGCTCTCGACAAAGCAAAGCGCTCACTGGATCAGTCAATAAGAGGCTATGCTTTAAAGGTTGAACAGGCAAAATCAGACACCAGAACCTTAAAGACCAGCCTTATGGACCAACGCACAAAAGTAAGCGACCTACAGGAGGTATTGTCGAATTTCGTCATAAAAGCACCATCGGCGGGGATGATTATTTATAAGAGAGACAGAGGAGGGTCAAAGAGAAAAATTGGTTCTTCCATAAGCCCCTGGGACAATGTTGTTGCAACCCTTCCCGACATGTCGTCGATGATGTCGAAGACCTATGTAAACGAAATTGATGTAAGCAAAGTAAAGCTGGGACAGAAGGTTGAAATAATGGTAGATGCATTTCCTGAAAAATCCTATACGGGAATTGTAAGAAGCGTAGCCAATATTGGGGAGCAGTTACCAAATACCGACGCTAAAGTATTTGAGGTAAACATAGAGGTTGACGGATCTGACCCAATATTAAGACCATCAATGACAACGGGCAACAAGATAATTACCAAGACCATTGCCGATGTTGTCTATATCCCGCTGGAATGCGTACAGGCAGGAACGGACAGTATTCCTTTTGTTTATATGAAAAACGGGAAAAAACAGATAGTAGTAATGGGAGAATCGAATGAAAACAATGTAATTATAGAACAGGGTCTTGAACCAGGAACAAAAATTTTTCTCAGCGTTCCTGAAGATCCGGAAAGCTTTAACCTTGTTGGTAAGGAGTTAATATCTGTAATTAAGGATAAGGAAAAAGCACTAAAGGCAGAAGAGGTTCGTATAAGGCAGGAGGCAGAAAAAGCCAAAACCGATGCCGAAGCTAAAGCTAAAGCCAGCAGAGGAGGAATGATGAACGTCACTCCTGAAATGATGAAGCAATTCCAGAACAACAGGAACAGACAACCAAGAGGAGAGAGCAGTGAAAGAGATACTTCTGCCAGAACAAGACGAAACTTCCAGCAACGCCCTCAAAACAGCAATTGAAATGTTTAGCTTTATATTTCGATACTTTCATGATATAGAAATTGCATTAGAATCGATAGTATCCAATAAACTAAAGTCGATTCTGACGGCTCTTGGAATAATATTCGGAGTTGCTGCAGTAATAGCTATGCTTGCCATAGGAAAGGGGGCCAAGCAGGAGATAATGGAACAGATGAAGATGGTAGGGGTAAACAACATAATTATTAACCCAATAATTCCCGACAAAGCCTCCTCAAGCGAAGAGGGAGAAAAACAGCAGAAAAAATTCTCCCGGGGACTTAACCTTCTTGATGTAGACGCCATAAAGGAGACATTACCATCTGTTAAGAGAATAAGCCCGGAAATATCATTTACTTCTACTGCAATGCTCAACGGTGTAAAATACAACGCCAAGCTTGTTGGAGTATCAAATGATTATTTTCACCTCTACAATCTTCCATTGGTAGGAGGTGTATTCTTTAACGATTATCAGGAAAAGAATGGCATACAGGTCTGTATAATTGGAGCAAATATACGGGCAAAATTCTTTAGGAAAATCGATCCCCTTAACCAGTATATAAAATTCAACGGTATCTGGCTTAAGGTAATAGGTGTGCTCCAGAAAACAAATGTCACCCTCACCGGATTTGAGGAAAAGGGAGTAAACGTCTATAATGACAACATCTATATACCAATCCAGACTTTGTTATTGCGATACCAAAACAGAGCCCTTCTTAATACAAAGCTTGTTTCAGAGGCTAGTTCTATAGAATTTTTCGGTGGAGGAGGCATGGGTAGGATTGTCATTAACACTTCTGATGCATCAAGTGATACTGAAACAAATTACAACCAGCTGGACCGAATTGTGGTGCAGGTAAATGAAACAGAGCAACTTGCCACCACCACAGAAGTTCTTAGCCGTATGCTGACAAGGCGTCATACAGGCGTGAAGGATTTTGAGATAACAGTACCGGAGTTGCTACTTAAACAACAACAGCGGACAAAAGACATTTTCAATATTGTTCTTGGAGCTATAGCAAGCATTTCTCTTATTGTCGGGGGCATAGGTATCATGAACATAATGTTTGCATCGGTTATGGAAAGAATTAAGGAAATCGGCACAAGAATGGCTCTGGGAGCCAAGAAGATGGATATAGTCGTTCAGTTTCTTGCAGAAGCTGTTCTGATTAGTGTGAGTGGGGGATTTATAGGAGTGTTCATTGGGGTTATAATGGCTAAACTGATTGAACAGGTGGCGGGAATTACCACAATAGTATCGTTTTTTTCTGTTTTTATTGCATTTGGGGTGTCTGTAAGCATAGGGGTAATATTTGGTTACTCCCCGGCAAAGAGAGCATCGGAAAGAGACCCGATAGAATCATTGAGATATGAATAAATTTATAAAATGAAGAGAATATTTTTATTTACGATAATTGCATTGCTTACTTTTTCGACAAAGAAAGTCAATGCTCAGGAGGTTATAAAGCTCACATTTCAGGAGGTTATTAAGCTTGCAGAGGAACAATCACCCAATGCCCTTATGGCTAAACACACATATAGGGCAAGTTACTGGAACTACAGGACATTTGTTGCACAGTACAGACCATCGCTTACCCTTAACGGAACTACTCCCGACTACAGCACCGCCTATGATAAAGTTTGGAATTCCCAGTTTGAAAGGTGGGATTATAAAGCGACTAATACAATAAACAACAATGCATCACTGGTTTTGTCGCAGAATATCGGATTCACCGGAGGATCAATATCACTTACCTCCGATCTGACACTCTTCAACGATTTTGAGAATGATTCACATAAATACATCTCTTCTCCTATAAGTATAGGGTTGACACAACCACTGTTCCGGTACAATGCACTAAAGTGGCAGAAGAAGATAGAACCTATAAAGTATGAGGCAGCAAGAAAAACCTTTCTTGCAAGTATTGAATCTGTACATCAGCAGGCAGTTATGAATTTTTTCTCGCTTTCACTTGCGCAGATCAACAAGCAGATTGCAGATATGAACTATTCAAATGCTGATACACTCTGGAGGATATCCAAGGGACGGTACGAACTTGGTACAATTGCAGAAGATGAATTATTGCAGATGCAGCTTTCGTGGTTAAATTCGGAGACATCAAGAAAGGAAGCAGAGATAAATTTGAGGGACAAAGAGATAAGAATGAGGTCGTTTCTGGGCTATAATGAAAATGTAAGGCTTGAACTAATACTCCCTACGGAAATTCCTTCTTTGCAGGTGAGTACACGAGAGGTTTTCGATCTTGCAATGGCAAATAACCCCGAGATACTCAACCAGCAACTTAAATTGCTCGCAGCCCAGAGTAATGTGGCGCAGGCAAAAGCAGAAAGAGGGCTTAATGCAAACCTTGTTGCATCCTTTGGATTACGCGACCAGGACCCCAATTTCAGACTTGCATATTCCGATCCGAATCAACAACAGAGAATAAGGATAGGTTTTTCTTTTCCAATTTTGGATTGGGGCCTGGGCAGAGGCAAATACAAAATGGCAAAGTCGAGTCTGGAACTTGCACAGGTTCAGTCACAACAGGCCATAGTAGATTTTCAGCAAAACCTCTCACTTGATGTTGAACAGTTCAATCTGCAGGCATCACAGGTGAAAATTGCAGCAAAATCCGATACCGTTGCTCAGAAAATGTTTGAAGTGACAAAGCAGAGATTTCTTATCGGGAAAATTTCAGTACTGGAGTTGAACAATGCCGATGCAAAGAAGGACCAGAACAAGAGGGCATACGTTCAGTCATTGCAGAATTACTGGAACTTCTTCTACAACCTGCGAAACCTTACTTTGTACGATTTTATCAACAAGAAGCCACTCGAAACAGATTATGACAATCTTATCAAATAGGAATAAAGATTGGGTCAATATTCGGTGAAAATTCTCTGAATCTCCTTTGGATTTAGGCTTTCTGATGATTTGCTGCTTTTGATAAGAGCAAGCATCAGCAGAATCCGGGCTTTCTGAGGGTTTTTCAGATATGCTACAGGCCAGGATGGGTCATAATCTTCGGCAGCACAATCTACACCTCCGGAGGCAATGCGAGTTGAACGGATTATAGCGACACCTTTCCTGGAGCCCTTTTCCAACTCATTTTTCACTGCTGCGCTGTAGTTGCCATGACCAACACCGGCAACGACTATTCCCTTTACATTTGCCTCAATAAGCGCCCTTACCGGAATAATGGAAGAGAATGTATAGCTGTAGATAATCTCTACCGGAGGAAGAGTATTCATCCCCTTTATGTCAAATTCGCTGTTTACTGTATGTTTGGCGACGCTCTCACGGAAAAATCGGGGTTCACCATCACGTATATAACCTAATGGCCCATAGTTGGGACATGAAAAGGCGGCTGTATTTACCGTATTGGTCTTGGTAACATCGTCGGCAGAAAGGATGAAGTCGTTCATTACAACCATCACCCCGCGGTTAATTGTTTTTTGTGAAGCCGCCACAGAAACAGCATTGAACAGATTGAAAGGTCCGTCGGCACTAAGCGATGTAGAAGGTCTCATCGCTCCCGTCAGAACCACCGGCCTGGAATGTTTTATTGTAAGGTTGAGAAAATATGCGGTCTCTTCCATGGTGTCTGTACCATGAGTTATTACAACTCCGTCACACAAGTCATTTGAAAAAAGAGAATCTATTGTATTATAAAGCTTAAACCAGATTGAGAGCTCCATATTCTGGCTGGATATATTGCACACCTGAATACTTTTAAGAATTGCAATTTTTTCTATGTCTGGAACTGTTGCAATTATTTGCTCCACGCTTATTACCCCGGGCTTGTATGATGCCTGGGTTGAGCTGCTTGCAGAGCCGGCAATAGTACCGCCTGTTGCAAGAATTACAATCCTGGGCCTTTGAGTTGAATTGGCTGTGTTGGCCCAAAGAGATAGGGATAAGAGCAGAAAAGAGATTAAGGGGGTAAGTTTTTTCATCAGACAAATATTTTGTTGTCCAAATATAGCAATAATGAAAATGAAAAGGGCGACTCCCTGCTACAGAAATCAGCCCTTTTTTGTGTACTAAAACCTAAACCTACATCTATTAGATGCATGAAGTATAAAAAATGTTGCAGAAAATTTAAAAATTTTCCACTTTTTTTAAAATCAGCAATGGCAACTTTGCTGCCAGATAGCCTATGATGGCTACACCACAGATAGTTAGGGCAACATCGGAAAATTTAAGCACTACAGGATAAGAATCAATAACAAAGTTGCCCGGCATAGGTACAATGCCGAATTTCATTTGAATAAAGCAGATTGCAATACCTGTCACCGTACCGGCAATAATGCCCAGAATTGAGATAAACCACCCTTCCAGAAGAAAAATCTGTTTTATAAGGTTGTCATTTGCTCCCATGCTCTTCAGGCTCTCCACATCCTCTCTCTTCTCTATGATTAGCATAGATAAGGAGCCAAAAAGATTACATGATATTATTATTATTACAAAGAGAAGGATAATGTATATAGAGAGCTTCTCCGACCCCATCATCTTATAAAGGGTTTCATTCTGCTCATATCTGTTTTTTACAATGAATCCGTTGCCCAGAACTTTCCCGAACTTATCCTTAAGAGCATTAATGTCTGTTCCCTCTTTGACATAAAGCTCTATTGATGTAACCTTGTCGTCATATTCTGTCAGATTTCTTGCAATTTCTATAGGGATGTATATGTACTTGTTATCAAAACCCTGTTCCACCGAGAACACACCGGCTGGAAAAACCCTCTCCTGATTTAGCGAAGATGCAGGATTTACAAATGATATGGGCCTGTTCCGTGATGGGAAGTAAAGAAACAAACCATCTACAAAATTGATATTTAACCCCAGATTATTTGCAACGCCTCTGCCTATAATTGCCTGGGGCACCTCGCCGTGGTAGAGTGAAAAGTCGCCATCCACCAGATAATCTTTGATCTTTGTAACGGCCTGGTAACTTGAATCAACCCCTTTTATGGTGGCAACTGACTCTTGCCCGGAATAGTTTATGAAAATGTTCTCCTCAATAATTTCACAGAAACTTGCCACATTGTGGGAACTTCTTATGATGTCGAAACTATCTGAGTGAGGAACAAAGCTTTTACCCTCTCTGGCAACAATAAGCAGGTCCGACTCATGTGTTTTGTAAAGTGACTTTATTAGACCTTCAAACCCGTTGTAGACAGAGAGTATTATTATAAGTGCCATTGTGCCCAAAGCAATGCCGCTCGCACTTATCAAAGATATAATGTTAATAACATTGTGCGATTTTTTCGCAAAAAGGTAGCGTCGGGCTATAAAAAAAGGTAGTTTCAACGGCCTTGATGGTTTTACTTTTTAAGAAGCTCATCAATTCTCGCTACATAGTCGAGGGAGTCATCAATGAAATAGACCATGTCGGGCACTATTCTCAATTGCTTTGAAACTCTTTTGCCCAGCTCGCCTCTTATGGATTTTGAAGCAGCTTCAACAAGCTTTAAAACCTCCTGCGCCTTTGCCGACGGAAAGATGCTCAGGTGCACCTTTGCCACGGCCAGATCCGGACTCACTCTTACAGATGTAACGGATACGAGTGCACCGCCAAAAGCCGACATTCCGCGTTCTCGGATAATCTCCGCCAGATCCTTTTGAAGTTGTTTTCCAACCTTCTGTTGTCTTGTGCTTTCTCCTTCCATTTTCAAATTGTTTTAATTATAAAGTAATTTTTCTTGCCCTTCTGCACAAGAATGTATTTACCGTTAAGAAGGTCCTTATCACTTACCATGGAATCCACCGATTCGCACTTGTCTTTGTTTATACTTACACCACCTGCCTGAATCATTTTACGGCACTCGCCTTTTGACGGGAAGATATCGCTTTTGACTGCCAGCAGTTCTATAATATTCACAGGAAGGTCTGCTTTTGAAATCTCAGACTGAGGAACTCCGTCAAAAACAGAGAGAAATGTCTGCTCATCTATGGTTTTAAGTTTGTCCGATGTTGACTGACCAAACAAAATCTGAGAGGCCTCAACGGCATTCAGATATTCAACCTCACCATGCACCATTACTGTTACCTCCCTGGCAAGAAGCTTCTGAAGGTCCCTCAGATGCGGAGCCTCCTCGTGCCTTGCAATTGCGGCATCAATCACCTCCTTGCCAAGCATTGTGAAAATTTTCAGGTACTTTTTGGCATCGTCGTCACTTACATTCAACCAGAACTGGTAAAATGTATAAGGAGTTGTATATCTGGCATCCAGCCATATGTTTCCCTTCTCAGTCTTGCCGAATTTTCCGCCGTCTGCCTTTGTTATCAGCGGGCAGGTGAGGGCAAAAGCTTCTCCTCCTGTCTTCCTGCGAATAAGCTCTGTGCCTGTTGTTATGTTTCCCCACTGGTCACTTCCACCCATCTGCAGCTTGCAGTTATGGTTCTGATAGAGGAAAAGGTAATCATACCCCTGAACAAGCTGATATGTGAACTCCGTGAATGACATTCCCTCTCTCTCGTCGCCGGTTATTCTCTTCTTTACCGACTCTTTACTCATCATGTAGTTGACAGTGATATGCTTGCCAATGTCTCGTATGAAGTTGAGGAAGGAATAATCCTTCATCCAGTCGTAGTTGTTAACAAGAATAGCAGCATTGGGAGCGTCTGAATCAAAATCCAGAAAACGGGAGAGTTGGGCTTTTATAGAATTCTGATTATGTCTGAGAGTCTCTTCGTCAAGCAGGTTTCTCTCCGATGACTTCATAGATGGGTCGCCAATCATTCCTGTGGCCCCGCCAACTAACGCAACAGGTTTGTGTCCGCATGCCTGAAAATGCTTAAGCATCATTATACTTACAAGGTGACCTATATGAAGCGAATCTGCTGTAGGGTCGATACCTACATATGCTGCTGTATGTTCTTTTTGTAACTGCTCCTCTGTCCCCGGCATGATATTGTGGATCATGCCTCTCCATGTGAGTTCTTTAACGAAGTTGCTCATTTCCCATTTAATTTTAGGCAAAAGTAAGGTTTTTTCTTTACTTTTGTGTATATGAAACAGACATTTAAATTACTACGGGTATTACTCCTGTTTACAGCGTTTTCGATAGGAACGTCTTCTCTATGGGCTGCCGTTACAGACTCTCTTCTTTTAAAAATTGCCGCTCTTAAAAATGTGAGCAGCGTACAAAGACTGGAAAGTACCCAGTTCAAAGATAAATACGTGCTGTTTATTGAGCAGCCTCTTGATCAGAAAAATCCCTCTGCCGGAAGCTTCAAGCAGAGAATTTTTGTTATGAATGCTGGCGAGGATCGTCCCACTGTAATTGTAACAGAGGGCTACGGAGCTGCTTATGCTGCATCGCCCAGATACCGCGATGAAATTTCGAGGCTTCTGAATGCAAATATTATTTTTGTCGAACACAGGTACTTTCTGGAGTCTACGCCAAAACCTCTGAACTGGAAGTATCTTACGGCAGAAAATTCGGCATTCGACCTCCACAATGTAACAACTATATTCAAACAATTATACAAAGGCAAATGGATAGCAACCGGCATAAGTAAAGGAGGACAAACAGCACTCATATACAGGGCTTTCTTTCCCGATGATGTGGATGTTTCGGTTCCATATGTGGCTCCGCTTTGCAAAGGGAGAGAAGATGGCAGGCATGAACCGTTCCTGAGAAATTTTGCAGGTACGCAGCAGGAGAGAGAAATCCTTACAAATTTCCAGAAGGAAGTTCTAAAACGAAGAGGTGAGCTTCAGCCAAAATTCGATTCTCTGTGTAATGTCAAAGGGTATAAATTCAACCTTCCCCTGGAGGAGATCTATGACTACTCTATACTTGAGCTACCTTTTTCGTTCTGGCAGTGGGGGAGTCCTATTGCGGAAGTTCCCGGAGAGGGTGCGGTTACAGCTGAGATCTTCAAGTATTGGATGAAGACAAGCTCGCCGGATTACTTTATAAACAACAGTCCCACTGCTGCATTTTTTGTTCAGGCAAACAGAGAGTTAGGCTATTACGGATATGACACCAAGCCGTTTAAGGGATTGCTTAAGATAAAAAACTCCAAAGGTTACATGGGTAAGCTTTTCATTCCTCGTGGAGCAGAATTCAAGTTTGACAAGGCACTTTACAAAAAACTAAAAAAATTCGTTGCCACAACAGATGAAAAAATGTTATTCATATATGGTGAGTTTGACCCATGGAGCTCTGTAAAGGTGAATGAACCAAAAAACGATAATGTTGTTGTTCTTGTTGAACCGAAAGGAAGCCACAGATCACGCATAAGTACAATGCCGGAAGATCTGAAAAAGAGAGCCGTTGAAACTCTCAACAGGTGGCTTGCCCATTAAAAATATTTTATGATTGAATTCAAACAGATTGAGTTATCCGACAAAGCATGGATAGACGAGTTGTTAAAATTTTCTGACTATAGAGGAGCTGAGTATTGCTTCACAAATCTTTTCATCTGGGACAGTATATACAAATCAAGGATTGCAAGATATAAGGACTTCCTGTTTCTAATATCGGGAGAGGGAGATAATACCCGCTATCTCTATCCTGCCGGGAAAGGCGACAAAAGAGAGGCTATAGAATGGCTCATAAGGGACTCAGAGGAGAGAAAGGTTAAGTTTGTTATGATTGGGGTGACACCTGCTGCAATTAATGAGATTTCGGAACTCCTGCCTGGCAAATTTGAATTTGTTCCCGTAAGGGACAGCTTTGACTATATCTATGAAAGGGAGAAGCTTGTGACTCTTTCCGGAAAGAAGCTTCAACCCAAGCGTAACCACATAAATAAATTCAAGGAGTTAAACGATTGGACCTACGAAGAACTTACAGAGGATAAAATACCGGAAATCATTGCCTTTAACGCTGAATGGTGCAAAGATTTGGACTGCAATAAAAACAATTCTCTTGGTTGGGAGGCATGTGCAGTTGCCAAGTGTCTTGCACATTATCGCTACTTAAACCTAAAGGGTGGCATACTTAGGGTTAAGGGGAGAATCGTTGCATACACAGTAGGGGAAAGGATTAATTCGGACACCTTCATAGTGCACATAGAAAAGGCTTTTGCAGATGTAAGAGGCTCATATCCTATGATTAACAGAGAGTTTGCAGAAAGAGAGACAGAAGGGTGCACATACATAAACAGAGAGGATGATACGGGCAACGAAGGGCTCAGAACAGCAAAAGAGTCTTATTATCCTGTTTTCATGCAAGAAAAATATGCTACAAGATTATTTTGATTATATTTGCGACTGAAAACATTTTAGCTTAGAGAATTGGAACCTCCCAGTAGTTTACTAGATGATTACGTCTCCGTGGGGATATCTCTTATCCTCATCCTCTTCTCTTATGCCCTTTTGAAGGGCAGTGAATACTCCTTTTTTTCCAGTCAGGACAAAAAATCAAAAACAACGGTAAAACATCTTTCCGACCCTGATGCTATTGCCGGAACAATACTTTTATTTGAAACAATACTTCAGATAGCACTCATATCACTTATCTCTGAACTTTACATCATAATTTTTTCACCATCGGATTACTTGTTGCTTTGGGCAATTGCAATACTGTTTTCTACATCTGTCATGCTAAGATATACAGGAAATGTTTTTTCCAGATACCTTTCAGAAAATGACCGATACATAAGATTCGCACAGATGTCCGGCAGGTCTTTTTCTTTTCTGCTTTTCCTTGCGAGACCATTCAACAGGATACTTTCTGCATTTATTGAAGTTTTTGGCGAAACCAGGGAGGAGAGAGACGCACAATCAATGGAGGAGTATACAGAAGTTATTGATATTACCGATTCGGAAGAGGTGGAAGAGAAGAAACTTCTTAAAAAAATTGTCGGTCTCAACACTACCAGTGTTTCTCAGATAATGAAGCCGAGGGTAGAAATAGTCTCTCTCGATATGGAAATGACCTCACGGGAGGTTATAGAAAAAGCAATTGAAAGTGGATTTTCACGTCTTCCTGTATATGACGGGAGTCCCGACAACGTAATAGGATTCTTGTATATCAAGGATCTGGTTGGTTATCTGAGGGGAAAAGCTACAGACTTTAACTGGCACAAACATATCCGTGAGGCATACTTTGTACCGGGCAGCAAAAAAATCAACGACCTTCTGGAGGAGTTCCGTCAGAAAAAGATGCATCTTGCCCTTGTGGCCGATGAGTATGGAGGAACAGACGGAATAGTAACCCTTGACGATATCCTTGAAGAGATTGTAGGTGAAATATCGGACGAAACAGACACAAACGAATAAAATGGCACTTTTTTTTAGCAGAGACCTTGATGGGGGAGCAACAGTATCCGTATGGGAAATTGTTGAGAGTGAAGAGGAACTTCTCTCTCTATGCTCTGTTCCAAATGATGAACTTGAAGAGCTTCAGCTTATCAGGAGCGTAGATCGTCGTCGTGAACGGTTGGCGGTAAGAGCTCTTCTCAACCAACTCTTCGACGGTAAGGTTTACCTTGGTCACCACGACAATGGCAGACCATTCCTGCAAAACAGCTTGATTGAAATTAGCATATCTCACACAAAGAGATTTGCGGCTGTTCTGACTCACCCTGATGACAGTGTGGGTATAGATATTGAATCTCTGGACAGAAATTTCTCTGCTGTCGAAAAAAAGGCTCTCTCGCCATATGAAATAGAAAACCTTAGCGAAAAAAACCGAAACCTTCACCTTGCAATCTACTGGAGTGCCAAAGAGGCCATATACAAAAGAATGTCACTTTCCGACGTTGACTTTGCCAAACAGATTGAGATTAAGAGGTTTTCCCCAAAAGATGAAGGAGAGCTTGAGGCAACATTCATTCAAAAAGATGGTGAGGAGTTAGAATTCGAACTTCAGTACGAAGTGTTTGAGGGTCATGTAATGGCCTGGCTGGTAGGATAGCTTATTAAAGTATCTGTGCTGTGTGTGACTTGGTGTCCACTTTCTCTATGATGTCGAAAATTATGCCGTTTTCGTCAATCACAAATGTCTTGCGGATTATTCCAACATATTGTCTGCCCATGAATTTTTTCTCTCCCCAGGCTTCGTATGCCTGCAAAATTACTGTATCGGTATCTGAAATAAGAGGGAATGGCAGGTTAAACTTCTCTATGAATCCCTTATGTGACTTCTCGTTGTCTTTGCTAACGCCTACAATCTTGTATCCCAGGGATTCAAATCTTTGGTAATTGTCTCTTAAATCGCAAGCCTCTGCAGTGCAACCGGGAGTGTTGTCCTTTGGATAGAAGTAAAGAACAAGTTTTTTCCCTTTAAAATCGCTGAGTTTAATATCTTTACCATTATGGTCTTTGCCCATGAAATCGGGCGCCTTATCTCCTTTCTTTAACATGTTTTTTTATTTATATAACAATCTGGCTGGCAAAAAGTTTGCAATTGGGTAAGCGAAACAATATTCAGAACAGAATGTCCGGTGTTCTTGACTTTATAGTGTTTGACAAAAAAGTGATTTACGCAAATAACCCACAACTATTTTAAACCAGAATAACACTATTTACAAGAACACCGGACAGCTTTGTTGGTGTTGTTCAAATCTACATAGAATATCAACAAAAAATGACAGCGAACGCCCTTGTTGCGTTTTGTTGCGTTTTTTGACGCTGTAACAACAACATATTTAGTTATATAAAAAATTCTTGCAGCGTTTTGTTGCGCTTGTGCTGTGCTTTAGCAGCGGTGATTCTGTTCTTTTGAGAAGATAAGGAAGGTATTTTGAGGGTTGAAAGGAAGCCCTTCCGTTGTAAGAATTTTATCTTTGATCCTTGTCTTGATTGCCCTCACACTCGCCTGAGTATTGTTGAGAAGGTCGGAAATCTCCTTTGTGCTGAACTTAAGGTCTACCAGAATTAAAATTATAATCTCCAGATCGGACAGCGAAGTAAGATATTTTACATTCGGATTGGCGGCCAGAAAAGTTTCACTCTGGGCAATTGCTGAGAGGTTGTTCTTAGAGAATGTACGGATATTGTTTATTGAGTCGTTAAGGTCATCAGAAAGTTCGCTGGAAAATTTTCTGCTTCTGTTGGCGTGCTTGTTCACATCATCTACCAGCTTAGGAAGGACACCAACAGAAGTTTCATGGATAAGATTGATAAAACGTGATCTTTTTAATTCTGCTTCTATGGCTGCACTTTGCTTATCCTTGTCTTCCATACATTGCCTATAGGCTCGTCTGCCAAAACGGATAACGACTATTGCAGATAAAACGAGGAGGGTAAGGAAGGCGATAAATCCATAAAGAACTTTTAGCTGCCATCTTACTTTGTCCAGTTTTGATTCCCTTTTTGACAATTCGTAAGCAATGTCAACTTCAGGATCCCGAACCCATGTGTTATAGGACAAATAACTACCGGATGATCTGGACCCTTCATGGTAATACTCACAAGCACTCTTATAGTCACCCTTTTTTGCATACATCTCTCCTAACAGATTGTTATAATTTGGTGGAGTATTGAAATAATTACTGGAAGTAGTTTTAATTGCCAGGAGTCCGTAAACTATTGCACTATCCGTTTCGTAAACACGTTTGAAATTATTAGCAATTGAATAGTAAATGCTCGAATGATCGAAATTTTTAAGTTCTTTAAGATCCTTTATCCCTATCATTTTTTTCAAATATTTGTTGGATAAATCGTATTTTCTATCATCTGAAAAGTAGCGGGCAAAGGAGTTGTAGAAATTGTATTTTACAATGGGAGAGATCGTGTCGTGCTGAGAGACTGCCAACAGACTGGAGTATGCTTCCCGCTTCTTTTTTTGCAAATGGTATGTCCAGAAAAGTTCCAGACGAGCTAGTTGTGCCTCCGTTTTATTGTTTATACTGTCGCAGATTCTAACGCTCTTTATTAAATATGGTTCGGATTCTGTAAAATTTCTGCTGTTGCGTAGTGTCTTTCCGATATATCTGTATATATGTGCCTCAACCAGGGGATTGTCAAGTTTGTGTTTATTATAGACCTCCTCTGCGCTTTTGAGTGATGTGTAAATATTTATTGAGGGACGTGTTAGATTGTACAGTATGATTCCTTTGTATAGCAAGGAGCGGCACAAGTTGTCGTAGTCGTTTTCCTTTTCAAAAAATGAGGCAGCAGCGGTTATTACAGAATCTCTACGCTCTGAATAACCGGATTTATTTTTAGCAATTATTGTCAGCAGAGAGTAATATGCATTATTTTTTTTTGATATACCAGCAGTATCGAGTAATTTAAGGCTGTCAAGAATTACCCCGGGGGTTTTATCCAGATTTTTATCCCATGCGCTAAGTTTTTGATGAACAGCCCTCTGCCTATTATTACAGGAAGAGAGCAAAAGAACCGAAAGAAACAAAAGAGACTTTGCAGCTGTTTTTAGCATATGATTATTAGACAGGTGGTTGAAAAACAAAGAATACTTCAAAAATTATGCCCCTCGGCATAAAAAATGCTGCCCTGAACCAACAGGACAGCATTTCGCAAATATATATAGTGTTTATTGAAGGCTTACATCATTCCGCCCATTCCGCCCATTCCCTGGCCACCGCCCATTGGAGCAGGATTGTCCTCTTTCTTCTCAACAATAACGCACTCTGTTGTCAGGAACATACCTGCAACTGAAGCTGCATTTTCAAGAGCAATACGGGCTACCTTGGTTGGGTCAATGACACCTGCTTTATGAAGGTGCTCGTATTTATCGGTGCGGGCATTGTAACCGAAGTCATCTTTGCCGTCTTTAACCTTTTGTACAACTATGCTTCCCTCAACACCGGCGTTCTCAACTATAATACGGAGAGGCTCTTCAATTGCACGTGCAATTATCGCTATACCTGTATTTTCATCTTCATTGTCGCCCTTAAGTGTTTTAAGTGCCTCAATAGCACGTATGTAAGCGACACCGCCACCTGGTACTATTCCCTCTTCAACAGCGGCACGGGTTGCACTTAGTGCATCGTCCACGCGGTCTTTTTTCTCCTTCATCTCCATTTCAGAAGCAGCACCAATGTAAAGAACTGCAACCCCACCGGCAAGTTTTGCAAGACGCTCCTGCAGTTTTTCGCGGTCGTAATCGCTGGTTGTTGTCTCCATCTGCTTGCGAATTTGTGCAACCCTTTTGTCAATTGCTACTTTGTCGCCTGCTCCGTTAACAACAGTTGTGTTTTCTTTGTCGACAGTAATCTTCTCAGCACTACCAAGCATTTCTATTGTTGCAGCATCGAGGCGAAGTCCCTTCTCTTCAGATATAACTGTTCCACCAGTCAGAATTGCAAGATCTTCAAGCATCTCTTTTCTGCGGTCGCCAAAGCCAGGAGCCTTAACTGCAGCAATCTTAAGAGTGCCGCGAAGACGGTTTACAACAAGAGTTGCAAGAGCCTCACCATCTACATCCTCAGCAATAATCAACAGCGATCTTCCACTCTGGGCAACCGGCTCAAGAACAGGCATAAGATCTTTCATTGAAGATATCTTTTTGTCTGTAAGAAGAATGAACGGGTTTTCAAGAACAGCTTCCATTTTTTCAGGATTGGTCATAAAGTATGGAGAGATATAACCGCGGTCGAATTGCATTCCTTCAACAACCTTAACTTCGGTTTCTGTTCCTTTTGCCTCTTCAACTGTAATAACACCCTCTTTCTTCACTTTACTCATAGCTTCTGCAATAAGCTTACCTATAGAAAAATCGTTATTTGCAGAAATTGCAGCAACCTGTTCAATCTTAGTAATGTCGTCACCAATAGACTGACTTTGTTTCTTGAGAGAAGCTATTACAACCTCCACAGCTTTGTCAATACCACGCTTCAAATCCATTGGGTTTGCGCCGGCGGTGACATTCTTAAGACCAACAGTAATGATTGACTGAGCAAGAACTGTAGCTGTAGTAGTACCGTCACCTGCCTGATCTGCTGTTTTGGAAGCAACCTCCTTAACCATCTGTGCGCCCATGTTTGCAAAACGGTCTTCTAACTCTATCTCTTTTGCAACTGTTACTCCGTCTTTGGTAATCTGAGGAGAACCATATTTCTTGTCAATAACAACATTACGCCCTTTAGGACCTAATGTTACTTTAACTGCGTTTGCCAAAGCATCAACGCCCTCTTTCATAAGGTTACGGGCTTCCAAATTGAATTTTATCTCTTTTGCCATAATTTTCTGTTTTAAATTTATTCTTACTTTTTCTTGGTTTTTTCTGATATTAGACAATTGCAAGAATATCCGACTGACGCATCATAAGGTAATCCTTGCCCTCAACATTTATCTCTGTTCCGGCATATTTTCCATACAATACATTGTCGCCAATCTTAACTTCCATAGGTTCGTCCTTTTTTCCTGTTCCAACAGCTACAACTTTTCCTGCCTGTGGTTTTTCTTTAGCTGTGTCCGGAATAAACAATCCGCTTGCTGTTTTTGTTTCGGCCTCTTTTGGTTCTACCAAAACCCTGTCTGCTAATGGTTTGATGTTCATGATTTAGAATTTTTAGTTATTTATGATTATAAATTTATGTTTCTAAAACCTCTAAACGCAAAACGGGTGCCAAAGGAGCATACTGACAAATTGTCGTAAAGGCAGATGATTGTTCAATAGAAATATTATTACCTTTGACAACTCTTTTTTAAAACCTATCGATATGTTATTTTCATTGATGCCGGTTATATTTATAATAGGTGTTATTGCAATTGCCTTTGAGGACAAAATAAGGATCAATAAAGCGGCTGTTGCAATAGGTATGAGCATCCTGCTTTGGGGAATATATATAGTGGGTGGAGAATCTATCTTTGCCGGACATCCTAATTCTGTAATTAATGCTCTGGAGGGCGTGTATCCATCATTTTTGCAAATGTCAGTCAGAGAGCAATTTAATCTTTTTGTGGAGTATTCTCTTGTAGAATCATTAGGAGATGTTTCAACTACGCTGTTCTTTGTCCTCGCATCAATGGCAATAATAGAAATCGTAGATTCTCACGGAGGTTTTGATATAATAGTCAACGCTATAAAAACCAGACAGAAGAGAAAGCTATTATGGATATTTTCGTTCCTTACATTTGCATTGTCAGCGATACTTGGTAACCTGGCTACTGTAATAGTTGTAATAGCCCTTGTTAGAAGATTGATCTTCTATAAACAGGACAGGCTCATATTTGCCTCAATGATAATAATTGCTGCAAATGCCGGGGGTTCCTGGTCTCCGATTGGCGATGTGACCACACTGTTGTTATGGACGGGCGGGAACATAACTGTCTGGAGCCAGACCTATCACCTTATCCTTTCTGCATTGACAATGTTGGTTGTGCCTTTGATATTTGTTACCTATATGTTTAAGAAAGACGACATCTCTATCTATTTTGAAGAGAATGCAGATGATTATGTTCTGTCACACATAGACCCACGCTTCAAAAGAACAATATTGATAGTTGGAATACTATCTCTGGCTATGGTGCCTTTTTTTCAGTTGTTTCTGAATATTCCACCTTTTATGGGTGTCTTGCTTGGTCTTACAGTATTGTGGATACTTACAGACAGGCTTTACTACAACAGAAAAGCAAATGGTTTGCAGGAGCTAAGGGTAAACAGAGTTTTTACCAGAATAGATGTGCCAACAGTATTGTTCTTTCTTGGAATTCTTATGTCGGTCGCCTCACTTAAATCGGCAGGACAGCTTACCTCAATGTCTGAAATCCTTAACAAGGCAGTTCCAAATCCTGAATTTATAAGCATAATTCTTGGATTGTGCTCATCCTTTCTGGATAACGTTGCCCTTGTTGCCGGAACAATAGGAATGTATCCAATAGCTGCTGCCGGACCATTCATGATCGATGGCACCTTCTGGACATTTCTTGCATATTGTGCAGTAACTGGGGGGAGTATTCTTATTATTGGCTCAGCTTCAGGTGTAACCGTAATGGGTCTGGAAAAGATATCATTCGGATATTACCTAAAGAGATTCACACCTCTGGCTCTTCTCGGTTACTTTGCCGGAGCAGCGGTTTACATGTTGTTGTTCTGATTTTTTAACAAGCATCAGTTATGAGTACACACGAGAAATTTATGGACGAGGCCCTTAAGGAGGCACATAAGGCACTTGCAAAAGATGAGGTACCTATTGGCGCCGTGGTTGTATGTGACGGGAAGATAATAGCCAGGGCGCATAACCTCACAGAAACGCTTAACGACCCAACAGCACATGCTGAGATGCAGGCAATAACAGTGGCAACTAACACTTTCGGTGGCAAATATTTGAATAATTGCACATTGTATGTTACCTTAGAACCCTGTCCAATGTGTGCGGCTGCATTAAACTGGGCTCAACTGAAGGCTTTGGTATATGGAGCCAGTGACCCCAAGAGAGGTTATACCCTTTTTGAACCAACTCTTCTTCATCCTAAATGCGAGGTAATAAAGGGCATAAATGCAGATAAGTGCGGAGAGATTGTAAGCGGGTTTTTTAAAAGGAAAAGATAATTTACAGAATAAAGAAAATTTAATATGGAGTTTCTGGAAAGCCTAGGTTATATCGGACTTTTTCTGGGATCCTTTATGGCATCAACCATTGTTCCTTTCAGCTCCGACGTACTCTTTGTAGGAGTTCTTCTGGCAGGAGGAAATCCGTTGATATCATTTTTAGTTGCAACAGCTGGTAACTGGCTGGGAGGACTTACTTCATATGGTGTAGGCTTCCTTGGTAAGTGGGAGTGGATAGAGAAGTGGTTCAGGGTAAAGGAGGAGAGCCTTATAAAACAGAAAGTAAGAATTGAAAAATATGGCAGCCTGATAGCATTTTTCAGTTGGGTTCCGTTTTTTGGAGATGTACTTGCAGTGGGTCTGGGATTCTACAAAGTAAACTTTACAAAGTGTGCAATATACATGCTTCTGGGCAAAGCCGTCAGATTTGCTTTCTGGGCAGTACTATATCACTACTTTGGTGAAGCCGTGTTAAACTTTAAGTTTTTATAAAATTTTGGACTTTATATAAAAAGGAATATCTTTGCATCCCCAAACGGGATATTATTGACTTATGGTGTAATGGTAGCACTTCAGATTCTGGCTCTGACCGTCTAGGTTCGAATCCTGGTAAGTCAACAAAATAAAAAGATTGGGTATACTGACCTATGGTGTAATGGTAGCACTTCAGATTTTGGTTCTGTCAGTCTAGGTTCGAATCCTGGTAGGTCAACAAAGCTGCTTCAATTTTTGGGCAGCTTTTTTTATAATAATCAAGCAATGGATATTACAGTTATAATATCTGTCTACAGAGAGCTGGAATATGTGGAGAGATGCATCAATTCTCTCATTGCCCAGACCTTTCAATCGTTTGAATTCATTCTTATAGACGACTGCGGAGGCGACGGAGCATTTGAAAAGGCGAAAAAGATTACAGAACAATCTATTCTGGCAGAGAGAAGCCGATACATTGTCCATGAAAGGAACATGGGTATTGCATTCTCAAGAAACACCGGAATGGCAGCGGCAACGGGTGAGTACATGATATACCTGGATTCCGACGATTTCTTTGAGCCAAATCTACTGGAGGAACTCTATAATGCCGCAGTCAGACACAATGCCGACCTTGTAATATCGGATTTTATAAGAGAGATGCCCGGTGGAGTATCGATTTATTCTAAGGACACTTTCGAAGAGGATCTGATAACAGAATTTGCAGACAAAGAGAGGTATATAAAGGAGATGCTGACATCGGTAAAAGGGTGTGCTCCTTGGAACAAACTGGTTAAAAGAGAGGTTTATCTCAATAATAATATACTTTTTCACAACAACATGAGGGACGATCTTTCAGTAACTCCCCTACTTGTATTTCATGCCACGAGAATTGCCTTTGTACATAAGGCAATGACACATTTTGTACAATATAACACAGCTTCAGGAACATTCAGCTTTAACCACCTTCCGTTTGTGGGCAACGCACTTGTACATCTGGAGGCATTCTTTATAAGTAAAGGACTGGACTACACCTATATTTTTCTAAGATACAAGGCGAACACGAAAAGGAAGATACTTATGCACCCAAAACCGGAAATGACACAGGAGCAGATGTTCGGGCTTTTTCCTGAAGTTGATTCTGCAATAAGAAATGGTGAGAGACTTGAACCTAAAATGCAGTATCAGATTGTATTAAAGCTTGCCTCTATGAGGAATAAAACCTTATTCAGGATTTACCGGAAGAGCCTTTTAATATTGCTAAAAGTTGCTTCGCTCGTATCTCAATCGTAAAGTTTTCAAGGATTCTCTCCCTGTATTTGTCAGAAGGGGGCAAGTCCATTGCCTCTCTTATTACGGCCGCAGTCTCTTCAGGATTATCGCCTTTTACAATAAAACCATTTTTACCTGTTACCTCAGACATGCCTCCGGTACTTGCAATAACCGGGACACAGTTGTGAAACATTGCCTCGGCAAGCGCCACAGCAAAACTTTCGCTTCTGGACAACTGACAATATACAGCTGACCGCGAGTAGTATTTAGAAAGCTCTTCCTGTGGAATCCTGGGAATTATCTCCAGATTGGAAGGAACGTCACCAATCAGACCGGCAATAGAAGTTTTGTCCAGACCTATTATTGTGAAATTAAGATCTTTAGCAAAACGCGCCAATTCTATGAACCTGTCTACTCCTTTTACGTAATAACTCTGTTTTGTAGAAGAGAGAGCAACAGAGAGAACACATCTCTCTTTTGGGAGAGTAGAAGAAGCACTTAATACCACTCCGTTATGCAGCACAACACGAAGTGATTTTGATGCGATATGTCTTACAATCCGTTCAACATGTGAGGAAACGCATAGACACAGAGTAGCATTGTTCATAGAGTACTTTGCCATGAATCCTCTAACAGGATTTACAAAGCTGCCATATTTAATGCTTTTGATGCGGCATACGTCATACCCGCCAATCACCACAAAACACTTTTTTCTGAAAACCATTGCATACAATACAGGCAGAAAAGAGTGGTAATCTGCAAACCAGACATAGATAATATCGAATTTGTATGTATTGAACAGCAGATAGAAAAAGAGTCTGGTCAGACCAAGAAGCTGTCTGCCCTTTGATCTGTTCTCTGCACAAAAAGGAGTTACTCTGTATGATTTTTCAAGAATGTCTATGTCGCCCTTCACAAATGTGGAAAGACGTGTATAGATAAAAAGAAGCCTTTTACCGGTCATTTTTATATTGCTTGTAACCCTTTACCTTGTCCCATGACGAACGAGTAAAATCCGGAATACTCACGGGTTTTCCGTTATTTTCTGCAGACACCCTGCCAAGTGCCTCAATTGCAGACCACTCCGCAGCATCATAAACATCCATGTCCAGAGGAAGGCCATTTTTAAGGCAGTAAATAAGACGGTAATCCATTACAAGATCCTTTTTCCCAAACTCCTTTAAAATAGGGTGTTTGTAAACAAGCAGAAGTGAATCCAATGTAGAATCTGGTGTGTAGATTTTTCTTATCAAAGCTGCAGACCCACTTATATTGTATGGTGTGATATCTGATTGACGATATAGAGTATCGTATCTTACAAGAATGGTTTTGCCCTTTTCCGTTTTGATTACTATATTGTTTGCACCGGATACTGACAACAGGTAATTCATTTTGTCGCCTCTGTGAATGTTCAGAACCTGTGCTGCAGGACCAATTCCCAGGGCAGGGTTAATACTGCCTCGTTCGATAGACTCAATGTCGCCGAAAAAACCCTGCTGTGCCATATTGAGGGTCGTCAGTTCATATGTGTCATAACAGCTTTTCTCCAGCATGATAAGGTGCCTTCTTGTTTTTTCGGCAGTATTTACCAGTTCCCAGCATTGTTCAATGGAAATTGCAGCAGGAGGCTCTATGGCAACATGCTTGCCGTTTTCCATGGCATAAACAGCCATTGTGGAACGAAGTTCTTCAGGGGCACAAATATATACCAGATCAATATCGTTTCTCTCACACATTTTCCTCCACTCCTCATCACCACTGAACTCCTCGGGAGAGGTTTTTTTCATCTCCTTAAGCGTTGTCTGCGCATTGGCAAGGTTCTCAGAAAAGTTGTCGAAAATTGCCTTCACTCTGGTGCCTTTGACCAGCGAGAGCCGCCTGACAGCATCCTGCCCTTGAGCACCCAGTCCGATAATAGCAATATCTACGGTGTCTATCGGTTCGCAAGCAAGCTCAACAACATCTGTCTGGCCACTAAGACGATCCTGAACCGAGAAAGAAATCATGCGGGAATTTCTCCCTTCGCACGAAAGAAGAGAAATTGCCAATAGAATTAAAAGATGTTTTTTCATTTGCTTAGGTATAAAAGAATCGCGTTCGCCACTTTTCTCTCACCATTATTGTCAAAAACCTTGTTGTCTGTAGGGTGGTTTACTACACCGTTGTCAGAAAATCCCTTTATATACATTGTTGTGGAACCACCACCGTCAAGATTTATTATGTACTCTCCGCCTAACCATTTAAGGATACTTTGCAGCTCTGCAAGGCTCACTCCTGCAGATTCCCTTGCTCTGCCGTCTACTGTCACAAGCATGATTGTACCGTCACCTTTTTTTGCAACGGCTGTTCTTGGGTGGCGGGTTGTATAGAATGAGGCATTATGAAGCTTCTCATCTTTGCCTGCTACCCTTAGGATAGGCCCAGTTGTAAGAATCTCCGGAGCAAAAATGTAGTTTTCCCAGCTTTTTAGTTCATCGGCTTTTAAAATATAGAGCTCTCCGTTAAGAATTGCAAGGGCACCCAACTGATGCATCGACCTCTGATTTGTCTCTGTTATGGTGTTTGGAGCCAGTCTCTTGTTGTCCTTGCGGATATAATCCACAGAGTTGTAATCTTCTGTGTTATGGGCGTAGTTGAACTTAAAAAACGAACCATTGATAGCAGCATCTGCTCCCTTCTCCTCTGCCATTTTGCTTGTCTCCTTTAAAACCGGAGAGGGAAATATCTCAAGTTTTGCCCCTGATTTGCTTCTCACCTCAATAATTGAGATGTATTGATTGGACTTAAACAGTTCCTCATTGATAAAGTGAACAGATTTGTATACAACTCCCTTAGCAATATCCTTCTCGCTCCATTTTGCATTAACAAGTGTTGCAGAGTCACTTTGCACACCGGCAAAAGCCGTGCTTAATAAAAGCATGGGCAATAAGAGATATTTTTTCATATAACAGGTTTATTGTATCTCAACTATAGCTTCGGATACATTTATAATGTAATCTCCGACCCTCTCGCACTCGGCAACGATGTCCATGTAGAAAACTCCTGTCTGATAACCATATGTGTTGTTTTCGAGGTTCTCCAGATGCTCGTCTTTAAGTTTGTTGCGATATATGTTAATGTCTGTCTCCGAGTTCTCAGCATCAGTAATATTTGTAACCTTTGTGTAGCCCTGATCAAGGTTTTCGATCATATTGTCAAAGGCCTTTTCGAGAAGAACAAACATTGGGTCAAGCTTATTAATCATCTCAGCATCGAACTTCTTGTTTTGGGTCCTCTTCCTCTCCAGTATTCTGGCAATGCTGAAACCGGAATCGCCAATACTTTCTATTTCGCTGATTATCTTGTACATGGCCTGTAATCTTCTGCCACTCTCTTCACTGAGCTCTCCCTCTGCAATTTTATTGAGATAGCTAGCAATTTCGAGCTCTATCTTGTCTGTAATCTGTTCATAATGTTCGAGCTTAAGGTACAAATTCTCGAAAGAGTCTTTTTCGCACTCCTGAACAGCCTTACGGGCATACTCGAACTCCTTCTTGCTGAGTCTGGCAAAGTTAACAATCTCATGTTTTGCCTGTGTGAGAGAAAGTTCAGAAGTATATAAAAGACCACTCTGAATAAACTGAAGTCTGAAAATCTCTTCTGTGTTTGAAGCTTTAATCACATAGGTCACCAGCTTGACAATCTGAGGCGTGAACCACACCATAATAAGGGTGTTGGTAGTATTGAAAAGAGTATGAAGCGTTGATATTCCGAACAATATTGCAGTTGAAGAAATAAAGGGATCAGCTCCGAAAACAGAGAGGACAATTTTTGAAACTACAAACAGGATAGGTTTAAAGAAAGTAAGTACCCATATGACACCGAATACATTAAACACAGTGTGGGCAAGAGCGGCCCTCCTCGCCGAGACGTTGGCAACAGAGGCAGCTATGTTAGCTGTAATGGTAGTCCCTATGTTTTCTCCAAGAACCATTGCTGCTGCCATTTCAAACGGTAGCCAGCCGTAGCTGCACATAACAAGGGTAAGGGCCATTGTGGCACTGGAAGATTGCAATACTATGGTAAGAAGAGTTCCTATAGTTACGAAAAGCAATACTGAGCCAAAACCGTAACTTGTCCACTCTTTCAGGAACTCCAGAACCTGAGGTGTAGATTGCAGGTCAGGAACAGAATCTTTTAGAAATGCCAGACCTAAAAAAAGAAGGGCAAAACCTATAATAAGTTCGCCCAGTGACTTTCTCTTTTTTGATTTGAACATCATTAGTGCAAACCCAAAACCGACCAGAGGAATAGATATTGCAGAGATGTCCATTTTGAAACCAAGCAAAGTAACAATCCATGCAGTAACCGTTGTTCCGATATTTGCCCCCATAATGACTCCAACAGATTGTGTAAGAGATAAAAGCCCTGCATTGACAAAGCTGACAACCATTACAGTGGTGGCACTGGAAGACTGAATTATGGATGTAATAAAGAGACCAGTAAGTACCCTTTTGAAAGAGTTTGAGGTCATTGCGGCCAAAATGCTTCGCATTTTATCACCGGCCACCTTCTGAAGACCCTCGCTCATAAGGGTCATTCCATAAAGAAAAAGACCGAGCGAACCGAGGAGTTTTAACACCTGAAAGACTACATCCATAAAAAGTTTAGGCTGATTATATTTATACAAATATATAGCATAAAATTATGTCAATCAATAATCGGAGTTATTTATTATCTTCGTATTACTAAATATTTTTTGTGAACTTCTCCAATTTTTTAAAAATAAGTACTATAACAAAAGTCAGGTTTCTATTGTTTGTTCAGTTTTTGTTTGGTTTTTCCGCCAGTCAGCTGAGTGCACAGTTTTATTCTATGGGAAACGAACCCACAAGAGTGAAATGGCAATCAATTACAACAGAAAACTTTCAGATTATATATCCGGTAGGTATAGATTCTCTTGCCAGGAGGTATGCAGAATTGATGGAGAGTGCAAATGTTTGGGTTCAGAAGCCCCTTAAGATAAAGGCTAAACCTATACAGGTAGTACTGCACCCTTTCAATGTCATGAGCAACGGAATGGTTACGTGGGCTCCCAAACGTATGGAATTCATTACAAAACCACTTGCCTTAGGGGGATACTCCCAGAACTGGGAGAAGCAACTTGTCCTTCACGAAATAAGACATACGGCACAGATAAGCAAGTTCGAACACGGAATATTCAAGCCATTGTCGTGGCTCATTGGACAACAGTCCCAGGGAATTGGCGTGGGTCTTTACATAGACAAGTGGGCCCTGGAGGGAGACGCTGTGGTTTCAGAAACACAGTTCTCAAAAACAGGCAGAGGGCGCGACCCGGAGCATCTGATATTTTTTAAAGCTGCATTTCTGGCAGGAGAGTACCGCAGCTGGAAAGAGTGGAAACTCGGTTCCGGAAAAAAGTATACTCCGGACATATACAGCCTTGGCTATCTTGTAAACTCATTCATAACACTATCTTCCGGAAACTATAACTACATGGGCGACCTCACAGAGTATCTCATAAAGCACTTCTATAATCCATCAGGTTCCAGAAAGGCATACATAGGAGCAACAGGTAAAACAATTATAGACCACTTTGATGATATAAAGAATGTTCTTGGCAGAAGGTGGGAAATAGAGGACTCTCTTAAAACACCATTCACCCCTTTTACGGCAGTCAGCAACAGTGGCAGGGATTATGCCTCTTACAAGTCTCTGGTGTCGGTCTCACCGGACTCGGTTTATGCTATAAAATGGGACATGAACGATCCCACAAGGTTGGTGCTTATTGACTCGTCTGGCAGCGAGAAAAGAATTGCGTACATGGGAAACCTGAGCAGTTTCCTGACATTCAGAAAAGGGAAAATATACTGGACAGAGCAGGTTTATTCCACAAGGTGGGAGCAGGAGAGTTTTTCTGTTTTAAAACATTATGACATAAAAAAGAGAGAAGTTTTTGTCAACACATTCCGGAGTAGCTACTCAAATCCCGCAATCTCTCTTGCAGGAGACACAATTGCTGTGGCAGAGTATTTGCCAGAGGGTGACACTCGTCTTGTTTTACTAGACACAATGGGTTATAAGCCGATGGTTTTTTTTGAGGCTCCGGATCATGGGCAGATAAAGGAATCCGTTTTTTTTGGAAACGCAATATTCTCTACCGTGATAACAGACAAGGGAATGGGTCTTTACAGACTTAATCTTAATACCCGGCAATGGACCAAGGAGATAGCGGAGCAGGATCGTTACATTACAAGACTAAGAGGTTATAGCGATGGTCTTTTCTTTGAGAGCGACCTAAGTGGCACAAACAACATCTACAGCTACCGTCCGGAGATCAAATATCTTCAAAGGCTAACAAATTCAAGATTCGGAGCATTTGCTCCTGATGTAGATGATAAAGAACAGACACTTTACTACTCTGAATATGACAAGGATGGATATAGAGCAGTATCGGCCGGGCTGGACAATCTTCTCTGGCAACCCGCAACATTTGAAAACAAGTACAAATATCACGAAGCAGACATTCTCTCGCAGGTTGCAGGATATTCGATAGATACAGTAAATGTAAGAACCAACAGAAAATACGAGTCAAAACCATACAGTAAAATAGCAAACCTCTTCCGCCCACACTCTTGGGCTCCATTTTATTATAATGTAGACAAGATAAAGAACATTTCTTACTCGAACTTTTATGAAATACTCTCGCCTGGAGTTACAGTATACTCACAGAACACGCTTAGCACAGCAACTGCCATGCTTGCATACTCTTACGCGAACGGATTTCATGCCGGTCACCTTAAGTTCACATACAGCGGGCTATATCCTGTGATTGATGTTAAGGTAGACTATAATGAGAGGAGCAGCAATGAAATTCGCCTTATGAGGGATATTCACGGAGAAAAAATACAGATAGTAACGCCAGTACTAAACTCATCCTATTTTTCCACCTCCTTTCTTTTTTACCTACCCTTGAACTTCAGCAGCGGGGGTTGGGACAGAGGGCTTATCCCCAAGCTTTTATGGAAGTACAGCAACGACTCCTATTATTCTGTAAACAGTGGCAGATACAGAGATTACCAGTATCTCTCCTTTGGTCTTCACTATTATAACATACTCAACAGTTCAAGAAGGGATATTTTTCCAAAATGGGGGCTGGGAGTTGTTTTCCAGATGAACAGCATGCCGTTTTCAGAGGAGAACTTCGGCTCTCTCATATATTCTAATATTTACGCATACCTGCCGGGAATTCTGGCAAACCACGGCCTTAGACTCTCTTTTGTACACCAGATGCAAAACTACAGAGATAAAAACTATCTTTTTTCGAATCTGGCAAGTTCGCCAAGGGGCTATGACCAACTCTATGGAAAAAACTTTGTCGCTTTATCTGCCGACTATGCCTTTCCTGTTTATCTCGGCGATGTAAGCATATCCAGCCTTATATATTTCAAGAGACTGAAAGTGATTCCGTTTGTGGACTGGGCCTACAATCAGGGTGCTCAGGAAGATACACACATGTTGTCGGCAGGCACCGACCTGCTTCTGGATTTCAATATTCTCAACATATATCTGCCGCTTTCTGCGGGTGTAAGATATGCAAGGACAAAAGAGGGGCTTAACTTATATCAGTTCTTGTTTAAACTGCCAATGTAATGCAACACTTTAAAAAAATAAACACTCTAAAGCCGTTCGACTGGTTTCTGATAACAGGAATAGTGGTTCTGAATATTGTCTATTCGGTGTTACAGAAGGAGATAGATTTCATTGGTTCTGTAGCTGCAGTGAGCGGGGTAATTTGCGTTGTTATGGTCGCCCGGGGTAACATACTCAACTACATATTCGGTTTGGTTAATGTATCTCTGTATGCATATATATCCTTTAAGTCTGAGCTCTACGGCGATGCAGTACTGAATGCCGCCTACTATGTACCCATGCAATTTGTCGGCTGGTTCAACTGGATAAAAAAGAGAGAAGCAAACGACTCTGTTACAGTCACTTCAAAAACAATGAATACAAGTCAGAGAATTATTCTTATTCTCTTCTCCGTTGCAATGGTTGCGATAGTTGGTTTTATACTTGACAAGTTCGAAGACCCTCAGCCTTACAAGGATTCGGCCACTACGGTGCTCTCAGTAATTGCCATGTATCTGATGGTTAGGACATATATGGAACAATGGTCTCTCTGGGTTGTTGTGAACATTATAAGCGTGATAATGTGGATAATTGCATTCTTAAGAGGCGATGCACACTCTATGCTTATGGTTATTATGTGGATATTCTACCTTGCAAATTCGCTTAACGGCTGGTACACCTGGATTCACTTGTCTTCCAAAAAATAGTTTTTTATAATTTCAGCAGCTTTTACACCGACCAACGCTTTGATATCCTCATAAGGTGCCTTTCTGACAGACTTGAGACTCTTGTACCGCGATAGAAGCTTCTGCTCTGTCTTTTCGCCGATTCCCTTTATTGATCTGAGTTCCGATTCGGTCTGTGCCTTGCTTCGTTGGTTTCTATGATGTCCAATACCAAAACGGTGCGCTTCGTCGCGCAGGTTCATTATCACCCTTAACGATGCAGAGTTTTTGTCGAGGAATAGAGGATGAGGGTCACCGGGAATTATTAGCTCCTCCAGCCTCTTGGCAATTCCTATAATCTTGATTGTCTTGTTAAGTCCAAGCTCCTGCAGGGCTTCATAGGCAAAGTTAAGCTGACCCCTTCCTCCGTCTACAACTATCAGCTGAGGCAACTCTTCTTTTTCTAACAGAAGCCTTGAGTATCTTCGGTTTATAACCTCCTTCATTGTTGCAAAATCGTTGGCTCCAACAACACGCTTTATGTTGAAGTGGCGGTAGTCGCTTTTTGAAGGAATTCCGTTTTTAAAAACTACACATGCAGCAACGGCAAACTTGCCCTGAATATTTGAGTTATCGAAACACTCAATGTGCACGGGAGGTTCCGGGAGTTCAAGATCTCTCTGAAGAGCTGTCATTATCCTGTTCTTATGCTCTTCCGGCCGCAGTGTCTCCTCCTGTTTGAGTTTTTCCAGCTTGAAGAACTTTGCGTTTTTCAGACTCAGCTCCAGCAGACTTAGCTTATCACCTCTCTGGGGTATGTGGATGTTCTTTACATTGAAAATATCCTCAGGCATAAACTGCACAAGAATCTCGTTTGAGAGCTCACCGAACTTTGACCGTATCTCGCCAATGAAAAGGCTTAGTATTGTAGATTGCTCCTCTTCGATAGGCATTTTAAACTCCAGGTTAACAGATTGTATGATGCATCCGTTTACCACCCGCATGTAGTTTCCAAAGGCAAAGTTGTTCTCGAAAGCCAGGGTGAAAACATCTACATTTGTAATTGTCTGGCTGACAACCAACGATTTGCTGTAATGTCGGCCTATGAGCTCAATTCTCTCTTTGTACAACTGAGCCTCTTCAAATCGTAAATCTTTGGCAGCAAGCAGCATGGCAACTTTGAACTCCTTCATTATCTCAGCCGACTCGCCCTTGAGGATAGATTTTATACTTTCAATCTGATGATGGTATTCCGTTGCATTATATGCTCCTATGCATGGTGCCTTGCATTTGCCAATGTGATAGTTGAGGCAGGGACGGAACCCTTTGCTTTTTATATTATCGTCTGTAAGGGAAAGCTTGCAGGTTCTCAGATAGAAAATCGAGTTGATGAGTTCAATTAGATTGTATGCATATGATGCTGAGCTGTACGGACCAAAGTAAACAGATCCATCCCTCACATATTTTCTAGTGATAAAAACGCGGGGGAATGGTTCATTTTTAATGCATATCCAGGGATAGGTCTTGCTGTCCTTTAGCATTACATTATACCTGGGCTGATGTTTTTTTATAAGATTATTTTCAAGAAGCAGTGCATCCTCTTCGCTTTCAACAATCGTGTGCTCAATATTCTCAATTTTTGAAACCATCACTCTGGTCTTCACCGTCAGTGACTCAGGTGTCTGAAAATACTGCGAAACCCTGTTCCTTAGATTTTTCGCCTTTCCGATATATATGATAGTACCCTCTTTGTTTAAAAAACGATACACTCCCGGTTGGGCTGGGAGTAGTTTTATCCATTCCCGGAATCTTAAATTCATGATTTATTTTTTGTAAAAGTAACAATTATCCTATATTTGTCAATTAGTATGCAGACTAAAGTTGTAACCAAGCAGGACATAAAAAATGCAATAAGATTAAAGGGATTTTCAGGCGATATGCTGGCCCCTTTGATTTCATATATTCTTGGTTTCAACAAGATAAACAAGAAATACAGCAAATGTGCCCAGCACAAAGGGAGGGAGTTCACCTCCGCACTTCTCAAGGAGTTCAATATCAGGTTCGAAATTGACGACAAGGAGTTTGAAAACATTCCTCAGGACGGCCCTTTTATCTTTGTTGCCAACCATCCCTACGGAGGAGTGGACGGCATTATTCTTCTCAACATCTTCAGCTCTGTCAGACCAGATATCAAGGTAATCTCAAATTTCATACTCTCGCACATTCCAAATTTAAAGGACTTCTTTTTTCCGGTGAATCCTTTTTCCGACAAACCGGGGCTCTCCAGAAGTTTTGCCGGCCTCAGGATGGCGACTGATAATCTGAGTAAAGGTGGGTGTCTTGGCCTGTTTCCTGCTGGAGAGGTATCTACCAATTACGGTACTTCCATTATACAGGACAAGGAGTGGCAGCCAGCAATAATAAAACTGATAAAAAACTCAGGTGTGCCTGTGGTTCCTGTCTACTGTCATGGAGGCAACTCTAACTTTTTCCACTGGTTGGGCAAGCTTCATCCAGTACTCAGAACAGTAAGATTGCCACGGGAACTTCTCAATAAAGGGGGAAAAACCATCAAGGTGAGAATAGGCAAGCCTATCACCGTAAATGAAATGTCGGAATATGAAGATCTCAAGACACTGGGTCTTTTTTTGAGATCTCGCACATATGCTCTTGAGGCAAATATCAAGGAGGAGAAAAAAGAGGTTGCCAACAGCGGTTCAGTACCTATTGCTCTGCCAAAAAACCGCAGGGCTTTGCAGAAGGAGATAAACTCACTTCCGCCTAACAAACTGTTATTCACTACCGGACACTATAGTTGTTATCTGGCCGATTACAAATCTATCCCTCTTATGATGCACGAGCTGGGTAGGAGAAGGGAGGAGGCATTCAGGGCAGTGGGTGAGGGTACAGGACGTCCGCTGGACCTGGACGAATACGACGAATACTACAAGCACCTAATTCTTTGGGATAAGCAGAAAACACGATTGGTCGGGGCATACCGGCTGGGTTTTGGCAAAGAGATCATAGACAAGAAGGGTATAAAGGGTATGTATACCAACTCGCTTTTCAGTTATGAAAAACCTTTCTTAAAAGTTCTTTCCCAATCTATTGAGCTGGGTCGTTCGTTTGTTGTCCTTGATTATCAGAAGGAGGCACTTCCTCTGGTTCTTTTAATCAAGGGGCTCTTCTACTCCGTTCTCAACAACAACGAGGTAAGGTATCTGCTTGGACCGGTAAGCATAAGCTCGTGGTATCCAAAATTCTACAGGAGCCTGATGATCTATTATCTGGAGAAATATCACTCAATAAAGGAGATGGAAAATATGGTAACTCCCCGTAACCCATTCTTTCCTGACTATCTGCGTGTTTATGTGGACGATCTGATGCAAAACAAGATGGATAGCATAGAAAAATTTGACCGTTACCTTCTCCGCTTGAGCAACAACGAATACAGACTTCCGACACTCGTTAAGAAGTACCTTAAGATAAATTCAAAAATGATAAGGTTCAATGTAGACCCTGACTTCAACTATTGTGTTGATGGGCTGGTGCTTCTGGACCTCACTCAAATCTCCCGTCAGGAGGTTATGGCACTCGCCAAAGATGAACCAAACAAAGAAAAAGTCTACAAACGATTTGGGATAGAGGGGAATGGGCATTAGGTAATAGGCATTGGGCAATAGGCAATGGGCAATGGGCATTGGGCATTAGGCAATAGGCAGGCGGGTAGATTTTGCTGCTTATGGAACAGGGTCGTAGCCGTGGCCACCCCACGGGTGACAGCGTGAAATGCGTCTGACTGCCAGGTAGAACCCTTTGAAGGGACCATGTTTTTTAATGGCTTCTATTGCGTAGGAAGAGCAAGTTGGGGTGTAGCGGCAAGATGGGGGTTTCAGTGGTGAGATTACATACTGATAAAACCTGATCAAGATCAGGAAAAGGAGGGAAAGTGTCCATTTCAAGACCCTGATTACCAGACCTGCTGCTAGTTCAAGTGCGTTTAGCAGGTGCATCATTAGGTTTTGCAGCCATGTTGATGTTTTTTTGCATTTTTGCAAGTGCATTTGATATTTTGTTGTTTAGTGGCTTAAATTCCATTATATCGCCGCTGATATATACGATATTTATGTCGACAAAAGTGGGAGCGGGTATATGTATCTGTTGAACGCCCTTATTAAGACGATAGGCTTCCCGAATCCGTCGTTTAAGGAGGTTTCTGGAGACAGCCTTTTTATGAAGTCGTTTGGGTACTGTAATCAAAACCCTGTTATAGGTGCAATCATTAGACAAGTAGTATATTTTAATGGGATGGATAAACAGAACCGTTCCTTTGTCAAAAATCTCCTGAATTCTTATTATAGAGGTCAGCTTTTCTTCTTTGGGAAACCTGGTTGAAATTTTTATGGGCAAATGATGAGGAACGACTTCTGTTGAAGAGGCTTCGGATAAATCATTGGGCTTGGATGGCTTTTCCATTTCATATGTCCGGTTACTTTTGCTCAAAGAAGTTTGACAGTGCTTTGGCAATTGAGGGGGCTTCCGGGGTGGGAGCTACTACTGTTGATGTTAATTTTGCGGTTTTGAGAGCCTTAAGAGTGGCAGGCCCGAAGGTTGCAAATTGGATGTCGTTTTGTTTGAATTCGGGGAAATTTTCCTGCAACGATTTGATATCGGAAGGGCTGTAGAAAACGAGCATATCGTAAGCAGAAATATCTATGTTGGTAATATTGCTGTGAACAGTCTTTACGAAAACTGCACTTGTGTGCTTTAATTTAGCTTTTACAAAAAACTTATTAATGTCAGCCTTGCAACTATCTGCTACACAGATAAGAAAATGTTCAGTTTTATGTTTAGAACCAATAGTCTCAATAATTGAGGCATTTGTGCCGCTTCCAAAGAAGATTTTCCTCTTCCTGTAGACAATATATTTCTGCAGATAAAGTGCAATAGCCTCAGAAACACAGAAATACTTCATTGTCTCAGGTACAGCTATCCTTAGTTCCTCACATATTTTAAAGAAAGCATCTATTGATGTCCTGGAGGTAAAAACAACAGCCGAATATTCCAGAATGTTCACTTTTTGCAGGCGGAACTCCTTTGCCTGAAGAGCTTCAACCTTGAAAAAAGGGACGAAATCTATGTTAAGCTTATACTTTGAAATAAGTTCTGTATAGGGAGATCCATTAGTCGGAGCGGGTTGAGAGATCAGTATCTTTTTAATTTTCATAGTCTTAGTAAGAGAGTATAAAATTCGATATTAGTGCGATTGGTAACAGTTCAATGCAGCAAAGATACAAAATATAAAAAAAATGTGAATAGCGATGTGAAATAATTATTTGATACCCCCTCACTAAATAAATTAAAAAAACGAATAAAATGCTAATTAGCAGTACAATCAAAATAGAAGAGGCGTCAGTTTCAGGCCAAAAAAATCTGAGTAAAATTGCAGGTAAAGAGAAAATAACAGAAATTATCATATGATTGTACCCTATTCTCTCTATTAATTTGAAAGTATTCTTGTCTTTTGTAAGCCACGATAATAAATCGTAGATACCCTTCCTTACAAGCCATAAGGCAAAAAGAGATAAAATACACAGAAGGAGAAAGTATTGGGGGAGCAATTCAAATGAATCAAAAAGATAATTACTGTTCATTAAAGTGAGTAAAACAGGAAAATAGAGGGCAGAAATTGCTGTCACCACATTTCTCTGACCGGAAAGAGCAAGTTTTTCCTCCAGTTTGTAATGGTTTTTCAGGCTAAAAAGAGAGTTGAGGGCAGCAGGCAATACATTAATAATCTCCCGGGAGAAGATTACCATTATTATAAAAAAGGCAAGTACTAGTGTAGAGAGAATCTCATCATTCTGCTTATAACCGGCAGAAACATGTGACGCCGGGGATGCGGTAACCTTTGTGAGAGTCTGATGCCCAAAAAGATTGTCCACAGGCAGAAATACCTGCTGCTGCGATGTATCCAGATCTACAAGAATATACTTGCACGAAAGGCTGTCGGTAATGTAAAGGGTATCATTAATAATCATCAGTTTCCCCTCTTTGCTTTATAACCCAATGTCTGTAAAATGCTTATAACTCTATCTCTGAAATCGCCCTGAATAAGTACTTCTCCATCCTTTAAAGTACCGCCTACACCACATTTGCTTTTAAGAATTTTTGCAAGATCTGCCAGATCTTCTTCTCTGCCAACGAATCCGGAAACCAGAGTAACCTGTTTACCCGCCCTGTGCTTGCGGTCAATTGATACAATGAGACGTTGCTTGTCGGTAGGAAGAGTATCACTTGTCATATCGCCCTCCTCAGCCTGATATCCGAAATCAGGATTTGTAGAGTAGACTACTCCAAGTCTGCTTTTCCAATCGTTCTCCGCCATTGTAATAATTTTGCTGCAAAGTTATGTAGAAAAATTCAAAATAGTATCTTTGCCTAATATTCTCATTAAAGTCAGAAAAATACACAAATGGAACAGAAGAAATTCAAACTGTTGGATACCCTGCTAGGTATACTGGTTCTCATTATCTCCTCGGTAGTCTATCTATCTACAATTGAGCCGACAACCAGTTTCTGGGATTGCGGCGAGTTTATTGCTTCGTCATACAAACTGGAAGTGGGCCACCCGCCGGGAAATCCGGTTTTCCAGGTAATAGCAAGATTCTTTACACTGTTTGCAGACAAAGACAACGCTGCAATGATGGTGAATGCAATGAGCGCAATGTGTTCTGCGTTTACAATCATGTTCCTCTTCTGGACAATCACTCACCTTGCAAGGAGAATTTCGGAGAAAACATCAAAGGAACAAACACTAGCCGGTGCAATAACAATATTGGCATCGGGTCTTGTAGGAGCTTTGGTTTATACATTTTCCGACACATTCTGGTTTTCGGCAGTGGAGGGAGAGGTTTATGCAATGTCGTCGCTCTTTACGGCGGCGGTGTTCTGGGCAATGCTTAAATGGGAAGAGCAGGCAGACCAGCCATATGCAAACAGATGGATAATACTTATCGCCTTCCTTATGGGACTCTCAATAGGTGTTCACCTTCTTAACCTGCTTGCAATACCAGCACTAGTTTTCATATACTACTATAAAAAATACGATGTTACGGTTAAAAGGAGCTTCTACGTATTTCTAATGTCTGCAGCTTTGATAGCTATAATCCTGTTTGGAATTATACCTTACCTTCCAAAAATTGCATCGTACTTCGATCTTCTGTTCGTAAATGTTTTTGGATTGCCGTTCAACTCAGGAGCAACATTCTTCATGCTGGTTATACTGGCAGCCACCTTATTTGCGATATGGTACTCCTATAAAAAGGGAAAGGTGCTGCTTAACACAATAATGTACTGTTTCATGATGATAGTGATAGGCTATTCGGCTTACTCCGTTGTAGTTATCAGATCGTCGGCAAACACCCCTACAAACGAATACTCGCCCGATAATCCGTTTACGCTTGTAAGATATCTCGGACGCGAACAGTATGGCAGCAATCCTCTTGTTTACGGAGAGACATATGCTTCGCCTTATGATATTGTTCAGGACGAATATTATGCAAGACTGGGCGACAAGTACCAGAAGGTACCGGGACCGATAAGGGCCGTATATGCTTCTGATGCAAAAATGCTTTTCCCAAGGATGTGGAGCGCGTCAGATGAACATGTCAAATTTTACCAGAGATATACTGAGGGCAGAGGGAGGTCGATTGTGGGATCGGATCAGAAGATGCCGCTTTTTAGCGACAACCTGGCTTATTTCTTTGGTTATCAACTAGACTGGATGTACTTCAGATACTTTATGTGGAACTTCGCAGGGCGTCAGAATGACATTCATTCTACTACTCCAGGTGAAATTTTCAGGGGTAACTGGGAGTCGGGAATCGGATTTTTAGACAGGGCAAGGTTGGGCGACCAGCGCGAAGGGCCCGATTATATCGTGAACAACAAGGCAAAGAACCACTACTATATGCTTCCTCTGCTGCTGGGCATTTTCGGATTGTTCTTTCAGCTTGGCAAAGACAAACGAAACTGGTGGGTTACAATGCTGCTTTTCCTGATGACTGGAGTTGCCATTGTTCTCTACCTAAACCAGCCTCCTTTCCAGCCTCGCGAGAGGGACTATGCCTATGCGGGGTCGTTCTATGCATTTGCAATATGGGTGGGCCTTGGAGTTATGGCGGTCTACGATTTCATGAAGAACCGGGCGAAACTACCAGCTAACGTTGCCGCAGTGGGTGTGGGAACTATATGTCTGGTTGTGCCTTTTCAGATGGCCGGAGAAAACTGGGACGACCACGACCGCAGCAACCGGTACACTGCCCGTGACCTTGCTTACAACTATCTTAACAGTTGTGACCCGCAGGCCATTCTGGTGACTCACGGCGACAACGATACATTCCCTCTATGGTACATTCAGGAGGTGGAAGGGGTGAGGACAGATGTCCGCATCATGAACACCTCGCTTCTTGGAACTGACTGGTACATAGACCAGATGAAGTATCAGGTGTACGACTCCAAACCTCTTCCATTATCGATTCCTAAAAAGGACTACCTGTATGGAACCAACGACATGGTTCAGATTGTGGACAGGCTCAACAAGCCGGTCCCTATTAAGGCTGTAATTGACCTTATTTCGAACCCTGACGCAAAGATGAAGGCAGAGAATGGTAAGAGCTACAGTTTCTTTGCTTCAAGAAAGCTGATTCTTCCGGTAAACGTTCAGAATGCAATTGCTTGTGGTATAATATCGGCTGCAGATTCTGTTCCTGACTCTATCGAACTGACTATTCCGGAAGGGAAGAGAGTTATTACCAAAACCGAAATGATGGTTCTTGATTTGTTGGCAAACTACAAATGGGACAGGCCAATATATTTTGTGGCCATGGGTGGTGACCTTGAAATAGGAATTAAGGAGTATCTGGAATATGACGGCTTTGCTTACAAGTTTGTGCCAATCAAGAGCAAGACATCTGTGGGTAATCCTGGAAGAGTTAATGCAGAGAACCTGTACAAAAGACTTATGACCGTTTATCGCTGGGGCAACCTTAACGATCCTACAATAAATGTTGATTATCAGAACTTGCTTACTTTCAATGCTGTAATGTCTGTCAGAAACTTACATACACAGGCAGCAAGATCGCTTGCTCTTAAGGGTAAGTTCAAAGAGGCCGTTGAGGTTCTTGACCGCATGCAAGAGGTGGCGATTCCGAGCCAGCTGCCATTGAACTGTTCTACAATGTCTTCGCTTAACGAATTTTCTGTAATGGAGGCAATAGACATCTATCTGCTGGCTGGTGAAAAAGAGAAAGGTTTTTCTCTTATGGATGCGTTTCTTGACGAAACATTTGACGGAATAACCCTCTTCTCAAAGAAGTATGGTGCTCAGTTCTTATCGGTTTCCGATATTGAGCAGAACGTTGCTTACATCTTCCATCTGTCAGAAATTCTTAAGAACAGGGGCGAGGCAGCAAAAGCCACCGAACTGGAAAAGAGAATCGAGAATGTGATTAAAGGGATTCAGGGGTAATTTGCTAATGTGCTAATGTGCTAATGTGCTGATTTGCTAATGTGCTAATGGGGGAATAGTGGAGGCCGCTGGCGCGTAAATAGGGGGAAATTGTCGACGCATTCATTTCACATAGGATTACACTGAGAATCTGAAGTTTCCCACATGGTAGAGTGCAACATTATCAGTACGTATTAAAGTCTCGTGCAGGGATAGGTGAGTCTGGCTATACATATTCGTCTACTAATTTATTTTTTGCCAACTACTCTGACAAAAAACAGCTTTTAGTTATCAGATAATCTGCATATTGCATATTTGCTTGATTCTCAGACCATTTTTCAAGTATTTGTAAATCAAGAAAGTACTAAACCTCTGGCAGAGATTCTGGCAGAACCCATTCCGGTATTCGCACATTCGCATATTAGCAAATTAGAAAATTGCATCCCCTGAGTTCTGAGTTTTTGATTCGTCCGAATATTTTGAACCCACCGTCGGAACTGGTCATGCCCATGTCTTCTGTTTCAATAAATGAGCAGGAGTATACGTTTGCGAGGTCTATTATGTTGATACCGCCTCTTTTGCTGTCATTTCCCCCTCTTTCGCCGTCTGACAAAAGGTGGAATGGGTTGTTGAGGTCTCGGATAAGGATCTTCATCCATGGAGGGGTGAAGAAAAGACTATCGCCCTTGGACCATGCCTGTGAAAGAAGTTCGGCCATCCCGTATTCTGAGTGAATTTTGTCAACACCAAAACCCTCCTTCAGCCTACTATGCAGCTCTTCCCGCGATAGCTCCTCGCCCCGTCCCTTCATGCCGCCGGTCTCCACAACTATCAAATCCGGGAACTCTGGTCTATGCCCTGTTTCCAGTTTAAGCGCGGATATAAAGTCCAGAAGAGCAAAACTTACCCCTATGAGAATGGTCTTCTGTCCGTCGGCCCTTAGCCTGTAAAGCATATCATAAAGATCTGTATGGTTGTAAAGATAGTAGCCATTGTTAGGATTTGCCGACTGCTTCATGAGGCTTTCGGTCATATAGACAAGCGAGGAACCTGCGCGTTCCAGGTATGACGGTAAAAGGGCAAGGATGGCATATTCCGAAGGATTGCCGTACTGAAGCCGGAATCCGTCTGAAAAGCTTCTCTCATATATCGATAAGTCTACAATCGGATGTCTCGAAGGGGTCATCCCGGTGGTTGCGCTGCTGGTGAATATTTTCTGAGGGAGCACTTCTTGTGCGTTTACACTTTGGTAGGGAGCTAAAATTTGGTCAGATATTGTATTTTGATCAGGCTTCTTATTTTGTTCAGACTTTGTAATGTGCTCTGAATTAAAATGTGTGCCGCAAACACCTCTTCTGTCGCAAATTACATTTTCTGTCTTGAAAAACTGTATCGGAAAGAAAGGTATCTCATTTATACCGACAACTTTGCAGACGTCGGTGCCCAATAGCGAAAGATACCTTTTGTAAGGTTCGCAATGCTCAGCCTGAAACCTGAAAATCTCCACCGCGACAGTTTCAAACTGGTCGGGAGAATTGATTTCGAATATCTTGTTGGGGTTGATCATGCTAATGTGCTAATGTGCTAATGGGGTAATGGGGTAATGGGGTAATGGGGTATTGTGGTGCAAATATATGATAAAAAATCTTCCTTGAAGTTTCCTTGTCGATCTGCCAGTGTCAACAGAGTTTTCCAATCAACACAATCAATAACAGAAACAAATGAGGTCCGCTTATATCTGACAAATAGGTAGTTGCAAAAAACTGTGGCAAGGTCTACTTCATCGCCAGCAGCTGCTCTACGTAGTCGCGTTTGTTGTAGAGGCGGGGGACTTTGTTCTGGCCGCCAAGTTTGCCGCGGTCGCTCATCCATTGGTAGAAGGTGCCTTCTGGTAAGGCGGTGATGGTGAGGCGCTTCATGGTGGCGTTTTTAGAACGTTTGGCTTCGTAGTCGGAGTTTAGCTGACAGATATTTTTGTCGAGAAGGTCGGCAAAGGCCTCGATGCTGGCAGGGGGTGTGGAAAATTCTATGAGCCACTGGTGGGAGCCCTTTCCGGAACCTTCCATAAAGAGTGGTGCGACTGTGTAATTAGAAACCACAACTGAGCTGTCCTCTTCGCAGGTTTTCGCCAGAGCTCGTTCGGCGTTGTTGATCATCAACTCTTCGCCAAAGGCGTTTATGAAGAGTTGTGTGCGCCCGGTTATGACAATCTTGTGAGGTTTGAGCGATGGGAATGACACACAGTCGCCCAGGAGGTATCTCCACAAGCCACCATTAGTTGTTATTACCATTGCGTAATTCACATCTTTCTGCACACTTTCCATGGTTTCAAAAGAGGTATAGCTGCCATCGAGAGCATCGTCAAGCAGGTCCATAGGTATAAATTCATAGAATATACCATTGTTTGACAGAAGCAAAATTGATTCGTCGGCAGGGTCGTCCTGAAAACCAAAGAACCCTTCTGAGGCGTTGTAGTTTTCGCGGTAATTCATGTCTGCTTTAGGAATGAGTCTTTTATAACTTTCGCGGTAAGGCTCAAAGTTGATACCTCCATGCATAAAGAGTTCGAGGTTAGGCCATATCTCAGTTAGGTCGTCCTTGCCGGAATACTCCAGTATCTTATTCATCAACACAAGGTTCCATGAAGGAACTCCGGAAAAATTTGTAACATTCTGGTTATAGACCGAGCGACAAATCTTCTCCATTTTCTCCTCAAAGTCAGGAATAAGAGCGACAGAACGCTCAGGAACACGTCTTAACTCAACCCAGAGTGGAGAGTTCTTTAGCATGATGGCCGACAGGTCGCCATAATAGCTGTTGCCGCCACCTTTTTCATCTATTTTGGAACTTCCCCCAAGAGTGAGAGCCTTTCCGTCAAAAATCTGAGAACCGGGAGTAGTATCTATATAGCTTGCCAACATCTTCTTCATACCCTCGAAGTGGCAGAGATTTAAAGAGTCATCAGTAATAGGGATAAACTTGCTTTTTGAGTTGCTGGTGCCGCTAGATTTTGCAAACCACTTAACCTTTTTGTTCCAGAGGACATAATCCTCACCGCCCCTAAGTCTCTCTATATAAGGTTCAAACGCATCATAATCGCGAAGAGGCACCAACTTCTGGAAATCACCTATGGTTTCAATTGCACCAAAGTTATGTTCCTTGCCGAAAGAGGTTTCGGAGCCCGACAAAATAAGCTCCCTGAACCAGTCGGCCTGGAAAACTTCCGGGGTGTACCTGCTTTTTTCCAGGAGTTTCAGGCGACCCTTCGATATTTGACCAAATAATTTTGTCGTTATAGACATTTTAGTGTTTTCTGTTATCTGTATGTTTGCTACTCAAAAACCTCGTGCAGAACATCGAGAGAGCGGATTTCTACAGGGTACCCGATGTGGTGGTTAAGGAATTTTATCATATCTTTTATAAAAACGTATCTCTCGTTTCCGTTTATTTTGAGGGTGCAAAGATACTCAGGTTTTGTATTCAAAATTGCTGCCAGAATAAAAGAACTCCTCAAAGAAAGACTAAGATCTGCCAAAGTTGGTAAATTTGTAAAGCTTGCTGTGAGAATATCGAAGAGAGGATCACTTTCAGAATAGTTATCCTCAGGCGTGTATCCTATCTGTCGGCACAACTCTACAATAAAGTAAGCATGAAAGTTGGCAACCCCACTCTCTAGAGTTTCCAGCTGAAGCACCGAACGCTTTATAAAGTTGAATAACTCATCATTCTGCTCAACCTCCCTGACTGTCCTGTAAATAAGTTCACTGATAAAGATTGCAATGGAACTCTTATGAAGGTTGGTACGAATCTCCGCCAGCTTGTATGCAGGCGTATACTCCTTGATGGTAGCCATATCGCCCCATGAGCCGGCAACCAGTTCAGCGTCAATAATGCCTAACGGATGTAGCTGAGCAAGGGCGGCATAGTTTTTGGAACCCTTCCCTGTCCTTACGACGAAGCTTTGCCGGCCACCAAGATTTGAGTAGCCCTGCACAATCAGGCTCGAGTCTCTGTACTTGATAGTATGCAAAACTATTATCTGGAGTTTTTGGGACATGTCAGGTTTTCTTGAGAGAGGTTTTCTTGAGAGAGGCGTTGTTGAGAGAGGCGTTGTTGAGGGGAAGAGTGTCGACTGAACGGTTTTTGTGGAGAAAGTCAGACAACTTGCTCATAGACAAGCCTCTGTGAGAGATTAAATTCTTTTGGACAGGGGAGAGTTCAGCAAGAGTGATTGTGTAACCATCTGGAATAAACACCGGATCGTAGCCAAAACCACCAAAACCGGACGGACCCTCGGCAATTGTTCCATTGAGAACTCCGTCAAAATAGTTAATATTGCCGTCGATTATAAGAGCAACAACGGTCCTGAACCTTGCACCGCGTTGCTTTATACCGGAAAGTTCTTTGAGTAGTTTGTTAGTATTGTTAAGGAAATTTTGCTCCTCGCCGGCATATCTGGCCGAATATACACCCGGAGCCCCGCCCAAAGCATCAACCTCGAGCCCGGTATCGTCGGCAAAACAAGGCAGATGAAACCTGTCCCAGATATACTGAGCCTTAAGAAGCGCATTGCCCTCCAGTGTGTCTGCGTCTTCTGGAATGTCATCATAAAGGTTCAAATCGCGTGGCGAAATGAGCTTGAAACCCTTTCCCAGTATCGCCTGGGCCTCCTCCAGCTTGTGCCTGTTTGACGTGGCAAAAATAATTTCCATAAAAACAATATTGCATCAAAGATACTAAAACTTTATTTTTGTAAACTGATATTATAATTACCATAAAATGAACAAAATAGTAAAAATCATCGTTACCATTCTGGTCCTCACCATAATAGCCCCTGCTTTCTCACAGACGAAAGAGTTCAAGACAGGCAAAAGCCTCGACGTCCAGTTCTCGGTACTGAGAGAACTCTCCATGTTTTACGTAGACAGCATCAAGATAGACAAACTTATAACAACCGCCATAGAGGCAATGCTTGAGTCGCTTGACCCATACACTGTGTTTATTCCGGAAGAGGACAATGAGAGTATCGAACTAATGACCACAGGATCGTACGGAGGAATTGGTGCAATCATCAGAAAATCAGGCACAGGAGTTCTGATATCGGAGGTTACGGAAAATTCTCCGGCAGCCAAGGCAGGAATAGTGGCAGGAGACGTAATACTTAAAATAGACAACCTCTCCACAGCTTTAATGATCGTGGATTCTTGCAGCGCAAAGATGAAAGGCATCCCCGGAACATCGGTGAGCTTTGTAATCAAGAAGCTCAGAGGGGGCGACACGGTAAACTTCAAGGTTGTACGCGATAAGATACACTTCCCGGACGTAGCCTACAGCGGAATGATAAATGACACACTCGGTTATATACGGGTAACAGGTTTTACCATGGGTGGAGCCAAAGACGTAAAGAGAGAGCTCCTGGCGCTAAAGAGCAAAGGAACCCTCAAAAAGCTGATAATCGACCTGAGAGGCAACGGCGGAGGACTACTTGACGAGGCCGTCAACCTGGTGTCGCTGTTTGTGCCAAAGGGGACAAAAGTAGTGTCGGCATTGGGTAGGGTAAGACAGGCCGACATGATTTACTATACAAAAGATGAACCTGTGGACACACAACTACCGTTGGTGGTACTCGTTAACTCGTCTTCGGCGTCATCATCGGAGATAGTAGCAGGAGCGATGCAGGACCTTGACAGAGCAACAATTGCAGGAACACGCACATTTGGCAAAGGGTTGGTTCAGTCTATAAGGGACGTGGGTTTCAACAACAAAATCAAACTCACAACAGCAAAGTACTATACACCAAGCGGCAGATGCGTACAGGCGATTGACTACAACACCAGAAACGAGGACGGCAGCGTAGGAGCAATTCCTGACTCATTGATGAAGCCGTTCAAGACAGCAAAAGGGAGAACAGTTTATGACGGCGGGGGCATAGCTCCTGACGTAACACTGCCACAGCAGATATTCTCAAGACCGGCACTTTCGCTGGTGTATGGAGAGATTCTACATGAATATTCAATCGGTTACTTTAAGGATCACCTTACAATCGCCCCCGCCGGCAAGTTCGAACTTACCGCAGCAGAGTACGAGGATTTTGTGAAATTCGCTGCGCAAAAGGAGTTTGACAGCAGAACCGCATCGGATGTTGACATGGACAAATTCATAGCTACAACAAAGAGAGAGGGGTTATACAACGACTTCAAGGGAGAGATAGATGCACTCGAAAAGAGGGTGAAGCTGAGCAAGGAGGATGTGTTGAAGAGAAATGCGACAGAGATAAAATCGCTGCTCGAGGAGGAGATTGTGAACAGATACTATTACCAGAGAGGAAGAGTTGAGAGCATTCTCAGAAACGACCTTCAGGTAAAGAGCGCGGCAAGTATAAATCTGATAAAATAATAACGGTATGTAATGGCCATTTTGGATTTGCTTTTTCCAAGGGTGTGTCCGGTGTGTGGGAGATTATTGTTGAGGAGGGAGAGATATCTTTGTTTAAGCTGCCTTGCCGACCTTCCGTTCTCCTTCTTCTGGTCATGGCCAAACAACCCCGCAGAGGTATGCTTCTGGGGCAGGTTGCACATTGAAAGGGCAGCTTCGCTTCTCATATACAGAGAGGAGAGCCCCTACAGAAAGATACTACACGCATTCAAGTACAACGGCTGCAAAGGTCTGGGGCGACACATGGGAGAGATGCTCGCAAAGAGACTTCTGGAGAGTGGCCTTTATAACGACATAGACGTAATTGTACCAGTGCCCCTGCACCCGTTAAAGAGGTGGAAAAGAGGCTACAACCAGGCAACCATAATTGCAGAAGCCTTGAGCAAGGCAATGGGTAGGCCGGTTGAGGAGAGGGTGCTTCGAAGAAAGAAATTTACATCTACACAGACAAAAAAGGATTCCATTGGCAGGTGGGACAACGTAGCAGAGGCGTTTTCCATTAAAAATGGTTCAAAATTCACAGGCAGACATGTACTTCTGGTAGACGATGTTCTTACAACCGGAGCGACTTTAGAGGCCTGCGGTCAACATATTTTAAAGCAGGAGGGGTGCCGGCTGAGCATTGTTACACTCGCGTATGTTGAATAATTTAGTAAGTTTGCACAAGTTTATGTTCGATTTTATAAAGATAGAGTTAATAGATATCATAGATATCACACTGGTAGGGTTGCTTATCTATCAGGCATATAAGCTTATAAGGGGCACGGCGGCCCTGAACATATTCACCGGAATCATTGTCTTTTATTTTATCTGGATAATAGTGAGGGCACTAAAAATGGAGCTTCTGAGCGCCATTCTTGGTCAGGTTATAGGTGTGGGCGTGCTGGCCCTTATAATTGTCTTCCAGCAGGAGATCAGACGGTTCCTGTTGAGACTGGGCACCCGCTACATGGACTCCGGGCAAAAGCTGAGGCTTGTGAACGCCTTCCTGGGCATCAAGAACAAAGGAGTCTCGCTCGTGTTGCTCGACGAAGTGACGCACGCCTGCCGGCGAATGTCGGAGAAAAAAACAGGAGCACTAATTGTCATAGCCAAAAGCTCTTCACTTGAGTTCATTATAGAGACAGGCGACAGGATTGACGCAATAATCAGCAGAAGGCTCATAGAGAACATATTCTTTAAAAATGCGCCGCTTCACGACGGGGCGATGGTTATAGCAAACGACAAAATTGTTGCAGCAAGATGCACCCTGCCAATATCTGAGAACCCGCATATACCGGCACATTTGGGAATGAGGCACAGGGCGGCAATGGGAATATCGGAGCTGAGCGATGCAAACGTTATTGTAGTATCTGAACAGAACGGTCAGATATCGTATGTGCAGAACGGCGAAATTAAGAAGATAAACAGTATAAACGAGCTCCGTCTGGCAATTGAGAACTCATACAAATAACCACAGGCTTAAATAATGACAAGCAGAGAGATTATGACAAGCAGAGAGAGACTGGAGCAGAAACTGGGGTTCGACCGCATAAGGTCGCTGGCAGAGGGCAGATGTTCAACATCACTGGCCAGAACCAGGGTACTGGAAGCAGAATTCCTTACATCACATTCAGAGATAGAGAAGAGGCTCGCACAAACAGACGAGATGCGTGTAATAACCATGTTCGAGTCGGCATTTCCCGATTCCGGTTTTGTAGACACATTGCCTTTCCTTAAACAACTTGAAGTAGCATCGGCATATCTCGATGTTCTCTCTATAAGCAGACTCAAGCAGTCGCTTGAAACCACCCGTGCCATTGTATCGTTCTTCAAAAACACAAAAGATGGTCTCTATCCGAATCTGAAGCTTCTCGTAGAACCTATTGTGCTTTTCCCGGAGATTACCCGCCGCATTGAGTCGCTTCTGGACAAGTTCGGTGAGATAAGGGACAGCGCCAGCCCGGAACTTGCAACTATCCGCAAATCGATACATGACAAGGAGGGGACAATCTCAAAGAGAATCAGCAACATCCTGAAGAAAGCACAGTCCGAGGGGCTGGCCGAAGAGGATGCAACAGTCTCCGTGAGGGACGGCAGGGTACTCATACCTGTCTCCGCAGCAAACAAAAGAAAGATATCGGGCTTCATATACGACGAGTCGGCATCGGGCAAGACCGCCTACATAGAGCCGATGGAGATTGTAGAACTCAACAACCAGGTGAGGGAGCTGCACTTTGCAGAACAGCGTGAGATACTTAAGATACTGGCTGCCTTTTCAGATTTTTTACGTCCGTATCTGCCTGAGCTTCTTGCAGCAGCAGACTTTTTGGGCGAAATAGACTTCATAAGGGCAAAGGCCCTGCTGGCAGTCTCTATGCAGGCAGGAAAGCCAATTTTGTCCAAAGATCAGGAGCTTGTTCTGGTAAAGGGCCGGCATCCGTTGCTGGAGGCGGCACTTAAAAGAGAGGGAAGGGAGATAGTGCCGCTATCGCTCAACCTAAGCAGGGACAAACACATACTGCTAATATCCGGACCAAACGCCGGCGGCAAGTCGGTCTGCCTCAAAACCGTCGGTCTGCTTCAATACATGTTGCAGTGCGGTTTTTTGATACCAGCCTCCGAAATTTCAGAATTGGGAATATTCCACTCGATATTCATAGACATTGGCGACGAGCAGTCAATTGAAAATGACCTGAGTACATACAGCTCGCACCTCAAAAACATGAGGGACATACTCTCCGGTGCAGACAGCCGTTCACTTGTGCTTATAGACGAATTCGGGGCAGGAACAGAACCGACAGCTGGTGGAGCAATTGCTGAGGCGATACTTAACGAGATTGAGACACGTGGCGCATTTGGGGTTATCACCACTCACTACAGCAACCTCAAGTTCTATGCGAGCAGCAGTAAGGGGGTGATAAACGGGGGGATGCAGTTTGATGTTGCCAACATAAAGCCACTTTTCAAGCTGGAGATTGGTACGCCGGGAAGCTCTTTTGCCTTTGAACTTGCCAGAAAGATGGGTTTGCCGGAGGTTGTGGTAAAGGCTGCCGAAGAGAGAGCAGGGTCGGACTTTGTAGATCTGGAGAAGCACCTTAAGAAGATTGCGAAGAACCGCAGGATGTGGGAGGAGAAGGTTGCAAGAATAAAGACTACCGACAGAACACTGGAAAATATAACTGACAAGTACCAGAAGGAGTTGTCGGACATTCAGACACTTAAAAAGAGCATAATTGCCGAGGCAAAGGAGGAGGCCAAGCGCATTCTCACCGATGCCAACAGAAAAATAGAGACTACAATAAAGGAGATTCGCGAGAGTCAGGCAGAGAAGGAGAAGACAAAGGAGCTGCGCAAGCAGCTGGATGTGTTTAACAAGGAGCTGGCCGACGCAAAGCAAAGTTCGGATGATGAGATGATTGCCCGCAAGATGGAGCAGCTTGTCCGCAGGAAGGAACGCCGCGAGGAGCGAAACCGTGAGCGGAATACAAATCAGCAAAATGCAGCTAATAGCCCGGCTTTAGCTAAGGAGTTTGTAAAGACAGTCGCCCAGGAGCCGCTTAAGGTTGGCGACAAGGTTCGTATAAAGGGGGGCGACCTTATTGGTGAAATTCTGAGGGTAGATTCGGGCGACGTGAACATTGCTATTGGCAGCATAATGAGCAAGATGGCCAAGGACAAGGTGGAGCGGATATCGGGCAAGGAGTATCAGAATGCTGCAAAAAGCCAACTGAGGACCACAAGTACATATCAGGATCTTGGCGTGACAGAAAGAAAACTCAACTTTAAACCAACAATAGACATTAGGGGTGAAAGGCTGGAAGAGGCCCTGGACAGCGTGAACCATTTTATTGATGATGCGTTGATGTTAGGTGTATCTGAGGTGAAGATTCTGCATGGCAAAGGGAACGGAGTCCTGCGGGAGGAGATAAGAAAATACCTTAAGACGGTAGGAGGAGTGGGCCAGATGAGGGACGAATACCTGGAGATGGGTGGCTCGGGAATTACGGTTGTCTCTTTATTGTAAAATATATAGCAAAATGCCATATCATAATGAACAAAATACCACATCATAATCATCGAAACGTCACATCATAAACAACGGAAAAAAATTACAATAATCGCTATATCCTAATAATAACAAATTGAATATGATTAAGAAAAACTTACTGATTGGGGCATTTATGCTCTCCATTGTACTGGTTCTGGCATCCTGCGCAAGCAGAGAAAGTGCTGTCACTCAGAAAACCAATGAGTTCCTTAACGCATATTTTGCAATAGACTATACGGCGGCGAGCAAGCTATGTACAAAAGAGCTTGGCGAAGAGCTGGTTAACTATCTCAAGAGTCTGGACAGCCTGGAGCCGGAAGTGAGGGAGATGCTTGAAAAGAACTCAAAGGAGGTAAAAACCGAAATAGTTTCTGTGGACCCGGGTAAGGGAAAGGACACTGCAAAGGTGGTCTACAAGGTGATTTTGCCCAACTTCCCTCAAGGCATTGAGAACACTATATCGTTGATTAAGATAGATAAAAACTGGTGTGTTTCCGAACTCGGAAGCTAACAACAAAATAGTTACAATTGAAACTTACAGACTCACATACCCACAGCGAATTTTCGCCCGATTCCAGAATGCGAATGGAACAGGCGGTCAGTCAGGCTATTGCAGCCGGTCTGGGCGGTGTTATAATTACCGATCACCTCGATATAAGGGCTCCAAAGGGCGACGACAGCTTTCTGTTCGACCCTCTTGAACAACAGAAAAAGGTAGAATTACTTAACTCCTTACACCCTATTGAGGTACTCAAAGGGATAGAGGTAGGAATGCAGCTGCATACAATGGCCGAGGTCAAATCATTTGTCGCAAGACACAAGTTCGACCAGATAATTGCGTCGGTGCACTTTGTAGACGGCATTGACCCGTACTATGGCGAATACTATGTAGGCAAGGATCAGGACACCGCCTACGGAAGATACCTAGAGACAATCTATCTGTGCATTCAAGAGTACACAGATTTCGACATTCTTGGCCACTACGACTATATAACCCGATACGCCCCGTTTACTGAGAGAATCATACACCACTCTAAGTTCGGAGACATACTCGACCAGATATTCAGGTTCCTTATACAAAATGGGAAAGCCCTGGAGATAAACACAAACACTTACAGAAAGAAAAACGGAACAATCCCCGTACTCGACACCGCCGTGTTAAAACGATACAAAGAGTTGGGTGGCGAAGCAATCTCCCTCGGATCCGATGCCCACGACCCCGAACGAATAGGCGAGAAGTTCGACCATTTCACAGAGGTAATCAGAAGCTGCGGCTTCCGCTACATAACTCATTACAAAAACAGAGAGGCGCAATTCACTAAAATTCACCTGCATCGTTAAAAGGGATAAGTCTGGATTATTTTCAGTCCAGGTGTAGATTTTTGGATGCTGCACCGAGTTTACCCACTTCATGTTCTCTCCGCTGAAAATCAAAGGCAGCCCCGATATTGTGCTTTTGCAGATCAGCTCGCGGGTCTGCACTCGATTTTCTTGCGCTCCGTTCACATAGTGGGTACCCAAACCCTCTCATGCAAGCATCCTTCAAATTCCACACCTGGATCTGCTTTTACCACACTTTTGCTCAATTATGACTTTAACATAATCGGCTCTAACTACTTTTCAATTGACCCTAAAAAATTTCAGGGCTGTTTGTTTTTATCCAGCTTTTTTGCTTTCTCCTTCTCTAGTTTGGCCTTCGCTTTTTCCTCCTTAATCCTCTTGGCATACAACCCGGAAAGCTTCTCATATTTAAGATATTGCTCGGGGGTGAAAATCTTCTTGAAGGCAGCATCAGTCTTATTCATCCACAACTCCTGCACGGCACGGTAGCTCTCCTGAGTCTGAACCCCGCCCTTCTTCATCCTCTCAAAATCGGAATAAACCCCGCCAATATTCACCTGCAATACAGAATCCACAAGAAATGTCTGCCCATCGTTAAGCCCAAGATCTTTCTGATACTTGTCGGCCTGCAACGCCGCAATCTCAACCGGAGTCTTCGGCTTCTCCTCCTGCTGATTCTGATACTGAGCAAAAGAAGATGTAGATGACAAAAATATTGTGGTGATTAGAAGGGATATTGAAGAGAAGAATTTTGTGGCAGTTTTCATTTGATTTGAAATTTTTCTACTGGTTTTGGACAAATTTAGTATTAATTCTATTAGTGGACAACACGCTGGATATCCCAAGGAGTAAGATTAAAAATAATAGTGTGATACAAAATATGTTTTCGGAATTTTTGTTCCCTCTGATCAAATTATGTTATCGGTTTACTAGAAACATACTAAGTAAGATTGACAGAATGTTATAGACTCTAGATAGACCATGATATAATTATTTTATTATTTAAATCATAAAATCTTGATGGCTAATAAATAATTCATAAATTCACAACAAATTTAATTTTGTAAATGAATAACTATTACTACCAATCTTCCATTGAGTCGTTCCTACAAAAAAACACAGATGAAATAATCGGAGCAATTACAATTGCTAATCAATTCGATTCAACTTTATTGCAAAATAAGTCCTGGGAGCAGCAAATTCCAATTCTCAAAGGAGCACTTGAAGGTCATTCTGGTTCCATTTTCTTTGAATTTTCTATACCAAGAATGGGGAAGAGGGTTGATTCTATTGTAATTATAAATGATGTAGTATTTGTTATAGAATTTAAAGTCGGTGAAACATCATTTTCTTCAGCAAATATTGAGCAGGTATGGGATTATGCGCTCGATCTAAAGAATTTTCATAAACCAAGCCATTCTGCATTGATTGTCCCTGTTTTAGTCGCTACAGAAGCAAGGCATTCATATGAAATAATTTCAACGACATCTCATAATGACAACCTTTTATTGCCAATTAAGACAAACAAATTTGGCTTAGCTACAATAATTAATAAAACACTCGATTTTTATTGTTTGTCAAATAAATACATACTCGGAGAATCGTATGCTAATGGGAGTTACTCTCCAACACCAACAATAATAGAAGCTGCAATCTCTTTATACAATAATCACAGCGTAGAAGAAATCACACGAAGTGATGCGGGAGCGATCAACTTAACAAAAACAACAAATGCTATTTCTGACATTATAGAATACGCCAAGTCGGAACGGAAGAAGGTAATATGCTTTGTAACAGGAGTGCCGGGTGCTGGAAAAACACTTGTCGGGCTAAAAGTAGCAACTTCTCATCTCGATAATGATAAGGGTCATGCTAGCGTATATCTTTCTGGGAATGCTCCTTTGGTTGCCATTTTACAAGAAGCCCTATCAAGGGATAAAGTAAGGCGCGAAGCAGATTTGGGAAATAAGGTTTCTAAACAATCAGCAAGACAAGCGGTTAAGTCTTTTATACAAATTATTCACCATTATCGGGATGCATACTTAGTTAATAAGGAAGCACCATATGACCATGTGGCAATTTTTGATGAAGCTCAGAGAGCATGGAATAAAGAGCAAACCGTAAAGTTCATGAGGATGAAAAAGGGTCAGCCCAACTTTGATCATTCTGAACCTGAATTTCTAATTTCATGCTTGGATAGACATAAAGATTGGGCTGTGGTTATTTGTTTAGTAGGGGGAGGGCAGGAAATAAATACGGGAGAGGCTGGTATTTCAGAGTGGCTGACAGCTATTGAACACCTTTTTGAACAATGGGAAGTTTATATTTCACCGAATTTGACAGACTCAGAATATAGTGCTGTTGAGGCAATTAAAACTCTTGAAATAAAAAACAAAGTCAACTATAATGATGACCTTCATCTCGCTGTCTCTATGCGATCCTTCAGAGCAGAGAATCTATCTCTTTTTGTAAAACGCTTACTTGATTTAGATTTGGAGAAAGCTCATGAAGTGTTGATGCAAATTTCTGATAACTATCCGATAGTACTTACTCGAGATTTGTCAAAAGCGAAAGTGTGGTTAAAAGAGAAGGCTAGAGGAAGTGAGCGATATGGTATTGTTGTATCTTCCCAAGCAGAACGACTAAAGCCACTTGCAATAAATGTTAAGTCTCCAATGGATCCTGTACATTGGTTCCTTGAAGATCGTGATGATGTTCGTTCTTCATATTTTCTTGAAGATGTTGCCACAGAATTTCATGTACAGGGACTTGAACTCGATTGGGCCTGTGTTACGTGGGATGGTGATTTACGATACTCTGAAAATGGTTGGAAGACATTCTCATTCAAAGGCAACAAATGGCAAAATATAAATAGCGTCGAACGAAAAAAATATCTCATAAATGCCTACCGCGTACTACTTACACGAGCAAGACAAGGAATGGTTATTGTAATTCCAGAAGGAAATCCGGAAGACCACACAAGAAAACCAGAGTTTTATAATACAACATTTGAATATTTGAAGAAAGTTGGAATGCCGATAATATAGCAGATAAGTATTTCATTATTCAAAATCGGCAAAATATTTTTTAATATTCTATATTTACAAAGGAGGCAATCAGCTATTAAATAGTTTGTTGCTATCTTTACACAGTGGTTGCCTATTATAAAATGACTTACACATGTTGTAAGTCAAAAATGTTTAATTATCTTTGTTGTGAATATTACGTTTAGAACTAATAAGCTCGAGCGAATAGCAAATAACCCCGCAAAATGTCATAAAGAGCTGGGAACAACTTGTGCTAAACGTTTTCAAATACGGTTAGAGGCATTGCGATTAGCTGTTACGTTAGAGGATGTCAGAAATTTACCGGGACACTTTCATGAACTTACTGAAAATAGAAAAGGACAATGGGCATGCGATCTTGAGCAGCCGTATCGCCTTATATTTGAGCCTCATGAAGATCCTGTCCCCGAAGATGCAAATGGAATTTGCATCTGGTGTGAGATCAAAGGAATAGAAATAATAGAAATAACAGATTATCATAAATAACAAACAGAACCATGGCAACAAAATCAAATCAATACCTTCCTCAGATTCAATTTCATCCGGGTGAGACTCTGGCTGAGAAGCTGGAAGAATTGGGTATGGGGCCAAAGGAGTTTTCTGTCAGGACAAACAAGCCGGAGAAAACCATCATTGCGGTATTGTCTGCGAAAAGCTCTATCACGCCGGAAATGGCGGTTAAATTTGAGCATGTTCTTAAAATTCCTGCTCATTTTTGGCTGAAACAGCAGAGTGAGTTCGATGAATATCTTGCCAGACTAGAAAATAACAGGTTAGTAGGAAACTCTATTGTCTGGGCTAAATTATTTCCCATTAAGGAGATGGTTAAGCTTGGCTGGATTTCAGAAAAGCAGGATTGGGAGGAAAAGACTAAGGAGTTGTTGTCATTTTTTTGTATAAGTAATCATAAGGCATGGGAGGACTACTATCTGAATCAGGAGTTAAAAACAGCTTTCAGAATTTCTTTAAAAAATACCCAACAGCCTCATTCGATTTCTGCATGGTTGCGTCATGGTGAAGTAGCTGCTGCCAAAATGGAGAGCAATTGTTATTCGGAAGCAGGATTGAGAGCCATACTTCCGGAACTTAAACTGTTAATGGCAAAACATCCGGATGATTTTTTTGTAAAGCTGCAAGCTGTATGTCTGAAAGTAGGGGTTAAAATCATATTTACGCCATGCCTGCCACATGCTCCAGTAAGTGGCGCAACCCGATGGATTAATAATAATCCGGTAATCCAGATATCGGGTAGATACAAAAGGAACGACAGCTTTTGGTTCACATTTTTCCATGAGATAGGTCACATTTTACTGCATGGAAAGAAGGATGTATTTCTGGAAAATGTAGAGAATTGTGAAGTGAGTCCCGACAAAGAGCAGGAAGCCGATAATTTTGCTGTAAAATGGACATTCTCGATCTCGGAAGAGAAGCAGTTACTGGCAAAAGGGATACTGACAGAGCCTGATATTCTGGAATATGCAAATCAAATAAATACCCATCCCGCAATGATAGTCGGAAGACTACAGCATAAAAAACTCATCAAATACAACGTCGGGAAAAGGTTTCTGGTACCAGTAGATTTGTCAGGGAAAACATAGTACCAACATTATTGTGTTTGGATTTGATAACATCCATTGAATAATCGTAAACAAAAAACATTTGGAATATAAATCAGATAATATCTTTCCTGTTTCGTATTAAATTTATATCTTTATGCGGTGTAACAGTTTGAGGAAGAAAGTGTTTATGACGAATGATTACGAATACATTTATGGAGAAAGAGCTGTAGCGTTCTTAGATGTTTTAGGGTTTCAATCTAAACTTTTGGAATTTGAGCGTGAAGCTGTAAATTTTAAGGACTCCCACATTGACGAACAATCTGAAGATAATGGGAACTCGTTTTATTATTCTCGTATGGCAAATGACTTTATTGAGACTTTTAATTCTGCTATCTCAAAGTTAAACCCAGATAAATTTAGTTACTACCTTTTTAGTGACAATATTTGTATTACCGCGAACAATATTAATTCAAGTAAAGAAAAATCACTTTTAGAATTATTGCTTGTAATCTCTGAACTTTATTTTGAATTTGTTCAGAAGGGCTATTTTCTAAGGGGAGGGATTGATTATGGATTATTTATTGATAAGTCATCAATAGCCCTAGGTACACCTTTAGCCGAAGCGTATAAGATTGAAACTAGTCAGTCTGTTTTTCCAAGAATTGTACTTTCAAATAACTTTGTAAAACAATTTAAGGTTTACTCTATTGATAATGATGGCCCTTACTATTCGATATTAATAGATTCGCTAATAAAAAAAAGTTGCGAAGTGAAGTATCTCAATGTTTTCAATCATATTTTCAAAGTAGAAAATAAAGAAGAATTCTTTGAAAGCTACTATACGAACATTAAAGAAAACTTACTAAAGAATGCTGAAAGCGAGAGAATTTATTCAAAATACCAATGGTTAGCCAAGGAATTCAATGCCTTCATAGATACATATACAGAAACCCTGGCTTTCTTAGATGAGAATTTTGAGGCGACAGACGAGTTCATTACAAGTATTCAACAATTAAAGATTTCATATGGAAACTAACTTGGTTTATATGCCCACATTCAGGGTAAGACAACAGGAGAATATTGTTTTACGATCATTTGATTTCCAGGATAGAATCTATCCACTTTTAGAAATAATTAAGGAACATGATCGATCACGTAAATCAGATGTCCAAAGATCATTTAAGGATATTCATTTAGATTTAATTACAAACATCAAAGCTAAACGTGTTTTTGTTGACCTACCTGTTTATCTTAAAGAATCTGGTTCAATGAAAGACGAAGTTGTGTCCTTTTCATTAGGTGTCATTAATAATATCGAAAAGCGTTGTCAATACATTAATTATCTAAGTTCTCAAAAACATAAGATAATTCCAGTTATTTCATCATACTTGCTTAAGACGGGGGAGGAAAATACAATTCAGAAACAGGAAGGTTTAATTAGACCAAAGTTCAACTCGATAGCATTTAGATTATACCCCCAAACTTTCAGTGTTGATTTTCCTGTTGTTCAAGGGTTAGTAAGAGAAGATGATTTTATAATAATTGATCTTGACCAAATAATACCATATTATAAAAGCCCTCCATTACGTCCAATTGTTGCTGTGTTAAAAGGCTTCACTAGTTGTTGCAAAATCCTATTGAGAAGTGCAATAAATACAGAAATTCAAAATGTTAATTTAGAGCATGCTCAGGTTGTTTTTGAAGCAGATAATAGCCAAATAGACAACGAAATTATTGAAGGATTTGGTGTAAATGTGACGGGTGATTATGTGGGGATTAAAAAAGACGATTTGACAGCGGGAGGAACTATAAGCCCTGGTTTTATTTATTACGACGCTGTTGAAAACCAATATTATGGATTTAAAGCTAGTATTAAAAAGGATCTATCTGAATTTAAAAACACGATAGTTCCAGATGTTCTCTCATCTCCGGCCACTCAAAGGATGTTAAACTCATCTCCTGTTTATTTGTCAGAGAACAATCAGGGATATATAACTCTATTAAACATTAATAATGGTTTAGAAAGTGGTAAGAGCCAGGCAAAATTTAAGAAAATTGCTATGGATCACTACCTATATTGTATGCGTGAAAAAATAAGAGTTGACCAATTATCACATCAGCTATAAATCAACTCCGGTCGGATGTTTGTGTTAAAAAAAAATTGAACATCTATAGGAAATATTCTACCCCAATTTGACTGAACAAAAGTCCACCTTGCACTATATCTTTTTTTGAGAGCAGCTTTTAAATTTGCGTTTATCTCTTCTTTTGATGATCTTTCCACTATTAATTCTATGTCTGTTTGATTAAAATGGAAGTATAGCTCCTTTTTATTAAAAAGGCATAATTGTTCTCTTGAGCATAAATTTGGACTGAATTTTGCCTCCCGATAAACAATTTTCTTTTTCCCTTCAAAGCACCAGATTCCATAGTGTGCAGGTAATATGCCTTTTACCGCATCAAGGTGTATAGGATCCGTAACAACTGTGTTAAATTCAAACACATCGCCATAAGCACTAGCTTGTTTACCTAATCGGTTCAAATTATCAATTTTAGACTTAACCTCAAATGATTGAGTAAAACCGTTTATTACAAGAAAATCTGCTCGACTATTTTTTGCTCTGACTTCAAAAGCGGCGACATAATTTTTCTTTATAAACTCCTTAGCAAGTTTATATTTTATAACCTGCTCCCCCTCATAATTATTGATAAGGGTTTTGTTAATTGTTTTAATCAACTCGTATTTAGTCAAATGGTTGTAATCATCAGACTTATAAAAAGCTTTAAGCGTCTCCCTAAGTTTATAAGGATAATCTAATGTATTGTATGATTTTGCTAAAGCTGAATAATCCATTATTGATTTGCTATCTTTCTTATTACAAAGATAAAAAATCAAATTGATTTTTTTGGCTTCAGAAACATCCCCTCGGATAAACAACACACTCCCCGATTTCAAAATCAACAAGAATTACAATTGCAAATAATTCAACTCAAACCCATACTTATAATCAATAATCTTATTCCCTTCAGAATTTTCTATCCAGGCCTTTTCTTTATGACTGGCATCTACTATTTCCTGTGTTGTTGTCTTGCTGAATCGTTGGGAAATTTCCTCAAGAACGAGTAACTCTTTTTGGGAAAACAGATCTGATTTGAAAGGTCGATTTGGATTTGGTTTAAACAACTCACCCATATTACCACTGGTGAATGTTTCGTATTCTATGATAATATCCTCTTTACTGACCAGATATTCAAATAAACCCTGATAATTTTTAGGAACGGGTCCTTTTGGTATTGCCCTGTATTGAACTCCGCTTATAGACATTCCGCTTTGGGCGTACATAGAGAAGTCGGCATAAAATAATAACTTATTTAGTTTTGTTTTCCATTGCTCCTGCTTTGCAGTGAAAAATACTACCATCTCAGTAAATTTTTCAAAATCAGGCCTTTTGAACCCAGTTATTGAACATGGAGCCTTTAGCCCTATCAGATAATTTTCGATTTGAGTTTTACCTTTACTTTGCTTTTGCTCATGTATAAGACTATCAATAGAATGCAATATTTTATCCAATGCCTTTCCCTGATAAGCATCACTTAGTTCGATAAGTTTTCTGAACTCCTTTGGGTCGGCAGCCAACTGAATTAGTTTTGCATTGGACTGATTAGGAACCTCACCGGATTCATAATTTCTATAACTGTTTACACCAAAACCAAGTATTTCGGACATTTTTGATGCTGGCAAATCATACGTTTCCCTTATCTGCTTAATCTCCTCAGGAAAAGGCAGCTTGTGCTCTGCTCTATACTGATTATACAACTGATTGAGATTAATTTCGTCCAGTTCTGTTGTTGTGAAGAACTCTCCACTTTCTTCACATTTATAATGATGATAAACAACTTCGAATTCCTCTTTGCGGAACGACAAGGTCCTGTTCTCTCTAATCAGAACCATTTCTTTGCCGGTAATTGGACTTTTCATTTCTTATAAGTTTGATGTAAAGGTATAAATTAAATTTTAAAAACAATTATAAAGTGTGTAAAAATAAAGAAATACTATATAAAATACATTATAAAGTTAAGGGCAATTAATATTTCTCTAGCCAACTCTGACACTTGTCCGGTACTTGTCCGGTACTTGTCCGGTCATCAATAGAATCCTTTTGTATAGTAGTCCTCCAAATAGTCACCTTAAACCCTTCTTTCAAATCAATTTGGCTTCCTACAGTTTGATCCATTTTGCTTTTTTTAAAAATCCAAGTATCAACCTGTCCTTTAGAGTGTTAAAGTAATTGTGAGCCAATTTAGGGTTACCAATGGCTGTATATAGGTTTCAAAGTTGTTTGCGTTGTTTACCAGATTTAGTTTATTGAGTATCTCTTTTCGGCTTTTTTGCTGCCGCTGCGTTTTCCAAAACCCAAATAAACTTGTTAACTATACCTCCAGCTATACCTCCAGCTATGGCACTAATTTGATTACCTGCGATCAATTTAAAAACATCTAAGATTTGAATATCAGAATATTGTGGCAATTCAACTTGATTACTTTCTTGGCTGGTAACTATACCTCCTGTTCTTGTAATGCCTGCCTTTTCGATTATTTCATTCAATAATAATGGCTTTATTTGAATAAAAGCCGGATGTATTGGAAGCGTTACCTGAAACCATGTTAAATCATTGTCTTGGAAACTTATATCAGCATTACATATGTTTATGGTTACTAACAGAATTCGTCCAATAAAAAAGAAGAGAGACTAATTGTGCAGTACAAAAAAACAACCCGCCTATTTGAGCATTGTTAAGAGGCTTGGCGGGTTCTATTGGTGCAAATTTCAACTGCCAGTTGTTTTAACATTGTGCACATTATCTGCTGGTTACGGAACAATTTTGTCTTGAATGCAGTAACCGTTCATTGAGCCCCGCCTTTTTATATGTATTTGTGATCCTTAATTTTGCGTTTAAAATAAAAGGATATGACATCAGTAAAAGCAGCT
>MEOK01000031.1 GCA_001769195.1 Bacteroidetes bacterium GWF2_40_14 | reverse complement strand
AAAACTACAACAAATAGGGCAACTATTTTCTGGATACAAAAGTAAAAGGCTGAAATTGAGATAACGTCGATATAGATTAACCGCCAATTTCAGCTTCTTGATTTTTTTCGCTACGCTCAATGAGTGGGTACCCAAACCTTCTTTGCAAGTGTCTACAAATCCGGCATCTTGTCCAATTTTAGGCACCAAGCTGCGTTTATCATACTAACATAAACTAAAATCTACCCTGTATAAGTACACCCCATGGCATAGAACTTGAAATTTCATGTACTTTGGACAGCCATGTTTTTAGCTGAAAGAAAAGATTTTAAACAAAAATGATATGTTTTTCTTTAAAATTGTTTGCGTTTAAAGCAAAAAGACATAGATTTGTTTTAAATTGACCACAAAATATTACTTAGGAATAATTTTTGCAGATATTCAGCAACAAAAAGTCTTTGGGGTAAGTGTGGAAAAAATTGTATATATAAATAGATTGATAATACAAAGTATAAGTTAAGTAATAATATAAGTAATAACTAATCCTGCAAAATTCTCTTTTAATGAAAAAACATTTCCTATCCGTTTTACTATTGTTCTTTTTTATAGCAGCAACCTCCGGGACTGCATTAATGGCTCAGATGGTCTCCCAACCTGTCAAGTGGAGCAGCAAAGTAGTCCACATTAAGGATAATATATATGAGATCCAGACAATTGGTGTCATAGACGAAGATAAACCTGATTGGCATCTTTACGATTTGGGACCATATGAAGATGGGCCTAATCCAACATCACTTACGCTGGAATTACCAGCCGGAGTCAAACTGGTTGGCAAAAACTACCTGTTGACAAAACCTAAGAAAATCTTTGACGAGATGTTCAACATGGAGATAGGGATATGCGAAGGTAAAATTATAGTTGCTCAAAAGGTTGAGGTTACATCAAAAGACTCTACAACCATCCTGGCAATTGTCGAATGGATGACATGCGACAACAGCACATGTCTGCCTCCAACAGATAAGGAGTTCAAGCTAAAGCTTCCGCCTGCAGCTATGGGTACTCAGAAAGTTGTTTCTCAAGATAAAAAGGATGTTGCAGCTAATACAACTGCTGTAAAACCCGGCACTCCAACAACAACAACTACTACAACTACACCCCCTGCCGCAGTTACAGAAACTCAGGTTACACCTGATACTACACAAGCAGCCACTGTTACAGGTGAGGAAACAGCTGGCACAGAAGTTCCGGTAGTTACAGATCCGGCACCAAAAAAATCTGGTTCACTATGGGCAGTCATTATTGAGGCTATTATCTGGGGTTTTGTTGCTCTCCTTACCCCTTGCGTCTTCCCAATGGTTCCAATGACTGTATCCTTCTTTTTGAAAGGAAGCGAAAACAAAGCAAAAGGGAGACTGATGGCTTCTTTATACGGATTCTTCATTGTTGCCCTGTATACTATTCCAATAGCAGTAATAATTTTCATAACATACTTTGCCGGAGGAGAGGCCGTAACGGCTGATATCTTCAACTGGCTGGCGACACACTGGGTTCCAAACATCCTCTTCTTTTTGATCTTTATGGTTTTTGCTGCTTCATTCTTTGGAGCATTCGAGATTGTAATGCCTAGCTGGATGGTAAACAAGTCCGATTCAAAGTCAGACAAGGGTGGTATTATTGGTGTGTTCTTTATGGCCCTTACACTTGTCCTTGTATCTTTCTCATGTACCGGCCCAATTGTAGGCACCATTCTTATAAAATCAACTCAGGGAGAGATATGGGAACCGATTGTAACCATGCTTGCATTTTCAACTGCATTCGCACTTCCATTTACAGTTTTCGCATTTGCTCCATCTTTGTTGAAAGACCTTCCAAAATCGGGAGGATGGCTCAACTCTGTAAAGGTTGTGCTTGGTTTTCTGGAGGTTGCCCTGGGCTTCAAGTTCCTGAGCGTTGCCGACCAGACATACCATTGGGGAATATTAGACAGAGAGGTTTACCTTGCTATATGGATAGTTGTTTTTGCGCTGTTAGGTTTGTATCTGTTGGGTAAGATCCGCTTTGCTCACGATTCCAAAATTGAACACCTGAGTGTCGGAAGACTTTCTCTTGCAATCATTGCATTGACTTTTGTAGTTTACATGATCCCCGGAATGTGGGGAGCTCCGCTTAAGGCACTTTCAGGATATATGCCTCCACTAACCAGTCAGGACTTCACTCTTGAGAAAGGCTCAGGCAATGGTGTATCATCATATGAAACAGGCGAAAACAAGATTAAGGCAAAATACAGCGATTTTCTTGAATTCCCTCATGGAATTGAAGGTTTCTTCGACTACAAGGAGGCCCTTGAATATTCAAAGAAGGTAAACAAACCAATTTTCATAGACTTTACCGGCCATGGCTGTGTGAATTGCAGAGAGATGGAGACAAGAGTATGGTCAGATCCTCGTGTATTAAAGATACTTAAAGAGGATTATGTAGTACTTGCGCTTTATGCCGACGACAAAAAAGAGCTTGATGAGAGTGAGTGGGTAGTTACTGAAACCGGAAGAACTTTAAAAAGTCTTGGTAAGATTAACTCATACTTTGCAATGAAGAAGTTCAACGTTAATGCTCAGCCTTACTACTTCTTATTAGGCTCAGATGAACAATATCTGACAACCCCACGCGGCTACGACCTGAATGTCGAGGCATTCATCGCCTTCCTTCAGGCAGGTCTGGACAATTACAAAAAATAGTTGGTACATGGGGACGCATAATGTGTACCCCATATATAACTTAGAAGAGGGTCAAAAAAGTAATTTTTTGGCCCTCTTTTTCAATGGCTATCAGTGATTCATCCAGTATATATGGCTAGCTGTATAAGTAAGAATGACTGCCAATAATCCTGAAAAAATTATTGAGAGAACCCGGGTTCTCTTTTTATCGCTTTTCAAAAAAAGATAGATTCCGGAAGACAATATCAATGAAGAGATTAAAGCAATAAATATCATCCATCTGGAGTACATTTCATCACAAAATATCCACAAAAAAAGAGGCGAAAATCCATAGAGTGCAAATAGTATCAAAGTAGGTTCTTCCTTGATTCTTTCAACAATTTTCTTAATCGGTTCGATGCCTGGCTTGAAGATAAAGCTAATGATGAGAGTAATTAGTAGCGGGATCCATGCCCACATTCCCAAAACATCATCTGAAATACCCGGAATTGAAACCATCATCAAATACATGCTGAATAGCAGGCAAAATCCGATTGCAGGAAAAGACCAGCGGGGGAAATTTTTAATCCATCCAATTCCTAACAGTACAAACATCGAAATCATAGGAGACCAGAATAAAAATAAGTGGATTAATTGAGGAACGCTAATACCTGAGTTGGCAAACGCCCACGTCAGTCCGAATAGTCCAAATGGAATTGTTGCCAACAAAGATGTGCGTGAAGAAAATGAAGTTTCCATATTCAATAATTTTAATGTGTCCCTTTCAATCGTTTTTATCTCATCTCCCGGAAGTTGACTGAATGATGTCTGAAGGGAATCTTCAAAAGAGGCCCCCTCCGATATCTTTTGCTCTATCATGCAGCAAATGTGATCCAGAAAATCTCCAAAAATCAAACGGCTCTCAATATTGTTTTTTCGGAGGTATTTTTTGACTTGTTTGACCTGCAATTCATTTAACATCATAAACTAAAGGTTTTAAATCAAATAATTGCACCAACATTAAAATTGATTCTTTGATCTCTTCCAGTTTTGTAACAGCTGTTTGTTTGCCAGATTCAGAAAGAAGATAATACTTCCTCTCACGGTTCCCTACCCACTCGCTTTCGGTCACCAGAATTCCCTCCTCCACTAATTTGTGTAGTGCCGGGTACAAAGCACCTTCGGTTATGACAATTTTTTGAGACGATAGCTCCTTTACCTTTTGAGTAATCTGATACCCATACATTTTTCCCTCCTCATTAATCAACTTTATAATGAGAGGTTTAATTGTCCCTTTTAGAATTTCTTGTGAAAACATAATTAATATTCTTTATAGTTGGTTTGACAATCCGACTACAAATATAATTAATTTTCAATATACATAATAAACTTATGCATAAGGACTGCGGCGGAGTTTGATTGAATCCGAAAGTATTTGCACTCCTTGCTCCATTTTGCTTTCATCTACGTAGGAGTAGTTGATTCTGAGGGTGTTTTTCCCACTTCCGTCGCAATGAAAAATCTCTCCAGCAACAAATGCCAGGTTCCTGTCGAGACATATGTTGAACAGCTCCATGGCGTCGCACTTTTCCGGCAGTGTGACAAAGAGGAACAATCCCCCCTCAGGTTTTGTCCAGCTTACCCCCTCGGGCATGTATTTATCAAACAGAGAGAGCATTTTATCCCTGCGTTTCCGGTAGTAATTTATGTTCGACCTTATGTTTGCCTCAAATAATCCCCGTTCCATATATTTGACGACCAATGCCTGGTCAAAGACAGACGAGCATAGGTCCGCCGACTGCTTTGCAACAACCAGTTTGTCAATTATGTTAATCGGAGCTATAACCCAGCCAAGTCTGAAACCGGGGACAAAAGTCTTGGAAAAGGTTCCGGTAAGAATAACTCTCTCACTATCAAGTGAAGCAATCAAGGGGAGCTCCTCCCCATCAAACCGAAGCTCTCTGTACGGGCTATCTTCAATTACCAGAAGATCGTATTTGAAAGCTATTGCAATAAGTTGCCTCCTCTGTTCCAATGTCAGAGTCAATCCGGACGGGTTGCTGAAATCGGGTATGGTATAGATGAACTTAGGCTTCTTACCGGCAGAAATCAGCTTTTTGACAATCTCTTCCATATAGTCACACTCCCTTACACCTACAGGCTCAGCACTACACGCCCAGAATGACTGTAAAGCACCCAGATAAGACGGAAGTCCGCAAATCAAGGTGTCGTCCGGGTTAAGAAAGATTCTGGAACACAGGTCCAGAGCCTGCTGCGATGCTGTGGTTATAATAACATTTTCGTAAGTTATATCCACCAGCCCCATAGCTTTGTATCTCTCTGCCAGAAGCATTCTCAATTTAAGGTTCCCCTCCGTGGGGCCATATTGCAACGCGGTAGCAGCATCGTTCTCAAGAACCTCCCTCACAATTTCCTTAAGATCATCAACACGAAATGTCTCCTGATTAGGGAAGCCCCCCGCGAAAGATATAAGCTGAGATGCATTAGCCCTGCTAAGTAATCCTCTCACAGGGGACCTTCTCATGTTCCTTGCGTTATCCGATAAAATACTATTTATATCAATTGCCATCGCGTTTATCTTAAAATGTCCTCCAATACAACCGACCTGTCGGTGTTAATATCTCTGTATTTGATAATTACGGGACAGTACAGATGAATCCCGCTCTTCTGACCGAATCCGGATGAGATAGGTCTGCTCCCACCCACTACAACAGCATTCTCGGGAATAACCAGCGGGTGTTCAGAGGTTTTTTTAATGAACTCTCCGGTAGTGTTGTCGAAAATAGGGGTCGACGAGGTTAATATCACACCGGAACCAAGAACAGCGTTCCGCTTGATGATTGTCCCCTCATAAATACCGCAGTTCCCGCCGATGAACACATTATCCTCGACAATCACAGGCATTGCCCCCACAGGCTCTAAAACGCCCCCAATCTGCGACGCAGCAGAGAGATGTACGTTCTTGCCTATTTGTGCACACGAACCCACCAGAGCATGCGAGTCTACCATGCAGCCCGAATCTATATATGCCCCTATGTTTACATAAGATGGTGGCATTATGACTGTTCCGTCGGCCACATAGGCACCTGCCCTCACAGATGAACCGCCCGGCACCATACGGACGTTCCGGGACTTTTCAAAGCTGATTACCGGCATTGTATCCTTGTCGAAGAATGGCCATGGGCCACCCGTTACCTCAGAAATCTGCCCCAATCTGAACCCCCAAAGAATAACCGACTTTACCCATGCATTGACCTGCCACTCATCTCCCAGCTTCTCTGCCACTCTTATTTCTCCCTTTTCCAGTGCGATTCTTACTTTTTTAAAAAAATCCAGCATTAACGCATCGGTAGGTTCCTTAACAATATTAGAATATTCCTCTATAAAATTTCTCATTTCTCCTTTTTTTGAATTATTATGACAGTTCCAGTTCTGCAATAAGTTTACCCATCAGATCCAGCGTTGCATTATTTGAAGGCGTCAGCGGCAGACGCAGGATGTTCTCTATGTAACCCATTTTACTAAGTGCAGCCTTAACGGGAATCGGATTGCTCTCAACAAAACAACCCGTATAAAGAGGAGCCAGCCTTGCATTGAGGGCCTCTGCCTCGGTAGTTTTCTTTTCAAGCAACAAGCTAATCAGCCTCGACATGAGAGCAGGGGCAACATTGGAGGCCACACTTATAAGACCCTTTCCACCACCGGATATTATTGAGAGTGTCTCGTCGTCGTTGCCGGAGAGCACATTAAAGCCGGCAGGTGCGTTCCTGATAATTTCCGAAATCTGGGAACTGTTGGCAGAGGCCTCCTTAACAGATATTATGTTTTCAATTTCTGCCAGCTTAAGGGTAGTCTCTGCTGTCATGTTGACCCCGGTTCTCCCGGGAACATTGTACAGAATAATTGGTTTGTCGGTAGACTCCGCAATCGCTTTGAAATGCAGATAAATACCTCCCTGCGTAGGCTTATTGTAATAAGGGACCACAACAAGAAATGCATCGGCCCCATGCTTGTCCAGCAGTTTGATGTTGCTTATCACATGCTTAGTGTAATTCGACCCTGCCCCGGCTACAACCGGCAGCCTTCCCTGAGCCTCTTCGTTTGTAATATCCAGGAGCCTGACTTTCTCATCATCCTCCAGACATGGAGTCTCTCCAGTAGTTCCCAGAGGAACCAGAAAATGAATACCCGATTCTATCTGTCGCCTCACCAATACCCTGAATGCATCATAATCAACTGCATAATCGGGTCTGAATGGTGTAATTAATGCTGTCCCACAGCCTATTATCTCTAACATATTCCAATAATTTTATTAAATTTTTCTTCTAATATCTCTCTGAATTCACAGACACCCTTAATATCGGATGTCCACTCTGCCGCAACTACGGAGCCCTCGGCAAATCCCCTTCTGGAGAATGCCTCGTGCGTAATCTTGATTCTGTCTACCTGGGATTCAAACCCCAGTTCATGGATCCCCGGAATAAAGCCCGATCTTACCGATTGTACTTCAATGCTCTTTCCTGTGTTTTTACTTACAATTGATGCCAGTGTTTTTGCCGTTCCCGATGGTGCGTCAAGCTTGAACTTATGGTGCATCTCTATCAGATATGGGTCATAATCAGCCATTCCGGCAACTATTTTTGAGCATATTTCACTTAACTTGAACATTATGTTCACGCCAATGGAAAAGTTGCTGGCATAAATCATCGGCTTGCCTTTGGATTCAAAATAAGATATGACCTCACCTCTGATATCGTTCCAGCCTGTTGTTCCAATAACTGCTGCCTTAAAGTTGTCAGCAATGAATTTGTAATTAGCACCAAAGGCCCCTGTGTTTGTGAAATCTATACAGACCGCATCCGCAGCCTTTTGAGGGTCAACTGAGGTAATATCCTCCGAACATTCCAGACAAGTATGTCCCTTTTCCAGTAACACCGACTCTATTTCACGGCCCATTCTGCCGTAACCCGATATGATTATATTCATACTATTCATTGAAAAATTCGTTGTGTAATATTCTTAGGACAGATGTAAGGTTCTCCCTGCCAACCACAAAGCTGATGTTTACATCTGAGGCCCCTTGCGAAATCATATAAATCTGATAATCGCCCAATGAGCCAAAAACCCTTTTGCAAACGCCCTTTATGTTCTTAAGGTTACTGCCCACAACTGATATCTGCGACATGTTTCTCTCTACGTTTACTTCCGAAAATTGAGAGAGCTCTTCAATTATGCTCTGCAAACCTGCATCGCTGTCAATTGTAAGAGAGACGTTTACCTCCGATGTGCTAATAAGGTCGACCGACACCTTGTGCTTGTTGAAAACCTCAAAGAGTCTGTTCAGGAACCCGAAATAGTTCAACATCTTGGTAGAAAAGACATTGACAACAATAATATTCTCCTTGAACGAAATCGCCTTGATACCATCTTCCTTAATAAGGTCGCGGTGAAGGATCAATGTGCCATTGTGCTCCGGCTTTCTGGAGTTCAGAACCCTTACAGGGATGTTCTTTTCAATTGCCGGCTGAATGGTAGAAGGGTGGAGAACTTTCGCCCCAAAGTATGCCATCTCCGCAGCCTCCTCGAATGAGAGCAGGGATATGCTTCTTGTATTGGCAACCCTTCCCGGATCTGCAGTGTGAATACCATCCACATCGGTCCATATCTCTATCTCCCTTGCCCCCATTGCCAGACCAATCAATGATGCTGAGTAGTCGGAGCCCCCTCTGCCAAGGGTAGTGTTTATACCATCTATAGACGACGCTATAAAACCTTGTATAATAAGAGTTTCATTGTCGGCAAACTGCTCGTTTATATACTTAGGGACCCTCTCTTTAATCAAATTGAGGTCAGGTTCACCCTTAAGATACTGGTTGTCTGTTATTATGCACTCTCTCGCATCTGCATAAGCGCACCTGATACCGCTCTCGTTTAGAGCATGAAATATTATAAAGGACGACAACAACTCCCCATGCGAGACGATTTTCGCAAGGCTCCTGTCCGATAGCTCTGCAAGAATGCTTATTACTTTTATTATATCTCGTAATCCCGCAATCTGCTCACCAATTTTTCCGACACACAGATCCAGACGCCTCTTGTCATTTGAAATGAGCTCCCTTGACATTTTCTCATGCCTCTCTTTTATCTCCGACAAAAGTCTATCTGCCGATTCAAAATCACCCCTTGATGCATAATCTGCTATCTGGTAAAGTGAGTGAGTGACCTTAGAGAGTGCCGATACAACTATTATTGGCTTTTCGTCAAGTTTGCTCCTGACAATCTCTATCAATCTCCTTACCGCGGCTGAGTCTTCAACTGAAGTGCCGCCAAACTTCATCACAATCATATATTATTGTTATTTAATCTATTATAGATATTAATCAAATCATTTACTGCTTTTTCTATCTCATCCAAAGTGATCTGTTCATCATTTGTATGAGCATATAAAATGCTGCCGGGACCATATAGCATTATGTTGCCGGCGCTGGTCAGATGCGGGGCATCCGACCCATAAGCAACAACTCCTGTTTCAAAACCGTCCAGAGTATGGAATTTTATCGGCTTATCGTTGCTTACCCGTTCAATCAGAATATTCTCTCCCGACATTCTCTGCATTATATCATCTAAGACACCATAGCTGGCAAAAGTTGTCCTGAAGTATATCCTGAAGCTGACACTGTCAGAAATTACATTATGCGCATTTGGAGAGGACAATCTCCCTATATTGTATGTTGTTGCCCCCAGAATATTGTCCAGCGGGAATTCTGTATTTGAAAGATCATTCAGGAAGACCCGGAACCGCTCAATAGCATTATCACCGTTTGCGGGATAGCCAGAATGTGAGGACTTTCCTTTAATAACCACGCTATATAAAGCCGTTCCCTTGCCGGCTGAAATCAGCTTGTTTTCAGTTGGTTCCCCTACAATTACAAAGTCGCACCCTTCAAGTAGCGAGTTGGCCTTTCTTGCCCCATGAGAACCAATCTCCTCTCCGGCAACCCATAGAAGTCCAAAATTGTCGTACCCACTCTTTTCCAGCTCCAATGCAGCTGCATACTGAGCTATAAGCTGACCCTTTGCATCGCATGTTCCCCTTCCCTTTATTACAGATGTTATCTCCGGTTTTATATAAGGGGGCACTGTATCCAGATGACTGCAAAAGGCAATCTTTGGTTTCCCCCATTTGAAAAATAGATTCACTGTGCCGTCACCTACCTCCTGAACCTCCAGATGGGCACGTTGAAACTTAATATTATTTGCTATGAATTCAGCCAGTCCTAACTCGCTACCCGATGTGGAGTCGATGTTAAGCATCTGAATGAAAAAATCCTGAATTTCTTTGTTAATGGTGTTCATATTGTTGTTTTATATAAAATCTTTGGGGTGGGCACAAAAAAAAAGCATGAACGGGAGATTCATGCTTTTTATGCGTGTATATCTCCTGTCCAATGCTAAGGTTTCTTAGAACTGTTTTTAAATTGATTATTATTTACGGAGATAGTATTCATTACGTCAAAAGTAATATTTTTCTTATAAATAAAAAAAAATACAATATTTTTGCGAACAAATAATTACAAAAAACAGAAAAGATGAAAGTAGCCGTCGTTGGAGCAACAGGACTTGTAGGCAGCAAAATGCTTGAAGTTCTTGAAGAAAGGAGATTCCCCGTAACAGAATTAATACCTGTAGCATCTGAGAAGTCAGCAGGTAAAAAAGTCAAGTTTATGGGCAAGGAGTGGAACGTTGTCACACCACAGGAGGCTTTAACGAAAAAACCACAGATTGCACTCTTCTCTGCCGGTTCTACAGTTTCTGAGATCTGGGGGCCAAAATTCGTGGAGGCATCTTGCAGGGTGATAGACAACTCCTCATTCTGGAGGATGAACCCTAACAATAAGCTTGTTATTCCGGAAGTTAACGCACATGTGGTCACTCGGGAGGACATGCTCATTGCCAACCCTAATTGTTCTACTATTCAGATGCTTGTGGCACTTGCCCCACTTCACAGGAAATATAAAATCAAGAGAATTGTAGTCTCTACATATCAGTCAGTTACAGGAACAGGTCAAAAAGCAATATCGCAGCTTATCGGTGAGAGAATGGAGAGTTGCTGCAATGCAAAAAAGGATTTTGATCCCGTATACAAGTACCCAATTGACCTTAATCTGATTCCGCAGATTGACTCATTTACCGACAACGGGTATACAAAAGAGGAGCTGAAGATGGTGAACGAGACTCATAAAATGCTGGAAGATTACTCGATTGCAGTTTCTGCAACAACAGTTCGAGTTCCTGTTATGGGTGGACATTCAGAATCCGTTAACGTTGAGTTTGAATCGGACTATGAGCTTTCAGATATTTTTGAGATACTTGCTCAGGCAAAGGGTGTAATTGTGCAGGACAATATTGCAGAGTGTATTTATCCGATGCCTCTTTACGCCTTTGGCAAGGACGAGGTTTTTGTCGGACGGATCCGCCGGGACATGTATGTGAAGAATGCTCTTAATATGTGGGTAGTCTCCGACAACCTCCGCAAGGGTGCTGCCACCAATGCTGTGCAGATTGCAGAATTGATGCTTGAAAAGGGGTTTGTTGTAGCGTAAGCACAGACAAAGCAATGTGGACATTGTCCATCCTCAGTCGCGTTGCTCCCTCCGGCTGATATGCTGCCAGCGCCAACAGTGTTTGTTGTTTTTGTCGTTATCAACCAAAAAAGACGAAAATCCATTCTTGCATACTGACCATGTGTGCTTAACAGCGTGAATAACTTCATGAGATTTAGCAGAGCTTAGTATTTAATTGTTTTTCAATTACATAGAGTCGTTTGATATCTAATGACTTATATAAACATATGTTTAGGTGTGAATCATGTAACATATATTTTTAATAGTGTAATAGGAATTTTGAATATGTTCATCACCTTGCAGAAGCAGAAAATATTGTTTATTGAATCTCTGATTTTGCTCTTCTTCTGACATTTAAGTCTGCAGTAAGTTGTGAGTTCGTGATCATGATAATGTAAGTATGCATTATTAGTAAAGTTTAACACTATCAAAATGAAAAAAACATTAATTATTACATCAGTTTTAGCAATAATGCTAATATCATGTACAAAACAAGAGGAAACGGACACTACAAATGTTAAGAGTGCTCTTTCCGTTAAGGTTGACATCATGGCAACCAAAGCAATCATTTCAGGAACAATCTTCCCCGACGGATCAAGTATCGGAGTACAGGTACGTAAAACAGGTCAGTTTAATTATCAAGCCGGTACAATGACAAACATTATGTACACATATACTGCTGCCGGAGCAACCTGGGCAACAGCAACTCCTTTTTATCTTACAAATACACTTGGAGAAGTATATGCTTATTACCCTTATGTTTCAGTAGGAGATAACCTTACTGCTTTTACTACAATACCTGTAACAATAAACGCAACTGCAACGACAGGTACCGAGACAGACTATATGTATGCGACACCTTTAACGGGATTAAACAGTGTAAGTAATGGTGTTGGCAAACAGAATGCGAACCTTGTAATGAACCACGCATTTACCCAGGTCTCCTTCTATATATATAAAAGCAACTACTCCGGAACCGGTACTTTAACACAATTTAAGATTGAAGATGCCGTAGCAACAACTTTTGTTAAAACTAGCAGTACTGCTATGACAATGAATATTGAGAACGGTAATCTTCTGGGAGGATCTACAGGTATAATTACCCGGACACTAGCAGCGCCTGTTACCTTAACAAGCGTAGCTCCAGATCCTGCGATACTAGTTCTAAAAACACAGGTGAATGCAACAACTATACTAGTACCTACAGCTTCGATGGCAATTGGAGATATGAAATTCACCTTTACAATTGACGGTGAAACGTATACTGCAACAAACACAACTGCTATATCGTGGCTTAAAGGAAAACAGTATATCTATACAGCACTTTTGGATGGAACAGGACTTGTTATTTTTAGTGCAATCATAACAGATTGGGATACACAACCAGGAGATCTAATAGACATTAAATAGCAGTAAAATGAGCAGATTTTTATTGGTTGCTTGTATCTTAATTATTGTTGCCGGTTGTAAAAAAGATGAATACATAACTGACGACAGGTATGCATTACTCTCAATTACTCCCGTTGTTAACGAGGATGAAGCAACCATTGTTCATCATCAAAACTATATCAATCAATTTAAAATTGGAATACAGGTTACAAATTCCAATGGAACAGAGTTGTATTTTCCTTACACTAAAAATCTACAATTAAGTAATAATGATAAGTGGGTACTATCTAAGCCTGTATGCCTTTCTATTATATATGCAAAAATTTATGCATACTACCCCTTTACCACAATTGAAGAAAATCTAACAGGACTAGGTGAAACAGCTGTTGTCCAGCTTAATATTCCAAAAGATCAGGTTATGGCTACACAGAGAGATTATATGTATGCATCCCAGAGCACCTATCTCCCTACCGGGAGTGGGCCAATTTTTTATGCTAACCCAAGTGTAACTCTTCAGCTGAACCATGCCCTCTCTTTGATATCATTTGTAATCTTTAAAGAGGATTTTAGCGGACCAGGAGAGCTTTCAAATATTGAGATCTCCGACAAGTCAAATCTCTCGGGGCTAACAATTAATGCATTAGGGGGAGACAAACTATCTATGAGATTGGCCGATGGGACTATAATAAATGGGAGTGAATCTTCTAATATATCTGTAAACTCAGTTGAAAACTCAATAACTGAGACTGTAGACCCGGGAGTGGATGAAGCACAGCTAAAAACTATGGTAAATGGATATATGTATGTTGTGCCTTCAGTTTTTTCTGACAGAAGCAATGTGCAGTTTGCACTTACTATCGATAATAAAGTTTATACTGTATCCCATACCGGAGAAGGCGAATTGACATGGATAAAAGGGTATCAGTATATATATAAATTAAGATTAACGGCCACAGCTCTCACTATTGTGGGTATAATCATTTCGGATTGGGATGTTAACTACTCAGGGGAGATTATTTTAAAATAAATTTCCGATAAAAAGAAAATTATGAATAGGTACTTATATATACTATACTTTGCAGCCCTCTTCTTTACCTCCTGTGTACGAGAAGATATTCCGGTTGACGAAGGTGATAAAATCGTGGAAATTATTAAAATAAGTGGCACATACACTGCCCCTCAAACCAAGACAATCCTTAACGGACTGGTAACCAGTTGGGAAAATTTGGACAAAACAGGTGTCTATTGTGCTCAGGCAAAGAATCCCGGAGGAGTTGTGGGAGTAAAAAATGCAGAGTTTACAGCATCGACACAAACGGCAAGCTCCTTTTTTGACGGGACAATATTCTGGGGGGCAGGAGTTCACCAGTTCTATTCGTATTACCCATACAGTGCAGCAAACTCCTCAAAGGAGGCCACAGAGATACCTATAACCCTTTCTGCCACTCAATCTCAGGCAGGTAGCACATATTCTCACATTGGAGATATAGATTTTCTGGTATCAACGCCAAAGAGCTTTAATCCGCTTACTGAGGGAGCGGCAACTCCGGTTAATCTTGTTTACAACCATGTTTTCTCGATGATTGAGTTTAAAGTGTTAATTCCTCAAGGGACAACCAAGTTCAATAAAATTGAGATTACAACCTCCTCTGCTGCCAACCTATCTTTATCCTCGGGAATAATAGATTTGACCCAGGCCAAACCGGAGGGAGATGCCACATATACAATTACCGGAGCAACAGGCTCAACCAGCTCAACTCTCAATATTACAGGTGATTGCATCGTAACCAACAACCCTGCAACATCTGCCGGAGCAATGCTTATGGTTATCCCCGGAAATCATACAGGAAGTTCTTTTACTGTTAATGCCTACACCGACCTTGGAGTAACAACCGTAATCCGGGATGGAATTATTATAAAAAGGAATAATAAATATAACCTCACAATCATTATCCCATTTATTGATCTTAAGACCGCTAAAAGATTCGGGATTCTTTCTGGCGTAGGAATAAGCAGCTCGGGGGCCAGTATCATTAATGATATGGATGTTGGAATAAGCCCCGGATTACTCGCTTCAATTACAGGATTTCCTCCGGCAACTGTCGTGAATGGTGCAATCTATGCTCCCGATGATATTGCTCCGGGCACAGCTGCGATGCTAACACAGGCAAAAGCAGATCTCACAAGTGCATATCAGGCTGCAGAGGCTGCAATCAGCCCCGTTCCTGCAATTGTTGCAGGTGATATTGGAGGAACTACCCTTACACCCGGGATTTATAAATCCTTATCAACCCTGTTGGTTCAATCTGGCAACCTTACCCTTGATGCTCAGGGAAATACCAATGCATTCTGGGTTTTCCAGGTGGCAGATGAATTGACCACAATTGGCGGAGCTGGCGGTAATATTCTGCTTACTAACGGAGCAAAAGCAGAGAATATATTCTGGCAGATTGGAGTTTCTGCAACTATCGGTGATAACACCTCTTTCAAAGGAAACATCCTTGCCCTTACATCAATAACATTGAATACGGGAGCAACTGTCGAGGGAAGAGTCCTGGCAAGAAATGGGGCAGTTGTACTGACAAGTACAAATATTATCAATAAACCACAGTAAAACTTCCTTGAAGTTTTTTGCATGTCGCTCATTGCCTACCAGATATAAAATTATTTTCATTTAATGTCGATTGAAAATATTTTATATACAACAACGGATTAACAATTTATGAAAAACTTCAAAGAAGTTTTTGAAGTTTTTCACATGGTTAAGTGCAACATTATCAGCACATAAAAGGAGTTTTCGATTATTTCTGGGTTAACATTTTTTTTGACGCTTTTGTACAATTTGATGTCTCGTACTAAACACTGTCAAAGCTTTTGGTAGTTATCAGACAGTCTGCTAGTTGTGTATTAGCTTTATTTTCAGACCATTTTGCAAGTATTTACAAATCACTCATATGCTAACCGTTCACTTAGTGGGTACCCAAACCCTCCTATACAAGCATCCTTCAAATTCCACACCTGGATCTGCTTTTGCCACACTTTTGCTTTAACGTAATCTGATTCACCTATTTTTTCACTAATTTAGAATGTGGTGTTACTTTTTCTAAACAGATATCTTTTAGACCCCTTTCAATACCTTTTTTTGTTCATTTGTCAAATCTAACCACCAATCTTGATTGTCTGTATGAGAGTCTTTTACAATTTTAAGAAAATCAAGGGTCTCATTATCATTGAGCTTAGTTAACCACTCAATCAGTTCAAGTTTAATTGCATTGTGTCCCATATCATATTATAATGTCTTACAAGAATGTCAGTCCAATTTTTCGATTCAACCCTTTCTCAAATATTCGGATCAAAGTTGATAGTTGTATTGGGCTGAAGTCTTGCCTCCTTCAACATTTCGCTCACAATGAACATTTGAACACGTTCATCATATTCATTACGACTCTCTGTTCCAAGTTTGCCGTGTTCATGGTCAACCAGATCGTCAAAATTCTTTATGTCCTTGTATTCCATTATTCTCTGTATTTAATGTTATCTTATGAATGAACAATTATTTTTTATTTCTTAACAAGCCGCATAACGGAAAATGCATCTTGTGTTGCGGATTGCGAGTGATTCTCTGTCCGAGCACCCAAATACAACACTGATATCAAAGTTGATAAACTACTTGACATTTTAAAATTTATATCCTACGCCAAACATAACTCCTAACTCGATTAGTCCATCTTTCTTACTTAAAAACAGGTGTCGTTCTAGTTTGGGGTTTATATTAAATGTGAAGTTTTTGTATTCGAATTTAGCCCCTATGCCGAATCCTATACCGACGCCAAAACCTGTATATTCATCTGATTCTGCCGCTTGATAGTCAAGCATTATCCCCTCATTTATATAAAAATACTTCCCAAAATAATGGTTTAGAAAAATTGGAGCAGAAATAAGGTAAAAATCCTCTGTATGTGATGCATCATGGATAGGGTCTCCTGTGGGAGCCGGGTCTATTTCTAATTTTCCAAATAAATATTCAATCCCTGTTTCAAATTTTAGTTTTGGCCTGTCTTTAATGGATGCTAAGTATCTTATTCCTATAGAATTATTTTCTCTTAGTGAACCTGAACTACATCCTTTAGGAACTCCACCCCTAAAAACACTAAATAATGTTGCAGGACCAAAAGATTTACCATAACGGACAGAAATCTCATTCTGAGATTGGGCATAGGTCGATGCTGAAATTGCGATTAAAATAATTAGTAAAAGATGTCTTCTCATCGTATATTAATTTTTAGTATTTATCATATAAATGCAGCAATTCTTTTGTTACAGTCAGAAAAGGAGTGGTTCTTCGTAATAAAATAGAGTAAATGAGCAGCCTTCTCTTCTATGCTGGGATATAGGTCTTTCCCGTCAAATGTTTGATAGATAGTTGAAATAGAACTCTTAAACGACTCGTCTTTTTCCCTGCCAAAAAGTTCGCTGTTGCCATATGCTTTTCTGACCAGGTTTATCTGGTCAATAGCCTCGGCATATGAGATCCTGTAAATATCTTTACCTGAGGTATCAGTAATTGCCAGAGACTGATAATCATATTGATCCAATATATCCAGAGCATAAGAGTAATCAGAAATTATGCTTAGTAAGCCTTTGCTCTCGTCTGTAGTCAGTTCTTTGCTTTGTACTGCAGAACTTAAAATTTTAATTGTTTTTTGAAGCTCCTGCAACTGCTCATTTTGTTGTCTCAGAGCTTTTTCGTTTATTGAGTAGCCCTTAATAAGATACTCTTTGAGAATATTGTTTGCCCAGATTCTGAATTGCGTTCCTCTTTGAGATTTTATACGATAACCAACAGATATAATAACATCCAGATTGTAATAGTCTACTTGGTATGTATTACCATCAGCAGCAGTTGTTGCAAAAAATGCAACAACTGACTTTATATCTAGCTCCTTTTCTTTAAAGATGTTAGTAATGTGCCGTGAAATAACAGACTTGTCTCGAAGGAATAAATCCGTTAATTGAGACAAACTTAGCCAAACAGTATCCTTTTCAAGTTTAACCTCGATTTCAGTTTGTCCGTCATTGGAATTGTATATCTGAATTTGAGACTCGTTCATATTAAATGCTTTAACAATATTGTTCTAAATTAATACATGATACCTTTCTTATCTCGTATTCGGCTTTGCTCCTGCTGCAATCAATTCAATTCAAACCAACCGAATCTCCCCTCGTAATCTTTTGGCATTCAAATATAAATAAAATTATTATACACTAATAAATAAAAATAGTATATTTTACACCAATAGTAGGTTTGTCCATTTAACTTGACGAGTGAACTATGGGTAATTACCACTTTACTTTGAGAAATTCATTTGGGTTGTATATTGCTGCTGTTGTTGTAAGCCGTTTATTTTATTTTATATTTCTCAACAAGTTTTTTTTGCTTCACTGCTTTGTGGATAACAAGTTGAATAATAGTCAGCGGTTAAATGTATCATCAAGTATCTGGAATAATTGTTCTCTTGGGTTAGTTCTATTACTAATATTGTTTGAAACTGTTTTGTAATAATCAATCATAATATTCAAGGCATCTATGCATTAAATAAATCATTCCAGTTAGTGAATAAAAATGAAGGGATATTTTTCCTGAGAATCCTTCTCGAAGTCTGTTGGAACACTAACCATTGTTGCGCTGGCATTGTTATTTAGAATCTAACAAGTCTTTCAAATTAATTATTTTACTGCCATTTTTTTCGTAATAATTCAGCATTTCGTCAATTTTCCTTTTATCATAACTCGTAATACAATCTGATAAGACTGTTACTTTATGGTTTTCCTTGCACATATTAAATACGGTTGATTTCACGCAGGCAATGGCGTCTGCTCCTGTAATGTAAAATTCGCTTATTTCATTTTTCTTGATAAAGTCAGCAAAATCTTCGCTGGTCAACGCGTTGCCTTTGGATTTTTCAAAAATGTTTTTGGAAACCAATTTCATGTCCGAAACTAATTCAGACCCAAGAGTATTAGGCTTGAAAGTCCTTGTGCCGTCAGATAAGTTATAATGCCTTATGTAAACGACATGAATTTCATTTTCCACTGCCCAATCTATAGCCCGATTAACATTGTCAATGATTTCTTTGTAGTTTTTGGTAATGTCATTTTGAATGTCAATTACCACTAAAGTCTTTTTCTGCATGGGATTTCCTTCTTTTATTGTTATTTTTTAATTCTAAATACAATATATTCTGTCGAATCAGGTTTCCCTGGAGAAATCCTGAGTTCGCTATAGTCATTGTCAAACTCCATAATCGTAGAAACAAAAGTATTGCTATTGCAGATAGGTTTTATAGAAAGTGCATCCTTAATAGTCATCAAACTAATGTGCTTATTATTTAATATTATGTTCTTTATTGATTCTAATCTTGGGTCCGAGAAACTTATAGATTCAGGAATTGAACCATACAATGCTTTTAAATTAGACAAATAAGCTGGATGATATGAATTATTTGTAAGTGGTCTATTTGCATGAAAAGTATAGCCTTTTGTTGAATCTGGCCAATATTCCGTAACCAAGTCAGAAGCACATTCCAACGATATTATATCATGATTTGAGCCAACAATATAATTCTGACCTGAGGCATGTTTAACAGTTTTTATAAAATTCACAGCTTCTTCAAACGAAGTTTTTTCTAAAACACCCCTTGCAATGCAGCAGACAGGTAATCCATTGAGTGAACTCTTTAAGTCTGATAAAGTATTCTCTGTAACACCAATATGTTTGTTTAGTCCATTTGCTCCAATGTATCCAGCAAAAGTAGTCACTAGCTTTCTCGAATCTGTATTTTTATCCTTTATGTCCAATAGAATTTCAAAACCATGATAAAATGGAGTAATGTCAATATTTTGAGCAATATAATTTGAACTTCCATCTTTTTTGTAATTGTTTATCCCAACAGAAGTACAATGATGTGGTATGTTTATCAATCGTGCATTTGTCCATATCTCATCAATGAGCTGAAACGCAAAAATGGTATTAAAATCTATTCCAGAACCGGCACTAATACCTTTAATCTCTTCCAATAAATCTGGTGTCCATTTTTTAATTGCAGGAATATAATCAGTCGAGTCGAGAAAGATTCTAATAAATTTATCTGCGGATATTTGATATCTTTTTTCAATGTCGTTTTTCCATAATCCAACAAGTTCATGAATCCTGCTTTTCATAATCTGTCCGTGTTGAAATCCATTTTCATACGGAGTGCCATTTAAATGTAGAATTGGCAAATTTGAATACGTTGTATCAAGGATTATATTTTCCTGCGTGTCACTTTTTATAATCTCTGATGAAATGAAAAAGAGTGATACTGTAATGGTCAAAATGATTATGAGTATACTTTTCACTTGTTTAATTTCTAATAGCAATTTTAACCCTAAAACTCCCGCAAATACATCTTGTTTACCCACCAACTATTTAGTGCAATTTTGGCCCAGCCGGCTTCTTCCTCCAAAACGAAAACCTGATCGTCTTTGGCGAGCTTGCTTACAATAGGATGATTGGTGCCCGGCCCGAACCTTACGTTCAATGAACTGGCATCTACGATGAATCGTTTGGCTTCAATGGTAAAACTTCCCGACACCCAATGACTTGCAGAATTGGAAATCTTGAGCCAACCATCAGATTCGGCATAGACCCTCAGTACGGCCCCAAGCTGAACCGGGTCCCTCCCGGGAGCCAAACTGTTTGAAGCCCCGGGGCCAACCCTAACATTCAATGAATCTGCATTAACAACCGCATATCTTAGGAGATTAGTATCAACAGTAATGGGCTGATGCCCTGCAATAGCTTGGTTTACCAGAGGCAAGAAATTGGCTTCACAATTCACCACCTTGTTCCCACCGAAAAAATTGGTACCTGGGCACGATTTGTTGCCTCCTGCACCATCGTTGCGAAAACCATCGGACAACCTAAACCAGTGGTGATAGACTATTGAGTTTGAATTCACCACAAGGTTAAACTTCTTGCACAAAGCAGCGGTTACTTGAACAATTGAATCTTTCTGCTCTTGCAACATATTGTCTTGGCCAATATCAAAATTACCGAGGTTTTCAATGCAAATCGCCCCGGAATTCCTGTTTTTTATGCCAGCCGGATTGACATCCAGACTACGTCCGGTCAAAATTGCCCCATCGGGAAAAATGGTGAAATGTTGTGCTATATCGCTAAACCCATTTTGGCCAA
>MEOK01000030.1 GCA_001769195.1 Bacteroidetes bacterium GWF2_40_14 | reverse complement strand
TGGAGAACTGCAGGAACACATCCAGGCTGAATCCTTTATATCCAAAACTGTTGCTCATACCTCCCCAGATGGTAGGACGAGAAGTACCAATCCATGCACCGTTAACACCATAGTCACTGGTACTGAATACTCCGTCACCATTCATATCCTTGAAAACAGGCATTCCTGTAGCAGGGTCAATACCGTCAAAATGGAATGGCATTTCAAGACCTGAGCTACTCGGGAGAGCCCTCCCAATTTGCATGGTATTTTTATACGAAGATGTTTCAATACCAGGGAACTCTTTAAGGATGTTCTCGTTGTGAGTGATATTGAATCTTGTTGACCATCTTACCGGAGAGCCTGGACCAAAGTTTTGGGTGTTCAACTCAACTTCCAGACCAGTGTTTTGTATAACACCGGGGAAGTTGCCTGTGTAGTTGTTATAACCTACCTGCGCAGGTAATGTCAATGTAGTAAGCAGATTGTCTGAGAGCGACCTGTACCATGTGGTGTTCAGCATTATCCTGCTATTGAAGAATCCCAGTTCAAGGCCAATGTCAAGTTTGGTTGTTCTCTCCCACTTGACATGTTCGTTGGCATAGGTTGCAGGGTTCAAACCAATTGCCCCCTGGTACATTCCGGTATATGTGCTGGTTGGTACCTGGAGAAGACTAAGATATAAATTCTCTGAAATATTGTCATTCCCGGTTGTTCCATAGCTCCCCCGTAACTTTCCATAATTAAGAACAGACTTAATTGATTTAAGGAGAGGTTCGTCGCTAAATATCCATGCGGCCCCAGCAGAGGTAAAGTCGGCAAACCTGTTGGCAGGGCCAAACTTTGAAGAACCGTCACGACGATAGGTGAAGTTTGCTATATATCTTTTGTCCCAGTCGAAATTCAACCTTCCAAAAACAGAAGAGAACCTGGTGTAGTATGTGTTAGAGGCTGCAGTGGTTGGTTTACCGCTGCTCCAGCTGTATAGCAGATCGTCACTGCCGGGGTCCTTTATAGTAACTCCTGTTCTATCCTGTACCTTATCAAGGAAGGTGGCACCTGCAAGTGCAGAAATTGTCCCTTTATTAATCTGTCTGGTATAGGTAAGCATAGGTTCTATGTTAAGGGAGCTGTAGGTATTGGTGGTATGTTCGGCAGAAATTGTAGGGTAGCTGGAGGTTGTCTGTACGCTCAATGCTGCAGTAGGAAATAGAAAATGGTACTTATTCGATTGTATGCCATAGTTTACCTGCACTTTGGCTACCAGACCCTTAATGAATTCATATGAGATATCTCCGTTAAGCATCAGGTTCCCGGTTTTGGAGCTGCATTCCATATACTTATTAGGCATAGGATTGTAATAAGCACCTGCAGTATACCCTTTTCCTGCTCCAAAGTTAAGTGTCCCGTCTGCGTTGTATAGTTCAAAGTTGGGAACATTTATCATTGTGGCAGCCGTTGTATTACCCATGTTCAACTGAGTGAATTTCTGGTTCTCTATACCAAAAATTGTACTTATCATTAATTTAAACCTGTCGTCAGCCGATGTGTGGTTGATTTGCATGCGACCAGTGGCCCTCTCCTGATATGGATCGAACATCTGTGTGTCATATACCTTGTTATAACTGCCCGATACCAGGAAGTTTATAGCTTTAGTACCTCCGCTGATTGTAACATCGGCATTGTAGGCTGGTGCAGGGTTGCCGACCTCCATCTTTGTGTAGTCTGTATAGGCTGTCTGGCTCCATAACATAAGGTCTGGTGCATTCTGTGTAGTTGGGGTAATTGGGTTGATAACAGAGGTTGCACTCATGGTTCCTATTGCAAAGGCATCCTGACGAAGCTTTAAGTACTCTGCTGTATTTAATCTCTCTGTGAGACCAACCGGTGATTGTACACCAGAGGCGAAGGTTACCGAAACCTTAGTCTTGCCCAGAGTTGCCTTTTTTGTAGTGATAAGGATAACCCCGTTGGTGCCGCGTGAGCCATATATTGCTGTTGCGTCGGCATCCTTAAGGATATCTATACTTGCTATGTCATTTGGATTTATGCTGTTGAGCACATTATTACCACCTGTGTAGGTATATGATCCTCCTTTGGCAGAGCTAGCAGAGGCATCAGAGATAAGGTCACCAGGATTTGAGTTGATTATAACGCCATCAACAATGATTAGAGGGTTTGTTCCTGATGATATAGAGGTTACACCTCGTACAAGAATACTTAGAGGTGCACCGATACCCGCATTGCTGTTAGTTATGGAGACTCCTGTAACCTGTCCCTGCAGTGCCTGCATGACATTGGTCACGGCTCTGGTCTCAATTTGTTTGCTCTTTACTGTGGCTATTGTTCCGGTACTTTGACGTTTTGTTGTTGTGCCGTATCCGATAATCTGAACTTCGTCCAATACATTGGTTCCCATTTTGAGAATTACATTAACCGGGCCGTCTCCTACAGTTACCTCTGCAGTCTGGTAGCCGATGAACGAAAATACAAGAATGGCTCCTTTCTTTACATTAATGACGAACTCTCCGTTATCGTTACTGACTACACCTATAGTGGTTCCCTTTATCATGACATTTACATATGGAACCGGTCTCCCCTGTTCGTCGGTTATTCTTCCTTTTACCGGAGGTGGAGGAAGCTCCTTCATCTTTACTATCACTGTGTTGTTTTCAATGATATAGGTGAGTGGTTGTCCCTCGAAGCATAGCGCGAGTGCCTCTTCAAGGGTTACGTTTGTAAGATCTATGTCAACAGGATTTGTCCCCTTAAGCATTGGAGGGGAGTAAACAAATTTGCTGTTGGTCTGTTTCATAATCTCGACAAACACGTCCTCAAGCTGAGCGTTTTGCTGCTTAAGGGTAATCATCTGTGAGTAGCCCCTTGCCTGAACTTGCATCATGGCTACCAAAAGAAGGATAATTGTGAGTTTCATTTTTAGTAAGAATGTGGAATTTTTCATACTTTTGTGTGTTTGGTTAGTGAATTAAATTGTCTAGTTTCAATCTTAAAGGCACTTCCGAACTCAGGGTGGGGTCCCGCCTCAAGGGACTCCACCTTTTTTATTTCGGTGGCCAGGTAGTTATTTTCTTACATTGGTATTATATTTTAGCTTTTATTATTTTTTTTCACTACGATCAGGGTGCAACGGTTATTGTCTTTCCATCTATTTTAAAGTGAACCACTTCTGTCAACTCCAACAGTCGCAGAACTTCCGAAACATTCTCCTCTCTTGATACTACACCGGTAAATACAATGGTGCTATCTGATGTTTCGTATACTACGTTCACGTCGTACCAGCGAGCGATTTTTTGCATCACGCTCTCAATGGGCTCGTTATTGAAAATAAAAAATCCGTTTTTCCAGGCAATTACCTCTCTGGTGTTGGCTTCAACAACTGTTATTGAGTTGTTTGCATCGAGTTGTGCCTGTTGTCCGGGAACCAGTTTTATGGCAGGGATCTCTTCTCCCTCTGCAGATTGCTTGCGGACTGCTATCTCTACACTTCCCTCCAGAAGTGTTGTCTTAATTACTTGTTCATCGGCATAAGCCATTACATTGAAGTGTGTTCCCAATACCTTAATCTCTGAATTTCCCGCCTTTACTATGAAAGGCATAGCTTCATTTTTGGCAACCTCGAAATATGCCTCACCTTTTACCTCTACCTTGCGGGTCTTACCGGCAAAAGCTACAGGGAAGCGTAGGGTAGTGGATGCATTCAGCCAGACAATGGTGCCGTCCGGAAGTGTGACGCAGTATTTTCCTCCGCGAGGAGTAGTGAGCGTATTGTATTGAACAATTTTTTCAAGAATTGCTGATCCCGACCTGGTATTGTATGCCAGCCTTCCGCTGTCCAGCTTTATAATTGTAGTGTTTCCCTGCTCATGGAGTTTTCCCTCTTTGGCATCGTCCAGCACCACCTTTGTTCCGTCGGCCAATGTTAGTACGGCCTTGTTCCCACCCGGCCTTATGTCGTTTTTATAGAGCGGTTTCTCCATTGGTTTTGCAATCTCCACAATCTTGTTTATCTCCTTTGCAGGGTTCTCCTTATCATTATTGAAGATATACAGGGTGGCAGTTATGAAGATGAGTGCCACAGCAGCCACAGCGGCAATTCTGGTGAAATATCCACCACTTCTGAAGGATGGCGCATATATTTTTGCATTTGTTCTTTTAACAAGAAGCCTGTATACTCTGTCGGAACCTGCATCGTCCAGTTTGTAGGTTTCCGGTAAGGTGTCATAGCACTCTTCTACTAATCTCTTTAGCTCATCATCTGTTGCTCCGGCTAGTATCTGCATAAGCTCTGTCTCTTCGCTCTCAGATAGATTTTGTGCGAGGTAGCTTTGAAACAGTATATGTAATCTCTCTTGTTTCATAATTATGGGTGATTCTTTGGCACTAAAGACAATTGGCAGAAAAAAAAGTAGGGGTCGCCAAAATAAAATATTTACAAGAAAAGTGTCAACTTCTTGTTAATCAGAAAAATAAATTTCGAAAGTATTCTTTTTAGGATCATGTTGAAAAGTAGGTGGAGTGGGCATAAGTTTCTCTCGTAGTCAGGAATTGCCATTGCATGCCCTGGCAGGCTATAGCACTTCAAGCTAAAAGAGATGTAAAAAAAGAAAGGCACTCACATTTGAACTTGAAATATAAGCTCCACCTACTTTTTCATTTGATCCTCTTTTCAGTTGTTAAAAAAGATTTGTGCCGCAGCTATGATTGAAAACTGAATCTTGTTGTCTACAAATTTTCTTACTGAAATAGTGGCACTTTTCAGATACTCTTTTACGGTATTGATGGAAATGTCCATTTTCTTTGCAATCTCCTCCTGCTTAAGCCCTTCCTGACGGCTAAATATGTAGACCCTTTTCTGCTGTGGGGGGAGTTTCTGAATCGCCTGTTCCAGAATTGCCTGATAATCATTGAACAATACTGTGTGTTCTGTTGAATTGCTGCTGCCGGCCGATTCCTTGGATATAGATTTTAGGATAAATTTCTCGTTTGCCAACCTCTTCAGATAGTTGTAGGCGACATTTGTTACAATTGTTCTCAGATAAGAATTAAAGAACTCGATTTTTCCCAGCTCTTCTCTGTGTTGCCATACTTTGTAGAAGGCTTCCTGAGTGATCTCCTCTGAAATATATTCTGAGCGGGTTATATACATCGACATCGAGTATATTTTGTTCTTGTATTTGTCAAACAAATACTTGAACGATTCTGCATCACCAGTGGCTACTTCGCGGAGCAGCTCTTTTTCGGTCAGTATTGATTTGTCAGAATGCATATAACAAAAGTAGTTATTCGTTCCGACTTCGCAAACTGGTACAGGTGGACGAACATTTAATGGGTTAATGTGCTAATGTGCTAATGGGTAAGGTGCGGGATTTTCTGATGCGTGCCCCGGCTTTACCCACTGATTCTGAAAAATTAAATTACAGTATGTTTGGCTCATCCCACTTTTTTGTAGATGTGCAAGTGAGGTTCAGGCTAAAATCACCAATATGAATAGTAAAATCACCATTTTCGAGTACCCATTTTCCATCTGCACCCACAAAGGCTAAATCTTTTGCTGCAACTGAAAGCATAACTGTTTTGGTTTCTCCCGGCTCTAGGGTTATCTTAGAGAAGGCTCTTAATCTACGATTATCAGGAGTTAATGAGGCATACAAATCACTACTAAACAGCATAATAGTCTCTTTACCGGCTCTTGTTCCGGAATTTTTGACATCAACCGTAAAAGTGAGAGTATCAGAATAAGTAAATTCTTGCTTATTAGATTTCAGATTGCAATATTCAAAAGTGGTATAGCTTAGTCCATGACCAAAATGCCACTGGATATAAGGAATTGCATCGTAGTCATAAGCTCCTTGCATTTTGTTTAGGTTCTCACAATGTTTGTAATCGTATGTTGTAAGTGAGTTACCGGCTTTTGGGTAGGTGTAGGGCAGTTTCCCGCTCGGGTTAACATCTCCCCAAAGTATTGAGGCAAGTGCATCTCCTCCGTAATTTCCGGGCAAGTAGGTTTGAATGACTGCCTTCATTTGAGGCTCTAATTCAGATATGATTCTTGGTCGCCCTTCGTTTAATACAAGTATTACAGGTTTTCCAGTTGCTGCGAGGGACAAAGCCAGTTTTTGCTGGTTAGCCGACAATTCCATTATGGTTAGATTTCCCGGAGTTTCGCAGTAGGAGTTTTCTCCCAGACATAGGATTATATAATCGGCTCTTTTGGCTGCTGCCACAGATTTATATATTTCGGGGTTATTTTCTTCGAAATACTCTATTGAGGTGGTTGGCGGATTGCCGGTTTTATAAGTTACTCCCGGCTCATATATTACATTATTTGCTCCAATTTTATCTGTAATCGCTTCCAGAATAGTGTTGTATTTCTGTGCATAGATATCGGTTTTCTCTCCTTGCCAAGACAATGTCCACCCTCCGTTCAACGACCTCATATTGTTGGCATTGGGGCCGGCCACCAGAACTTTTTTGCCCTTTTGCAAAGGTAGAATATTGTCGGTGTTCTTTAACAGTGTTATCGATTCTTCAGCTGCCATAAGTGCTACTGCCGCATGTTTTTCACTGCCAAAATCGGGATAATCCTCATAATTGTAATATGGTTTATCAAACAAGTTAAGGCGAAATTTAAACCGGAGAATACGCCTGACAGCATCGTCTATTCTTGAGATTGGAACCTCATTCTCTTCGACCAGCTCTTTTAGGTAGGTGCAAAAGCTCCATTCATATGGAACCATAGACATATCAATCCCTGCATTTATAGCAAGTTTAACAGCCTCTTTTTTAGAAGTGGCAATCTTATCTCTCGTATAGATATTGTATATATCAGACCAATCAGAGACCACAACACCGTCCCATTCTAAGTCGCGTTTAAGCCAATTTGTCAAATATTCATAATTGATATGAAAGGGAATACCATTATTTAACCCTGAGTTTACCATTACAGACAAAGCCCCTGTTTTTACAGCTGCAAGAAAAGGGGCAAAATGGCGTTCACGCATATCCTGGTCAGAAATATATGAAGGAGTTCTGTCCTTCCCGGAAAATGGAGCCCCGTATCCCATGTAGTGCTTAAGACATGCTGCAACAGAATTGTCCCCGATTGTTCCATTATCTGTTCCCTGATATCCCTCAACACAGGCTTTTCCCATAACCGCAACCAAATAGCTGTCTTCTGAATATGTTTCCCACATTCTTGCCCAACGTGCATCTCTGCCCAAATCGAGGATTGGAGAAAAATTCCATGGAATAGAGCCTGCTTTTGTCTCATAGGCAGATATTTCGGCACCTGATCTTACAAGAGAAGGATTAAAGGTTGCGCCCATTCCAATCTCCTGAGGGAACAAAGTTCCACCCACTGTATAGGTAGTTCCGTGTATCTGATCGACACCGTAAATCATTGGAATTCCGGTTTCTTGTATAGTTATCTCTTGTAATTGTTTTATAATGGATTCCCACTCCTGAGGTGTTAACGGAGTATTGCTTGGGGTATTGAAGATTGACCCTACTTTGTACTTGCGGATAACAGTATCCAGCATTGCTTCGTCAAATTCAAAAGGCATTTTGCTATCGTAAATACTTGTCCCCTTTCCTACAACGTCCAGAGTTAATTGTGTCATCTGCCCGATTTTCTCATCCAAAGTCATTCCCTTTAAGATAGAATCAATCTTATGTTCCACTGCAGGATTTTGTGCTATTGAATTTGCCGGTTTATTGTCCTGCAAAATGTTTTTGCACCCAAATACAGAAACGACGGCTATGAGATATACTATTTTTCTCATCTATAATTTTATTACTTCTAACATTTCTCTGAGCACAATTTTATCGGAGGCTTGCCCTATCATCAGCTCAAACATTCCACACTCTACCGTCCGTTTCATATTAATGTCATAAAAAGCGAGCAGCTCTTTACCAATTTTAAATTCAACCTCTTTGGTCTCTCCTGCCTTAATAAATATCTTGTCAAAACCCTTTAGCTCTTTTACAGGTCTTGTTACCGATGCAGAAATATCTCTTAAATACAACTGTACAACCTCTTCGCCATCGTACTTACCAATGTTTTTGACCTTACATTTAACAGTAAGGGTATCTTTTTTACCTATCTTTGTATTACTTGTCTCAAGATCAGAATATTCGAAACGCGTGTAACTTAATCCATAACCGAATGAATAGAGGGGAGTGTTTGGAGAATCTATGTAGGCCGATACATAGGAAACATTGTTTTCATCAATTAAAGGTCGGCCGGTGTTTTTATTGTTATAAAAAAGTGGAATTTGTCCCACAGATCTCGGTATAGTAATAGGGAGCCTTGCAGCAGGGTTATAGTCGCCATACAGTACATCGGCAATAGCATTTCCTGCCTCATTTCCAAGCCACCATGTGTAAAGAATAGAACCTGCATTTGCTGCTGTCCATTCAAATGTCATTGGTCTGCCTGCCATTAGCAACACTACCACCGGTTTGCCTGTTGCTACTATCTCTTTGATAAGTTCCTCCTGAATTCCGGGAAGCGATATATCTGTTCTGCTTTTGGCCTCTCCAGTCATGTTCCACGACTCTCCCATTGCCATTATTACAACATCTGAGTTCTTTGCCACTTCTATTGCCTGTGTAAAACCACTCCTGTCGTTTGTGCTTATTTCACAACCCTTGGAATATATAAGTTCTGCCCCCTTTGGAGCTCTTTTTTGGATACCCTCATAGGGTGAAACAATATCTGAATCGCCCCATCGGACAATGGACCAGTTGCCTCTCATATCTGCTTTTGATTTCATCAGAGGGCCAATTAGTGATATCTTTTTATATTTTTTTGTCAAGGGAAGGATTTCGTTGTTATTTTTAAGCAAAACAATACTTTTGGCCGCAATTTCTCTTGCGAATGCTTTGTTGGCGGCATTGCCAAGAGTCTCCTTCTCCCTTTTTTCGTCCGAAAATTTGTACGGATCTTCAAATAATCCTAATTCAAATTTTTTGTAAAGAATATGGCGCACTGCCTCAACAATTACCTTTTCGTCAATCTCTCCGTCAAGGACTAATTGCTTGAGGTTATTTTTATACAGGTGACTCTCCATATCAATTTCACAACCTGCCAGGAGTGCTTTGCAGGCTGCCTCTTTTCCGTCTTTTGCAAAGCCGTGAGGTATCAGTTCCCCGATTGCTCCCCAATCACTTACTACCATACCGGTAAAGCCCCATTTTTTGCGAAGGACCTCTGTCAACAGATACTTATTACCTGTTGCCGGAACACCGTTAAGGTCGTTAAAGGCTGTCATAAACGAACCAACGCCTTCTTTGACAACCGATTCAAAAGGGGGTAAGTAGACCTCCCAAAGAGTTCTGTCGGAAATATCGGTGGTATTATAATCTCTTCCTGCCATAGAAGCTCCATATCCTGCAAAATGTTTTGCGCAGGCAATTAGAGCATCGGTAGATCCAATTCCGTTGCCTTGAAAACCTCTTACTCTTGCTGCACCTATAATTGATCCCAGGTAAGTATCCTCCCCTGCGCCCTCCATAACTCTGCCCCAACGAGGGTCTCTGCAAATATCTACCATTGGCGCAAATGTCCAGTGAATTCCTGCCGAAGAGGCTTCTGCTGCTGCAACTCTTGCTGACTTTTCAATTGCTTTGATATCCCAGCTTGCTGCCTCAGCCAATGGTATCGGGAATGTAGTCTTGTAGCCGTGAATCACATCCTGTGCAAACAAAAGAGGTATTTTTAATCTCGATTTCATTGCATATTGCTGCAATGAACGGGTGGTAGCTGCTCCGTGTACATTTAACAAAGAGCCTACTCTGCCTTGGGCTATCTCGTCAAGAATTTGGGGTGTTACCGCTTTTGGTCCGGTCTGTTCCCAGTTTCCTGAAAACTGATTAATCTGACCTATCTTTTCGTCCAGAGTCATTTGACTCAACAGGGTGTCAACTCTTTGTGATATCGTCTCTTTCTGACCATATATGTTCAGAGATAGAAATAACAAAGCTATTGAAAAGAAAACTCTCATTTTTTTTGATAAACTTTTACGTAATCAACCTCCATAACTTTTGGAAAACTTAAGTCGTCCACTCCGTATTTTCCACCCAATGATCCGCCTATCGCCAAATTAATAATCAGGTGAAAATGTTTGTCATAGGGCCATGTTCCAAATCCTGTACCGTCATTTTTATGTGTATAAAAGTGGACGTTATCTACATAGGCTCTCCACTCGTTTTGATCCCACTCCAAAGAATAGATATGAAAATCTTCATAGGGTTGCGGTACAAAAATCTTCCCGCTTACCTGAGTACCCAATATGTGATTATAAATTTTTGTGTGTGCAGTAGCCAAAATTGTGTCTGTATTATACCCCACATTTTCCATTATATCAATCTCACCACTATTTGGCCACTCTCCATATTCCCAATCGGTGGGGAGCATCCATATTGCCGGCCAGGAACCTACTCCTGCGGGTAATTTTGCCCTGATATCAAACTTCCCGTAAAGCCAATCTCCTTTGCCCTTGGTAACAAGGCGTGCAGATGTATATCTTTTGCCTCCGGCACTATCAAGAAGGGCAGTGATTCTCAATACACCATCGGACACATAGGCATTTGTGCTGTCTTTATCTGTGTAAAACTGAGCCTCGTAATTCCCCCAACTAACATCATTTCCTTTGGTGTCAAAACTCCACTTAGTTGAGTCTGGAAGTCCTGTGTAATCAAAGTCATCACTCCAGACCATTTTCCACTCATCCTTATGACTTGAACAAGAGAATGATAGGGCTGCAATAAAAACAATTATTATATATTTTTGTAGTTTATTTTTCATTTTAGACTATTGTCCGATTGATTGTAATAAATTTATGATGTGTGATGAAGCTTTTATTGCTTCATCACATCATCACTTCAAAACTAACTTATAACCTATTTTAGAACCCACATTAGTTTGTTTACTTCATCAAATCCCTGATATTGTCTGCCTAGAGCAATTACCAGATTGTCTTTGTTAGACTGTGACTCCCCTGTAGGATATGTCCAACGCATTGGGAAGCCGTTTACATTTTCGGCATTAAGATTTGTTGCCGGATCAAGTGGAAAAAGAGGGTATCCGTTTCTTCTGAATTCAAAATATGCAAATGTTCCATCCTGAAAATAGTTAAACAGATAACGTTGCTCCCAAATTTGTTTCAGCCTGTCTGCACTTGTAGTTTTGTAGGCTGCCTGTCCGGTAAAATATCCGTTTATGTATGCCTGGTCAATAGGAACACCATGAGCATAGGAGACATCTGTAGCCATAGTAAATGCCAAAGCTGCTTTTACTCCTGCCTCGTAATATGTTTGTGAACTTCCTGTCATCCAACCCAACTCAATTGCTTCTGCAATGATCAGGTTTTGTTCAGGATATCCAACATATACAAGAGGTTCTGAAGCATAAAGAAAAGCATATCTTCTGTTTAACAATGAAACATTCCCGCCAGCAAAGATACCTGCAAGTTGAGTATAGCTGATTGCTACATTAACTCCAATATATGCATCAGGATCACTCATAACCTTGCCGTGACTAAGTTGATAAGCAGATGGTTCTGCATAATAGAACAGCCTTTTATCATTGAGTTTCTTAAGAATTTGAACCAGATTATCACTTATCATTGTAGCTGCTGTAAATTTTTGAGCCTGATACAAAGGATGGTAATTTCCAGTTTGATTTGCATAATTCAGCTGAAAGTTATCGGCATTTGAGGTCATAATATTACCTGCTGCAACAATAGCTGCAAAACGAGCTTTTGTAGCGGCATCCACACGTTTGCTCATTGACATAATAACTTTCAATTGGAACGTGTTACATAGTTTACGCCATTTAACCGGATCTCCGTTAAAAACAATATCACCGCTAAATGTTCTTCCAACAGCAAAATATTCTTCTGCTTGTTTAAGGTCGGCAAGGATTTGTTTAAAAACGTTTTCCTGAGTGTCATATATTGGATTGAGCAATCCATCCTTTCCGAATCCTGCTTCGGAATAAGGAATATCACCCGTTTGCATTGAAACTCTGAAAGCATTAAATGCTTTCAGAAACAGTGCCAGTCCTTTGTATGAATTTTCTGAAATACTACCTGCCGAGTATTCTACCATTTGTTTTAGATTTGGAAGTATTGTATAAGTTCCAAAACTGCATGAACCAATCTTATTGTATTGTTCGTTCAATGCAGAAGATTCTACATATCCAACATATTTGGGTAGTGCCTGAAGGGTTATATAAGCCTTGCTGTCACCTCCTTGCTTAAGTGTCGATATGAGAGCTCCTGTGGCAAGCATGGCGGGTGTAGCCATTGTCGATTTGTCAGGATTTGTGTTCATCTCCTCAAATTTGCTGCAAGAATTAGCAAAAATCAGTATAAACAACATTGACCATATATATATTCTTTTCATCGCTT
>MEOK01000029.1 GCA_001769195.1 Bacteroidetes bacterium GWF2_40_14 | reverse complement strand
AAACCACTGGAGTATAATCAAATCTAAAAGAGATCCTCAATATGAAGATCTCTTTTTTTGTCTATAAAGGCGGGGCTCAATGAACGGTTACAAAAATGATATGGAAAATATTTTGTATAGACCTAGAAATCTGATACTTTAGAAAAACTTCAAGGAAGTTTTTAAAGTTTCTCTGGCAGAGTCTCTGCCAGAGGGAGTAGCAGTTCATTGGAAATGAGAAGAATACATATTTGCCTACTAATCAAATATCTGCTGACTACTCAGGCAGAGTAGTTAGCAGATATCTGATTTGCAGCTGAATATAAAAACCATGTGGAGGCAAATCTTGCCGACACATACCTTCTTTAGGTCAGCGTAGTAATTATTTCATATTTATTTTGTAGTAAAGCAGAGAGTTGATTCTTGGTAGTGCGTCTGTATTCTCTGTTCCGCTTATATCAGGGTTATAGCCTATCTTTTTGGCAAGTTCGATATACTCTTTGTTGTTTGTCCTTTTGCCGGCACAGTAAAGGAGTAAAGCTCCGCGATCCTGGTTGAACGGCTTGATCTGCATATGTGGCCAGGTTTGTGGTTCTGTCCAGTAGGGTTTGAGGTATTCAAGACCGAGGAGCATGCTGCGACCATTCTGTGCCTTGTATTCCCAAAGGTTCAACCCGACTTTTCCGGCAATATTGTCAGAAATGTTAAGAGCCTCCAATGCGAATGAAGAATAATGCAATCCCAGCGTTCTTGCAAGTTCCATTGGCAATGAGCCGTCGGGCTGCATCTGAATATCAATTCGAGGAAGCTGATTCTCAACAATAATCTTACGTAAATATTCATAATCGCCGCCGTACATCACAACCGCCTGATGGGTTACTTCGTACCACAGACCATGATTGTTAGCTGCCTTGGCCTCCTTAAGTCCGTTAACACTATGTTCAAGCCAGTATCTGAATGAGTTGGCCCAGTCTTTCAACTCAGCCTTATCTGTCTCTGTCCACGCAGCTGAGCCTTCGATTATTTTTGCAGCATTAAGAGCACCTGCTATTCTGCGGGCATCTATTATTCCTGTACCTCGAATCTCAACCATTCCCGGTACGGTCTGAGAGTAGGTCATGTTGGGATTCATACCGGTTATTGTGTCGAGGAACCATACCCTTAACATTTGGGCCGCCTTGTCGGCATATTTCTCTTCTTCGCTCAGATAGTACATTACTGCAAGGGATTGGACAGCCTCGGCAAATGTCGTGCTGTTTGCCCGCTCCAGATATTCATATACTTCCGGGTTTCTTTCACCATCTCTGCGGATATACGGAACACCATTTTCTGCAGTCGAGTCGGGCCACCAGTATGGAGAGAGTGTTATATAATCACGCGGATCCTTGCTTGGGGCCACCCGTTTCTTATTCTTGACAACACTCAGTGGTTCCATATTCATGAACACAGAGTCGGTATATTGACGGAAATCAGTAAATTTTGGCATTATTGCGCTATCATTTGCTGCAATAGCCTCTTTGGCCGATTTCAACAATGCGTCGTCATATAAAATTGATATGATTTCAACTTTACTTGAACAGCTGTTTAGAAGAAGAGCAGAAAACAGGAATATCCAGAATATTTTTAATTGCTTCATATTGTGATATTTGTTATATAATGATCTGTTACTTATTATTTATGTCGAAGTAAAGCAGGCTTTTAAAATTTGGTTTAGTTGTATACCCTATCTTTCTTGCTGCCTCTATATACTCCTTTTTATTCAGCTGCAATCCAGCAATATAGAGTGCCATTGAGCCTCTGCTGGTTTCAAAAGGAGATATTTGCTGATATGGCCATTTCTGTGGTTCCAGATAATATGGATATACAAACTCCACTCCGCGGGATATTGAACGTCCATTGGGAGTTGTGTGCTTCCACATATCTGTCCCAATCTTCATAGCAATCTCGTTAGCTTCGTAAAATGCATCCAGAACAAATGTGGAATAACTCAACCCTAAGGTGCGCGCCAACTCCTCCGGAAAGCTGCCGTTCTTATCTTGTTGAGAATCCAGACGTTTATAAAGTGAATTTTCCAATACACTCCTTAGTTGTGAAATGTCATCGATATAATAGGAGAGCCCCATTCTTATAATGTCATACCACAACCCATGGTTGTTGTCTGCCTTCATCTCAAGTTGACCCTGGGTGCTGTTCTGTATCCAGTATAGAAATGCTTTCACCCAATCCTGCAAATCATTTTTGTCTTTTGCACACCAGTATCTGCTGCCCTCAATCAATTTTGCTCCGTTAAGGGCATACATTATTGACCGTGCATCAAGGATACCTGTCCCTCTCAGAATTGTCATGCCTGGCACATATTGAGCATATACCATATTGGGGTTCATTCCTTTAACAGGGTCAAGGAACCACTCCTTCAGGATTTCCGATGTGCGTTTTGCATACCTCTCCTTTCCTGTTATGTAATAGAGCATTCCCAATGTTGTTACGGCAGTTTCCAATTCTGTAATCTTCCGGTAATCATACTCTTCGAGTTCCGGGTTTGACTTGCCGTCAAAACGGATATATGGCAACCCGTCCCTTTTTTCAGGGTCGGGCCACCAATATCTGGAAAGACTCATATAATCACGTGGGTCTTTGCTGGGTGCAATTTTTTTCTTGTCGGTCACTATATTGAATGGTCTGCTTTCAAAATACTTTTCAGAAGACTCAATAATTGAGTTGACAAAGGGAACAACCCTTGCATCCATATTTACATATGCATTTTTTAAATTTACTATCCGTTGGTCATTCCAAGAAATGGTATTCTGAGCAGAGAGGCTCAAGTGGAGCAATACCATTGAAATGACCACGAATAATAACCTTTTTGCATGTCTCTTCATTAATATAGCTTGGTCATGTTAAGTGGTATAGGTAACAAAAGGTTGGCTGCAGTCATTGGCTGCGGAGCTCTTCCCTGAGTATAGCTCTTATAGAAGTTCTCATTTGCGAACTGTGTATTCAATGTGCTTACAACATATTGACTGCCTTCGCGTAACATGTCGTAGAACCTTTGGTTTTCAAAAGCAAGCTCCAGACGTCGCTCATCAAGAATTGCTGTATGCATTGTTGCCTTGCTGCTGGTTGCTGCAACATCAAGATTAGGAAGACCGGCACGTGTGCGGATTGCATTAACGTAAGTTCTTGCAGAACTCTGGTCATTGTCAGTTCCGTCGTTAAGCACTTCTGCATACATTAAAAGAACATCGGCATAACGAATAACCGGCCAGTCTGTCTCTGCATCATTCAGAATGAGCACGGCTGTTGGCGACTCCCAATATTTTGCAGTCCACCACACCTTGTTGTTGAAAAATGATACAGAAACTGCGTTTCGTTTATCTGTAAGATTGCGGACAGTAGAAATAGGGTCAATAGGAGTTCCTCCAGAAGTATAGCTCCATGTTGTAACATTACCCAGTTTTTCGGTAATACCTTCTGTAGGTGTGTTGTAGCCCATGCCATTACCTACAACTATTGTGGCGGATGAGTTACGTGCCGCGAAATAATTTACGAAAGGTGAACCGATTCCCAGACCACCTGCCTTAAATCTCACTGCAAAAATGATCTCTTTGTTCATCTCGTTGCTTGTTGCAAAAACGAGGTTATATGCAATTAAGCCTGCTGTTCCGTAATCCTGGACAATCGGCATAAGGTTGGCCTTTGCACTGGCATAGTTCTTACGAGTAAGGTATACCTTTGCAAGAAGAGCCTTTGCTGCATAAATTGTAGCACGACCGATTTCAGCTGTTGGTTGTTTAGTAACTCCTGAAGTAGTTGTAAATGTAGGATAAGGTAATTTTCCTGCTGGTGATGCTGCAATTTCCAGATCTTCAATGATTTTGGCGTAAATTACATCCACTGAGCTTTTAGTCAATTTTAATGCATCTTCTCCGGTAATAGGCTCTGTAACCAGCCACACATCTCCAAAAAGACGAGTAAGGTTGAAATACATCATAGAACGGATAAAAAGCAATTCTGATTTGTATTTTGCTTTTGTATCTGGATCACTGACATTGTCAATAACTGCAAGCAGTGTATTGCATCGGGCTATGACCTTGTAGGCTGGAACCCAGCAAAAATCATTGATAAACTTATCCTGAGCTGTTGCGGTCATATGGTCAAGACGGCGAAGTTCCTCGTTATTAGCATCAGATGATGATGTTGATTCAAGATGAGCATTATCTGAACGGAGTTCGCTAAAGCGCCACTCTTCCTTAACAACATCCATAAGACCATTGTAACATGCAATTATGCCGCTTCCAATCTCCTTGGTGTTTTTATAGTAGACATCTTCACTCATTGCAGACTCTGGCAAATAATCCAGCTTGCAAGAGTTCATTAATACTATAATGCTTAATATAAGCAATTTAAATATATTATTTTTCATAATCATCAATTGTAAAGTTTATAATGAAACATTAAGTCCAAATGAAATGGTTCTCTGGAGAGGGAAACCTCCGCGTGAGTAACCATCTACAAGAGGTGAATTATAGGCATTTGTAGGTTTTGTACGAGCTTCAGGATTAACAAGCCTCAAACCTTTTGCTGTAAGGAAGAACAGGTTCTGTCCGGAAATATAAGCTCTTAATGATTTCATGCCAATCTTTTTAGCATACTTAGATTTTAGAGTGAAACCAAAAGTTACCTCGCGAAGAGCTGCATAAGATGCATCTTCCAGAACATAGTCGGTCCACATCCAGTTAATACCACCACTGCTTACAGGAGTAACTCCGTCACCCTGTACACCATCGCACAACCAAGCGCTTGCATAATTATATTTCTTCACATATCTGCGGGTTTCCACATAGTTGATATCGCCGTTCATAATCTTGCCACCTTGAGAACCCTGAATCAGGAAGGAAAGGTCAAAACTCTTGTATTTGAAATTATTAGTAATACCCCAAGTGAAATCAGGGAAAGGAGATCCGGACACAACCCTGTCATTCTGGTCAAGAATCTTGTCCCCATTATCCCATACCTGCAATGAACCGCCGGCTGCACCGGAAATGCCTGATGCAACAGCGTCTGCCTGAGTCTTGTATATACCCAGCACTTTAAACTGATAGTACTGAATTGCTGGCTGACCAACTATGGCTGCATAACCTTCATTTCTTTCACCAAGCTGAAGGTTGAAGGTCTGAGTTCCTCCAAGGCTCAACAATTTATTTCTGTTTGCGGCAATATTGAAAGCTGTCTGCCATGTGAAGTCTTTTTTTCTGATATTGTATGTATCTACTTCTATTTCAATACCTTGATTGCGAACCTTCCCAATATTGTTCCAGTAATTCAGAGACCCTGTAATAGATGGTATATCCTGTTGCAAAAGAAGAGCTTTGGTCTCTGAATTATAGTAGTCTACGGTACCATTCAGCCTGCCGTCAAAGAACGAAAAATCGAGACCGGCGTTGATTTCATTTGTCTGTTCCCATGTGAGAGAACGGTTACCAAGGGTAGGATTTGTATTTATAAATCCCGGAGTTACTGTACCAGTACCTGTGCCCAAAGGATAGTTTACCAAACTTAAAGTATTGTAAGCTGCATAGTTGGCAATATTATTGTTTCCTGTAACACCATAACTTCCACGAAGTTTCAGACGATCTATCCATATAATGTTTTTCATGAATCCCTCCTCGGTAATTCTCCAGCCAACAGAAACAGAAGGGAAATATCCGTATCTGTTATTAGGACCGAACTTTGAGCTTCCGTCTGCACGCCAGCTAGCAGACAACAGATATTTGTCGGCATAGCTGTAATTGATACGTGCCAGGTAAGATACCATTGCAATGCTCTCACTGAATGTCTGGGTTAGAATGTTCCCGTTGGCATCCTTTTGCGTAATTGCTGTTGCAGCATTGAAAGTGGAGACATAATCATTGCCAAATGTTCCGGCAATGGCAGCAGTCCTGTGTTTTGTGAGGTTCGAAGTAAAGCCGGCAAGCAGGTTGAAGCTGTGTTTTCCCAGGTTCTTGTTATATGTCAGGGTATTTTCCGACAAAAGGTCTATCAGCAAATCATTTCTGTACGTACCGTTAGCCAGGTCACCAGGCTTAAGACCATCTGATTTTATAAAGTAGTCCTGACCCATATATGCCATATAGAAACCGTTGGATGTTCTGAATGTAAGGTCTTTCGTAAAATTGATATTTACGTATGAATTTGTGTTCAAGCTATAGTTCTCTTCTATAAATGTAGTTTTATCTGCAATATTGATTGGGCTGTTGTCAGATGTATTCCAAGGAGTTGCGTTGGTCACAACAGTCCCGTCCAACAAAGTATAGTTCAAACCGGAGAAATCGGCACCCATAGCATAGTCGCCTGCTTTCTTTGCAAACGTAGGTTTTTGCCCCGTGATGAAAGCTATACTTTCCGGAGTATGGTAAACAGGCATCCAGTCACCGGTACGTATCAGATTATTATACCAGCCTCCCGATGAATTTGAAGGACGTTGTCTCTTTGTATATTGAGGAGTAAGTGAAATACCAACTTCAATATATTTTGATAGCTTGGCATCTATCTTGGCGCGCATGTTAAACTTATTGTACTGACTGTTTATCATAATACCCTCGTCAAAGTCGTAATTACCGGACAGATAGTATTTATATTTTTCATTCCCGTCAGACACGTTAGCCTGTATGTTGGAAATGGTTGCGGTCTGAAGACCCAGACTCTGCCAGTCCCTGAATCCGAATTTTTCACCAACTGAATAGGCAGCCAGGTCGTTATTGATGTTCAGCTTTGATGAACTTGCAATTGATGCCATATAAGCATCATAAGCAACCTTTTGAGAACGTCTTAGGTCGGTGTACTCCTGAGTGGAATAGCGGTCAACCCTTTTATAAGTTTGCTTTATACCGGTGCTGAATTTGATATTGTATGAAGGTTTGTCTGCAGCTCCGCTTTTTGTGGTTATAAGTATTACACCACTCGCTGCACGGGAACCGTAGATAGCAGCAGAAGCAGCATCTTTAAGAATCTCTATAGACTCTACATCGGAAGAGTTAACCATTTCAAGACCTCCTGAAATTGGATAACCGTCCACAACTATGAGAGGAGAGGTGCTTGCGCTGATAGAGCCCATACCGCGGATTCTGATAGTTGGAGCAACACCTGCCTCGGATGATGTGTTTTGAACATTCAAACCGGCAACCTTGCCTTGAAGTGCCTGGTCGAGGCGTGATACAGGAACATCTCCCATACCAGAGGTATTTACCTTTGCTATTGACCCTGTGAGGTGTGATTTTTTTTGCACACCATATCCAACTACAACAAGTTCATCAAGCAACAGGACATCCTCCTTTAACACTATATTGATTGTTTTCTGGGAATTGATTGCTACTTCTCTGGAAACAAAGCCAATATATGTGAAGACCAGTGTTCCGTTGGTGGGAACATTTTTTAGCGAATAGTTACCAATAAGGTCGGTAACTACACCATTGGAAGTACCCTTTACAACAACAGAGACACCGGTTAGAGGATCACCGTTTTCTGCTGTAACTGTTCCGGAAACGCCTATATTCTGGGCGAACAGGTTCAGATTGAAAAGCAACATAGTGCTTAACAATATGGTCACTACTTTAATTAGTTTTTTATTTTTCATATGAATATTGATTAAGTATTTGTTATATCATTTAAGAAAACCAGGCTCCACCGTTAATGTCGATATTGGTGCCCGTTATGTACGCCGATTCGTCACTTGCAAGGTAACATACAAGATCAGCAATGTCGGTTGCAGCTCCCTGACGACGCAGAGGAACTGTTTTTTCCAGGTTTTCTCGGGCTGCAGGATTTGTAAACCTGTCGTGGAAAGATGTTGCTATCATTCCAGGGGCAAGAGCATTGACCCTTATTCCAAGAGGCCCCAGCTCCTTTGCCATGGCACGGGTGTGACACATTACAGCCGCCTTAGCTGTTGCATACATTGATGCTCCCGGTCCTCCACCATCTCTTGCTGCCTGTGAGGAGAAGTTTATAATTGAGCCTCCGTTGGCCATTGCAGGGACGGCCTCTTTTGTGCACAGAAAAACACTACGCATGTTTACATCCATCAAAAAGTCGTACCAAGCCTCATCCTGTTCTGTTATTGCTTTACGACCCACAAGCCCTCCTACAACATTCACAAGGATATCTACAGTAGGACCAAAGGCCTTTTTTGACTCATCAAACAATTTTTTGACATCTGCAGCTTTTGTCATATCGCCCTGCACTGCAACAGCCTTACCTCCGGCATTGGTTATCAGTTCAAGTGTGATATCTGCATCTTCTTTATTGTCAAAATAGTTTAGAACAACATTAGCCCCTTCTGAAGCAAGTTTGACGGAGATTGCACGTCCCAGATCCCTGGCTCCGCCGGTAACAACTGCTACTTTATCTTTTAATTTCATAATTCACTTTTGTTATTTTTTTAAAAAATCTGCTCTGTGTGGTGTGAAAACATCAATTAAATCGCCCTCTTCCAGGCAAATTGCTCCATGATTAAGGTCTGGCTCCACATAGAAACTGTCGCCGGCTGTAAGTACTTCAGTTTTGTCACCTAATGTAACCTCAAACTTGCCACTTGCAACGTATGTCACCTGAGAGTGGTAATGTTCATGCCTGCTGCCAATGGCACCAACCTTAAAATTAGCCCTTACCAGCATTATCTGACCATCATAGGTCAGAACTTTACGATTCAGCCCTTCGGCTACAGTTTCCCACTGTACCGTATTGTCTTTTACAAATCTTTCGCTTCTTGTTTTCATGATTTTTATGTTAATATTTATTGAATGTCCATTTTGCTGCTGAAGATTCCTTATTGTAATCTATCCGGAACCTTGCTTTTACTTCGTTTACTTCTATTTCTGCAACTGTATAATTGTCATTATCTTCAATAATCCTTAAAGATTTGACCGATGATACTGCATTCTCTGTCTTTTCAACTACCAGGTCATATTTTCCGTGGGTCTCAATAGCAGAGAGGAAGGTGTGGTTTTTGGCAGAATTTTGTCTAATAATAAATGCCGGATCTGTCCTCAGATAGTATTCAGGATCATTGGCGCCTGAACGGACAAAGAAAAGATCAGATTTTGAATCCGTTACAGTGGTCACGCTGTAAAATCTCCTGCCCTTGAGCCATGTAAAGCAGACTTTTGAATCGTTAGGTTTTGCCCATGCCTCCTTCCAGAGATACCTATAACCGTCGGAATTGCCAAATATTCCCATCTGTTCAAGTGCCTTTGTATATGGGGTACTCAAGCTTATCATATCGCCATTATAAAAGAATGGAAGATCGTATGTGTGCTCTTTTTCACTTGTCAGTTTAAAGATGTCCAGAATGATTCTTACTCCTCCAAGGTTCTCGATGACTGCATTTGTCCTTTGCATTTTTACCCCCGGGCTGGCATTGGTTTCATAAGCCGAACATACCTGTATTTCAGGATTTGATATATCATAACAATAGATTGTAGGAGCGTAGTTCGAAGAGACCTTTATGTCGCCTTCATAGTGACTTTTCATATCTACACTCACTGTATTGTGAGAGATAGTGCTCATGGAATACTTATCGTTCAGTGGGGTGTATCCTCCATTGTATTTCACTACAATGTTCAGGAAACGGGACGAACCATAGTCGACAAGAATTGGATTGCCATCGTCATAATAGGAAATTGTAAGTTTATCGAAGTGTCCATGGCTCAATCCATGAGATGTGGCCTTCATTAGAAATGTTGTATTTTCTGCAGGTTTGGGACTTCTGAAAATAGCCAGACCTCCCATTTTTCCATCGCTGCCATCTCTCAACAGCTGACTTATAAGCTTGAACTCCTTAGCTTCACCTCGGGCAATGTCCCGGGCAACTGCAAAACCTGCGTCAGAAGGCAAGAAGAAGCTTTGGTAATTCTTTGATATTGTAAGTAGCTCTTTCTGGGAGTTGTCTGCGGCATAAAGGATATTGTCGGCAAAAACCAGCTCCTGAGCACTGAATCCCTTTTTCAATGCATCGTTTATTGTAAAGAATTCCCCGTTGTAAGTCATCTGTATTAGGGTACTTACAGCTTTTTTGAGAATGGCATCCCTGTATAAGAAAATCTTCTTGTCAGGGTCATTGTTATTTATTGCTTGGGCAAAAATGACAAAGGGCCATATAGCATAACGCTGATAATAGGCCCCCTCTGTAAAATACCCGTCTGGTGAGAACAGTTCATCAAGTTGCTGCATGTAACCGCCGTTTTTTCCAGTCTTGTCGCTGCCATACAGAGCCTTCTGTATAAGTTCATTGTCGTCCATCACATAGCCAATCATACCCACGGCTGCGCATGCCCATGTGCCATGATTGTGCATTTTATTGAAAATCTTGTTGTTGGCATCACTTCCATCCATGAGGAACTGAGCCATGGGCTTGAAAAGCTTGTTATTGTATTCTGTCCTCTTTTGTTCCGGCAGGTAGTTGTAAACACAGTCATAGGCGATTGATGTGTGAACCAGCCAGACGAAATCGTTCAAAGTCTGCCAGAAGAGTCTGCCGGGGTTCGAAGACATTTTTACAGGGTGATATCCAAGAGTAGGGTAGAGCTTAAGGTATTCATCCAGCATCTTTTCTACAAAGCCGGCGTACTTTTTCTCTCCTGTCAGCTGAAACATTATACCACAATAGTACATAGAGTAGTAATTATCTTTGTGCTTCTCGTGGGTTGCTCCACCTCCACCGTCTTTAGGGACAGGAACAACTATTGGTGAGGCAATTGCAAAATCAGCTTTAGTTTTGGTCTCCTCTATTGAAGCATCAAATGCAGGATATTTGCCCATCCCTTTTTTCATCTCCGCTACCCCTTTGCCAGTCATCATTAGAGATGGGTGCTCCCTTGCAATAATAACATTTGCAAATATCAGTAGTGTAATTATAATTAACGGTTTTTTCATTTTATCTGACTCCGATGTTTTTAATAAATAATTGACTTGATTTTGCAGATCTGTAATCAAATTTTGAGGCATCCAGATATTCTGGCCTAATTGCAGACATTTCGCCTTCGACAACCTTGTTGGTCATTGTCAGGATTCTGCCTGAGTTCCAGAAGTTGCAGTTCCATATTTTCACCTTCTCAAACGTAGCTTCATCTAGCCTTATTGATACGCCTCCTCTGCCGCTGTTGCTGAAGTTGCAGTTTGAGATGTTCAAAACCTGCGGACCAATAAGTCTCAGTACCGAACCTCTCTCCTTGTTGCAAACATCTTCGAATGTGCAGTTCGAAATATTCACCTCCGGTCCTGCAGTACTCTCGTCACTTCCTCCTCTGTAAACATTTATTCCTAGACCCAGGATTCTGTTGAAGGAGCAATTCTCTATGACTAGCTCCTCTACATTATATTTCCCTGCATCATCACGCTCCCCGGCGTAATTTATTGCATCTGCAGAAATTGCTCTGAATAAGGAATTTTTTATAATGATTTTCTCGGAGAAGGTGTTCTTCAATCCTCTTACCGGAACTGTGCTGCCCTCTGGAAAATCAAAAAACTCACAATTGTCTACCACCAGATAATACGGCTTTATCATACCTGCCAGTGTAGAGATTCCGGAACCGGGAGTCGTTTTTCCGGGTTGACTCATACCATTGAAAGAGAGCCCCTCAACAATGAGCTCTCCTCCATCTCTTATTGTTACTATATTACCCTCTCTGGAACCGTTGTATCTGATAACTGGTCTGGATTTCAGCCCTGTTGAAGCTTTTATTGTTACAGGAAAATCAATAAAAATGTCTGATGAAACCGGATACTCCCCGGTTTCCGACAACTCCAACACATCTCCTGCTTTAGCCTGAGCCATGGCCTTTAGAATGTTATCCTGTCCGGCCTTTACGGTTATAATATTTTGGGACCTCCCGGTTTTGACAGTTGATGTCAGGCTCCAAATTTGTCCGCACTCCTCTCTTTTAGCTGGAACCCGTACTATTTGATTATCCGGTGAGAGACCTCCATCGTTCACAAATCCTGCTGGAAGCTTGGCTCCGCTTGCAAGTTTAACCCTGTTCTCCTTGAAAATAAATCCCTTGACTGTGGCTTTCTCTTCATATGGATATGCAATCTTATCATTTATGATTATGTTTTTGGTGAACCTTACATCAAAAGGTTCCAATGTTCTCTCTTCATCATTTCCTACCCCGAAGGAGATATGGTCGCAATTGATGAATGTATTATCTTTGATATCAACATTTTCTACCAGACAGTATCTGTTTGGCAACGAATTTGGTACGGCATTCATCACCGCCAGTGCCGCAAAAAACCTGTCACCCTTTAATCTGTAAAATGTATTGCCGAAAACCTTATGACCGGCATTGACTATTCTTATTCCTCCGGTATTTCTTACATTTTTTCCGTCAAAGTAATTATTGTTGGCAATGTTCCTGTCGCCGTGACGCAATGCAAGTACCCCCTGACACTCATTGAAAGTATTGTATCTGATAATATTGTCGGCCGATTTGATAGAGACAACCTCCACCTCTCCGTTGCACTTGTCGAAGTAGTTGTATTCTATTACTGTATTTGAAGATTTAAGAGCCTGAGTTGCAGTTCCCACCCTTATGGTTTCTGCACCGTTTGAGCCGAAAACAGGTCTGTGTCCAAAATAGTTGTGATCAATTGAATGGAAGTTTTGCTGATCCCTCTCCTGATTAAGCATAACTATTAGTGTAACTCCTATATTAAGTTTGTTTAAAAGTGAGTTATGGTCAAAACGGTTATTCCGCCCAAACATAAGTACATAGCTGTAATTTGTCTCCCTGCTTTTGGGATTGTATGAGTCAATCACGCAGTTTGTTACCGTGCAATTATTGGCTGCATCTTCACCTAACCTGTATTCAATAACTGAACTACCGGTGGGAGGGGTGCCCTCTTTAAAGTATAAGCCATCTACCACTATCCAACTTCCTGCCATTTTAAGAGATGAGGCTCCTGTAATTATAACTTCACCGGGTTTTCGCGCTTTGACAACTATCTGATTCTCTTTGTTACCGTTGGTTTTAAGCTCAATATTGATATCCCTGTATAATCCGGATAATATAAAAAGTGTGTCGCCGGGTTGAGCCAACTCAATTTTCTTGTTCAAATCGGTCAGGGAAATTTCTATGTTCCTTGCCTGTAACGAAAATGTACCAGCAATTAACACCAAAATGAAAATGAGAGATATTCTTTTCATGTTATTCAGGTTGTTTTCCGATATATGCCAATATTCCACCGTCTACATACAAAATATGGCCGTTTACAAAATCGGAGGCCTTGGATGCGAGAAAAACAGCCGGCCCTTGCAGGTCTTCTGGTGTTCCCCATCTTGCAGCAGGTGTTTTTGCTATTATGAATGAGTTGAAAGGATTTCCCTCCTCTCTTAGAGGTGCAGTCTGGGGAGTAGCTATATACCCAGGCCCCAGGCCATTACATTGGATATTGTATTTGCCGTATTCCGACGCAATATTCCTTGTGAGCATTTTTAGCCCCCCTTTTGCTGCGGCATAGGCACTTACAGTTTCACGACCAAGTTCGCTCATCATCGAGCAGATGTTTATGATTTTTCCGCCCCCCTTCTTTATCATTGAAGGAATCACGGCCTTAGCCATAATAAATGGGGCATTCAGATCTATGTCTATAACCTGCCTGAAATCGGCGGCAGACATCTCATGCATTGGAATCCTCTTAATGATTCCTGCATTGTTTATAAGAATGTCAATTACTCCAACCTCTTGCTCAATTAGTGCTATGTGTCTGTTTACCAGAACTTCGTCCGTAACATCGAAAACATAACCCTTGGCATCTATTCCCTCTTTTTTATATTCCAAAATGGCAGCATCAACTTTTTCCTGTTTAAGGTCGTTGAAGACAATTCTTGCTCCCGCCTTGCCTAAAGCCACAGCAAGTCCGAATCCTATTCCGTATGATGCTCCGGTAATCAGAGCTACTTTACCCTCTAAAGAAAACAAATTTTCCATTTTTATCTTAATTCTGATGTTGGAGCCGGCTGCATGTCGGTGTAGTCTGAGTTCTCTCCACCCATACCCCAGATAAATGTATAATTACTTGTTGCACAAGCACTGTGAATGCTCCACACGGGAGAAATGACTGCTTGTTCGTTTGATAGCCAGATATGTCTGGTTTCATCTGGCTGACCCATGAAGTGACATACCGATTGTCCATTTGGTACCTCAAAATAGAAGTAAACCTCCATTCTTCTTTCGTGTGTATGTGCTGGCATTGTGTTCCATACACTACCCGTCTGCAATTCTGTCATTCCAAGCTGGAGTTGACAAGTTTGAGCAGTTTCAGAAACAATAAGCTTGTTCAGGATTCTTTTGTTGCACTCCTCCTGTTTGCCTAACTCAATAACTATTGCATCTTTTCTGGTAATCAGCTTGTCGGGATAGCTTGCATGCGCCGGAACGGAGTTGAAGTAGAATTTTGCAGGTGCAGAACTATCCTTGCTTGCAAAGAGAATCTTATTTTCTCCTTTTCCAACATAAAGGGCTTCCTTGAAGTTAAGGGTGTATTTTGTGTCGCCAATGCTTACAGTGCCTTCTCCTCCAATATTGACTATCCCTAATTCTCTTCTGGATGTAAAATTATCTGCCTTGAAAATTGCGGGGGCAATCAACTCTAGCTCTCCCGCAACAGGCATTGCTCCTCCGGCAACCATCCTGTCGACCATAGAATAGGTCATACAAACCTCATTTTCAATAAAAAGCTTTTCAATCAGGAAGTTTTCCCGAATAGCTTTTGTATCGTAATTTTTTGCATCATTTGGGTGTGATGCATATCTCACCTCACATATTGGTTTCATATTCTTATAAATTATTTATCACATTTTTGGCCCATATTGCCCCTGAATTGTTCTTTAAACTTTTCCACTTTCCGGTCATATCTCCAATAACCGGTTTCTCGTTAGTCATAGGAGTCAATTCCGCATTGAAGTTATCAAATCTTCCGCCGTATATAACATTGTTCCTGAACGTTATTTGCGGTTTTTCCGGATTATCCACCCATACTATTGAATAATTCGAAGAGTTGTCGTTATATATTATATTATTGATGATTTCTGTAGATATTACAGGCAATGACTGATCAGGAGCAGATCCATAGCTTATAACTATTCCATTATTGCAGTTTTTGATTATGTTACCCTCAATCTTGGAATCGGTAACCTGAAAATATCTGTTTAATGGCGAGTTTTTAACACCTTGTATAAGACAAATAGCAGCCTGATAATTCTCACCAGTACCGTTTTCGAAATAGTTGTTCCTTATTGTCTGATGGTCACCTATAACCCTTATTCCGGCAGTTCCTTCCCTGTTGTTCCCTATGAAGAAGTTTGCCTCCACTAGAGAGTTGTTGCCATGTCTCAGAGTCAGTGCGCCTTGTGTTTCAAGAAAGAGATTGTTAATATAATTGTTATAGCATGATTTGTTTGATATCACCTCTATCTCAGAGTCACATCTGTAGAAAGTATTGTTTGCAACCAGGCAGCGGGCCTCCTGCATGGAAAAATCACTTGTACCTATTCTTACACACTCTTGTCCGTTTGTTTTGCTGCCGTCGGACCCTCTTATAATGGTTGGTCGCGAAAAATAGTTGTTCACTATTTTGTGATTAGGAATAATGTTGTTTTCCAACCAGACTACGAGCAGACAACCTATGTTTTTCTTGTCTATGAAAGAGCACTTCTCTATAGTATTCCTCTCTCCGTAAATGGATACCCATTTGTTGTCAGTAACAGGGTCCTCCTTAGTATCAACTCCGGAGATTACGCAGTTTTCCAATTTTGAATCCTTTGTCCTCATCTCAATAGGAGATTTTCCGGAAATGGGTGAAAGATTTTTAAAATAGAGGTTTCTTACAATAATATAGTTGCCTGTTAATTTCAATAATGATTTGCCTGTAAAGATAACCGCACCCGGTTTCTCTCCTTCAAGTATTATTGGTGCCTCTGCTGTACCATTTGCAGAGAACTGCATTGAACGGGAATCATAAATTCCAGGGGCAAGAACGACGATATCTCCCGGTTTGAGGGATTTCAGGGTCGAAAGTTCATCGGGATTTGTTATCCTGTAGCTTTCTGCACTTACAGATTGGCATGATACAAGTAGAAATACTACTGCAAGTCTGATTATTTTCATCAGTTCAAATTTTGTTGTTAAGGTCCTTTTCGGTTAAATTGGTCAACCAATATGAGCGCAATATAAGAATTTTCTTAATAAAAAAAGAAATTTTTATTAAATGTTAAAAATTGCAAAAATTGTTAAAAAATGAAAAATCTCTAGATTTTTTGCTGCTTTGCGAATGTATACAGCCTGTCCAGATGAAGTCGCATTGCGGAGACAGCCTTTGATGAACTCCTGGCCTCAATGGCGTCAATAATTATCTGGTGTTCATGCTTGTCTGTAGGCAGAGGAGTAGAGCAGAAATCTTTGGTGACGTAATGGGAGAGTATATCCGGGGTTATAATGAGAAGCATGCTTTTGATCACATCATTTCTTGATGCCTGTGCAATAACCCTATGAAAAATCATATCCTTTTCCACCCTTCTTGGAGAATGAAAATTGTCAAGATAGTCTTTATGTGCTAGCTTAAGTGCTTCAATATCTTTTTCATCTGCCCTTTCGCAAGCCAGTCTTACAGACTCCATTTCGAGTATTAACCTGGTCTCAACCAATGAGAAAAAGTCATAATTCTCTATGGACATTATATCTGAAATCAATCCCTGAAGTGCATTATGATGAATTGCAGCTATTACGGAACCGCTCTGTGGGAACGTTTTGACTATGCCATAGAACTCTAGTTCTGCAAATGCGTTTCTCACATGAGTGCGACCAACGCAGAGCTCCTCTGCTAGTTTTCTCTCTGCGGGCAACTTGCTTCCGGGTTTAAGTTTGCCTTCATTTATAAGGTCATATAAATGCTTTAGTACCTTAACGGTTGCGTTTTCTTTGTGGTTGAATTTGCTTAGCATTGGCATAAAATAATTAAAGATTGCGCAATATATGAAAAAAAATATTAGGTTTGTAAAAATATTATTGGTTGACCAATTAAAGACATAAAAAAAATGAAGAAGATAACTTTCCTTGTGGCTTTTTTCTTTTTATCGCTATTTTCCCTGAATGCACAGGAGGAGTATACAAACAAATATGCAATGAAATTAAACAGGGAAAATGATGGTAGCTTCTCCCTTATCAACAAAGAAAAGTATTCAAAAATAGTTGACCTGAGCAAGGTTCAGGATTTGCTTGTTCCATATACATACAAACCAACACTCATATCAAGCGCCGACTATGAAGGCATAGTTACAAAAGAGTATGTATATAAAACATATCCCACTTATAGTTTAAAGCTTGCGGTTGATTTTGCAGAATCGGACAAGTCTTCACCTTTTATGGTATATATTCACGGAGGAGGTTGGGCAAGAGGTGATTTTAGTGCAAACAGGGACATTTCTCAGTATTGTGCAAAGAAGGCAGGAATCACAGGTGTAAGAATTAGCTATACTCTTGCAGATAAGCCGGGTGCAAATATTTTGATTACAGTACAGGATGTTAAGGATGCAGTTAAGTGGGTTCAGAAGAATGCAAAGGAGTTGAATGTAAATCCAAATTTGTTTGGTTTTATGGGAGGTTCGGCAGGGGGACATCTGTCGGCAGTAGCTGCATTATCAATACCAGGAACAAAAGTACTTGTGGGAGTTTCCGGGATATACAACCTTTTATCTGCAAAAATAAGTTCTGCAGCCACTGACCCACAGAGGCTGGCATATTTTAATAATAAGGATCCAAAAACACTGGAGCAGGTATCTCCTGTAAATCTCATAGACAAGAATAATCTTCCGGCAGTATATCTGATTCATGGAACAGGTGATATAACAGTTGAATGGCAGCAAAGTCAGGAATTTGCAGAGAAACTGAAAGAAAATCAGATAAAAATTCTTAAACTTGACTTATATCCCAACTATGATCATAATTTATCATCGACAAAGTCGGATATGAAGGAGAAACTGTTTTTGGAGTCATTCAAATTCATTGTAAGTAACTTAAAGTAAAACAACAATATTATAATAACTTAAATCTATGAAAGTAAAAGGACTTAGATGGGTCGTACTTGGAATGATCATGTTGGTTTCAATAATCAACTACCTCGACCGTGGAACACTAAGCTATATGTGGGTTGCAAATATTAAAGTAAACTATTCTGCAAATGACGTACTTAGAGATTCCTTGACAAAAACATTCATTATAACAGACAAGGATGGAAGTAAAATAACAGCCCCTTATGACAGGGTGAAGCAACTGGAAGACGGAAATTACCAATATACTAAAGTGGGTGGATTAGCTGTTGAACTTGGTATTGTTGATTCAAATCTACCGGAAGCAGAATTCAAGGTAAAGACAAAGCAGATATTGGCTAACATTACAATCTTCTTTATGATTGCATATGGTCTGAGTCAGATCTTTTCCGGCAAGTTATATGACAAAATCGGTACAAGAAAGGGGTTTGCACTCTCTGCAATAATATGGGGAGCAGCTGACGCCTTAACATTTTTTGCCTCCGGAATAAAATCTCTTACGGGGTTCCGCTTCATGCTGGGACTAGGAGAGGCAGGACCATGGCCGGGAGTGACAAAATCCAATGCAGAATGGTTTCCAACAAAGGAGAGAGCATTCGGGCAAGGTTTGTTTAACGCATCAACCTCGGTGGGAGCAATTTTGGCTCCTATTGTTATAGGGTTCCTGTTTTTGTCGTTTGGATGGAAATTCACATTTGTTATCGTAGGTTCGTTGGCTGTAATATGGGTAATTCCATGGCTCATTATCAACAAGAAGGGGCCTAAGGACCATCCATGGATAACAGATAAGGAGAAAGAGTATATTCTTTCTGGTCAGCCTGAGGCACTGACTACCGCACCAATTGTAGGAAAATCATGGGGTGAATTATTGAAGAAGAAAAAAAATTATGCGCTCATAGTCGGGAGATTCTTCCTTGACCCTATCTGGTGGATGTTTGTAACATTCATTCCAATTTACCTTATCGAGCAATTCAATCTTGATATAAAGCAAGTGGCTTTTAGTGCATGGGTTCCATACGTTGGAGCTGCCATTGGTGCTTTTGCAGGCGGTTGGTTCTCAGGATACTTACAAAAGAGAGGCAAAAGTCTTAACTTTTCCCGCAAAACTGCAATGGTAGTGGGAGCATGCTTAGCCATGCCTGGAATTATTGGAGCTACAATGGCTACAACTGCAACATCGGCAGTGTTGATGATGGCTATAATTTTATTTGGATATCAATTCTTCTGTGTTAATGTACAGACACTTGCCGCCGATTTCCATTATGGAAAGACAGTGGGTTCACTAGCCGGATTAGGTGGTGCCGCAGCTGTTCTTGGTACAATTACAGCAATGTTGCTTGTTCCTTTTATTACTAAGGTTTCATGGGTTCCTTTCTTTATTTTAGGTGGAATGCTATTTCCTCTCTCTTTATTTTTTATCTTCGTGCTCGGAGGCAAAATCCAGAATATTGATTTAGACAAAAAAGCATAAGTAGTATATTATGAACAAGGTGATTACATTTGGAGAGATAATGCTCAGGCTCTCCACTCCGGGTTTTGAAAGATTTATTCAGGCAAAATCGTTTAATGCCACATTTGGCGGGGGCGAGGCAAATGTAGCAGTATCACTTGCTAATTATGGGATAGATGCAGAATTCATTACCCGTTTGCCGGAAAATGAAATTGCCGATTCCTGCATTTCGGAATTGAAAAAATATGGAGTTAAGACTGGCAATATCGTACGAGGCGGCGAAAGACTGGGTATCTATTTTCTGGAAACAGGTGCTGTTGCCCGTCCGTCAAAAGTAGTATATGACAGGGCACACTCATCAATAAGCACAATCAATCCCGAAGAAATTGAGTGGGAGAAGGTTTTTAAAGGGGCTTCATGGTTCCATTGGACAGGTATAACTCCGGCTTTGTCACAGGCTGCTGCGGATGCTTGCCTTAAGGCAATAAAAGTGGCAAATAAAATGGGCATAACTGTTTCCTGTGACCTTAACTACAGAAAGAACCTATGGAAATACGGCAAGGCTCCACAGGATGTCATGCCTGCACTTGTTGAGGGTTGCGACATAATACTGGGGAACGAAGAGGATGCAGAGAAGGTGTTCGGAATCAAGCCGAAAGGATTTGTAGTGCATGCCACCGGAGGCTACATAGAATCAGTTGCATTCCAGTCGGTATGCGAACAGATGATGGAAAAATTTCCAAGGGCAAAAAAAGTAATTATAACCCTGCGTGGTTCGATAAATGCAAATCACAATACCTGGGCAGGAGTTCTATATGATGGTAAAAAGCTTTATGAGTCAAAGTCTTATGATATCACCCATATTGTTGACAGAGTGGGAGGGGGTGATTCGTTCATGGGGGGATTGATTTATGGCTTGCTGACTTACCCGGAGAATGACCAGAATGCTCTTGAGTTTGCTGTTGCTGCATCGTGCCTCAAACACACTATTTATGGTGATTTTAATCTGGTAAAGGTTTCTGAAGTTGAAAATTTAATGAAAGGAGACGGCTCAGGAAGGGTCGTAAGATAATATTATGGCAAGGTTCACAAAAATCCAGACACTGACCGCTATGAAAAATACAGCAATCGTTCCTGTGTTTTATCATAGCGACATAGAAGTTGCAAAAGAGGTTCTGTCAGCCTGTTATAAAGGTGGCATAAGAACATTCGAATTCACAAACAGAGGCGATTTTGCGCAGGACGTATTTGCACAGCTTGTAAAATTCGCCGCCAAAGAGTGCCCGGAGATGATTCTGGGAATTGGCTCAATAGTAGATGCCCCGACAGCCGCCCTCTACATACAGCTTGGCGCAAACTTCATTGTAGGACCACTGTTCAACCCCGATGTTGCAAAAGTCTGCAACAGAAGGCTGGTTCCATACTCACCCGGTTGCGGGACGGTTACAGAAATCGGATTTGCCCAGGAAGCCGGTTGTGACCTATGCAAGGTCTTCCCAGCAGGAAACGTAGGCGGCCCTTCATTCATAAAATCCGTATTGGCACCTATGCCGTGGTCCATGATTATGGTGACTGGCGGAGTGGAACCAACAGAAGAGAATCTTACCGCCTGGATCAAAGCCGGCGTTACCTGCATTGGAATGGGCTCTAACCTCTTTCCTGCCGAGGTAATCAAGGCCAAAGAGTGGAGCAAAATCACAGATCTGTGCATTTACTGTCTGAATGTAGTGGAGAAGGCAAGGTGAGGACACCAGCCCTATGCTTTCATGGTATGTATTTGATATTCAGGATATTATGCTTAAGAGGAAATTTTGCTAAATGATTGATTATAAGCATTTGGCCATGAAAGCATAGGGCTGAATATTTGTATTCCCGAAAGAGTTTTATAACTTTATCAAAAATAATGACTTATAAAACTTGACAATATGGAAGAGGAAAAAGACGCTCGGATTCTATTGGCAGAATATGCCCAAAAAAAGGGGTATGACTATGCAACAAACAGCAATTTCAAAAGACTGATCTCGGTATCAGATACCTTTCTATCCAGAAAATTCTTTTTGTTTGAAATAGAAAAAGGCTTCTGGTTTTTTGCTGCCGACTCCTTTGCCGGAAAGGCCGGTTCAGGTAGTACATTTACCGGCATCTATACAACCATAAACATGGACCCGTCGTTCAGCTGCAAGATTCATATAAAAGAGACTCTTGACGGTATTTTCAGATGGAACCGCAAAAAGACAGGCAATCCCGAAATTGACCGGCAACTGACAATAACCACCAATCAGAAATCGCTGCCGGATAATATAATAAGAGAAGGGGACATATATGAGTTCAGAAAAATCTATGAGAAGGTAAGACCATCCTACATAGTTTTTCAAAACGACTATCTGCCAAACCTGCCCGCCCTCGATGGAAAAATGATTGTCGGCATAGAAACAAACTACTGGGTATATCTGGACGATCATCTCGATGTGCTAATAGACAAGGGGTTGCCCTTGCTCAAAAAAATCTGTTCTGCACATATCTAAGAGCAAAATTGTGAAATTTTTTGTGTAAAATCATTTGCTGTTTGCATAATAAGTACTAAATTTATTGAGCATTACAGGCATGGTTAAATCAAAAGAAAAGAGGCGTATGACACAGAAAAACGATTTAAAATTATTTGAAGAAAAAAAGGTACGAACCATTTGGGACGATGAGTTGGAGAAATGGTATTTCTCGATTGTTGATATAATTCAAGTACTCACAGAATCAGATTTCCAAAGAGCAAGGAATTATTGGAAAGTACTAAAGAATCGACTGATGAATGAGGGAAATGAAACGGTTACAAAATGTAACCAGTTGAAATTATTAGCAGAAGATGGCAAAATGCGCTTAACCGATGTTGCTGATAAAGAGCAGGTTTTCCGTCTGATTCAATCAATTCCTTCACCTAAAGCAGAACCATTTAAGCTATGGCTGGCACAAACAGCAAAAGAGCGGTTGGACGAGATGCAAGATCCGGAACTAACCATTGACAGAGCCATGGAGCAATATCATCGGTTAGGTTATTCTGAGACTTGGATAAACCAACGTTTGAAAAGTATCGAAGTACGAAAGGAGCTTACTGATGAATGGAAAGAACGCGGATTGGAAGAAGGTGTGCAATTTGCGACTCTGACCGATATTATTACGAAGGCTTGGGCCGATAAAACAACCAAGGAGTTCAAACAGTTCAAAGGATTGAAAAAAGAGAGTTTGCGTGACAATATGACAAATACAGAGCTTATTCTCAATATGCTAGCTGAGATATCCACCAAAGATATTTCACAAGTAGTAAAACCCGGCACATTTGAAGAAAGCAAGAAAGTTGCAATGAAAGGAGGCAATGTTGCAAAAGTAGCCCGCAAAGAGCTGGAGGCGAATACAGGGAAAAAGGTAGTTACCTCCTTGAATGCCAAATCGCTTCTTAAAAATAGCCTCTCGCAAGAAATTGAGGGAAATGAGGATGGAGATAAACAGAAATAATTAGATTGAAAAAATAGTTTCGATTTGATACCATGAAGATTATTACATACATATTCGGGATATTATTGTTTTTCGCATGTAGTCAGCAGGATTCATACGATGGCAGAATAACACTCAAAAATTTGGAAAATTGCAAAGATTCTTTAACCCTGACCGATATTAATGCCAGAATCTCCTTTGTCCCTCTTGAAAGCAGAAAAGAGTGCCTGATAGGGAATATCCAAAAATTGGTTCTGAGTTCAGAATATTTTTTTATTTGGAGCAAGAATGTAGTTTATCAATTTCTTCGCAACGGCACCTTTGTACGTTGTATCGGAAATTATGGCCGTGGGCCAGAGGAATATTTAGACATATATGACATTGCTGTTAACGAAAAGCAAGAGAAAGTATTCATTGCAGATGAACAAAAGGTACTTGATTTTAATTTCGCAGGAGAGTATTGTTCAACGTATCAGGCAAAATTTTGGTGGAAATTTGAAGTGTCCGATGAGGGAAATTTTTTAATTAATCCGATAATTATTTTTGGCAATGAACCGAACAAACTAATAGTTAGGGATATGAAAGGAGATACATTGGCCATGTTTAACAATGCAATACGTTTTGAGCCAAAGAACATATCAATGTGGCCACAACTGAAAAGCCTGTCCAGACTTGAGAACATGTTTATATTTCATCAACAATTCTGTGATACAATATTCACCCTTAATCCAGTTGACCGTTCTCTGACTTATAGATATTCATTTGATTTCGGAGATTTTAAGATAACAGAACAGACATTAAATGAAGGTGGAGAAGCGCATAACAAGGTAATTTCTGTAACAGGAATAACCGAAGATTTGAAATACATATATGTCGATATAAGAAATAGAGGGAAACAACTAAGGTATGTAATAGAAAAGCATACTGGGAAATGCCATCTTCCATGTTTCAAAATACCAGAACTACAGTATAATTTCTGGCCAAAATGGCAATATCACGATAATATTCTGATTGATTATATCTCCGCCTCTTATTTAGCAGAAAGAAATGATTCACTTTCTAAAACCAACATAGATTCAAGATTAAAAAAGCTCGATGAAAATTCGAACCCGGTATTAATTATTGTAGAAACCCATAATTAAACCTCTAATTAAGAATCAGTTCCTTCCCTCTTCTTACTAAAGGATCAACACCTGTACGAATTCCTTCGATTGTTCTGTGAACTCCCTCAGTCAGTTTAATTCCAAGCCGTTGGGTCTCTTTCCGGTCGGGATAATAAATACCCATTCCTGTATACATGGTCAATATTTCTCCGGGAAGCAAAAGCGGTATCGCCGGACCATCTGATCCAGCTGTCTGAGATCCAATAATAGAGATTCCTGGTATCGTAGAAATCATCATTGTATAAAACTCCGCTGTGCTTTGAGTACACTCATCCACTAACACTACTATTTTTCCAGAATATGGTTTATGGTTTTTTAATGTAGAGAAGATGAAATGATCTGGATTTTCTTCCTGAAAATAAAAAGTACCAGGTCTTATAACGTCAGGGGCTGTAGTCTGATGAAATTTTATTTTTTCCTTAGAAAGCAAGTAATCAAGCAAATACCCGATAGCATCATCTTTAGGATAGCTTCTGGAATCCAAAATCAGACCAGTCGTATTCAATATTTCGGGCAATCTTTTATCAAGATCGTCACTGGTTAGGCTTCCCGGATAGATGTATGCAATATTATCTTCAATTTTAACAGGTTCCCTCTTAGCCTGGAATCTTGTTTTTATGTTCATCTTTTCAGAAAGGGAACATGTGACCTCTTTATTGTTGAATACTCCTTTCTCATTAGCAATTTTTAAAGAAATAGCCGACTTATCTGTAAGCACAAGTTTCTCGCATGCAATTCTCAATTTTGTCGGCATATTTACTCCTGAACAATAAGGCATCAGACCATCAACTATTTTATTTACAGGTACGCCATCGAGCTCCAATATCTCATCACCAATAGTAATTCCGCTGCTATCAACCAGCTCTTTGTCATAAAAATCAGTAACAATTACCTTATTTTCAATAACAGAGAGTACACACGGAAGGGAATTCTTTCCAAAAACCCAGTCCTGCTCCCGTATTGCAACATGCGCGTCATTAACCTCTGCAGTTAACCGCATCAAAGTGAGAATGTATTCTTTCCTTGTTTGATGGCTTACCATTTGGGGAATATATTTAGTAAGTACATTTTCCCACTTCTCACCCATGGCATATCTGTATGGGTAAAAGTATTGAATAATATTCCAGAACCTAAACAGAGAGAGCAATCTGTAATTTTCATTTAGGTCAATATCCTTATAACTATTTTCATTAGCAGGGGTTGCTATTCCTTCCTTTGCTACGTCATAGAAGTAGTAAGATCTTTTTGGCCGATTAGCCGATTCTATTGTTACAAGCTTTGCACTTAATGCAGCACCCAATAGTACAGTGTCATGTATCCAGTCATTGTCTGGTACAAGTTTTATGTCTTCCTCTATGTAATTTGCTTTAAGTCTGATGGTCTTGACTTGTCCCAGACTATTGATCCAATTTTCAAGTATTGAATTCAGGGTCAGATTGTCTGGATTCGTTGCCACACAATCAATCAATTTAAAGAGCTCCTCATCCCAATCATATTTACCTGATGTTACTGAAGGGTGGTGGTACTTTAAAAGTCCCCATACTTTTCCAATTTGTGCAAGATCCTTATTAGCAATTTTGCTACAGGACAAATGGGTCTCTGCGTGTATATTCAAGGACAACAGAATCATACACAGAATCAAAAAAAACTTTTGCATGGGATTTACCTTGTTAATTACAACTCTTCAAATTGTTTGTGTAAGTAACAACATACATGCCAATACTAAACTCTGCCAAAGCCCTTAGCAGTTATCAGATAATCAGCGAATTGTATATTTGTTTGATTTTCAGACAATTTCGCAAGTATTTGCAAATCATTCATATGCTAACATTTCTGCCAGAGCAAGTAGTAGTTCATTGGAAATGAGATGTATAAATATTTATCTGTTAATCAATGATCTGCTGACTACTTTGGCAGAGTAGTTAGCAAATACCAGATATGCAGCTTAATATAAAAACATGTGTAGGCAAATCTTGCCTACACATACCTACTTGAGTTATTTGAAAATATTTTGTGTCCCGATGAGTCCCTGTCCTACTAGTCTCCCAGCCCTATGCTTTCATGGCATATATTTGATATCCAGAGAATTGTGCATTTTGCAAAAATCAGTTAAATCATTGATTATCAGTATTTGGCCATGAAAGCATAGGGCTGAAAACTGTACATTCATTAAAGCACAACACATCTCCCGAAGCAGCCTCAGGTTTTCGAAGAAAACTGGAAAGCTGCTAAGGGAGATGTGTTGTGCTCAGTCAGGTTTTGGAACAAAACTGGAAAGCTCTAGAGAGGGTGTGCTGCTTGTATTAAAGAAGTAACTACTCCGTATAGTATTTGTAAAACAGACCTATAGATTCGATTCCCTTGTAGAACTGACTCAGCAAATAACTCTCGTTAGGCGAATGAATCACGTCACGCTCAAGACCGAAACCCATAAGAAGCGGGTTGGCCCCAAGCAACTGCTGAAGATCTGCCAGGATAGGGATACTGCCGCCACCTCTGTTAGGAACAGGTTCAATGCCATATACCTCTCTCACCGCACGGGCTGCAGCTTTGTATACATTTGAAGACATAGGACACAGGAAGCCCTGACCGCCATGATGAGGAATCACCTTAACCTTAACTCCCTTAGGAGCAAGACTCATAAAATGCTTTTCGAACAACTCCGCAATCTTCTTGCAATCCTGGTTAGGAACAAGACGCATAGATATCTTGGCATGGGCAACAGATGGCAGGACAGTCTTTGCCCCCTCACCTATGTAGCCACCCCAAATACCGTTAACATCCAGACATGGCCTTATTCCGGTACGCTCCATTGTAGTATAGCCCTCTTCACCCTTAACTTCTTCAATATCAAGGAAGTGTTTGTATTCATGAATGTCAAAAGGCGCACGACCAAGCATCTCTCTCTCCTCTTTGCTGAGCTCCACAACATCGTCGTAAAAACCTTTTATTGTAACCCTGCCCTTATCATCAATAAGCTTGTCAATCATAGTACAAAGCGTATTAATAGGGTTTGCAACGGCACCGCCATAGTGACCTGAATGGAGATCTTTATTTGGACCTGTAACCTCAACCTCAACATATGCAAGACCCCTCATCCCAACGTTAAGCGAAGGAATCTTTTCATCAATCATAGTCGTGTCAGAAACCAGAATATCGTCACAGGCAAGCAGATCCTTATGTTCAACGGCCCAAGCAGGCAGACTTGGAGAACCTATCTCCTCCTCACCATCAATAATAAATTTGACATTGCACTTAAGCTGATTTGTTTTGAGTAAGTATTCAAAAGCCTTTATATGCATGAATCCCTGACCTTTATCGTCATTTGCACCCCTTGCGTATATAGCTCCGTCCCTTACAACAGGCTCAAACGGAGGAGTAGTCCAAAGGTTCATCGGGTCGGCAGGCTGAACATCATAGTGAGCGTAAACAAGAATGGTAGGTTTGTTCTTGTCAATAATCTTCTCGGCAAAAACAACCGGATGACCTGCTGTAGGGTATACCTCAGCCCTGTCGACACCCGCTGCCAATAGTAATTCCGCATATTTCTCTGCAGCTTTCTGCATATCGGGTGCATGGGCAGCCATTGAGCTGACCGATGGGATTCTCAGAAGCTCAAAAAGCTCCGCCAGAAACTTTTCGCTGTTATTTTGAATGTATTCTTTCATAATATATTGATTTATTTGTAATTACTAATTAAAATGTGTATCGTACCGTAAGACCGAAGTTGCCCGACCTGAATCCCGCAAGGGTGATAAACTGATATTTTGGAGTCCAGTCGCAAGCCAGTACTACAGGAATATTGTTAAACTTGTATTCGACCCCCCCCATTATGTCCAGCGACATTACAAAATTATTTTGGTAAAGACCCTCAATAAATACACCTGCAGATGCACCCGGTCCTGCATAAAGAGAGAGACCATCTACATTTACGTCAAAATGACGGAGATAGTAAGCTGATGCCTTTACTTTAGTGCTTCTCCTGCCGGTGAAATCTATATCAAAAATTGCTTCTGCTGCTTCTGTCTCAGTCATGAACTCCTTATAGCTTACTCCTATAACGGAACCTGCACGAAAGCCTATTGCCTTGTTGTAATTTTGAGAAAATGCGCTAAGGGTTACGAATAATGCAACAATAATTAGTAGTGATCTTTTCATATTTATTATTAAAAAAAGTTAATTGTTTTACCTTCAAGTTTCGACAACAAATTATTTGCCAGTCTGCTCGCTCCAAGTCTGAAAAGTTCAGGATTTAGCCACTCCTGGTCCAGAACCTCGGTTACAATTGAATAATAGACAAGAGCATCTTCGGGAGTTACAATTCCACCGGCAGCCTTGAATCCGACCCTTTTTCCGGTTTTTAGGAAATATTTCTTAATACTCTTACACATTATATAAGCGGCCTCGGGAGTAGCTGCCGGCTCAAGCTTACCTGTAGAGGTCTTTATAAAATCTGCCCCTGCCTCAATGGCAAGATCAGATGCTTTGGCTATTTGCTCCGGGGTAAGAGCCCCTGTCTCGAGAATTACCTTAAGATGAGCCTTGCCTATTGCCTTCTTTATCTGACGTATCTCATCAGATGCTGCCTCGTACTTTCCCTCAAGAAAGTGATTAAGTGCAAGAACAATGTCAACCTCACCGGCCCCTTGTTCAACTGCCATTTTACACTCAGCAACCTTTATCTCAATAAAGCTTTGCGAAGAGGGAAAAACACCGGCCACCACAGCTATTTTGACACCGGGATCATTCAAGCTGTTTTTGACCAATGCGGCAAAATTGGGATAAACACAAACTGCCGCAACAGGAAGATATTTTGGATAAAGGGAGGTAAACTGATTTACCTTTTCTATCATGGATGCCACTTTGGATGGAGTATCGGTGCTGTTGAGGGTTGTCAGGTCAATCAAACCCAGACAGGCTGCATAAATATCAGGTTTATCAAGTGCTTTTACATTTGTTTCCATATAATCATTCTTCTTTAGTATCAATCCAAATTGTTACGGGCCCGTCATTTACAAGGGAGACCTTCATGTCTGCTCCAAATTCACCCGTCTCTATCTGTCTGTTCAGTGCAAAATTAAGCGAAGCAATAAGTTTTTTGTACAGAGGAATAGCAATATCGGGTTTCGCAGCTTTTATGTATGATGGTCTGTTTCCGCGTCTTGTCTGGGCATGAAGGGTAAATTGACTGATAAGCAGTATGTTGCCCTCCTTTTCCAGAACAGAGCAGTTCATGACACCATCGGAATCGTCAAATATACGGAGATTCACAATTTTCTTAGTAACATACTCAATCTCCTTGTCATTGTCGTCATCCTCGAACCCGGCAAAAACAAGCAATCCATTTGAAATGGAACCAATAATCTTTCCGTTTACTTTTACGGAAGCCTCAGAAACACGCTGAACAAGTACCCTCATACTAAATTTATCCGCTAATTGTCACTTTATAACCCTTTTCCATTAGAGGCCCTGCAATCTGCCTCATCTCTGCAACAGAAACCTTGCTAAGATTTTTTGCAGGAGTATCCCTGTCGATGGTATATATCATTATCTCCCTTGGTTGCACCTTTTCTGCCAGCACTCTCCATGCATCAACCTCTTCTTTTGTAGTATTGTCAATAATATTACCCTCAAATTCACCCCTGAGGAACATAGTCTGCAGAACGAATTTTCCCTTGAAAGGAATGAGGTTCTCCTGAAGTTTGGCCAGAGAATATTTATACTGAGGTCTGTCCATAAGAATTGTAGTCGCTTCAAATGCAGAGTCTATCTTGAGGATTGCATTGTCTACCTTCAGAAGAGCATCCGCAACATTTTGTTTTCCAATCTGACTGCCGTTTGATAGTACCGAAACCTTGGCCTCAGGTGCGTATTTCGACCTCATCTCCAGAGTAAAGTCGATGATATCTGCAAACTTAGGATGCATTGTGGGCTCTCCGTTGCCCGAAAATGTTATTGTATCAATCTTTCCTGCGTTTTTTGTATAGTCACTCAGTTTTGTCTCAAGGGCCAGCTTTACCTCTTCAATAGTAGGTATCCGGCTATCCTTCCTGCCATCTTCATTAAAGCCACACTCACAATAAAGGCAGTCAAAGCTGCAAAGCTTCCCGAATTGAGGAGAGAGATTTACTCCCAGCGATGTTCCTAATCTCCTGCTTTTTACAGGACCGAATATTATCTGATTGAATAGTATTGTAGACATTCTGTGTTATTTTTCAAATTAATCTCGACGACCGGCTCCTTTCTGTCAGCTTCATGTTTTGCCAGTCTATATTTTCAACCAAAACTATGCCAGGCATTTTGCCAACTTCTAAAGATCCGAGCTTGTCATCGAGCTTCAGGAACTTTGCTCCATTGAGCGATGACCATCTTAAAATCTCCTCAAGAGGAATGTCCGGAAAATATTTTTGAATGATTTTTATCTCCTCAACAATTGACAAAACTGTATTGCTCGACAAGCTGTCTGTTCCGATAGTTATGTTTGCTCCCTTCTTTCTTAACAGATTAAGATCTGGCAATGCGCTGTGAATGAAAAGATTTGACAATGGGCAAATTGCCCAGTACAGGTTTTCTATAGATTCTATAGCATCGTCTATACTCTCTGCACTTGCAAATGTGTTGTGAACCAAAAGTATCTGTTCTTTAATTTTTGATTGGTCAACTCCTTCTACAGATTTTAGTACCTGAAGAAAGTAGTGCAGGGGAGAGATACCACGAGCTGGAAGTGCGCTGAGTCCCCTGCTTCTGTATTCATCGGCAAGCGGACCTGTCCCGTTCATTATAAACTCCTCCTCTTCCATGCTCTCCTGACTATGAATAGAGAGGAATCCCTCTTTTAGAGCGTCGGCAATTGACTCCCTCAGCAACTCAGGACTCATTGAATAACAGGCATGTGGGTTAGGAGAGGCATTTATCTCATATTCGTGTGCCCTACTGGCAAGATCCCGTACTCGCTTCATTATAGCTGAAGCATCGTTTGAATCTGTTCCAAAGACTTCAAGAAATGTGCGGGTATAGATTTTAGATAAGGATTTGATTCCTAAACTTTCATCTCCATTGCTTATATCGGCCATTGCAGATACGCCGCTTTCGTACATCTGCTGCATCTCTCTCTCCATTACTGCCTGTCTTTCAACCTGGTCGGAATTGTTCCTCATCTGGTTTATCTGACGGATGAATCCGGCCATTCCAGTCTCCTGTTCAAAACTTCCTTTAAGATGTGAGAGTTCAAGGTGACAATGAGAGTTCACAAACCCGGGGCAAAGAATTCCATTATAGAATTCAGTGCTCTCAACCTCCTCCTCCAACTTGCCTATTTCAAGTATGGTCCCGTCAGTGCTCAGGGAGAGATAACCTCTCAGGATCGGCGGGCTTGTCAAGGGGAAGAGATATTGGGCGGCTATTTTTCTCATATTTAAGAAATGAATTTTGTTTTGATGACAGATTGTTTATCCACCATTTTGTAAGCATAGGAATTTCGTATCTTTTTTGAATACTGTCAGCCATAAAAAGGCGCCAGCCAGGATGTTTCTCCGGTGATAGCATCCATCTCAAAGATCGTATATAAGAATCAATATCTTTAAGAGAATCCGGTTGGTCAATTATTCTCTTTACGGGAGCCAGCAAGGAGTCTCTGTATTTTAGTGCTGATATTTTTTCGCTCACCCGCTTTTCCTTGTTTTCAAGAATTGTCTTTGCTTCGGTAAAATAAATCTTCAACTTGGTGGGTCTTGGGAGATAGTAATCCAGAGTATATGTAAGATCTTCTGTCTTATATCCATATTTGTTGAGCAACGATTCATATACCCGGGAGCTGTCGGTGCCGCGTATACTCATAGGATTGTTGAGTATGGCCCTGTCAGTCATATATATATCCGCAAGTATCTTTGGCATGTCGTCATCGTCAATTACTTCTCTGGAGCAAGAGATGGCAACAAAAGCTGCTAATATTAGTATTCTGAAAAATTGATTCATTGCTTTATATTACAAGCCACAAAGTTAATTTTTTATTGTTATTTTTGCGGAAAAAAATGAGAGTCTTAATTATTGGTTCAGGAGGAAGAGAGAGTGCCTTTGCATGGAAATTAAGTAAGAGTCCTTTGCTTGAGGCGTTGTTTTGTGCACCCGGAAATCCCGGAACTGCGCAAATTGCAGCCAATATCGAGATAAACATCAAGGATTTCAGTTTGATAAAAAGTGCGGTTTTGCAGCATTCCATAAAGATGGTTGTTGTTGGACCCGAGGACCCTCTGGTGAATGGATTAAGGGACTATTTCGAAAGCGACCCACAACTCAAAGATGTAATATTCATAGGGCCCGACAGGTTGGGGGCTCAATTGGAAGGTAGTAAGGATTTTGCAAAGAGCTTTATGAAACGATGGTCAATTCCTACTGCCGGATTCAAATGCTTTGATTCAACAAATACAGACGAAGGCGATAGTTACCTGGAATCGCTTACCCCTCCATATGTGCTTAAGGCCGACGGTCTTGCGGCAGGCAAAGGGGTTCTTATTCTGGATGATCTTGCAGAGGCAAAAAGAGAGTTAAGGTCCGTATTGGGCGGAAGGTTCGGTTCTGCCGGCAACAAAGTTGTTATTGAGGAGTACCTTAATGGCATAGAATTATCGGTTTTTGTCCTTACAGATGGCCATAATTATCTGATTCTGCCGGAAGCCAAGGATTACAAACGAATCGGAGATGGCGACATGGGGCTTAACACCGGCGGTATGGGAGCAGTATCTCCTGTTCCATTTGCAGGCGAAGTGTTTATGAAAAAGGTAGAGGAGCGAATTGTCATACCTACAATTGCCGGACTAAGGGCCGATGGCATAACCTATAAAGGATTTATTTTTATTGGATTGATGAATTGCAAGGGTGATCCGTATGTTATAGAGTACAATGTCCGTATGGGTGACCCGGAGACAGAAGCAGTACTTCCGCGAATCAGCAGCGACCTTCTTTCTCATTTCATCGCTCTTGGAGAGGGTACCCTGAATAATGAGAAAATACTGATAAATCCAATGACTGCACTGACTGTTGTAACAGTATCGGGAGGTTATCCGGAGGAGTATGTTAAAGGGTATCAGATTTCTGGATTGGAGAGTGATACAGATACGGATACAGATTCTGATACAATGATTTTTCACTCAGGAACAAAAATGGCAGAAGGAACAGTAGTGACCAATGGAGGGAGGGTACTTGCCATTACCGTGCTTGACCAAAACATTGGAAAGGCAAGAGATAAAGTATATTCACGAGTAAACAGAATCAATTACAAGGAAATTTTCTATCGCAGGGACATTGGGCTGGATCTTTTGTCTTTCAAGGGATAAATAATTAATAATGAAGAGAAAAAGAAGATATGAGTTCGTAACGTCACCATTGTTCCTGGGACTGTTTCTGGTTCTCTATTTTGTCTCAGCCCTATATTTACCTGTTGAAAACAGTGAACGATGGATACCTGCCCTTATAGGATTTGTAGATCTTGAATCCTTACCTCCAGATTTGTCAATAACTCTCGGTACTATTTTTATAATACTTACATCCATATCATTATATGTATTTAACGAGAGAAATCTAATGATAGGACAAAGAGGAATTTTATTTCCTATCGTATATCTTATTTTTTCTATAACCACCCCAAAATCAATCTTTTTTTCAGGAGTTTCTGTTGCATCGTTATTTGTCGTTTGGTCTCTATACTACACAATGTTTTCAAAAAAAGGAGACATGGAATTGTTTATCTCTGGATTTCTGATTTCCATTGCCGCTCTTTTTGACCCACATGTAACACTGCTGTTTCCCCTGATTATCTTCTTCGCGCTGAGATCGGCTGTAGTAACTCCAAGAGCAGTTGCAATTGTTGCCGGTTCTCTTGTTATCCCCTTTGCCTTCATGCTCTCTTTCAGGTATCTGTTTTTCCAGGACGCTCTTTTTTTTATAGAGATTTTCATAAGCGACCTCACATCTATAGACTACCCTTCGCTGAGATTGATGAGTGTATCTGACATAATTGTCACACTGTCGCTTTTCCTTTATCTGATGTTTGCAGTGAGCTATGCGTTAAACAACATGAACAGGTACAAGATTCTCAAATCACACTCTTTTTCCAGATTCATATCCCTCTTGTTGCTGTGTGTGCTCATAGTATTGTTTTATCCTCAGTCTGGCGAGGGGCTCACACAAATCATAGCAATCCCGGTTTCCGTACTTGTACTTGAATATGTGAGTTCACCGGAGAAACCGTCAAAAAAGAAAGTCGGCTTCCTGCTGGTCCTCATCTTTCTTGTAATCAACCGGATCTCCTGTTTCATTTAGAAGGGTACATGGGGACGCACATTGTGTACCCTGTTTACTGGTAAGGGGCGGGGTTTTCTGATATGTGCCCCGGATTTACCCACTTTGTTGCTACATTAAAAAATAAAAGGCGGAAATTGATAGTTTACGAGTACGTAACAGCTGCCAATTTCCGCTCTTATTTTTCTTGACACTCCGCTCCTTAAGTGGGTGCCCAAACCCTCCAGGCAAGTATCTTCAAACCCCGCCCCTTATCCTTTTTGGGCACAATGTGCGTCCCCCGGAGTCAACTGCTAGTTGTGAAATATTGAAATACACATTGACACAGTTTGAGGTAATTTGCTAATCATAAACTACATGGAAAATGCAGTTTAAAATCACAGAAAATCATTTTTTTACTAAACACATATTCAACGACATACCTCAAACTGCGTCAAAGTATAGCACTTAAACACATGGGAACCTGTTGAAAATTGATGCTGAGGAGGATTCAAAGAACTCAAGAAGGTATGTGTCGGCAAGATTTGCCTCCACATGGTTTTATATTCAGCTGCAAATCAGACATCTACTAACACCTTTGGCAGAGCACTTAGTAAATGATTGATTAGTACACGAATATGCATTGCTCTCATTTACAATGAAGTGCTACCCCCTCTGGCAGAGTCTCTGCCAGAGGGGGTAGCATATGCATGACTTACAAATACTTATGAAATGGTCTGAAAACCAAATAGATATGCAATTCACTGATTATCTGGTAACTGTTAAAAGCTTTGGCAGAGTAAGGTGTTCCATGGGGACGCAAAGACAGAAGCAAAACCAAATAATGCCGGTTTTGCTTCTGTCTTTTATGGTATTTATTGAAAATTGGGTACACATTGTGCGTCCCCATGTTGCCCACATGTACCTAGTTGGTGCGTCCCGGGTATTGCTTGAGTGCTACTTCAAGGCACTTCATTGCGGCTTTAAGATCTTCAATTTTCAGAACATATGCGATACGAACCTCATTGCGGCCTTTACCCGGAGTAGCATAGAATCCGGCTGCAGGAGCAACCATAACTGTCTGGTTTTCATAACTGAAATCTTCAAGCAGCCATTTTGCAAACTTGTCACTGTCATCAATTGGAAGACGGGCCACTGTATAGAATGCGCCCATAGGCTTAGGAGAAAATACACCATCCATCTTGTTGAGAGCCTCAACCATCACATCTCTGCGTTCCATGTATTCTTGACGTACTGCTGCAAAATACTCTTTTGGAGTAGCAAGAGCACCTTCGGCAGCTATCTGACCGTATGCAGGAGAGCAAAGACGAGCCTGAGCATAACGCAAAACCGCCTTCATAACCTCTTTGTTTTTTGAGACAATTGCACCGATACGAACACCGCAAAGGCTATAACGTTTTGACACAGAGTCGATCAAAATTACATTTTGCTCCAGCCCCTTGATATGCATGCAAGAGAAGTGAGGAGCATCAGTATAGCAGAACTCTCTGTAAACCTCGTCGGAATAGATGAATAAACCATGTTTCTTTGCCATCTCGCCAAGTTTCACAAGTGATTCCTGAGTGTAAAGGCAACCAGTAGGGTTACCCGGGTTACAGATGATGATACCTTTTGTCTTTGGACCGATAAGCTTTTCAAATTCACTTGCATCGGGCAGAGCAAAGCCATCTTCTATGTTTGTAGCGATTGGTTTTAAGATTACATCATTCTGAAGAGCAAATGAGTTGTAATTTGTATAAAATGGCTCCATAACAATAACTTCGTCAGTTGGATTGCATGTTATTGCAAGAGCAATCTGCAATGCTTCGCTACCGCCTGTAGTAATGTTAATTTCATCGTAAGCGACATCAATATTGATACCTTGATAATACTTGGCCAGACCGATACGGTAAGACTCGTTACCTGCAGAATCAGGATAGGAAATCAGTGTAGGAGAGGCATTTTTTACAGCCTCAAGAGCCTCCTTAGGTGAAGCAACGTCTGGTTGTCCGATATTCAGGTGATAAACCTTTATGCCGCGTTTTTTTGCAGCGTTGGCAAAAGGAACCAGTTTTCTAATTGGAGATGCAGGCATCTCATTTGCCTTTCTAGATAGTGTTAACATTTTTAGTTACGTTTATATTAGTAAATTTATAAGTATGTTCCTACTTTAATAGTTCTCTCATAAAAGCCTCAACCCCAACCTGTATCTGAGCTGTTTTTGCTGAGTAGTTGTTTGTGAGTATAGCAAAAGTAAAAATCTCTCCGCCGCCTCTTTCTACATAACCGGCATAACATTTAACATTAGCTAGAGACCCACTCTTTGCATGAATTTTAGACTTCTCTCCAGTCTCAATTTTGCCAAGTACACTTTTAAGTGTTCCGGGACCACCGGGTTGGGGAAGACTTCTAAAAAACTCCCCAAAGTTATCGCTTTCTCGCAGTTTTGAAAAATAATTGCAGAAAAATCTTGCAGAAACATAATTCTGTCTTGATAGCCCGCTTCCATCTACCTGAGTATAACCCCTTGGCGATATACCCATATCCTTCAGTGTTCTTAGTACCGCAACCCTCGAGGAATCGTATGAACCAATACCGGTCACCTTTTTGCCAATCATTTTGAATATGGATTCAGCATAGAAATTGTTGCTTATTCTGTTTGTTACATTAACTATCAATGATAAAGGAGGAGATTGTGTCTCACAGATAATTCTCAGCTCGTTTATAGAGGGAGCATTATATGTTTTTGCGTCCTTAATTTCGGGGTCGCTTATTATTCCCCTGTATGCAAGATATTTACGAAACTCCCATGCACAACTGAAATTAGCAAATTTATTGGACGCCTCTACTATTACAGAGTCTTTTCCGGATGGCATGGTCCCCTTGAATTTCCCAACCTTGGCCAGATCCGATACATAATAGGAACTTCTGTCCCCCGTAAAAGGGTCAGATGATACAAGCTCGTTTTTGTATTCCATCCCCGGTACCTGAGGATAGACACTCTCCAGAAAAACCTTGTCACCTATGTTCTTTCCGGGAACAAATCTGAAAAACTGGGCGTTTTCACAAAATGAGAGACCAGAGGCAGAACTGCCATAAGAAGGGCCCAGATTGCTCCATGCCCAGCTTGAAGGTATTGTCTCATCTGCGAAAAACCTGTCATCAGCAACAATACTTCCGTTTATCCTTTTAATTCCGGCAACCGAAATTGCCTGTGTCCACTCCTCAAAAACCTTTTCAACGGGAACCGCTACAGTATCTTTTGATCCGAGCGTAGGGTCACCTCCACCTACAATAAAAAGGTCACCATATAAAACACCGTTCTCGACATAACCTGTATGTCCTATTTTTGTGACAAACCTGAAATCGGGTCCCAAAAGCTTCATCCCCAACCCTGTAGTAACTGTCTTCATAGTAGAAGCCGTAAGAAGAGGCATGTCGGGGTTCCATGATGCAACCATTTTGCCTTTGCTATCCATAACCATTATGCCCACAACCGCATCCCTGAACAGAGAGTCGGTCTTCATCCGGTTTATATACTTTTGGATATTATTGTTTTGGGCAGACAATTCCACAGGTTGTGCAATCAGTGTCAAGAAAAGCATAAAAACGGCAATACGTTTCATTTTCAGTATGATTTTATTATTGTACAAATGTATTAAAATTGATTAAAGATTTTTTAAAAATATGCCTACATTTGCCGAGTTAATAAATAATCAATATGAGTAGTTTCAGAAAAAGAGCTCTGGATGAGTTTGCAAGTCACAAAGCAGAAAGATTTTATGTGGAAAACAAGCCTGTATCTCAGTACTTTGGACAGTATGTCTTTGATATTGAGAAAATGCGCAGGCATTTATCGGCAGAAGCTTTTGATGCTGTCCAGCTTGCAATTAACGAAGGAGTAAAAATCGACAGAGGAATCGCAAACCAGATTGCATCAGGTATGAAATCATGGGCAATTGAGATGGGAGCAACGCATTACACACACTGGTTCCATCCCCTCACAGACGCAACAGCAGAAAAGCATGAAGCTTTTGTAGATCCTGCAAAAAGTGGCGGAGTTTTCGAAAACTTTAAAGGAGAGGCACTTGTCCAGCAGGAACCAGACGCTTCAAGTTTTCCAAACGGAGGTCTCAGAAACACATTTGAAGCCCGAGGGTACACAGCATGGGACCCATCTTCTCCGGCATTCATAATGGACCAGACACTCTGTATTCCAACTGTCTTTGTAGCATATACCGGTGAATCACTGGATCAGAAGACACCTCATTTGAAATCATTACAGGCACTCGACAAGGCAGCTGTGGATATCTGCAAGATGTTTGACCACAAGATTAACAGAGTAAATTCGATGCTGGGTCTAGAACAAGAATACTTTGTTGTAGACGAGGCACTTTACAGAGCAAGACCAGACCTTATGCTTTGCAACAGAACACTTGTAGGTCATATTGCAGCAAAGGACCAACAGTTGGAGGACCATTACTTCGGAGCCATTCCATCGAGGGTGATGGCCTATATGAAAGATTTTGAAACAGAGGCATATAAACTGGGAGTTGTACTAAAAACCCGTCACAATGAGGTTGCACCTAATCAGTTTGAATTCGCCCCATACTATACAGAGGCAAATCTAGCAGTGGACCATAATCTCATGATGATGATTCTCATGAGAAAGGTTGCTAAAAAACATAAACTCAAGGTTATATTTCACGAGAAGCCATTTGCCGGAATCAATGGTTCAGGCAAGCACTGTAACTGGTCCATGGTAACCAACACAGGTGTGAACCTTCTTTCCCCCGGCAAGACCCCAAGGACAAACCTTCAGTTTCTCAGCTTTTTTGCATCGGTTATAAGAGCAGTATACGAACACCACCATCTGCTTATGGCCGGTGTAGCATCGTTGAACAACTCACACAGACTTGGTGGCGGTGAGGCACCTCCGGCAGTTATGTCTGTTTTCATAGGGACGACACTCACATCTGTACTCGACTCCATAGAACAGATGTCAATTGAAGATGCTTCAGCAGAAATAAGCAGTCTCAGACTGAATATTGTAAACAAGATACCTGAGATTTTACCTGACAATACAGACAGAAACAGAACATCTCCTTTTGCCTTTACAGGTAACAGGTTTGAATTCAGGGCAGTCGGTTCGTCTGTAAACGTAGCTTCGGCTATGTTTATCCTGAACTCAGCAGTTGCCCAGCAGTTGACAAGATTCAAAAAACTGGTGGATGCCCTTGTTAAATCAGGTACTCCAAAAGAGGATGCTCTCATTCAGATAATCAGACAATATATACAGGAATCCAAGCTGATAAGGTTCGAAGGCAACGGCTACAGTAACGAGTGGCGCGAAGAGGCAAAGGCCAGGGGTTTAAAAGGTGTATCTGACGTTCCTGAGGCCTTCAAGGTATTTCTTGACGAAAAGAGCCTGAAGCTTATGAAAGAGACCAACGTGCTCACAGAGAGAGAGGCCGAAGCCAGATATGAGGTAATGAACGAGATTTTCATAAAGAAACTTCAGATTGAGGCAAGAGTCATAGGTGACCTGACAATCAACCATATTATTCCTACAGCAATTAAATTCCAAAATTCCCTGATAGATAATGTATTGGGTCTTAAGGAGCTTTTTGGCCCCGAGGATTATAAAGAGATGTCCGAAAGTCAGCTTGCTACAATTAAGAAAATCTCCGGATATATAAAAACACTTAGAGAAGATTTCAGGGCTATGGTTGAGGCAAGAAAAGAGGCCAACCAGCTAACAAGTTACCCGGAAAAAGCTGCTGCATACTCCAACAATATACTTCCTTATCTCTCCAAAATACGCACTGTGGTAGATAAACTTGAGATGCTGGTAGATGATGAGTTGTGGCCTTTGCCAAAATACAGGGAACTGCTTTTCTGGAGATAGTTTACAGAGTCTTTAACTAAAAATATTATTATGTCACAAAACAGCACAGAGGCACCCAAATATGCACAGAGGGGAGTTTCCTCATCAAAAGAGGACGTTCATAAGGCGATAGAGAAAGTGGATAAAGGTCTGTTCCCAAAGGCTTTTTGTAAAATAGTACCCGATTATCTAAGCAACGACCCTGACTATTGCATTGTAATGCATGCAGACGGAGCAGGAACAAAATCTTCACTGGCCTATGTTTACTGGAAGGAGACAGGAGATTTGAGTGTATGGGACGGCATAGCTCAGGATGCAATTGTGATGAACACAGACGACCTTATATGTGTAGGAGCCTGCGACAATATAATGTTATCTTCAACTATAGGCAGAAACAAACACAGGGTTCCCGGCGAAGTGATTTCCAGAATCATTGAAGGATCTCAGAAATTTGCAGATAAAATGCGGGGGTACGGGATAAACATACACCTTACCGGAGGAGAGACTGCAGATGTCGGGGACCTTGTGAGGACCGTCATAGTAGACAGTACCGTATGTGCAAGAATGAAGAGAACTGATGTTATTGACAATGCAAGAATACAGGCGGGTGACGTAATTGTAGGGTTATGCTCATACGGCAAGGCTGTTTATGAAGATGAGTACAACGGCGGAACAGGAAGCAATGGCCTGACATCTGCTCGTCATGACCTTTTTGCATCTTATGTTGGCACTAAGTACCCCGAAAGTTACAACAATCAGATTCCCAAGGACCTTGCCTATACCGGCAGCAAGAGAATGGATGAAGTTGAACCTGAAACCGGAATAACCTTCGGCAAACTGGTCCTTTCTCCAACAAGAACATATGCGCCTGTAGTCAAAGAGGTTCTGGCGAGTTTCAGAGGAGAGATTCATGGAATGGTTCACTGTTCGGGAGGAGGGCAGACTAAGGTCCTGAATTTCATAGAAAAATTAAGGATAATAAAGGACAATCTTTTTCCTGTGCCACCGCTTTTCCATGCAATTCAGAAGGAATCCATAACCCCATGGCAGGAGATGTACAAAGTTTTCAACATGGGTCACCGGTTAGAAATTTACACCGACTCAAACACAGCATATAAAATTATTGAAATATCTAAAGGTTTTGGCATAGATGCTCAGATAACAGGCCGCGTAGAAAACGCGAAAACAGCTTCGGTTGAGCTTCTTACCGAATATGGAGAATTTGTTTATGAAAAATAATCATCTGCTAATCCTGCTTGCAGGAACAATTTTTTTGTCGTGTAACCCAAAGGGAACACAAACAGAGCAATACCAAAGTATTCCCGTTGCAGAAAAAGCGATAACAGATACATCATCTGTTTATTACGCAAACTATGCAACTTATCCTAAAAACCTCACGCAACTGCCAATCGGGGTTTTTGATTCAGGGACCGGCGGATTGACGGTTCTGGAAGCATTTCTGGGACTTGATCTTTTCAATAATACTACAGGAGAAGAAATAGCAGATGGCATTCCTGATTTCAAGGGAGAAAATTTCACGTACCTTGCCGACCAGGCCAACATGCCATACGGTAACTATTCATCGGAGGGCAAATCGGACTATTTAAGAGAGTTGGTTGTAAAAGATGCACTTTTTCTCACCCGTGAGCCTAACCGTTCAAAAATAGTCGTGATTGCATGTAACACAGCTACGGCTTATGGATTGAACGACATTGAAAATCTTCTGGAAAGAAGCAAGGCGGGGATAAAAGTGGTTGGAGTGATAAATGCAGGAGCGAATGCATCGTTGGATGCCATAGACAAATCGGATAGCGGTGCAATTGGAGTCCTGGCTGCTGTTGGAACAATTGCATCCGGAGGTTATGAAAAGACAATCAACAAATTAATCAAAGAGAGAGGATACAAGGGAAACTTTGTTGTAGTAAACCAGGGTGGCCACGGATTTGCTGAGGCAGTGGATATGGTTCCCGATTTTATTGACAAGAAATCTTCAAAGGTAAGAGCAAATTACAGGGGCCCTAAAATTGGCACCGACAGTCTTAGCATCAAACCTGAAATTCTTGACCGGTACAATTTCCAGTTTGGCAACGGTGCCATGTTATTCGAGAAAAAGGATGGTAAGTTTTCTGAACTGCAACTAAACTCACAGGGAAACTATGCCAGGTTCCATCTATTATCACTAATAGAAAAGCATAGGGAGAAGGGAAACGGACTAATGATGAAAAACATTATTCTTGGATGCACCCATTATCCGTTTCTACTTGACACTCTTAAAAAAGTTGTGGAAGAACTGAGAAATTACCAGCAAAACGGGGTAAAGATATACGAGAATATCCTTTCAGAAAACATGACCTTTATTGATCCTTCGGTTTATACGGCTAAAGAAGTATACAAAATATTGAAAAACACAGGGATACAAAACAAGGACAATCAGATAAGCACCCTTAAGGCATACATATCTGTCCCAGCAGCAACTCTTGCTCCCGAAAATCTGGACCAGGATGGAAACTTGTCCTACGATTTCAAGTATGGCCGTGAAACCGGTTCAGAAAAACAGAGTGTAGAGGTTGTACCGTTCTCCGGTAAAAACATAAACCCGTTTAATTTACAAAGAATCAAAGAGAGGCTCCCACTATCTTATATGTTAATTAACAATATACTTCAATAGAATGGGTTACACACCGACAATTTCCCACGAGGAGGTAGACGCACTTCAGACTGCTTCATTTAAGGGGGAGATAATAGTTATAGACAGCGAAAATGAAGATTACAAAGAGGCAATAGAATACTTGTCCAGACAGAGGATTATTGGATTCGATACCGAAACCCGACCGACATTTCAGGCAAATGCCAAAAGAAACGGAGTTGCTCTTCTGCAACTGTCTGGATCGGACAGGGCCTATATTTTCAGGCTCCATTCACTCGGATTGACCGATGATTTGTGCATGATCCTTTCGTCAAAAGGTAACATTAAGGTTGGAGCTGCCGTTCATGACGATATAAAAGGTCTACAGCACTATAAGAAATTCATAGCAAAGGGATTCGTCGATTTACAGACAGTAGGGGAGAACTGGGGAATAAAAGAGAAGAGTGTCAAGAAGATGGCAGCCATAATTCTGGGCTTTAAAATATCCAAATCACAACAACTATCCAACTGGGAGGCGCAGGAGCTCACCCCTGCACAGATTCAGTATGCAGCAATTGATGCCTGGGCATGCCAGAAGATGTACCTCAAGCTTCTCAGTACACCCAAGGTAGTAGTTCAAAAGGAGGAGGCATGACAAAAATATTTCTCAGACACGGCAGGGAGGAATCTCTTAAAAGATTTCACCCGTGGGTTTTTTCAGGTGCAATACACCATATTCAGGGAGAACCACTGGAGGGTGATATTGTTCAGGTATGTGCAGCAGATGGCTCATTGCTGGGTTGCGGACACTATCAGGTCGGGTCAATCACAGTAAGAATGCTCAGCTTCGACTCACTTGCCCTCTCATCGGATTTCTGGGAAAAAAGAATAGGTGCAGCCTATGAGATGCGTTCGGCCATCGGACTCGCAGGTTCGGAAGATACAAATTCTTACCGTCTCGTTCACGGAGAGGGTGACCAACTCTCGGGCCTAATAATTGATTACTACAATGGACATGCTGTAATACAGGCACATTCGGCCGGCATGTTCCGCTCAAGGGAGAAGATTGTTGAGGCCTTGAAGCATGTATATGGTTCAAAACTCACCTCTGTTTATGACAAAAGCTCCGGAACAGCTCCCTTTAAAGCCGGGCTTGAACTTTCCGACGGATATATCTATGGAAATCCACAACTTCCGGTAGAGATAAAGGAGAATGGTCATATATTTTCGGTAGACTGGGAGAGTGGTCAGAAAACAGGATTTTTCCTCGATCAGCGTGACAACAGGTCGTTGGTAAAAAAATACTCGGCAGGCAGAAATGTCCTGAACCTGTTCTGCTACACTGGCGGATTTTCAATTTATGCCCTTGCAGGGGGAGCAGCATCGGTAGATTCAGTAGACAGCTCACAAAAGGCTATGGAACTGCTGGAGATTAATATAGAGAAAAACCGTGCTTCGGGAATTATTGGCAAAGAGCAGATTCACAAAGGAATATGTGAAGATGCAATTGAGTATCTGAGAAATTGTCCCACAGGAAAGTATGACCTTATGATAGTTGACCCCCCTGCGTTTGCAAAGCACAGAGGAGCAATATCAAATGCATTGAGGGCATATCAGCGGCTTAATGCAGCAGCAATCGATAGGGTGGCCCCGGGAGGAATTATAATAACTTACAGCTGTTCTCAGGTTGTTGACAAGATTGCTTTTGCACAGGTTGTTTTCTCAGCTGCTGCCCAGACCGGCAGAAACGTCAGGATATTGCACAGGCTCTCGCAGCCGGCCGACCATCCTGTAAGCATTTACCATCCTGAAGGGGAGTATCTCAAGGGATTGGTAATCTATGTAGAGTAGCCGTACTAAAGGACTATAAACTAATAACATATACTATGGAGAAATTGGAAGTGTCAGGAGGGGATAAAACCCGGATTTACGAGGTTCTGGTTCCTCAGCTAATCTCTCTTACAGAGGGTGAGGATGATATTTGTGCCAACATGGCTAATATAGCTGCAGCACTTAAGGAGACATTCAACCTTTTCTGGGTGGGCTTCTATCTGGTAAGAGAGGACTCTTCTCAGTTTGGTAAGTCTTTGGTGCTGGGTCCGTTTCAAGGGCCTGTTGCATGTACCAGAATAGCTTACGGTAGAGGTGTATGCGGCACAGCATGGATGGAGGGCAAAACAATGATAGTTCCAGATGTAGATCAGTTTCCCGGTCATATTGCCTGCAACTCTCTCTCCCGCTCAGAGATAGTGGTTCCCATATTCAGAGACGGCGAGGTGTTTGCCGTTCTGGATATAGACAGTAAGGATCTGGACTCTTTTGACGAGACCGACCATACTTTCCTGACAATGATTGTCAACCTTATTCATTAATATTATGAATGTAAAATATGGAAAATCAGTAATATACTATGTATTGCTGTTGATTATTGCCATTACCGCCATTACCGGCTGTACAACCATTCCTGCTGCTCTCACTGAGCCCGGAGTGAGTAAGGCCCTTGCCGTAAACAGAAAAGAGAATATGTCTGGCATCGAATACAAATTGTCCTTTTCAATTCCACCAGAGAAGGATTCATCAGTTTCAGGCACAGCTTCATTGAAATTCACACAGCGTGAAAAGAGAGAGATAATAATCGACTTCAAGAGTGAGCCATCCGCAGTAAAATCATTGTTAGTAAATGGCAAAGAGAGAGAGTATAAGTTTGAAAATGAGCATATAATCATACCGCGGAGTGTGGGCAAGAGCGGAGAGAATGTTGTTGATATAGTATTTACAGCCGGTGACCAGTCGCTTAACCGTCAGCAAGAGTATCTGTACACACTGCTTGTACCTGACAGGGCAAGAACACTTTTCCCTTGTTTCGACCAGCCTGATTTAAAGGCAAAATACACACTCTCGCTGGAGATTCCGGCAGGGTGGGAGGGTGTTGCAAATGCCAACGTAAGCAAAAGAGATACAACTGCAACAACCGGAAGGGTACTTTTGGAGTTCAATCAGACAGAACCTATACCTACCTATCTGTTTTCATTTGTGGCCGGAAAATTGCAAAAGCTTACTAAAGAGAGGAATGGAAGGTCAATTTCCATATATCACAGAGAAACCGACCCAAAAAAGATAAGCCAGTGTGACACAATATTCAGTCAGATATTCATGTCCCTTGAATGGCTCGAGAACTATACAGAAATAAAGTATCCGTTTTCTAAGTACGACATTATCATTCTTCCCGGTTTCCAGTATGGAGGAATGGAGCACATGGGTGCCACGCTCTATGCCGACAGGACAATGTTCGTAGATGAGAATGCCACAATTAGTGAGCATCTCAACAGGGCCAAGCTGATTGCTCATGAGACCGCGCACATGTGGTTTGGCGACTATGTAACAATGGAGTGGTTCAACGACGTGTGGATCAAGGAGGTATTTGCGAATTGGTTCGCATCAAGGATGATTGCCCCTTTCTATCCTGAGATTAACCATAAGCTCAACTTCCTGAACAGCTATTATCCGGCGTCCTATTCCGAAGACCGTACCCAGGGCTCAAATCCTGTGCAGCAGGAGCTTGACAACATGAACAATGCAGGGCTTGTCTACGGGAACATAATTTACAACAAGGCCCCGATTGTTATGGATATGTTGGTGAAGAAGGTTGGCGAGGAGAACTTCCAGAAGGGCATTCGCCTCTATCTGGCAAAATTTGCCTATTCAAACGCCACATGGAGCGACCTTATATCTATTCTTGATGAACTGACAGCTGAGGACCTCTCTTCGTGGAGCAACGTGTGGATAAAAGAGAGAGGGATGCCAACCATCACATCTAAGCTATCTGCCGACACTATTTTAGTTGAACAGAGCGATCCATTCAACAGAGGAATCAGGTGGGAGCAGCCGCTAAAGTTCGAAATGGCAGGTAAGTTTGTAATCCCAAATACCGATGGATGTGGCTACGGATATTTCAAGCTCGATTCGCTGACATCTGATTTTATTCTTAAAAGCTTATCAAAATACAGCTCCGGAAAAAACGCAGAGATGACGCTCTTAAATGACGTAGTTACAAGAGGCTCTTTGCTTATAACTCTTTATGAAAATCTACAGAACGGAACCATAGCACCCGAGAAGTTTGCCAGGGCCATGTATGAATATCTTCCTCAAGAGGAGAACACACTGCTGTTTACAAGAGCAATCGGCTACCTGTCCGCAACTTACACCAAGTATCTTTGTAAAAACGGTGCCAATGAAGAGCTGGAACAGAACCTCTGGAACCTGATTGAGAACAATAAAAACGTACAACACAAAACTCTGGCCCTAAGGGTATTCATGGATGTTGTAAATAGCGAAAAAGGAGTAGAGAGGCTGTTTTCTCTATGGAGCAAGCCAGAAAGCCTGCGCTCTGTAAAACTTGGGGAGCGCGACCTTATTAAAGCATCCTACGAACTTATGCTCAGACTCCCTGAAAAGTATACACAAATTATTGAACTTCAGCTTTCCAGAATTACCAATCCCGACAGAAAAAGAGAGTTTAAATATGTAATTCCTGCTCTGTCGTCAGATAAAGCAGTGAGAGATTCTGTCTTCAACTCACTTCTAATAGAAGAAAACAGAAATGTAGAGCCATGGACATCAACCTCGTTGTCTTATCTGAATCACTATCTGAGAGATATGAAATCCGTGGAGTACATAGCTATGGGACTGAATGTTTTAATGGAGATCCAGAGGACCGGTGATATCTTCTTTCCAACAGACTGGCTAAAGGCGCTTCTTGGGGGGCACAACTCTCTTGAGGCATTGCAGGTAGTGGAGGAGTTCCTGTCGGCAAATCCCGATTACCCGCCTATGCTAAGGAACAAGATTCTGCAGCAGTCGGACCATCTATACAGATTGAAAAAATAGTGCAAAAATATGACCAGCCAGTCCAAAGCCTTGATAATGGGTTGTTTTGTGGTTGTCTTCTGGGCAACGGTAGCTACCGCTTTCAAAATTGGGCTTGGAGAGGTTAATTATGTACAGTTTCTGCTGATAGCTTCAATTACGGCACTTGTTGTATGTTTTGCCGATATTCTGAGAACCGGCAAGTTACATCTGGTTAAATCGTTCTTTAAATCTAATAGTGACCTGTTCAAAGGTGCATGGCAGGGCTTTCTCAACCCGTTCTTCTACTATCTTATACTTTTCAAGGCTTACTCGCTTCTCCCTGCTCAGATTGCCCAGCCTCTCAATTTTTCATGGCAGGTGGTGCTAATCTTGATGATGGCAGTTTTTCTAAAGCAGAAAATAAGGTTGATCCAGATTTTTGGGGTGCTTGTCAGCTTCACCGGAATTCTGCTCTTGTCATTCAACAGTTCTGCCGACAGTTCAGGGTCGCTCTCTTTGTTGGGTATATTGCTGGCTCTGGGCAGTGCATTTGTATGGGCAACATATTGGATTTCAAAGCTGAATAACAAAGCTGATCCTGTTGTTGAACTCTTTTTCAACTTTCTCTTTGGTTCGATTTACCTCATTATAATCAGCTTGTTCATTCCTATGGAGTGGCCTTCGTTTAAGGGGCTCCTTGCTGGCATTTATGTGGGGTGTTTTGAGATGGGGGTTACCTTCATCTTGTGGATAAAGGCTTTGCAGTTGGCTACTAACAGGGTGACTCTGGCTCAGATTACTTATCTTGCGCCTATTCTTTCTCTTGTGCTTATTCATTTTGCTTTGGGCGAATCTATAGGTTATCTTACTATTGCGGGGCTCTTGCTTGTTATTGGGGGTATTCTCATTAGTAATATGAGAAGTTTGGCCAATTGATTTTTTTTCCTACCTTTGCCTTCCCAAATATGGTACCCTGGCCGAGTGGTTAGGCAACGGTCTGCAAAACCGTCTACAGCAGTCCGAATCTGCTGGGTACCTCCAACGAGGCCGACTACACAGTCGGTCTTTTTTTTTGTGTGCATATACCTTGGAACGCCGACAAAACAATTGGGGCATTTTCCATCCTCAGTCGCGCAAACTCTATCCGGCTGATATTCTTTTTTTTAGTGCATGTGCGGATAAGTGCAGACAAGGCAATGGGGGCATTTCCCATCCTCAGTCGCACAAACTCTTCCGGCTGATATTCTCTTTTTTAGTGCATGTGCGGATAAGTGCAGACAAGGCAATGGGGGCATTTTCCATCCTCAGTCGTTTCACTCCCTCCGGCTGAGATGCCCCCATTTGCCTTGTCTGCACTTTGGGTTTATGCACTAATAATTATTACGGTATTTTCATCCTCAGTTGCTTGTACTCCTTCCGGCTGAGACGCCCCTATTTGCCTTGTCTGCGCTTTGGGTTTATGCACTAAATAACTAACACTGTGTTTCTATCTTCGGTAGTAGGGCTCCTTCCGGCTGAGATGCCCCAATTGCTTTGTCGGCACTTAGTTTTATGCACTGAAAAACTATCACTGTGTTTCTGTCTTCAGTCGGCTCTCTCTTCCTGGTAAAGTCTGGATTGTTTTCCGCTAAAAATCAAAGGCAGCCCCGATATTATGCTTTTGCAGATTAGCTCGCGGGTCTGCGCTCGATTTTCTTACGCTCCGTTCACTTAGTGGGTGCCCAAACCCTCCCTTGCAAGCATCCTCAAATTCCACACCTAGATCTACTTTTTCCACACTTTTGCTTTAACCATGTCGGCGCTGGGGTTCGATGCACTAAATACATCAAACCGTCGTTCTGTCTTCAGTCGACTCTTTCACTCCGGCTGAGATGCCCCCATGGCTTAGTCACTACTACTGTTCTATTTACTAAATCATTCTCGCTGTGTTTACATCTTCAGTCGGTTCTCTCCTTCTGGCTGATATTCTTCTTTTAGTGCATGTGCGGATAAGTGTCGACAAAGTATTATGGGCATTTTCCATCCTCAGTCGTTTCTCTCCCTCCGGCTGAGATGCCCCCATTTGCCTTGTCTGCACTTAGTTAATGCACTAAACAATTCTGAATGTGTTTTCATCCCAAGTTTTTGCGCTCCCTCCGGCTGAGATGCCCCCATTGCCTTGTCTGCGCTTAGTTTTATACACTAAAAAATTCTGGCTATGTGACTTTCTTCATTCGCAGACTCTATCCAGCTAATTAGTCATACGAATATCTTAAAAGCCATATTGTTGAAAACTTTGGTGTAAAATATATTATTTTCAACTATTAGTGAATAATATTTTATTTATATTTGAATGCCAAAAGATTACGAGAGGGGATTCGGTTGGTTTGAATTGAATTTGATTGCGGCGGGAGCAAAGCCGAATACGAGACCAGCTTTAGATTTCGAGCCATATTTAGCAGAAGATTTATTAGGGGAATTATATACAAAAGCAACATAAAGCCTCGGGGTAGAAAGGGCTTGGTCTATATTTTATATACATATAAGAAGGCTACCGCAAATAGTATAAGAAAGATTTGTACAATAAAATATTGAAATAAAAACTAAATTTGAAATTATTAAATTAATACTCAAAATATGAAAAGTAATAAGGTTGTTATTTTACATAGTGGAGGTCTAGATTCTACTGTATGTTTATTGCAAGCTATTGAACAAGGAAAAGAAGTTATTAGTCTAGGAATTGATTATAATCAAAAACATAAAATTGAAAATCAATTTGCAAATGCACAATGCAAAACATTAAATATTGAAAGAAAGATTATAAGTCTTGAATGGGATAAACCCTTCAAAATCATACCTAAAGGAAGAAGTGTGGATGTGATAAGAAATGATGTCTCACCTGCTTTCCTGGAAGGAAGAAATATTGTTTTCTTAGCTTTAGCGTGTGCTGAGGCGGCTGGAGTCAAAGCTAGTGAAGTTTGGATTGGAGTTAATTCACTTGATTTCTCTGGTTATCCAGACTGTCGTCCTGAGTTTATTGATTCTTTTATTGAAATGTTAAAACATGGATATCCTAATGGCCCAAGAATAATAACATCACTAATCAACTTAACAAAACCAGAAATTGCACAAGAAGCTTATCGGTTGGGTATTAGAAAAGGTGGTACATGGAGCTGTTATAGCCCAAAGGTTTCAGAAGAAGGGATACAACCATGCAATGAATGTGATGCCTGCATTTTACACAATTATGCTTGGAATAATATAAATAAAGATGTAAAAGCGGCAGATAATAAATTTTCAGATTTAAGTTTTAGATAATGGGGTTGATTGGATTAATATCTTGCGTAAGTGCTAAACAGAATTTTCCATCTGTGGCTAAAAATCTTTATATATCTCCATTATTTATTAATTCAAAAAAATATGCGGAAAAACGACTAGATAAATATTTCATTCTTTCTGCTAAATATGGACTATTGGAACCCAGTGATTTTATTGAACCTTATGAAGAAACTTTAAATAATAAATCAAAACAAGAAAGACTTGAGTGGGCTAATAAAGTATTTCAAAAACTTGATTTAAAAATTGAAAAAAATGATAGGATTGTCTTCTTAGCAGGAGAAAAATATAGAGAATTTTTAGAGGAGAAATTAAAAGAGAAAAATATTTATTTTCAAACCCCCTTAAATAAATATTCAATTGGCAAACAACTGCAATGGTATAAATCCTTTTCAACTTATTCAGAAAGACTTCAACACTTAGATCGGTTATATGATTCAGTAAATAAATTAAGAACGGGTCTTGAAATTTTTCCTAAACTCAATGAAATTGATGGTTCAAAGATATTACCCAAAAGAGGCCTGTATTTGTTTTTTGAAGAAAATGAATTTAGAATGTCTTCTCCTTTTGTTGAAAGAATTGTTCGAGTTGGCACTCATGCAGTATCAGAAGGTTCATCTTCGACACTTTGGAATAGATTACGTACTCATCGTGGTGGAGCTGCGTTAAAAGGTAATCATCGAGGTTCAATATTTCGATTGCACGTAGGCAATTCTATTATTGACAAGGAAAATTTGAATATTCCAACTTGGAGCATAGATCAAAATGCAAGTAAAGAAATTAAACTGAAGGAAGAAAACTTAGAAAAGCAAGTTTCCAAATATATTGGGAATATGAAAATTCTTTGGTTAAATATTGATGATAAACCAACAAAATTTAGTGATAGATCATATTTGGAAAAAAACTTAATTGCTCTTTTATCTACATTTAATTACAAAATTGATAATGCAAGTTCTCAATGGCTTGGCTTGCAAAATCACAATGGTTTTATTAAAGAATCATCATTGTGGAATGTTAATTATGTGGATTTAAGTTATGACCCAAAATTTCTGGATATTTTTGATCACTATGTGGATGTAACAATCGGTCTTAAGGCAAATACTAGTAAATCAATTGTTCCACAAAGTTGGCACCAAATGCAAAAAAATAATTCTCAACTTAAATTATTCAACTAATGTGTAGAAGTGCGATATTAAAAGAGTGTGCTAAACCATTAGTACACATAAGACAACAACTTAATTCTGGAAGATTTGGACTAGTTATAGGATCAGGAATTAGTAAACCTTTTCTTCTTCCCAATTGGGCTGAATTAATTGAGAATATTTCTAAAAACCCTGAGATTAATGGAGAAGACATATTAAATTATAAAAAAAATGAAAGCCCACAAGCTTCTGTAACACAGATGCTTTATGAGCATTTTAAGGCAAAAGAAAAAGAGAAAGAGGGTGACAGTATTAATTCAAAAGAATTCGAAAAATTAATTTATCACAGATGGAAAGATATTATACACCAAGAATTGTGGAAAAATTTCAAGCCAGAATATCTAAAAAAAGGTGTACATCCTTACTTAGATGCTTATATTGACATTATTAAAAGATCTTCTCTAACTATTAATTATAATTTTGACAATACTTTGCAACTTATTATTTCAGATAGAAGGAGTGATGATGAAAAAAGAATTGGAATAAAGGGTTACGAAACAGTCTGGGATGCAAGACTTCAATTTCAATCTAATAATGGAGTTATTTACCATCCCAATGGTTTTTTACCAAAAGAATTAATTGATGGGCCAAGCGAAACTATTGTTTTTTCTGAAGATTCATTTGCTGACCAACTTATTGCAACGATGTCAGGTCATTACTCTACTTTACTTCATCACTTATCAAAAAACACGTGCTTATTCTTAGGTTTATCACTTGAAGATAGTACTTTGAAGCATTTACTTAGACAAAATTCTCAAATTAGCCCTGGTCATTTTCACTATTATATTGCTTATACGAAAGATTCTGAAAGCATTTCTGATGAACAAAAAAGAGCAATTATCGAATCTAACTTTGAATTATATAATTTAATTACTCTTTTTTTTAATGATAAAGAAATTAAGGAATTTGGAGAATTATTGCAGATGGGAGATTCAGACTTTGAGGAAGAAGCTATTTTAAACAAAATTGACACAAAGTACATTTATTATATTACTGGTCCGGTTGGTAGTGGAAAAACTACAACGTTATCATATTTTAGAAACATGAGTACATTTTCGGAATGGCCTGACCCTAAACATCCATTATTAGCTGTTCCTGAACATAATCTATTACCCGAAGAAACAAAGTTTATTGATAAATGGATAGGATCACAATTTTATAAAAAAAATAAGAACATTAGAAATAGCAGATATGGTTTCAATGTAATTGATAGAACACCTTTAGATCCTTTTACTTTTAAAGATGAAAGCGAATGGGGCGAGAAAGCGGAAGACCTAAATAACCAAATTACCAGAGGTGCAAGCCAATTTAGAATAGAAAAAGGTTGTATAATTCTACTCCATGGTGATAATGAGGTTATTGCTAGAAGAGTTAGAATGAGGCAAAAAACAGAAGACCAATATACATCTACTGATATCGAAAAAATGTATAAGAAATTTATAAAAATTTTTGACTCATTGGAGCACCTAAAAATTATTGACACAAGTGATTTATCCGTTTTTGAAGTAGTAAGACGAGTTGCGAGGATAATTCATTTGGAGAAGTATTATGCAGATGATCTCCATTCCGTGATTGATAAATATTTAAAGTGTTAAAATGATGATATATATTGCCGCACCACTCTTTAATGATATAGAAAGATCTAGAAATCATGAATTCACAATCTCACTTGAAAAAGAAGATTTTAAAGTTTATCTTCCTCAACGTGACGGGGGTTTATTTTACGAATATATAGAACAAGGATTTTCTATCCAGGATTCTAGAAGTTACATTTTCAAAAAGGATATTGAAGCTATTGATAATTCGGATATTATACTTTGTTTGTTAGATGGTCGAGTTTTAGACGAAGGAATGTGTTTTGAATTAGGTTATGGTTTTGCAAAAGGGAAAATATGTATAGGGTATAAAACTGATCATAGAACACAAGATAAGTTTGGTAACAATATTATGATTGATTGTGCATTAAAACAAATATTTAATAATAGGAATGAACTTATAAAATATATATGTACACTAAAAAATGATCATTATGCAAAAAATACATACAAAGACAGAACTCTAGTTTAATATCTGTAAAGTGTTCTTTCAATAAAAAAAATAGCAGTAAAATTAACAACTTGATAAATTAGAAGCAGTATGAGTGATTTGAATAAAAAGGAAACTTTTCTTTTAGAAGAATATAAAACAGCTGTCCAACTTACTTATCAGATGGATTCTTTACGAAATAAGATTACAAGTTTCTTTATTTCAATTGCTGGTATTTCAATAGCAGGTTTTCTTCTTGTTATAAAAGGGAAGGATGAATCCATTAATATTTCTAACTTGAATGAGATTGTATCAATAATAATGTTAATTGTAGCAATTTTAGGCCATTTATTTATTTGTGTTTTAGCAAAAATTAGAAAGGTTCAACTTGAACATTTTGCAATTATTAATAATATAAGAAAGTATTTCATTGAATTAGATTATACTATGTGGAATATTGTTCAGTTATCAGATAAAACTTTACCAAAAGCAAGGCTATTCTCTGGCACCTATTGGTGGCAGTTTGTTATTCAAGTTATTAATGGATTTATTTTGTATTTGGGCATACTTCTTTTGTTTGATCTTTTAGAAGATATAATAACATGGAAAAGTTTTTTTATTTTTTGTGGCACTTTCATATTTAGCATATTACTTCAGAATTTATTTTATTTTAAGATCGCAAATGGTTATTTAAAAGTCACGTATTCTGAAAATAGTAAACCATACTAATAAGAAATTCTTAAACTACTTGCGGTAATAAATAGAACTTTATGCGGCATGCAGTGCCCAGCCTGTAGTCCATGTTGAACTACATCCTAGGCAATTTTACTATGGACTTATCAACGTTTTTCTGTCTTCCGGTATTATATTTTATTTGCCAAGATAGACTCTCATTCCTCAATTTTTAAGATCTAGGCAGTTTTTTTAACTGATCCTAAAGAACAGGATTTATTGCTTTAACCCCGTAAAACCACCTGCTGATGAAGCCTCTGGAAGACACGGTCGAACCCTGGAACGCATTCCATTGCCCTCTCAATAATGGTTGATTCTGATTTTTTTCTCATACGGCATTACTTTTTAAGTTTGTACTGCCGTAAAGTTCATCAAATCAGAATTTATGCTTAATTTTATTTGCTGAAAAACTATCCCGGGAGGGATTTAGTTCAACATAACATAAATTTAATTGGGATGTAAGCGTTAAATATATAGGATCGTATTTTTACCAAGGCAGTAAGCCTGGTAAGGAAAGTGTTTCGAATTCCCCAACTGGACTCATGCCCACCGTTACCAATCATTTTAGGACAGTACGAGCCATTAAAGAAAAGAAGAATAATTAAATGGACAATAAGAGAATTAATAGCATACAAAGAGAATATGATAGTAGGATTGACATAATTCAACCAGTTGCTGCGATTGGCAAACTTTTGTTCTTTGACTACTACAAAAATAAATTCGGTATTATTTCTGAAATAAGGTGTGCAAAGGTTGTTAAAGCAGATAAAGTGCACGTATCAGAAAGTGCGTTATCAACAGAAAAGCAACTTTATAATGGAGAAACAGTAACACTTTATCTAAATAAGGGTTATAAAGGTTTCTTTGCTACCGATGTAAAATCGATTAGTGAAATTAATTTAAAAACAGTCTCCCAATTTGCAGAATTAATTGATATACACGAACTTGAAAATGCAATTTATAATACAGTAAAGGATGAATACAAGTACCTAGATTTAGAAGACAAAGCATTAGTTATTAAAATATTACAAAGAGAAAATAATGCAGATGCTTGGGGTTTATTACTTAAGATTGGTGCCGATGAACAATTTATTGATAATTACATTTCAGAATATATTTCTCCTTTAAAATATGATGAAAAAATAAATTTTCTCAAAAAATCATTTAATAATTCACTTCTTAATAACATATTAATCAACTGGACAGCACAAAACAAGAATGATATCCTCAATTTAACGGAAACAATCAGAAATAAAAGACTTACTGAAGAGCAAATACCCCAAAGTTTTATAAACATTTTAAAGGATATTGAATGGAGTTTTGAAGAAATCTGGAAAATATATTCTGTTTTTAAAGTTTCAGGAATCGCTATTCAAACTATAAATCTATTTTCCTTCAATGTCTATAATTATGTTGATAAGTTAAAATCGCTTATTCCGGTAAATCCAATTGAAGACAATTTAATTAAAAAGCTAAGAAATAATTTGCTTTCCGAGAGAGAACGTATTTCAGCAAACGAGCTGATTAATATATTTATGGAATTAAAGGATTACCATATTATTGATGAAAATCAATTATTGGAACTTTTATCTGAAAAAACTTTAAAAGATTCTGTTTTTACAGTTCTAATTTCACAATTGACCGATAACTGTCAAATGGATACTTTTAGAAAAGTCATATCAAATAACATAAATGAAATATCATCTTCGAATATTATTAAACTAATCGAATCCTGTGAACCTAAAAATGAACTTGCTAAAGTTCTTATTGACGAATATTATTCTATTGAAAGAGAAAATTCAAGTCCTGATTACTTAAGAATAATTAGTTTCTTAAAAGAGAAAAATAATCATGTATTGTCAATACACTTCATTGATAAATTCTATAAGCAGCTTTCAATAAAATATCCAATTGCAATCTTAGAACTAGGCATTCTTACAAAACACCTCAATTCACAAAAATTTGCATATCAGAACATTATTTTCAAAACGGAAACTGAAATTGTAAACTTCGTTGAAGAATATTCAGACTACAATATATCTGAAGAAGTAAGAATATCAAACAAGCCCTTAACTGCCTTTCTTCTATATTTGAATTCTTCATCAAACTTCAATCTGACAGAGGATTGCAAACAATTCTTACAAATCAATAAAGGAATTGTTCAATGCCTTTCGGTTAAGTTTTTAATTTTTCAATTACACAAACAAAGGTTAAGTAAAAGTCAGCTTTTAGAAATATTAAATTCTTTCCAATGGACAGAAATCAGTGCACTACTAATAAAAGCATTTATCCAAGAATCAAATTATACAGAGAAAATACTACTAGGAAAGTTAAGCGAAGTTTTTAAAAAACATTTTGAAGTTTTATCGAGCCAAAACTTTGAATCTAAATCTTTCCTTGACAATTTCACAATCAGCAATATCTTAAGTCTCTGCGACGGGCGCAAATATTATAATGCGGAACTTTGGCAACAAAATGGGGTTAGGCGTTGGTATGTAGCAGGAGAGGTGTCAACTTATACAAAAGACACATTGTGTTGCTATTGTGAGGGGCGTCCGTGGAAGAAAGAATCTCTCTGGGATTCACAAACAAATAGACCATCAACCGAACAATATGAATTTTACTGGTGTAAGGGTAGCTATTGTGCTACTAGAAATGATATAGTTAATATAAATCAGCCTTATGACCAATGGACACTTTCAGAAATTTCTGAAGCTTTAAACATCAAAATAGAAAAAATTGCACTTGCCACTTTAGCTGGATGGGCAAATAGAATGAACCAAATTGTGGAACATCTATTTTGTAGAAGTTGTAAAGAAGTTCTTAGACCTTTACCATTCCGACCAAGCACGTTAGGATATTATGCAGTACCTCTATTTCATTGCATCAATGACAAATGCAATGATAAGCAAATAATTCGTTTTACGCATTGCTTGAACGGGAAATGTGAGTCACACAAAACAAGTGAACCCCTTGACAGCAGAGATTGCAAGAGTTGCAGACCAAATGACCCAAATCACACTGGACTGCAATGTAATTATTGTGGATCAAATTGCCCTGCATGCTCAGGACATAATAATAGAATTGTAGCAAATGGGATATGGTAGTGCTTTTTAAAATGGTGAAACTAGATATCATGAAAAATACGGCCAGTAAAAAAAGCTTACATGTAAATGGGATTTAGATTGTTATACGAGCTTTTCTATCGCTTGCAAGCTTACTTCACAGTTGATAATAAGAGGCTATATTATCACCAACTATATGTAAACTCGGTCGTTAAGTGACATGTTTTTTTTAAAAATGTTTGTAAGCATCCGATAAAACATATATTGTAGTTAGTGATGAATATTCCTGAGCATCTTGAACCCCATTCCGTTTTCATTGTGCCCCTTCACTAAACATATCAAATTGTGGGGCCACCCTCAGTCGAAGCTTATAAAAATCACTAGAATTAGTTATACGAATATATTAAGGTCCATTTTGTTGAAAACTTTGGTGTAAAATAGATTATTTTCATTTATTAGTGTTTAATATTTTATTTATATTTGACAGCCAAAAGATTACGATGGGGGATTAGGTTGGTTTGAATTGATTTGATTTGATTGCAGAGGGAGCAAAGCCGAATTAGAGGTCAGTTTTAGTTTTCTAACCTCATTTAGCAGACAATTTATTAGGTGAATTATATACAAAGGCACAACAACACCTCGGGGTACAGAAGGCTTGATGTATATTTTATAATACTAACAAGAAAGTTAGCGGCAAGGCTATGGCGACCGTGCAAACTGACTTCAAGATAGAAACTGACGAAAACTGTCGATATAAATAAACAGACATGAAAGAGCTACTTGACAAAATTTCTTCTTACAACTTGTTTAACTACTTACTACCGGGTATTCTTTTTGTTTGTATTTCTAAGCAGTTTACGGACTATAATTTTATTCAAGACAATGATTTCATCGGAGCATTTCTTTACTACTTCATTGGAATGGTTATTAGTAGGTTCGGTTCTTTATTCATTGAGCCAATCTTGAAGAAGATTTCCTTTCTAAAATTTGCGGACTATAGAAGTTTTGTTTATGCGTCAAAAAAGGATGATAAGATTGAATTATTTTCAGAGGTAAATAATACTTACAGGACTATCACCGCCATGTTTGTCATTTTATTACTTCTAAAATTATACAACCATTTTCAAGTTCGTTGGGACATTCCACAAAATGTAACAACCTTAATTCTTGTATTTCTAATTCTTCTGATGTTTCTCTATTCTTACCGTAAACAGACAAACTACATCACAAAAAGAATTGATGCTAACAATAATCCTTAAACAAAAAAATATGAGTTCACAAGTAGAAATGGTTTTTTGGGATGTTCAGCATGGGCATGCGACATACATTAAAACTCCAAACAATAAGCACATTGTCATTGATTTAGGAATTGGTGACTATTCAGGAAGGAACACATCATTTAGCCCCTTACTACACCTAAAAAACAATTATGGCGTTCAGCAATTAGACTATGTAATTATAACCCATCCTCACTTAGACCACATAGATGATATTTTAAATTTTGACGCTCTAAAACCCAAAGTATTGCATAGACCAAAACAAATTACGAATGCTGAGGTAATGCAAGAAGAAAATGACGTAATAACATTTAGAAATCAGGACAAACCAAAATTTGAAAAGTATTGCGATATAAACGACAGATATAATCAACCTATTGGAGGAGGAACGGACGACCCTGATAATCCAGATAATTTTGGTGCAATGAAAATTTTAAGTTTCACTCCCACAACTTGTTCACATGATAATTTTAATAATCACAGCATAGTTACCGTTGTTGAATACGCAGGAATTAAAGTTGTAATTCCAGGCGACAATGAGGCATGTTCATTTGAAGAACTTATGAAACGGGATACTTTCAAAACAGCTGTTAAAGATGCAGATATTCTACTTGCACCACATCATGGAAGAGAAAACGGTTATAACAATGACTTTGTCAATCTTGTAAATCCTCGACTTACTGTTGTCTCAGACGGCAGGTTTTGCGACACAAGTGCTAATGGAAGATACTCGCAAAAAAGTCGAGGTTGGACAGTTTTCAAAGGAAATGGAACATCATCTGAAAGAAAATGTTTAACAACAAATTCTGACGGAGAAATATACGTGAGTTTTGGAACTTCATCAGATACAAACTTTAAAAACTTCTTGCATGTTCGGACAAGTTGACGGAGATCAAAAAAGAAGCCCAGCCGCTAACAAAAACTATATGTCAATTGGGGTTTCGGTGCGGACAACAAAGCCCACAGCCCGCAACAACGGTATCGGGGTTCGACAGGAAAGCAACCCGCAATCCCCAACTGCATATAGTTCCGAACGTTATGGGCACCGCCACTAACCACGACTTTAAATTATGACAAAAGAATTTTCACGAGCTGTTATTGAGAGATTAAATCACTATGTATATTGCCTCATTGATCCAAGGAACAATGAAGTTTTTTACATTGGTAAGGGGTGTGGAAACAGAGTTTTTGCACACATGAATTTAGCATTAGAATCATCTTTTGAAACGGACAAACTTGACCAGATACGAAAAATCAAGAATGATGGTCAAGAGCCTATTCATTATATCATTAGACATGGGCTTGAACCATTTCATGCTCTTGAAATAGAATCTACATTAATAGATTATTCAAGACTCTGTGAAGGGTTCAATTTTAAATTAAAAAATCTAGTAAAAGGACATCATAGTTTTGACAGAGGACTAAAAACGGCGACAGATATAGTTCAATTCTATGAAGCAAAAACTATAAATGTCGAAGAAAAAGCTTTAATAATAATTGTAAATAAACTTTATTGGTACGGTATGCCTCCTGAAGAGTTATATAGAATTGTCCACGAGAGGTGGCGGCTAAGTTGCAATAGGGTTATTAATGTAAAATATGTGATTGCTGCGTATCTTGGTCTTGCAAGAGAGGTATATGAAGTAAATGAATGGTACGATACATTTGATGAAAGCACCCAAAAAATGAGAGTTGGGTTTAATGGACAAATTGCGGACGAAAACATTAGAAGCAAATATATAAATGGATCATTATCCAATTATAAATCAAATGGTAGTCCGACGATTTATGTTAATTGTTGACAAACCAATTCAAATTGAAGCTGACAATGGTTTATTATAAATTTCAAAATATAACACTTAAAAAACTTTACTAAAATGAAGGTATATAAAGGAAATTCTACCGGGTATTCTGACTGCATATTCACGATAGACGGGAATAAAGTTTACAAAGCAAATTCTACAGGCTATTCAGACTGTTTATTTACTATTAATGGAGACAAAATCTATAAAGGAAATTCCACTAGCTATTCCGACTGCTTATTCACTATTTGTGGTGATACAATTTATAAAGGAAACTCTACCAGTTATTCAGACTGTATATATACAATAAGCAAGGATAAAGTTTACAAAGGCAACTCCACAAGTTATTCAGATTGCCTACTAACGATAGAAGATAAAAAAGTATATAGAGGAAATTCAACGAGTTATTCCGATTGTTTAGCAACGTTAGACGGAATTTTTAAATATTCACTAATTGCTACATTAATTGGCCCATATTAATGAAACCCAGCCCATAACATACCACTAGAATTAATTGCCGGTTTCGTGTGGACAACAAAGGTCACAGCCCCCAACAAAGGCGATGCGGTTCAACAGGAAAACAATCCGCAATCGGCAACTTTTCATGGTGTGCCGAGAAGCAGAACAACGGCAAAAGAACGTTCTGCATGCTGTAATTGAGATGGTGGAAACAGTTTAAGTTGGTCCACCGATGCCG
>MEOK01000028.1 GCA_001769195.1 Bacteroidetes bacterium GWF2_40_14 | reverse complement strand
ATTTAAAGTACAACCGGAAACGAAGTCTGGGTTATATAAAATAAAAGCAAAGCTACGTTATCAAAGCTGTAATTCAGTTTTTTGCCTTCCTCCGGTAGAAGAGAATCTGCTCATAGAGGTAAAGATTAAGTAGGTAAAAAGCAAACAATTATCTTACCTGATTGTAATACTCCGCGTTGTCTGATCTATAGTACTAGGTTTATAAAGTAAGTTTTAGGTTAATGATTATCAGACAACGCCGGAGTTGTTTTTAAGGTAAGGTGCGGGATTTTCCGATACGTGTCCCGGCTTTACCCTCTACCTAAAGACTTGACAACTATTGCTGAATTTCAGGAGTTCCAATGTTATCGTTAAGGTAGGGAATGTTCATAATTGAGGATCATACACCGGTAAGACCTTATCAGCTTAGGTACACAGGGACGTATACAGTGTACCCAAATATGAGAAGTAAGGGATTTTTCGATGCTTATCAGGAGGCTTTGGGCACCCACTCAGTGAATGAAGCGTATGAAAAACAGGAAGCAGAAACCTGTAGCTATATGCATAAGCACAATCTTGGTTTCTGCCTCTGTTTTTTAGTGGAATGAACGTTAAATGGGTAAAGCCGGGATACGCATCTCAAAATCCCTTACTTGCTAGTTAAACAGGCACACTGTATATGTCCCCGTATACCCTATTTGGCGATATTCATCTCTTTAAGCAGATACCCTGCACCACCGAACTTATCCATAATGAAGAGGACGTAGCGGATGTCTACACTGATGGTTCTTTGGAGAGTAGGCTCGAAAATAATGTCTCCGCTCATTGCCTCCCAGTTGCCGTCAAATGCAATTCCGAGAAGTTCTCCTTTGGCATTCAGAACGGGGCTGCCGGAGTTACCGCCGGTGATGTCGTTATTGCTGAGGAAAGCTACTGGCAGTTCGCCGTTTTTCATTGCATACATACCATAATCCTTTGCTTTGTACAACTCTTTAAGTCTGGCAGGAACTACAAATTCCCAATTGTTTGGATCCTCTTTCTCCATAACTCCGTTTAGAGTTGTAATGTGTTCATAAAGGATGGCATCCTTAGGAGAGTAATTCAGAATTTTGCCATAGCTCAGACGCATTGTTGAATTTGCATCGGGATACATTGCCATTCCTTTCTTCATCTCAAGCTGGCCGGCAATATAATCTTTGTTCCCTTTTGCATACAACCCATTATATTTTGCAAGAGCTGCCTGCAGTTTAGGCATCATGTCAAAGATGCTTTTTCCAAGAGCCAGGGCAGGATCGTTTGCAATAGCATCCTTACCGGCAGTAAGAGCCGCAACAATTTTCTCCTTAGAAGTAAAAACAGATTTGTCGAACAGATTGTCCACATAAGCATCAATGTTCCCTGAGTAGTCATTGTAAATGATACTGTAGAAAGAAGGAAGGTCACTTTTCTTTACTTTGTCCTGGAATACTTTAATGAGAGCCTTTGCCACCTTTCTGTCGGTTCCGGCAGAGTAGTTTATGAAGAAGTTGTCTATCCTTCCCTCAAGAGACTTAGCCATACCAAGTGCTGCTGCGTTGTCTCCCTTGTTAAATGCTTCAACTACACCTATATAATGATTTGCAACAGAGGCAATCTCTATGTTGGCAAGTGTTTCTGTAAGATATTTATAAAGATAAAGTGCCTCCTCGCGGTCTGCGATTGCCTTATTTATATTGCCAAGAGCGGTTCCGTATTTTGCAACACGGTTAGGATCTGCATTCACCCATGCAGTAAACTCTTTCTCCTCCTGTGCCCTGCGTTCCTGAACGTTCAGCTTTTTAAACGTCTCGTTCATCCCTATGGCTTTTTTCCAGAAATTTGAAGAACCAGAGTATTTGCTGGCATATTGGAGCCTGACCTTAGGGTCGGCAAGCATGTCTTCCATCAGCACATCCTGACGGATACCACGGGCATAGATGGTGATGGCATTTGAAACATCGCTTGTCTGCTTCACCTCAGAAGAGGTCATGAAACGACTTGTGCGGCCGGGATAACCCAGAATCATTGCAAAATCGTTCTGTTCAACTCCTTTAAGAGAGATAGTCAGCGATTTCTTAGGAACATATGGCTGGTTATCCGGTGAATAAGGAGCCGGATTGTTGTTTTTGTCGGCGTAAACCCTGAACATTGAGAAGTCTCCGGTATGACGTGGCCACATCCAGTTGTCTGTGTCTGCGCCAAACTTACCGATTGATGAAGGGGGAGCGCCCACAAAACGGATGTCGGTGTAAGTCTTGCTGACTATCAGATAGTATGCATTCTCGCCATACATAGATGTTACTTTTGCCTGCAGATATTTATTGTCTCCAACTGCTTTTGATGTCAGATCCTTAATTATGGCTTCAAATGCCTTTTGTTTGTCGGCAGGTGTTGCTGCACCTTCGATAGCACCGACAACCTCATTTGTAACCTCCCGGAAGCTCTCCAGAAATGTAACAGACAAGCCGGCCGAAGGAAGTTCCTGCTGACGGTTCATTGCCCAGTATCCATCCTGAAGATAGTCATGCTCAACAGTACTCAGTTTTTGAATGGCTCCATATCCGCAGTGGTGATTTGTGAGCAAGAGCCCCTCTTTAGAGACGATTTCTCCTGTACATCCGCCTCCAAACTGTACAACGGCATCCTTCAAACTTGAATTGTTTACATTATATATGTCCTTAGCAGTAAGTTTGAGACCCAGTTCAGACATTTTTTTACTATTGAGTTTTTCAATAAGAGGCAACAGCCACATTCCCTCGTCTGCCCTTACAGGACTGATAGAAAACACTAAAGCAGATAAAATTAATAAGCAGATTTTTTTCATTGTATTTAAATATTCTATAATTTTAACAAAAATAGAAAAAAATGGCAGAAGAGCTCAAAATTCTTATTGTCACAGACAAGTTTAAGGGGAGCCTTACTGCAAAAGAAGCAGCAGAATGTATCAGAAAAGGGCTTTTCCAGGGGTCCTTCGGACACGGTATAAATCATTATATACAAATTTTTCCCATGGCCGACGGCGGAGAGGGGACAATAGATGTTATAAAGAAATCCAAAAAGGGAGAGCTCATATATACAGAGGTTTGTGACCCACTTTTAAGGCCCGTCCGTGCACCTTATCTGCTTATAAGAGATAAGGCATTTATTGAGATGGCAAAGTGCTGCGGACTGCAACTTCTCAACGAGAACGAGTACGATCCTCATAAAACAAGCACATACGGACTTGGCCAGATGATTCTGGCGGCAATAGAGGGTTCTTGTGCAAAGGATATTGTAATAGGTATTGGTGGAAGTGCCACCAACGATGGTGGAATGGGAATGCTTAGAGCCTTGGGCTACAGGTTTTATGATTATAAAGGAAATGAGACAATATTTCCGGGACAAATTAAGAAAATAGATGGAACAAATGTAACCCACAGTTTGAAAAATGTCCGTTTTATGGTAGCCAGCGATGTAAACAATCCTCTTTTAGGAGAGCGTGGGGCAACAATGGTTTACGGACCGCAGAAAGGAGCCGGAGAAAATCTGCTTGAGGAGATGGAGAATGAAATGCAAAACTATGCAACTATTTGTGAAGAGTATCTTGGGAAAACTTACTCAAACCAGCCTGGTGCCGGAGCAGCTGGAGGAGTTGGATTTGCTCTAGTAGGATTTTTGGGTGCTGAACTTGTCCCGGGATGGAAGGTGCTCTCCGAATTCTCAAATCTTGAAAATATTATAAAAGAATCGGACCTTATAATTACCGGAGAGGGTTCTATAGACGGGCAGAGCATATCTGGAAAACTGATTGATGGGATAACTCAAATAGCAAGGAAACATGGAAAGCGGTTATGGGCATATTGCGGAGTGAACCAGTTAAATGAAAGACAATTGTCCGCAGCGGGGATTGAAAAGGTATTTGCTGTCTCAGATATTGAGAGTGACAGAAACAAATCTATGAAAGGGGCAAAAAAATATTTGGAAAGAATTTCGTTTGAATCTGCAACTTTTCTTTACGATTTTCAGTCAAATAGGCAAACAGATTAAAACAATAAAATTATGGAAGCAGTATTGGGAATCATAGTCCCCTTTTTAACAGCAGTTCTTATTATTTTAATAGTCTTTTTATCAAAGGCTTTTAAAGAAAAATCAAGAAACGAACTTATTGCAAAAGCAATAGAACATGGAAAAGATTTATCTCCGGATCTTTTTACCAGAGAAGAGAAAAGTTCTAAAAAATCTGATCCTTTGACAAGTGCACTGGTATCAATTGGAATTGGTATAGGACTTTTTCTGGCACTCTACTTCTTCTTTGGAGGATTCAAGTTTGCAGCATTCGGATGTATCCCTTTGTTTATAGGTATAGGGCAACTTATTGCCTATCTGATCAACAAAAATAAAACTGAAAAATAGCTAGTGAGCAGAACAGAGTTTGAACAGCAGGTATTAAACAATCAGGAACCGCTCCGGCGGTTCTTGTTAAACCTTTGCAACGGTGATTCTGCTTTAAGTGACGACATAGCTCAGGAGGCCTTTATTAAGGCATATCTCAATCTTAACTCATTTAACGGACTCTCAAAATTTTCCACATGGCTGTTCAGAATTGCATATAACTGTTACTGTGACCACAAAAGAGTAAGCCAGAGATACAGCTCTGTTCAGATTGAAGATAAAATACTAACTTCGCATGAGACAACCGACCATAAATACCAGAATCAGGAGCTATATATGGCTCTTGCAAAACTTAACGAGAAAGAAAGATTAATTATTCTGCTTTTTTATATGGAAGACAAAAGTCTTAAAGATGTTTCTAAAATTACCGACATACCTTTGAATACGGTAAAATCGCACATCTCAAGAGCTAAGATACATATGTCGGAACATTTAAAATCAATTGGATATGAAAGATGAAAATATAAACAGGTTTTTTAAGGATCACAGGCAAACCATCGCAGACGACGGATTCAGTGAAAGGCTTTTCGCTCATCTCGATTGTATTCCTGCCCCTGCACCAAGGGTAGACAGGTCAAGATTGATTATATCGGTTTTTGCATTGATCGGTCTCTTATTATTCATAATACTTGGTGGGTACAGCTCTCTTATAATTGGTTTGGGATCAATGGGTTCGCTCTTTGAGGGATTGAGTTCAATTAGGCCCGAGGTAATTGTTGCTGTTGTATTTATGGGTGCCAGTCTTTTTGCTGTCGGCAAATTTGCCATCGAAGAAAAATAATTTTACGTTATAGCAATTTATAAGATAGTCTGTGGTATCTGCATGCTCCGTGTTTTTCAATTGCCTCACGATGAGCTTTGGTTGGATATGCCATGTTTTTATCCCATCCATATAACGGAAATTCCTGTGCTATAGAGAGCATATATTCATCTCTGTGTGTCTTTGCCAGAACAGAAGCTGCCGCAATAGATGCAAATAAGGAATCACCCTTTATTATACAAGAGTGAGGAATATCCGGATAATTATAAAATCTGTTCCCGTCTACCAGTATGAACTCAGGTCTTACAGCCAGTTTATTCAGGGCAAGATGCATTGCCTTTATGGAAGCTTTTAAAATATTTATCCCGTCTATCTCCTCATTGTCTACAGATGCAACAGCCCACGCTATTGCATTTTTCTCTATGACAGGTCTTAACAGGTTTCTATCTCTGGCACAAATCTGTTTTGAATCGTTAAGCAGGGGATGATAAAAATCTTTTGGAAGAATTACTGCGGCGGCAAAAACAGCTCCTGCCAGACATCCTCTGCCGGCTTCGTCGCATCCGGCTTCAATAACTTCTGAATTAAGATAAGGAGCGAGGCAGACCTCTTTTTTCATGGGGAGGAATTCTTAGAATGGAAATTTACTGCAAGATAGTAAATCTAACCTATAAGTTATATCTGTTAAGACTCTCTTTAAGAACACCTATTATGCTATCCTTCGACTCAAGAGTGGCTTTTAGACGCTGTATTTCCGCCTCCAGCTCAACCCGTGCGATTTTATTTTCTGACTCCATTTTTGCAACTTTCTCTTTGTAAAAGCTTTCTACGGCTGCAATTTTATCTGTCAGGTCTTCTTTTGGCGCATAACCCAAGAGAAGCTCCTCGGGGGTTGTATTGAGAGCCTTGGCGATATCAGACAATCTGTTGCTCACAAGTACGGTTTTACCACGCTCTATCTGACTATATGAATTAGTAGACATACCAATTTTGCTGGCCATACTCTCTTGTGTATATCCCAACGTCTTACGAAGATTCTGAATTTTTAATTTGATAAGCCTGTTTTCCATTAAAACAAATATAAATTAATGTTTGGTCAGACAAACAACATGTAACATATGTTATAAAAACAATTAAAACATGTTATATGTGTTACAAAAATGCAGAAACAAACAAAAGAATTTAAGAAAAAGACAAATAACAATAAATGGCTTCTTTTTTAACAAGCGTTGGCATAAATTTGAAAAAATGAATAGTTATGAATACACATGGGAACCAAAAATCTGTTGAACAACTTTTAGTATTAATGGAGGTTGAGCAACTTTATCTTTTCAAAGAAATTTCAAACCGGAACATTGCCGGTCTTCTGAATGTTAAAAAACGCGATGTGGACAGGTTGCTTTATGAAAGTCTAGGGATAAAACTGACCCAGGTAATTGGTATGTACAGGATTCAGCATGCAACGGGGTTGTTAAAGAAGGGAACTCCCTACATGGAATTGTGGAAATATTCAGGATTTAGCTCACATGCAGAAATGGAAAGAGAGTTTGAAGGTGTTGTCCGTTAAGTTTTTTTTGCTAATTTTGATACCCCTATAGATGAAGAAACAATAACGAATATAAAATCAATAAATTAACATGAAAGTCTATCCCACCCAAAGCATTCGTAACGTTGTTTTGCTCGGAAGCACAAAGTCCGGTAAAACAACTCTTGCGGAAACGATGATGTTTGAAGGTAAAGTTATCGATCGTAGAGGTGCCGTTGAGGCCAAAACAACCGTTAGCGACAATACCGAAATTGAACAAATTTACCAACGCTCGATTTATCCGACTCTGCTCTACACAGAGTTCATGGATCACAAGCTCAATATTATTGACACTCCCGGTTCAGACGATTTCGTTGGTGGTGTAATCTCGGCCTTCAAGGTTGCAGATACAGGAGTAATGATAGTAAATGCCCAGCAGGGTGTTGAGGTCGGCACAGAAATATTTGCCCGTTATGCAGATAAGCATAGCAAACCGCTTCTTATAGGTGTCAACCAGCTGGATCACGAAAAGGCAAATTGGGAAAATTCAATAGAGATGCTTAGAAAAGCATTCGGCAAAAAGATTGTACTTATTCAGTTTCCTGTAGAGACAGGTGCAGGATTCAATTCATTTGTCGACGTCCTTAAGATGAAAATGTACTTCTTCAAGGATGACAATGGTACCCGTGAAGAGCGTGAAATTCCTGCAAATCTTATGGATCAGGCATCTGAACTACATCAGATCCTGGCAGAAATGGCAGCGGAAAATGATGAAAACCTTATGGAGATATTCTTTGACAAGGGTATCCTTACAGAGGAAGAAATTCGTGCCGGCCTTGCAATAGGTCTTATCAAATGCGATATAATGCCTGTTTTCTGCCTGTCGGGTAAAAAAGATATCGGAGTAAAAAGACTAATGGATTTTATCATCAATGTTGCACCATCTCCGGAAAAAACAATTCAAAAACTTAAAGATGGAACCACTGTTCCTTGTGATTCAAAGGGACAAACCTCAATCTTCATATATAAAACAGCCGTAGAACAGCATCTTGGTGACGTTTCATTCTTCAGGGTAATGTCTGGCAAGTTAGTAGAGGGAGCAGATCTCACCAATCCGGAGAACGGATCAAAAGAGAGATTGTCTACAATCTACGCAGTTGCAGGAAAGAAAAAAGAGAAGGTGGCAGAAATGGTTGCCGGAGACATGGGTTGTGCCGTAAAGTTGAAATCGGTAAAGACAAACCAGACACTAAACGGAGGTCCTAAAGAGTGGGCATTTGAAGAGATTGTCTTTCCTCCTTCAAAATTCCGTACAGCAATAAAGGCAAAAGCAGAAAAAGATGAGGAGAAACTGGGAGAAATCCTTAACCGGGCACACGCAGAAGATCCAACAATCGTAGTTGAATATTCAAAAGAGCTTAAGCAGACAATTTTAAGCGGACAGGGAGAACACCACATTAATATCCTTAAGTGGCACCTTACAAATACACACAAACTGGAAGTGGACCTGTTTGCACCAAGAATTTCCTACAGAGAGACAATTACTAAAGTTGCCCTTGCAGATTACAGACACAGGAAACAATCAGGTGGAGCAGGCCAATTTGGAGAGGTACACATTCTTATTGAGCCGGTTGTAGAGGGAGTGGCCCCTAACAACAGGTTCAAGGTAGAGGGCAAAGAGCTGGTTCTCAACTTTAAGGGAAAAGAAGAGTACACAATGGATTGGGGAGGCAAGCTGGAGTACTACAACTGTATAGTAGGGGGTGCAATTGATGCCCGTTTCATGCCGGCTATCCTTAAAGGTATTATGGAGAAGATGGAGGAGGGACCTCTTACAGGTTCTTATGCACGCGATATCAGAGTATTCGTATACGATGGAAAGATGCATCCTGTTGACTCAAATGAAATTTCTTTCAGACTTGCCGGGAGAAATGCATTTAAAGAGGCGTTCAAGAAAGCTGGTCCAAAGATTATGGAACCTATCTACAATATTGAGGTTCTTGTGCCAAGCGACTGTATGGGTGATGTTATGAGTGACCTTCAGAACCGCAGGGCAATGATAGAGGGTATGAGCAGTGAAAAGGGATTTGAGGTAATTAAAGCCAGGGTCCCTCTTGCAGAACTTCACAAATACTCAACCACACTAAGCTCGCTAACATCCGGAAGAGCAACCTTTACAATGACCTATGCAGACTTCCAACAGGTTCCTGCCGAGGTTCAGGATAAGCTGCTTAAGGAGTACGAGGCAAGTGAAAAGGATGAGTAACAAATTGATGATCCGTGCGGAAAATATAAAAAAATCATTTGGCAACCTTCTTGTTTTAAAAGGAATTGATTTTGAAGCAAAGGAAGCCGAAGTACTAAGTATCGTTGGAGCAAGTGGGGCGGGTAAGTCCAGCTTGCTCCAAATACTTGGTACCCTGTCTTTTCCGGATACAGGTAAGGTGTATATAGATGGCACAGACGTATTCGCTCTCACATCAAACGCTCTGTCTGATTTTAGAAACAAAAGGATAGGATTTGTTTTCCAGTTTCATCACCTGCTGCCCGAATTCACAGCAATTGAAAATGTGGCTATTCCTGCATTGATTGCAAAGGAGAGCATGGGGGTTGCAAAAGAGAGAGCAAGGGAGCTACTCACTTTTTTAGGAATAGGAGAGCGTCTGAATCACAAGCCGGGCGAACTTAGCGGAGGAGAGCAACAAAGGGTAGCCATAGCGCGCGCACTTATCAACAAGCCATCGGTCATCTTTGCCGATGAACCATCAGGTAACCTTGACACCAATACAAAAACAGAGATTCACAAGCTATTCTTCGATCTTAGAGACAAGTACCAACAGACAATAGTTATTGTAACCCACGACAGGGAGCTGGCAACCATGAGCGACCGGATTCTGGAGATGAGAGATGGAGAGTTTCTGCTTTAAAGAATTCAAAGTGCGGCAAAGCCACTCTGCAATGAAGGTAAACACCGACGGCGTGTTGCTTGGGGCTTGGCTTTCACTTCCATCTGTAGGCAGTTTCAGGGTACTGGATATAGGTACCGGTACAGGAGTAATAGCACTCATCGTTGCTCAAAGACTGTCGAAACTATTTTCAACCTCTTTAAAAGATCAATTTTCAATAGACGCCATAGACATAGACAAACCATCTGTTGACGAGGCAAACTATAATTTTTCACAATCTCCATGGACAAGTCATTTGTCGGCCATGGAAATCTCTCTGCAGGATTTATTGTCGGCAAAAACTCAGATGAAATATGATCTGGTTGTATCTAATCCCCCATACTTTACAGACTCTCTAAAAGCCCCGTCGGCAAGACGATCGTCGGCAAGACACAACCACGACCTGCCATACCGATCAATAATAGAATCGGCTATTCAAATGCTAAAGGACAAAGGAAAACTTGCCATAGTACTCCCGGCAGAGGAGGGCGAAAGATTTATTACGCTCGCAACCATGGGATCTTTGCATCTGGCAAGACGGTGTAAGGTAAAAACTCTGGCCAGCAAGAAGGAGAAGCGCTATTTACTGGAGTTCATAAAATCACCTCCGTCGGACAATGTTCAAGAGGAGGTACTAATAATGCAGCAAACCGGGGGTCTAGAATACACAGAACAGTACAAAGATCTTACAAAGGAATTCTACCTTAAGTTTTGAAGAAGCCAATCAATTATATTTACTTCGTTAATAATTGCTCCATTTATGTTATGAATTTCATTTTCACCAAGTGTTAACAAGGTAAGTTTAGTACATTTCATAGCTTTTGAGCCCTTTACTAAAGACGATGTCTCTCTCTTGAAAGTCTTATCAGTGTCTATACGCATTGATACTTGTATCAATTCTAAAGGCTGATGTTTTTTACATACAACAAAGTCAATTTCATAACCATTTCGATAATAATAAACATCATAATCGTCAGATTTCTTTCTGCGTAACAACTCCAGAAAGACAATATTTTCTAATCGCCAACCAATATTCTCAGTTGTTAAATTGTTGTCTTGCTCTGTTACGAGAGATTGATCAATCAGATACATTTTTTCTGACCTTATTCGCTCACGGGCTTTGAAGGAAAACTTATTGATGCCAACCAGTATGTATGTTTGACGGAGGTAGTTCACATAGTTTAGCGCTGTATGTTGACTACCGAGGCTGAAATTATCGGCAAGCCCTTTATAGTTGATCTCTTGAGCAAAATTGGCAATCAAATAGTTGGTAATCTTAATCAAGGTGTCAATATACCGAATCTTAAAACGCTTTTTAATATCGACAGCAATAATGTTATTTACAAGCCTTTTCACATACCCTTTTGAGTCTTTGACATTAAACAATTCAGGGAAACCACCCTTAGTTAAAAAATCCTCAAAGGCCTGCTTTCGGAAAGCGATATCTTTAGTTGTTTGAACATTGCTCTTTATCCCTCGAAGTTCAAGATACTCGGAAAAAGAAAAAGGAAACAGTTCAATTTGATTGTAACGACCGGTTAAATAGGTGCTTAATTCACTACTCAGGAGTTTGGCATTTGACCCTGTGATAATAAGGTGTAAATTTTGACGCAACAAACGATTAACAAATAAGCTCCATTCTTTAACGTTCTGAATTTCGTCCAAAAACAGGTATTTGAAATCTCCATAAACTATATAAATAGCCTCTAAGACATCGTCAAGTTGTTCGGTCTTGAGGCTTGCTAACCGTTCATCATCAAAGTTAACATATGCATAACCTATCTTATTTTGTAATAAAACCTTATGACACAAGGTGGATTTTCCACATCGCCTTACTCCAATTACAATCTGTGCTAACGGACTCTCCAGATCAAAAAGAGCCTCTTCTGTCCGGGTACAAAATTTCTGAAGGTCAAACTCAAACACCTCAATTTGTTGGTCAGCAATGACTCTCTGATATTTATTTGTTACCATTAAGGTTATTTTTTATTCATTTTCTGACCGCAAAGGTAATGAAATTTTTTCTTAAGTGCACTAAATGCCAGAAAAACAACCCCAAAACTGCACTAAAAATAGATTTTGTGCGACCCAAACTGCACTACAATGGAAATAGTGGAATCGTTGACGGCAACCATCTCTCCTTTTCCGATTTGTCAAAATAGAGCTCACGAAAAACAGAAATAACGATCAAAAAAGCTTGTAAAATGAGCTTTATGTCATATCTTCGCGAGCCACAAAATGGTTTTACTAACAATGGAAAAGGCAAGTCCGATATCTTTCCGGACAATTGATTCAGTTGAATATAAAAAAGCAATGCTGTTGTTCTATGAGCAAAACAACATTACGGTATTCAAGAACATATTTATAGATCAATTTGAATTTGCAGTTAACACCTATTTTTAGATAAGGAGAGAATGTTCGATCTAGCGGTTGCCGCCTCTGAGCTGATGAATCATCTTCATACGAAACTCCTCTTCTGCAGTATATAACTTGGCAACTTGCCGTACAGTAAGTACTTTCAGAAATTCTTCCTGATACTTTTTTTGTACTGCTCCATCGCTGGATATATGGTTGATATAAATCTCAATGATTTTCTTAATGTCGCTATCCGATTTTTTTTCATCGCCGAGATACTTGTTCATAACCATCAAACTAGTTTGAATTCTCTTATGAATCATCTCCCTCTCCTTCCAGTAATTATTATAAATGGGCCAGAAAGCTTCGGCTTCTTGCGGAGTTAATCCTAAAGCGGTAGTGAAGAATGCTATTTTTGCACTTATAACTTGCTCATATCGTGCTTTTTCTCTTTGTTGCTTGCTTTGCTCATTCTCTTGAGCATATGCTCCTGTTATGAAGCATAAAGCAATGATAGATATGATTGTTTTTTTCATAAAAATAGATGTTAATCTAGAGATGCCAGATATACAATACCTGCATCATTATTAAGATATTCAATTATTTCAGCCGGATCGATTTCCTGTTTTTTGGTAAGCGAATCGGTTTCACTGTCAAAGAAGTCTATAAAGGAGGCATCAAGCTGATGCTCTTCCATAAGAGCGGTGTTTGCAGCAAATTTATCAGAGCCTGTTACTGCAACGTCGGGGGAAAATAGATTAATTGCAGCGTATCCCATAAGGAATACAAAAGCAAAAACTGAAACCAGAGCGAGTTGGGGTTTAATTACCGACCATGTGCCCGGTTTGGAACCTTTTTGAGAGATAATCTCAGAAATATTGCTCTGAAAGGCGGAAAAGTACCCTTCTGGGACAGAGTAGGGATTCTCCTTTAAATGTGGTTGTTCTATGTTGTATTTTTCTTTCATGCTTCTTTGACTATTGTAAAGTTAAAAGGATTAAAGCAACTCTTGTAAAGAATCCTGAATTTTTTGAGCAGCATGGTGATAGGATGCCTTTAATGCCCCTACTGATGTACCCAGAATTTCAGAAATCTCTTCATATTTAAGTTCTTCAAAATATCTCATGTTAAACACAATGCGCTGTTTTTCAGGGAGTTTTAATATTGCCTTATGAAGTGCCGTCTGTGCAGCATCTCCATTAAAATAGGTGTCAGATTCCAAAACGTTTTCCAGCTTCTTTGAATAATCTGTCAGAGATAAAAATGAGCGTACCTGCTTTCTTTTAAGAAAAGTAAGCACCTCATTTGTTGCAATCCTGTATAACCAGGTGAATAGTTTAGACTCCTCCCTGAAATCCGGAAGAGCTTTCCATGCTTTGACAAATGTATTTTGCAGAAGATCGTTTGCATCATCGTGAGAAGCAACCATCTTTCTAATGTGCCAGTACAGCCTCTCGCTATACTTGCCGACAATAAGGTTGAAGGCATAATTTCCTTTTCCTTCCTCTCTATATAGATCCAGGAGATCCTTATCGTCCATATTATTTAAAAAAATTATTTTCGGAGAAACACTTTTTTTATTGCTTCAATAATACTGCCAGAATCAAGTTTGTACTCTTTTAAAAGTTCTGCCGGAGTTCCGCTTTGCCCAAACATATCATCTACAGCAATAAATTCCACAGGTGTCGGAAGTTCTCTGGACAACAGACCGGCAATCAACTCACCCATCCCACCAGCAATCATATGTTCCTCTGCACAGACAACAGCACGGGTCTTAGTCACAGATTCTAGAACTGCTTTGCGATCCAAAGGTTTAATGGTATGAATATTTATAAGCTCTACTGATATTCCACTCTTTTCCAGTTCCTGCGCAGCTACTATTGATTCCCACACAAGATGCCCTGTTGCAAAAATTGTAACGTCTTTGCCTTCAATCATTTTTAGTGCTTTGCCAATTTCAAATTTTTGATCAGCAGGAGTAAAATTAGGGACGGAAGGACGGCCGAACCTTAAATATACCGGCCCATGGAATTCTGCTATTGCAATTGTTGCCGCTTTTGTCTGATTGTAGTCGCAAGGGTTAATAACTGTCAGATTAGGAAGCATTCTCATTAGTCCTATGTCTTCCATTATCTGATGAGTGGCTCCGTCCTCACCTAGTGTTACCCCGGCATGAGAGGCGCAGATTTTCACATTTGTGTCGGAGTAGGCCACAACCTGTCTTACCTGATCATAAACCCTGCCTGTAAGAAAATTGGCGAACGAACCGGCAAAAGGAACCTTGCCTGAGAGTGCCAGACCTGCCGATACTCCTATCATATTTGCCTCGGCTATTCCGCACTGGATGAATCTTTCAGGAAACTCTGCTGCAAATTCATCCATCTTTAATGATCCGGTAAGGTCGGCACATAGTGCCACAACATCAGGATTGTTGCGGCCGGCCTCCAGAAGACCGGCTCCAAATCCCGATCTTGTATCTTTATTTCCTATATTTGTAAATATCTCTTTCATAAGTGATGGTTTTGGGGTTAGAAATCGCCGAGTGTCTCTTGTAACTGACTCAGGGCCTTCTCTGTCTGCTCATTGCTGGGAGCTTTTCCGTGCCAGAGATGAGTTCCCTGCATAAAATCGACACCCTGACCCATATTTGTCTTCATGAGCAACATCTTTGGCTTTCCGTTTCCTGCAAGTTTCTTTGCCCATTTGAAAGCATCCAGCACAGACTCCATATTGTGTCCGTCTACTATCAGACAATCCCAGCCGAACGAAAGCCACTTAGACTCCAGATTGCCAAGGTTCAGAATGGAACATACCGGCCCGTCTATCTGTTGTCCGTTCCAGTCGGTCATTGCAATAAGATTATCCAACTTCTTTTGGGCAGCAAACAATGCTGCCTCCCAAATCTGACCCTCCTCACTCTCTCCGTCGCCTATCAGCACATAAATGTTGTTCTTATTATTATCAAGCCTTTTTGCTATTGCAGCTCCACATGCTACAGAGAGCCCCTGACCAAGCGAACCTGAAGCGACATGCACTCCAGGCAGACCCCTCTCAACCGATGGATGGCCTTGAAGTCTTGACCCGATTTTTCTGAATTCCGCAAGTTCCTTAACCGGAAAATATCCGGTTCTTGCCAGAAGACTGTAATAAACAGGAGATAAATGTCCCGCAGACAGGAAAAACATATCGGAACCCTTACCTTCCCGTGTCCAGGTTTTGGGATTATGATTCATCTCCTTAAAAAAAAGTGCTGTCAGAAAGTCGGTACTGCTCAGAGAGCCTCCCGGGTGGCCAGATCCGGCCATATTGACCATTCGGACAATATCTCTCCTAACCTGAGATGCTACCTCATGTAATTTTGCGATACTTGTCATTTGTTTTTTGATTTGTTACTAATCGGACAAAGATAGTACCAAACGACTGATTATGGTAATTTTTTATAACTTTGCACACACTTAAAAGCCTTTTATATTAAGATGAAGCAAATTAGGAATTTTTGTATTATAGCGCATATTGATCACGGAAAAAGCACTTTGGCCGACCGTCTTCTTGAGTTTACGCATACCCTCAACTCAAGGGAGATGGAGAATCAAGTACTGGACTCGATGGATTTGGAGAGGGAAAAGGGGATAACCATCAAAAGTCACGCTATACAGATGGACTATATTCAAGATGGCGAAAAGTACATACTTAACTTGATTGACACCCCCGGCCATGTAGATTTTTCTTACGAAGTATCACGAGCCATTGCTTCCTGCGAGGGGGCACTTTTGGTTGTGGACGCTACACAAGGAATTCAGGCTCAGACTATATCAAACTTATATCTTGCTCTTAACCACGATCTTGAAATTATTCCTGTACTCAACAAGATAGATATGGAGTCAGCAATGATTGACTCAGTAAAGGATCAGATTATTGATCTTATTGGTTGTGACGAGGAGGATATACTGTTGGCTAGCGGAAAAACCGGCGAAGGTATCGAAGCAATACTCAGGGCCATAGTAAAGAAAGTGCCATACCCAAAGGGCGACGAGGAAGCTCCTCTTCAGGCGCTGATTTTTGATTCTGTTTTCAACTCTTTTAGAGGGATTATTGCCTATTTTAAAGTCCAGAACGGAATATTAAGAAAAGGGGATAAGGTTAAGTTTATAAATACTGGCAAAGAGTATGAGGCAGATGAAGTTGGATTGCTGAGGTTGAAAATGGTTCCTACAGGAGAGGTACGTACAGGAGATGTAGGGTATATTATTTCAGGGGTAAAGACTGCAAGCGAAGTGAAGGTAGGAGACACCATAACTCACAGGGAGAGACCGTGTACAACTTCAATTGCCGGGTTTGAAGAGGTAAAGCCGATGGTTTTCGCGGGAATGTATCCTGTCGATGCCGACGAATATGAAGATTTGAGAGCATCTCTTGAAAAGCTTCAGTTAAACGACGCCTCTTTGGTATTTGAACCTGAGTCTTCTCTTGCTTTGGGATTCGGCTTCCGTGGAGGGTTTCTGGGTCTTCTTCACCTGGAGATTATTCAGGAGCGTCTATACAGAGAGTTTGACATGGATGTTATTACAACAGTACCAAACGTTTCATACAAAGTTTTCACAGTCCAGGGAGATATAATGGATGTCCATAATCCGTCCGGACTTCCGGCTCCTACACTTATAGACTACATTGAAGAGCCATATATTCACGCTCAGGTGATTTCCAAATCTGATTACTTTGGTGTTATTATGAAGCTTTGTCTGGATAAAAGGGGTGTTTTGCTTAGCCAGCACTTTCTTACAAGCGACAGAGTTGAGCTAAATTTTGAAATGCCACTTGCAGAGATAGTTTTTGATTTTTATGACAAACTTAAGTCTGTATCCAGAGGGTATGCTTCATTTGATTATCACATTGTTGGTTATAAAGAAGCGGATTTAGTAAAACTGGATATTCTGCTTAACTCAGAACCAGTTGATGCTCTTTCCAGTCTTATCCACAAAGATCATGCATACGACTTTGGAAGAAGAATGTGTGAAAAGCTTCAGGAGCTCATTCCTCGTCAGCAATTTGATATTGCAATTCAGGCAGCTATCGGAGCAAAAATCATTGCCCGAGAAACAGTTAAGGCCGTTAGAAAAGACGTTACCGCAAAATGTTATGGTGGCGACATCTCCAGAAAACGCAAGCTTCTCGAAAAGCAGAAAAAAGGAAAGAAGAGAATGCGTCAGATAGGTAACGTAGAGGTTCCTCAAAGTGCCTTCATGGCCGTCCTCAAGCTCGACTAAGTGTAAATGGGGCCACATATTGTGTACACTGTTTACCGGTAAGGGGCGGAATTTTCTGATACGTGCCCCGGATTTACCCACTTTGTGTTGCTACGTTAAAAAATAAAGGAAATTGATAGTTTACGAGTACGTAACAGCTGCCAATTTCCGTTCTTATTTTTCTTAACACTCCGCTCCTTAAGTGGGTGCCCAAATCCTCCTGGCAAGTATCTTAAAATCCCGCACCTTAACACATTAGCACATTAGCACATTAACACATTAGCACATTAACACATTAACACATTAGCACATTAGCACATTAGCACATTAGCACATTAGCACATTATGCATCCCCATGTACCCTACTATCGTGCTACGTACTCGCCTGAGCTGGTGACACCTTCTGCAGAAATATTAAGTTTTGAAATAAGATCTCCAGTATAGAAAGTCACTTTGGCTCGTCCGTTTTCATCTGTACGGACGCATGGGTTCCAGTAGAGAGTGCTCCGTATATCGGAACGACCGGACTCCTTCTCTTTAATTGTTTCATATTTTGGAGTGTAGAATTCAACAGTTTTCTGATATCCCAGGGGAGTGAACATTGCAATATTCGTTGGTGTTTTGTTAAAAGCACTTCTACCTCTTTTTAATGAAACAAGAATAACTCCGCTTAAAGTGTTAAACATAGAACCTGCCGTACCACGCAGAAAACCGACATTCTCCATATCCTGAACCAAAAATTGTTCCAGATAAGTGGTGCCTTCATTTATTTGCATTCCATTAACATAAAGCATCGGCTCTGCATATGACATTGGCCCATACATACTTCCCCCTCTTCTAGTGGATTGCAATATGCGGCCAAATTGTCCGGTCCCTACCATAAGACCGGGAAATGTCTGCACAATGTAATTCATCAGAGGAAAATCGTCAAACTCAGCCAGGTCCTCTCTCTCTTTCATCTGGCTTCTGCTGAAAGTTTGCAGGAATGGAGAAGGATTGTATTTTGGTTGGAAAAATTCGCGCCTTGCAGTAACTATGATTGGCTTAAGGTTTCTGTTCTGGTCAGCAGGCAGAATAGCACATAGAAGCTCAGATGATTTTTGTAAAATTTCCCTCTCTTTTTGGTTGTAGACAGGTTTTTTAAAAGGAGGTACGGGAAGGAATTTTTCATCATTTACTGTAAGGCCGAAAAGTTGCCCACCTGATTTTCCTGCAACTCCAAGCAAAAATTTTGTGCTATCGGGAAAGTCGAGACCCTCAATTAAAAATGAGTTTCTCTTTTCAAGAGTATATGCCTGTTGAAGTTTAATATCGGGAGCAACTAACATGAGAGAAGTGTTCTTTGGTTCACGCTTGAATAATCCTGAGATTGACCCCGAAATTTCCTGATCATATTCCCTTTTGTAAACACCGGAACTTGTAGTATGAACTCTCCATCCATTTGTCATCATCACAAGATCAAGAAAATTATCACTCTCTGTTGTAGGGTTACAAAAGTAGTAGCCAGGATCTTCAATCTCTCCGCGAATTTCGCTGCTAAGCTCCATGTAGCTTAAAATGTTGTCCTTTTGAGAAAGGACGGGTGCAAGAGAACTGTCTGTAACAGCAATGGAGAGTTCTCCGGTCATAGGTTTGCCGGAAACATCTTTTAGTAATATTTCTATCTCAACCCTTCCTCGTTTCTCGAATTTATTTTTATTCTGCGATATTTCAATTTCAGGGCGGAATTTTTTGTTTAGGAAGAATAGTCTTTCGGCAAGAATTTCTCCCTTGTCGCCAATAATCTGGATAGAGTTGACGCCATCGGGCAGAGAGTTTTCCGATATTATTATGTTTTCCTCAAAACCACCTGATTGCAGATTTTTTGTCACAGATTTCCTTATTAGTTCTTCTGAACTATTGCGGATTATAAGGATTGCACCATTTATATCGCTGGTGACACTTGCCTTGATTCCTATCTTTTCTCCAATTCGTATAACGCCAATCACAGCTCCTGAAAGAACTGGTTTAGGTAGAAGTATTTTTTTTGTGAACCCTTCATTTCCGTTTATAATTGCATAATACCCATCTGCATCAGCGCTGACCAGATTAATCAACCCCATTCCATTATGTCTTGATTCATATTGCCCCACGAGAACATCTGTATTGGTATAGAGAACCACCTCTATGTTTGCAGATTTGCCGTCAGAACCTACGGCTTTAAATGCGATCCGGGCAGGTCTGTTTTGGAGATATCTTCCGCTCTCCGGCAAAAACTGTATATCTATATCATAACCGGGATTGTATATATCAGTAATCGGCTTATTTACGGATTCTTTATCTTTGTTTAGTATTACTGTCTTTTTTGTAAAAGCAAATTCGACAGGGTAATTCTGCATATTTTTAGTATAGCCCCTGATGGTGTAATTACCTGGTAACACACTTTTTTTTATTGGGATAAAACCGGAATATCCCTTGTCAGAACACTTGATTTTAACTCGCGAGACGAGAGTATCACAACATAGTTCAACATACACATAGTTGCTTAGAGGCAAAGTTGAAAGGTATGAACTGTTTGTAAGATAAGCTCTGAACCAGATAGTATCTCCGGCTACATAGGCATCCTTGTCTGTGTGAATATAGAGTTTCTCCGCTTCAAAAGAAAGAGAATCGGTCTTTTCGGGGATTTGTGCAGTCGCGGGCTTGTTTGTTTGGGCGGATAAACAACCATAACTGAGAATAATTATAGTTACAAGAATGAAATTTGTCTTCATAAAAGGTTTTATAAAAGAAATATGCACTATTTAAGCTAATTAGAGAACAATTATCAAAAATAGCACATTTTATTTTACCATGTGCCTAATACGCAACAAATTCACCAGAGCACGTGACACCTTCTGCTGAGATATTAAGCTTTGGAGCGCGGTCGCCAGTGTAGAAGGTCAAAGTTGCGCATCCGTTTTCATCTGTGCGGACGCATGGATTCCAGTAGAGAGTGCTCCTGTTGTCTTTAAAAGTAGAATTTTTCTCTGCCGGAGTCTCATATTTTGGAGCATAGAATTCGACTCTTTTTTGGTATCCCAAAGGCATGACCTTTGCCGTGTTTGTAGCAGCACTCTTTTGTATGGGACTGTTTTTTCTGGAAGTTAAAAGGATAACCCCGTTGATTGTATTAAACATAGAACCCGATGTGCCGCGAAGAAATGCAACATTCTCAACATCCATGACTGTCCATCCGTACTGGTCAAGAAGAGCAGTGCTTGTCCACTGAAGTCCGTCAACATAAAGAAGGGGACTTCCGGGACCATTCATAGTAACGCCTCTGGCTGAGTATAAGACACGTTCGCCCTCCTGGTTGCTGCTTATATAGAGCCCGGGGAAAGTTATCATAAGGTAGTCCATCAGATTAACCTGATCATACATCTCAAGCTCTTCCCTCTCCCTTAGCTGGCTCCTGCTGAATGACTGCTGGAATGGAGATGGGTTGTATTTTGGTCTGTAGAAATCCTTTGATTGTGCTTCTACAACAATCTCCGTAAGAGATCTGTTCTGGTCGGCCACAGATATAGCAACATTCAGGTTTGTTGCATTTTGTACTGATTCAGTGTTTTTAGAACTGAAAAATTTATTTGCAGAAACGGTAAGAGGGGGAAAGATCTCCTTATTTATGCTGACTCCGTATAGCTGACCGCCACCTTTCCCTACAACTCCCAAAAGGAACTTGGTACTGTCGGTAAAGTCTAGACCCTCCAGAGTAAATGTGCTTTTTTGATTGAGATAGTATGCCTGTTGCAGATTGATTTGCGGGGCAAATATCATCAGAGTCGTATTCTTTGCATCTTTTTTGAAAAGGCCGGACACCGAACCCGATATCTCCTGAGTGTACTCCCTTTTAAACATTCCCGTACTCTCTGTGTGATGCCTCCACCCATGAATCATCATAACCAGGTCGAGATATCTTGCACTTTCTGCCGAAGGATTGTTGAAATAATACCCGGGATCTTCAATCTCTCCCTTGAGTTCACTCATCAGCTCCATATAGCTTACGATGTTCTGTCTATTAAGGAATAAGGGAGCAAGGTCGCGATCAGTGACCGATATAGAAAATTCGCCAGAAACAGGTTTGCCCGAATGGTCTTTTAACTTAATATTAAGCCTGACTCTTTCTCTTTTGTCATATTGTTCTTTGCTGTGAAGAATTTCAAATTCTGACCGGTAAGGATTGCCTGTATAGAAAAGTCTTTCTGCAATAATATCATCATTTTCATTCCGTATTTGCACAAAGGACACTCCGCTCGCAAGAGAACCTTCCGGCAGGACAATGTTTGTTTCGCCAAGAGGTTTACGGAACAACTCTTCGGATCCATTGCCAACGACGAGCAATGGACTTTTAATATCATTTGTGACAAAAGCAGAAATACTAACCTTGTCTCCAATTCTGCTAACAGCGATTATCGCTCCTGATGTTTCCGGTTTTGGCAGCTGAACTTTTCTGGAAAATCCAGAACTGTCGCTTACTAAGGCATAATAACCGCCGGAATCTGCCGAGATTAGATTAATCAGACCCATTCCATTATGTTTTGTTTTGTATTCTCCTGCATTGTTGCCGGCAGAGTCGTACAGGACAACACTTACATTTGCAGATTTACCGTCTGATCCAACTGCTTTGAAGGCAATCCTTGCAGGTCTGTTAACAATATATCTTCCGCTTTCCGGCAGGAACTGGACATCTATATCATAACCGGAAGTCCTTGCCTGCATATTGTAACCGCTTACTGGTTGCCCGTTTTTGCTCAATACCTCAAGTCTTTTATGAAACATCTCATCTTCAGGGTAGTTTTGCATATTTTGAGTATAAGCCCTCAATAGGTATTTGCCGGGAACAATATCATCTCTCAGTTCTATTTGACCGGCAAAACCCAGGTCGGAAAACCTGACCTTTACCCTGTATAACAGTGTGTCAGAATAAAGTTCTGCATATATGAAGTTGCTGACAGGAGTCTTAGAAAGAAAGGAACTGTTTGCCAGGTAACCCTTTAACCAGATAGTTTCTCCTGGAAGATATATGTCCTTGTCTGTGTGGATGTAGAGTTTTTCTGCTTCAAAGACCAGTGAATCGGTTCCAATCTGACCGGAATCTGCTGACTGGGCAGAGAGCCAGGTACAAAAGCTGGTAAGAATCAATATCAGTATATAGGTGTGATTTTTCATGAATTACAAAGATAGAAAAAGCTTTATCAAAAAAATCAAGCCGCCCTGAATGGACGGCTTGTTAATATGGTTTAAACACTTATACGGGTTATACCCTATACGTCCCTGTACACTATTCACGGAACTTTGCGAACTCTATATCTTTTTGTGAACGCAGTTTCAAAGCTTCACTCTTACTGTAAACGATATCCAGTTGTTTTGCAACTTCGGTCATGTTACCCTGACGGGCAGCAATCACGGCGCGCATGTAAGCAGCGTGTGGACACATATGAGTAATGGCCTTTGAGGCTTTGTCAAGCTGGTTTGTAAGAATGTAAGCTATCCCTTCATTGTCGTCTCCTGTTCCTGCAAGTTTTGCAACAGCGTCGTTGTACCTGCCTTCCAGAATATCAATAATTGCAAGATTTTGTCTGGAAACAGGAAGATCGGATTTTTTGAACATTTCAGATGCTCCTTTAAGATTGTTGTCTCTTAGAGCAATGATACCTGCATTGTTGTAGTAATATTTGGATGTTTTGTTGCCAATCTTGGCCAGTGCAATCTTAGCTTCCGGAAGTTTGCCATTGTCAAGATATGTTGCTACAAGGTTGTTGTATGCACGGTCGTCCTTGAACTTCTCACCGGCTTTTGTATAGATCTTCACTTTTGCATCAAAGTCTTTAACTAAAGTAGCAGAGTATAAAAGAGCCTCAACATCCATGATCTCGATGTTAGTCTTTGTAAGCTCAACAAGCTCCTCGTCATTATAGTTAGAGTAGTCCACATTGGCAATGAATCTTGCTCTGCGAAGTTCAGGAAGGACTTTGTCGGCAAGCGTTTTGAACACTTTTGACATATTCTTGATCTCTCTCTCACGTACCATAGGATCGCTATACATAGAGAGCACGCGAAGGATAAGCTCTTTGTCCTGAATTGTTGAGGCAGCTACAAGTTCCTGAAAACCATCCCAGTCTTCTGCAATTGTTGAGACATTTACCGGTGCATTTACCGGAGCCTTTTTTGTGATTATGTCAAACGCACTTTTTGCAGTTTCCCCACGTTTGTCAGAAAGCTTGCTGTTTATATCCATTGAGCCGTCCGGAGATGCGTAAGCTACAATATTTGTACTCTTTACTTCTCTGCGGGTATCAGCTTCTGTGTCGGCAAGGAATTTTTCGAATTCTTTGATTTCGGCTTTTGTAAGTTCTTTTGGACGAACAACTGAACTGTTTATTGTATAAAGAATCTGTGTCTCTTTTTTCTCAGCAATCACTTTTTTATAATCGTAAGAAGTAAGAGCTGTAGTTCCGGAAGTGTGCACCAATTTATAGGTAATGTTTGCTCCGTCTGCAAGCTTGTAAGGAGCAGGAAAATCAATCTTCTTGTCCTTGTTCCATACAGCCACCCTGATTTCCAGATGAGAAGCCTCCATTCCGGGTTTATATGCAAACTTTACAGTATTGCTGGCTTTGCCGCCTGCAAGAGGAATCGACTGAAAGTTGTCGGTTATTTTTTCTCCCTGAAGCTTAAATGCAGGAGCAGCAACTTCGCCTCCCTGATAAACTAAAACAGGAACAACTTCTAGTATTGCTTTTGGATGGAAGTATCCTTCCGGAAAGCTCATAGTGTATGTTGCAGTAATCTCGTCAGCAATAACTTCAAGCACCTTAGGGTTGTTCTGCACGCTTACCAGCTGTGCGTCTTTAGCCATTTTGGATGGATTGCTGCAAGAGAGTGCAGTAAGACCAATAAAGGCTACAGTAAGGATTTTTAAAAAATTTTTTTTCATTATGTATGTGATTTTATTAATAAATTGGCTACTCAAGCTACAAATATAAGAATATTTCAAACACTAAATCTAATAATACCGTTCGATGTTAAATATGCAATATCCTCCGGTGTGTCTATTGAATAAGAAGGATGCTGAGTTACGGCAACTTTTATTTTAATGCCGTTCTCAAGCCATCTTAGTTGTTCCAGTTGCTCGGCTTTCTCAAGTGAGGTTTGCTCCATCCTGGAAACAGTATTAAGCGCATCTCGGGTAAAGGCATACAAACCTATATGTTTATAATAAGTCATATTTCCACTCCACTCTTTTTGGTCAGCTCCACGCTGAAAAGGTATTGCATTCCTGCTGAAGTAAAGCGCATAATTGTCGTTGGTAATCACCACTTTAGGGCTATTGGTGTTAAAAATGTCCTCTTCAGGTGAAAACTTCTTTACAAGGGTCGCAATTTTTGTACCACTGTCATCAAAGCAGCCAATTAGCTCCAAAAGTTGTTCGGGCAAAATAAATGGTTCGTCCCCCTGAACATTCACTATGATATCAAATCTTACAGAATCTCTTTCTTCAACAATTTTCAGAGCCTCATAACATCTGTCCGTGCCACTTTTATGACTGGATGAGGTCATGACCACATCGCCTCCAAAACGGACAACCTCATCAAAAATCCGCTTATCGTCTGTCGCAACGCAGACATGACCGAAAGCCAAAGAGCTGCGCTCATAAACCCTTTGTATCATTGTTTTGCCATCAATCTGAATCAGGGGTTTTCCCGGAAAGCGGGTCGATCCATATCTTGAGGGAATTATAGCAAGGATTTTCATTGCAAATGGGTTTAAAATTTTCCAAAGGTACAAATTTTATCTATTTTTGCAGATTATGGATATACGGGCAATTAAACTAAGGTTTGATATAATTGGTGATAATCCCACACTTAACAGAGCAATTGACATTGCGGTTCAGGTTGCCGGGACAGATCTGTCTGTACTGATTACAGGGGAGAGTGGAGTTGGTAAAGAGGTATTCCCACAGATAATACACCTGAACAGCCCCAGAAAGCACAACCAGTATATAGCTGTAAACTGTGGAGCCATTCCGGAAGGGACAATTGATTCAGAATTGTTTGGACACGAAAAGGGCTCTTTCACCGGTGCAATAGAGACAAGAAAGGGATACTTCGAGGTTGCTGACGGAGGAACACTTTTTCTTGATGAGGTTGCAGAACTGCCTCTTTCTACTCAGGTTAGGCTTCTTAGGGTACTGCAGTCAGGGGAATTTATCAAGGTTGGCTCTTCAAAGGCACAGAAGACAGACGTAAGAGTGATTGCTGCCACAAATGTCAATATACAAAGGGCAATTGAGACAGGCAAGTTCAGGGAGGATCTCTACTACAGACTCAATACAGTACCTATTATTGTGCCATCTCTCAGAGAAAGGAGAGAGGACATTCACCTTCTTTTTAAAAAATTTGCACTTGATTTTGCTGACAAGTATAAAATGCCCGCAGTTAAACTCACTCCGGAGGCCACTCACATTCTGGATTCATACAGATGGCCGGGCAATATAAGACAGCTTAAAAGCATTGCGGAACAGATTTCTGTCATTGAGCATAACAGACTGATAGGTGCTGAGGTATTAAAAAAATATCTGCCACAAGACAATCCAAACCACCTTCCGGTAAAAACAGACGGGCATAATCCTGACTATCTTACAGACAGAGACATTATCTATAAAATTCTATACCAGCTCAGGCAGGAGGTGGAGGAGCTAAAGAACCAGCTGCATCAGCAACAGGGCTCTCAAACAGGCGCAATTCTGACTGGCCCAAAGGACATTCCGGGTGGCATAGAAGATACCTCTGTTGTGGATTACGACGAAGATGCAGAAATGTCTACCGGCCAGGACTTTCAGAATTTTTCAATACAAAACATGAGTGCCGACCTTATAAAAAAAGCACTTGAAAAGCATAGTGGAAAAAGAAAAGCCGCTGCCACAGAACTGGGTATTTCAGAAAGAACATTGTATCGTAAGATAAAAGAGCTAAATTTAGACCTATGAAAAAATCATCAATAGCTCTCTTTATACTAATTATAGTCCAGTCTTGCAGTTGGTATTCATTTTCAGGTACCTCTATTGCACCGGATGTTAAATCCATTACTATAGATTACATTCAGAACAGGGCCATGAGGGTTAATCCTTCGCTTAGCAATACTCTCACAGAGGCCCTAAAGGACAAATACAAAAAGCTGACAAGTCTTAGGCTTGATCCTTCCAATGGAGACCTCTTTATTGAAGGAGACATTGTTGCCTATGAAACCACTTCTCTTGCAGTTACCGCACAGGAGGTCGCTTCCCAGAACAGACTCACCATTACCATAAAGATAAAATTCACGAACAATAAGTATCCAAAGGAAAACTTTGAGAAGACGTATGCACAGTTCATGGATTACCCATCTACCAGTAGCCTTGATCAGGTAGAGGCAAGGCTTGTGGATGCCATAGTGGAAAAACTGGTTGAGGATGTTTTTAATGCAACAGTTGCAAACTGGTAGTTATGAATAATATTGACATTTCTGCCCTTGAGCAGACAATTAGTACATACCCTTGGTTCTCGCTGGCACATCTGGAACTTTTTAAAAAGGCATGCGAACTAGGAGAAGAGCAGAAAATTGCATCTCTTAACAGGACCGCGGCATATGTCTATTCCAGGGAGAGACTCTACGAGACATCTAAGACAATTCACACGGGAACCATTGTTCAAGAAACAGTAACTCCTGAGATTACAGAAAAAGCAGATACACCTGAGCCTGTTGAAATGCCGGAAACAGACGAGATTTCGTTTGTTATAGAATCTGACCCTTTACATATAAACGATCTTCCTAAAATAGTCCTTGCTGGAGGCGACTACTTTGACAAGAACGACTTTGAAGAAGTAAAGCTGGATACCGCAAAGCCACTCGACAAGTTTATTGCAGAGAAGCCATCGCTGCTAAGATCCAATACAAATAGTCAGTATAATGAAAATCAGTCAGCTGAGGAGATTGAACTGGGAGAGAAATTCGATGACTCGGGTTTCTACACAGAGACGCTGGCAAGAATTTACACCGAACAGTGCTTTTACAAAAGAGCGATAGAGGTTTATGCAAAACTTATTTTGTTATATCCGGAAAAAAGTACTTACTTTGCAACCCTTGTTCAGGAATTAAAGAGTAAACACAACCAATGATATTATGTACACAGCAATTTCCATCATAATTATTATAGCCAGCATATTGCTGACTATTATAGTTTTAGTGCAAAATTCAAAAGGCGGCGGATTAGCTGCAAACTTTGCATCAGGTAACCAGACATTTGGTGTTCGTCAGACAGCAGACTTTCTGGAAAAAGCAACATGGACTCTTGCAATAGCAATTATTGTTCTATGCGTAATGGCTACAGCATTTGTTTCAACCGGAAACAGTGAAAAACAAAATGCGATACAGCAGAGAATTGAAAATTCAGCACCAATTCAAGGACAACCGGAGTTTCCTACAACCAATCCTACAACAACTCCAGCTACAGATAAGCCGGCGACACAAAAATAATAGAAAAATTTTCTAGCAGAATATGAGCTCGTTACGTTGGTAACGGGCTTTTTTTATGAAAATATTTACTACTATGTGATACAAGGTAATAATATTTATTTATATATTTGCAGCACCAAATACTGTGGAACTTTAAATACTATATAAAAATGAAAAAAGTTGTAAATGTAGGGATAGGCGGAAGAAGTTTTATAATTGACGAAGACGCCTATCAAAAATTGGACAAATACCTTGAAAAGTTCCGTGAAAGAACCAGAATGGGTGTTCAGACCGGAGATGTCATGGAGGACCTCGAGCAGAGAATAGCCGAGCTCTTTTCTGAATATCTCAAGACAGGACAGGAGGTTGTGAATTTGCCCCTTGTCAACAAGATCATTGCTCAGTTGGGAATGCCCGACGGTGAAGCGATGGAAGATGATTTTACATCAAAAAAGGAGACAACTTATAGCGGATATGCCGTCAAGAAGTTGTACAGAGACCCCGAGAACAAGACAATCGGAGGTGTTTGCGCAGGATTGGCTCTCTATTTAAACGTAGATGTTGTTCTGCTGAGAGTGCTTTTTGCTATCGCCTTCTTTCTGGGTGGTACCGGCTTTTGGGCTTACATTATATTCTGGATAGTTGCTCCTCTTGCAACAACAGCAGCCCAAAAATGTGAAATGAGAGGAATTCCTGTAACAGCAGAGAATTTAAGGAAGTATTCAAACTATAAATAAAAAGGATCATGAACGATATTAATACAGACAACATTAAGTCACAAATGCGTAAAGGCGTCCTCGAATACTGCATACTAAGTATTCTGAACAACAACGACGCCTACGCCTCATCGCTGATATCAGACTTGAAGGATGCCAGGATGATTGTTGTGGAAGGAACCCTGTATCCTCTTCTTACAAGACAGAAGAATCAGGGCCTGCTAAGTTACAGATGGGAGGAGTCACCACAGGGACCTCCAAGGAAATACTACTCTATTACAGAAAAGGGTAAAGAGCTTTTAGCTGAGATGGACAGTGCATGGCAGGAGGTTGTAGATACAATAGCATTTATAAGAAACAAAAAAAACCTATAAGATGAAAAAAGTTGTTAAAGTAAGCATAGGTAACCTGGCTTTTACCATTGACGAAGACGGGTATGAGCTTTTAAAGGCCTATCTTGGAGAGCTTAATGCTCATTACAGATCCAAACAGAACGGCGATGAAATCATCGAAGGAATAGAGGAGAGAATGGCAGAGCTTTTTATGGAGAAAACAGACAAGGATGCTGTTGTTTCTATGGAGGTTGTAAAAGAGGTCATCAATATTCTTGGAAGACCTGAAATTATTGATGAAGAGACTGGTGCTACAGAACCTGCCGGGTATGAACAGGCACAAGAGAGGGCAACCAGACTTACTCCTAAAAGAGTTTACAGAGACCCCGACCATAAGGTTCTGGGTGGAGTTTGTTCCGGGCTTGCCACATATTTTAACCTTGACAGGATATTGGTAAGGATTATCTTCTTTGTCTGCTTCCTTGGTTTTTCTGCTGTTGGTTTCCATTTTGGAGGAGGCTCATTCTGGGTTTTATTATATATTGTATTATGGATAGTGATTCCTGAAGCAAAAACTGTAGAGCAACGTTGTGCAATGCATGGGGAGTCTCCAGATCTTTCTCACATACAAAAAAGGGTGGAAGACGGAGTAAGTCAGGTAGGCAGCGGACTAAGAAGAGCCGGGGCACAAAGTGGGGCCGTGGTGAATGACATTTTCAGGATCATTTTAAAGGTAATAGGTGTATTTATGGTAATCTTCTCGGTTTCAGGAATACTGTTCCTTTCATTCCTTTTATTGGGAGTTGAAATTTTCCAGGGAGTAATTCCTTTTGACCTGTTCAATTATGTGAACCTGGGGTTTGAGAACACAATCTGGCTTAAGATTACATTTCTTCTGGTTATGTTTTTGCCTTTGGTTGGGATGCTTTATGGAGGAATCCAGATACTTTTTGGCTTCAAATCTCCAAGATTAAGGCCGGGGCTTATTATTTTCATACTCTGGATAATTTCGGGCTTTGCATTCGTAACACTAGCAATATCAGCATCAAGACCTTATTGGAACGAAGGTAGGGATAGTAGCAGTATTACTCTTAAAGAGGGTATAGACACTCTATATATAAAATTTGAATCACCCAATCCTATGCCGGAAACGAGGGTCTTTATTGATGCTGGCCGTTCAGAAATGGTTATGTTCTGGATAGACGGACAAAGGAACGACAGAGAGATAGTGACCTTCCCAAAAATCAATATCGTGAGACAAGATGAGAATGACTCTTCCACTATTTACTTTGATGCACATGCACTGGCCTACACACATGCTGAGGCACTTATCAAGGCACAGAACAGCCTTCCACAGATAGAACTTAAAGACTCTCTTCTAACGATACACTCAGATATTTATACCCAAAATAATAAATGGAACGGTACAGTAAAAGAGGTCTCAATATATATTCCGGATAATGTAAAAGTGATAGTTCAAAACCCAATCAAACATGACTTCGACAAAGATCGCAGACATGATTTTGACTGGAACTGTAGCCATAACTACCGCTGGAATAACTGGAACAATAACTGGAACAGAGAGTGGCGCAGGGAGTGGCGCAGGGAGTGGAGAAAGGACAGGGACTATGACAACGATTAACGACCTGTCTGTTAAATCACGCCAAGTTCCTTGCCAACTTTTATAAAGGCGGCTATACATTTGTCAAGATGTTCAACCTCGTGTCCGGCAGAAATTTGAACCCGGATACGAGCTTGTTCTTTAGGGACAACCGGAAAATAGAATCCTACCACATATATGCCCTCTTCCAGCATTCTGGCAGCAAATTGTTGAGAGAGACGGGCATTGTAAAGCATAACCGCACAAATTGCAGACTGAGTGGGTTTTATGCTGAACCCGGCATCGGTCATTCTTTTTACAAAGTATTCTGTATTGCTGTGAAGCTTATCCTGTAACTCATGGGTCTTTGACATCATATCAAACATTGCTATACCAGCAGCTGCAACCATAGGAGGTATAGAATTTGAGAAAAGGTATGGCCTTGAACGCTGACGTAGTATGGCAATAATCTCTTTTTTCCCGGTGGTGAACCCTCCAATCGCTCCTCCAAGAGCTTTGCCAAGTGTTCCTGTAATAATCTCAACCTTTCCTCTCAGGTTGAATTGCTCTGTGGCTCCTCTTCCGGTTTTTCCCACGACCCCTGCCGAGTGAGACTCGTCAACCATAATCATGGCGTTGTACTTGTTTGCCAGTTCGTATATTTTATCAAGAGGAGGAACATTACCGTCCATTGAGAAGACACCGTCAGTTACTATAAGCCTGTATCTCTGAGCCTGTGCAAGCTTCAGACAATTTTCCAGATCTTCCATGTCTGCATTCGCATAACGGTATCTCTGTGCCTTGCATAACCTTACACCGTCAATAATTGATGCGTGGTTGAGAGAGTCAGAGATTATGGCATCCTCTTCGTTAAGCAGGGGCTCAAAAACTCCTCCGTTGGCATCGAAACAAGCAGCATAAAGAATTGTATCTTCTGTTCCAAAGAACTCTGCTACCTTTTTTTCAAGTTCAAGATGAAGGTCCTGAGTTCCACAAATGAAGCGTACGCTTGACATTCCAAAACCTCTTGTATCCAGAGCCTCTTTTGCCGCTTTAATAAGCACCGGGCTGTTTGAAAGTCCAAGATAGTTGTTGGCACAGAAGTTGAGAACTTCCTGACCCGAGCTTACTTTGATCAAAGCCTGCTGGGCCGTTGTTATTATGCGCTCTTTTTTAAAAAGGCCGGCAGATTCGATGTTCTCCAGCTCTGTACTGAGGTATTTCTGAAATTCGGTATACATAGTAATGTTTTTTAGTAACAATGATTGGTTCTCATGCAAAGTTAACAAGGAAAAAATGAATAGTGAAAGAAAAACCAGAAAACTATTTTTGTTTTTTAAGTTTCCTATGTTTACATTTGCAACCTAATTGAAAAAAATGGATTTAAGAGAGAGAATAATAGAAAATGCCATGGATATGTTCCTGCACCGAGGGTGCAAATCTGTTACCATGGACGATGTAGCAACAGAAAACGGAATCTCAAAGAGAACACTTTACGAAATGTTCAGCGACAAGTCGACATTCCTTGAGGAGTGTATCCTTTATTCAAGTGAAAAGATGAAGTGCAACATGGAGGAGATGAGAAAAGCTCCGGGAAATGTACTTGACCTGCTTTTCAAGGTGCATGAAAACCAATCGGAACTGAGTGTAAACCTGAGGATTAATTTTTTTATCGAACTAAAGAAGTTTTACCCGGAGATATACACAAAGTTTGTAGAAAAATTTGCCCGGTATCATACAGAGAACATCAGCGGGTTTCTGAAAAGGGGGCAGGCCGAGGGGTTGGTACTGGATGATATTGATACTCCTATAGTATCAAAGGCGATAATAGAAATATCGAACATAATTGGAAATAAAGATATTTTTTCTCTGGAAGACATAACCAGAAAGCAGCTGTTCAAGGAAACACTGATTTACTTTTTTAGAGGAATATCGACACAAAAAGGAATAGAAATAATTGATAAATATTTAAATCAAAAATAAAATGGTTAAGAGAAAACGAATGAAATCACAAATGGCAGTCATATTAATGACAATGCTTTTCTTTGCCGGAACTCATAGTGTGCAGGCGGAGCCCCGGGATACACTCAGACTTACAATTGATAAGGCTCTGGAAATTGCAATGAGTGATAACCTGAATATTAAAATTGCAGACGCAGAGCTGGAGCGTGTGGATTATCTAAAAAAAGAGAACTGGTATATGCTGCTGCCATCTGTTAATGGAAGCGCCCAATATACTAACAATATACTTAAACCTGTCTTCTTCTCGGACTTCTTCCCGGGCGGAAAAATGGAAGTAGGATCGACCCATAGTTATGCAGTTGGTGGCACATTACAGGTACCACTCCTCTCTTTTGCATTGTACAAAAACATTGAGCTATCAGAACTGGAGATGAAGTCGGCACTGGAGTCTGCAAGGACAACAAAGCTAGATCTTGTGGCCCAGGTTAAGAACAGCTTCTACGGAATCATCATGATAGAAGAATCGCTTAAGGTGTTGGAACAGAGTTATAAAAACGCAATGGAAAGTGCCAGTAACATAAAGAACATGTACGAAAAAGGGCTTGCTAGCGAATATGACAAAATACGGTCGGAGGTTGCTGCTAGAAATATCATGCCAACTCTCACTCAGGCCAGAAACGGACTAGAACTTGCAAAAATGCAACTAAAAATACTGCTCTCTCTAAAAATGGACACTCCTATTGCCGCTGAAGGTAGTTTCTCTATGTTTGAAAATGAGATAAACAATTTTCAGCGTGACCTCTCTTTTACGTTTGACATGAACAGCAGCCTTAAGAGTATGGAGATACAGCTTGAGAAGATGAATAAGAGTTTTGAGCTGATTCACTCTCAACGATTGCCAATGCTTGCAGGCTTTGCAAACTATCAGCTTCAGATGCAGAGTAATGAATTTTCTTTCAACAACTCCTGGTCTAACTCACTTGCCATGGGAATTTCTTTGCAGATTCCAATCTTCAACAAGCTTTCGGTATCTATGAAAGAGAAACAGACACAGGTGGTAATAAGAAAAATGGAGTACCAGAGAGATCTTATAAGAGAGAATCTCTCTCTTTCTGCCCAGAATTCAATAAACGAAATGACAAGGGCAAAAATCCAGCTGGAATCCGACAAAGAGGCTGCCAGACAGGCAAAAAAAGGATATGAGATAGCAAAGGTAAGGTACTCCACCGGAGTGGGAACTGTACTAGAGCTTAACGATACCGAAGTAGCTCTTACAAGATCACAATTAAATTTAAATCAGACCCTTTACGATTTTCTCAAAGCAAAGAATGAGTTTGAGAGGGTACTGGGAACAGAAAATATTAGTAAACAATAATAAGTCAATCATATATGAAAAAATTTACATTTTTATTCGCTCTGGGCGTATTGCTTTTAGGAGCATGTTCTTCCGGCAAACAAAAAGATACTGCGGCAACGGCTGACGTACTAGTCAAGATTGAAGAGGTAGGCAAGCAAATGGTTCCTCAGGAGACGGAGTTTTCCGGCAACATAGAGCCGTTTGTAAAAAATAATATTTCCAGTGCAGCTGCACAGAGGATAGAGAAGATCTATGCAGAGGTTGGCAGCAGGGTAAGAAAGGGACAACTTCTTGTTCAGATGGAGAACACCAATTACTCTCAGGCAAAGACTCAGCTTGAAAACCTGAAGCTAGATCTTTCACGTATTGAGGCCCTTTATAAGTCTGGTGGAATTGCCGCACAGCAATACGATCAGATGAAGACACAAGTTTCTGTTGCTGAGCAGAGTATCGCCAATCTGGACAAGAATACAAAGCTTTTATCTCCTATTGACGGAGTTGTAACACAACGTAATTTTGACAATGGCGATCTTGCAGTTGGATTGCCAATTCTGGTTGTGATGCAGATACAACCGGTTAAGATACTGGTTAACATTACTGAGGAATTTTTCCCTCAGGTGAAAATAGGAACACCTGTTCAGATTAAGGTAGATGTGTATGAAGGTAAAACATATCCTGGCAAGGTCAGCCTTATCTACCCTACCATAGACCCGGGTACACGCACATTCCAGGCTCAGGTGAGCATTGCAAACGGAAATTACGAAATAAGACCTGGCATGTATGCAACCGCAAAAGTTAGTTTTGGTACAAAAGAGAAAATTGTAGTTTCTGACAAAGCAGTTATAAAACAGGCCGGTACAAATGACAAGTATGTATATGTACTGGATGGTGATGTTGTTACTTATACTAAGGTTATTCTAGGAAAGAGGGTTGGTTCTATCTACGAAGTCAGAAGCGGACTTGAGGCTGGACAGAAGGTTGTGGTTGCCGGACAGGCAAGACTCAGCGACAAGTCAAAGGTGAAAGTTGTAGATTCAGGTGCGGACCTGTCATAAAAACTATTAAAAATTTTTCGAATGAAATTATATGAAAGTGCAGTAAAGAAACCGGTAACTACCGCTCTGATTTTTATAGCCATTGTAGTTCTGGGTTTATTCTCATATACGAAGCTCTCGGTTGACCTTTATCCCGAGATAGAGCTTAACATGGCAACCGTCATGACAACATACTCGGGTGCGAGTGCGGCGGATATTGAGTTAAATTTGACAAAGAGACTGGAAACGTCGCTCAGTACAGTTTCCGATCTTAAGAAAATATCTTCCAATTCAAAGGATAATGTCTCCATTATTACTATTGAGTTTGAATATGGGACCAATATGGATGAGGCGGTAAACGATATACGATCGGTCCTTGACTTCCAGAAAAACTACCTTCCGGATGGTGCCGAGTCGCCTGTAGTGTTCAAATACAGCACAGAGATGATGCCTATCATGTTCATCTCTGCCAGAACCTCACAGAATGCACAGGGTCTTTATAAGATTCTTGAGGAAAAGGTTGCTAATCCTTTAAACAGGATTGACGGGGTAGCATCTACTTCAATTTCCGGGGCACCTCAGCGTGAGATTCAGATTCTTACCGATCCTCAGAAAATGCAGGCTTACAATATGGCCGATGAACAGATTGCGTCTCTTGTCGCTGCCGGAAACAGCAATATTCCTGCGGGAAGCATAGATGTAGGATCTGATACTTATTCGGTGAGGGTAAATGGCGAACTCAAGGAGAGCGATCAGATAAATGACATTATTCTGGGAAGCTATCAGGGAAGGAACATATTTATAAAAGACGTTGCAGTTGTTAAAGATACTCTTAAAGAGAGAGCTACCCAGGTGGTTACCAACGGTGTGACTGGTGCAATGATTGTAGTTCAGAAGCAATCAGGAGCAAATGTTGTTGACATTGCAGACAAAATCAACAAAGCCTTACCGGACATAAAGGCCTCACTTCCTCCGGATGTAAAACTGGAAGTGATTCTTGACTCTTCGGAATTTATCAAGGATAGTATAAGCTCCCTTACAGAGACAGTTGTTCTTGCGGGTATTCTTGTAATGCTTGTTGTTTTGTTATTCCTGGGAAGATGGAGAGCTACATTTATAATCATTCTTACCATTCCGGTTTCACTTATAGCTGCGTTCATCTATCTGATGGTGACGGGTAATACACTTAACATAATATCCCTTAGTTCTCTTTCAATTGCTATCGGGATGGTTGTGGATGATGCCATTGTGGTGCTTGAAAATATAACGACGCATATAGAAAGGGGTAGCAAGCCTAAGGATGCTGCCATCTATGCAACAAATGAGGTAGCAGTGGCAATTATTGCTTCTACACTAACAATTATTGCAGTGTTCTTCCCACTGACAATGGTTACAGGACTTGCCGGGATCATGTTCAAACAACTAGGATGGATTGTCACCATAGTAATCTCAGTCTCTGCAATTGTTGCACTTAGTCTAACACCCATGCTCGCTTCTAAATTGCTCACAAAGGATCCCAAGAGAAGCAAACTCTTCAATTTGCTTTACGGACCTATAGAGAGAACACTGGATTCATTGGACAGAGGATATGCTTATCTGCTTACCTGGGCATTGAGAAACAGGGCCTTGGTAATTATAAGTGCGGCGATGTTGTTTATAGGGAGTCTTTTCCTTCTGGCCAGGGTTGGTACCGATTTCTTCCCGGCATCCGATAATGCCCAGATAGGTCTTACTATAGAGTTGCCTGTTGGAACAAGGGTTGAACATACAAGAAAACTAAATACATATCTCTACAATCTTTGGAAAGACAAATATCCGGAAATTGAAATCTATCAGTCATCGCTCGGACAGTCCGATGGTTCCAACATATTTATGGCTATGAGGAGTTCCGGTACATATCTTATAACCTATACGGCACGTCTGACAAAGGCGTCGAAAAGGGAAAGGGATATTTTCGAGATTTCCGACGAAATGAGAAAGGATCTGGCTGCAATTCCGGAGATATACCGTTTTGAAGTAACGCCCGGAGGTTCAAACATGGGCTTTGGTTCAGGAGGAACGTCACTTGAAATGGATGTACTTGGTTACAACATGAAAGATGCCGACACAGTTGCCAATCAGGTTGCCAATATCATGAGAAAAACCGAGGGTTTGAGAGACATTAAGCTCAGCAGGGAGAATTACACACCACAATTGCAGATTGAGTTTGACAGAGAGAAGCTTGCCATGAATGGTCTTACAATGACCGGGGCTGCCACTGTAGTAAGAAACAGGATAAATGGCCTCATAACAAGCAGATTCAGAGAGGATGGAGAGGAATATGACATTGTTGTCAAAAATGAACTGAAATACAGGACAGAGATTGAAGATATCAAGAACATAGTAATCTACAACAGCCGTGGAAAGGGAGTAAGACTGTCGGAAGTAGGGGATGTCATTGAAGGTTTTGCACCTCCGTCAATTGATCACCAGGACAGGGAGAGGGTTATTAAAGTGACGGGTTTTGTATATAAAAGGGCACTTGGCGACATTGCTGCCGATGTACAAAAAGAGGTTGATAAATTATCGCTTCCTCCTTTGATGGATGTTGAGGTTTCAGGCTCGGTTCAGGAGCAGCAGGAGTCGTTTTCCGATATGCTTACCCTGCTTCTGCTAGTGGTCATGCTGGTATATATTGTTATGGCTGCTCAGTTCGAGTCGTTCAGAGATCCTTTCATCATTATGTTCTCTCTTCCATTTGCATTTACCGGAGTCTTCCTGGCACTTTGGCTTACCGGTACATCATTGAGTCTTATTGCTCTTATTGGTGCAGTAATGCTCGTAGGTATTGTCGTTAAAAACGGTATTGTATTGATTGACTATATAAATCTGAACAAGGAGAGAGGTGCAACTGTAAGGAAATCGGTTATTAAAGGTGGAAAATCACGTCTGAGACCGGTTCTGATGACCACCCTTACTACTATTCTGGGTATGATTCCAATGGCTATGGGTATAGGTGAAGGTTCTGAAATATGGCAACCAATGGGTATATCCATAATCGGGGGACTTTCAATCTCTACTATTCTTACTTTGATTGTTATTCCTACAATCTATACATCGTTCCATGTGGGAGATATAAAGAGAAAGAGAAGGGCCCACGCAAAGAAGCACGCTTAATATACTTGTAAAAATTAAATATTATACGGAATGAAAGCAATAATGATAATATATAATCAGGCACACAGTTCAAATGTGCTTGATGCTCTGGATAAATGCAGCATACGTGGATTCACCAAATGGGAAGATGTTCAGGGTAGAGGGAGTAGTAAGGGAGAACCTCACTACTCCTCACATGCCTGGCCGTCAAAAAACATGGTTACCATGGCTGTTGTCGAACCCGAAGTTTTGCCAGCATTGCTGGCAGAACTCAGAAAACATAACGAAGAAGCAGAAAAACAAGGCCTGCGGGCATTTGTCTGGGAAGCCGATTCGGTGATCTAGGAGGCAGCTCTGCCAAAGCTTTTAGCAATCGAATAACTTTGCAGAATGGAAAGTATAAAAGAGATTTTTAAAATTGGCCGGGGTCCATCCAGCAGTCATACGATGGCTCCTGCGCTTGCATCGGAACAGTTTCTTGAAAGGAACAAGGGTGCATCTTTTTTTTCGGTAACTCTTTATGGTAGCCTGGCAGCAACAGGGGAGGGTCATATGACAGACAAGGCAATACTGGATGTTCTTGGAAAGGAGCGAACAAAGATTTTATGGGAACCTGAAACATTTCTTCCTCAACACCCTAACGGACTTAGGTTTGAATCTTATGACAATGAAGGAGAGACAATGGAGAGTTGGACAACATTCAGCATTGGAGGTGGGGACCTTAGCGACAGCGGCGAGAGAAAATCAGGAACTACTGTATATCCGCACAGCAAAATGAAGGATATCCTGGAGTGGTGTCAAGCAAATGGAAGAACGTTCTGGGAGTATGTAGACATTCATGAAGAAAATGATGTATGGGACTATCTTGCAGAGGTATGGAAGGCAATGACGGACTCTGTTGAGAGAGGACTGGATAAAGAGGGCGTTCTTCCCGGAGGTCTGAATCTTTCAAGAAAAGCAGCTTCGTTCTACATCAAGGCCAAAGGATATCAGGGTTCAATGCAGCGCAGATCAATGACATTTTCATTTGCACTTGCTGTCTCTGAGGAAAATGCATCAGGTGGAATTGTTGTAACGGCACCTACCTGTGGGTCATCGGGAGTTTTACCAGGGCTTCTGTATCTGAACAGGAAGTTTTATGATTTTTCGGACAGTCGTATTATAAAAGCAATTGCAACAGCAGGCCTTATAGGTAATATTATAAAGACAAACGCCTCAATTTCAGGAGCCGAAGTTGGCTGTCAGGGAGAAGTAGGATCGGCATGTGCCATGGCCGCAGGAGCGGGAGTTCAACTCTTTGGAGGGACACCTGCCCAGATAGAGTATGCTGCATCAATAGGGATAGAGCATTTTCTTGGCCTTACCTGCGACCCTGTTTGCGGGCTCGTCCAGATTCCTTGTATAGAGAGAAATGCCTTTGGAGCAACAAGAGCAGTGGACGCTAATATGTATGCTCTGCTTTCAGACGGAAAACATCTCGTATCATTTGATACTGTGGTGGAGGCTATGAAACGTACGGGACACGATCTCCCCCGGATTTACAAAGAGACCGCAGCAGGAGGACTCGCCGAGCTCGTCGGCAAGGTATAAGGTACATGGAAGGTACATGGGGACGCACATTGTGTACCCATTTTCGAAAGAATTTTGCCTCTCAAAAATTGATTGTGTATTTGTCTTTCCGGGCATTGCTATGAGATAGTTACAGACACTAATTATGTGTAAAAATAGCATGGTGGGTGGTTGTGATATACTTGCAAGGAAGATTTGGGCACCCGCTAAGCGAAAGTAGCGTTAGAAAAAACGAGAGCTGAAACCTGCAGCCTTTTGTACTGGCATATATGGTTTCAGCCTTTTGTTTTTTAGCGAATTGAGAGCGAAGCGGGTAAATCTGGTGCACGTATATCACAACCACCCACCATGCAATGAAAAAATCACATAATTAGTATTTTTGGTTAGCCCGTTGCACGGCCCGGAAAGACAAATACACAATAAATAAAACAAAGAAGCAAAATAAGAATAGGAATAAATGAGAATGGGTACGCAATTTGCGTCCCCATATACCAAAATTGGATTATTTAAAAATAGATAGTAATTTAGCAGTCGGAATAAATAAAAATTAAAAAATTATGGCAATAGCAGTAAACGACGCAAACTTCAACGAAATTGTAATCAAATCAGACAAACCAGTTCTTGTAGATTTTTGGGCTCCATGGTGTGGTCCTTGTCGCATGATTTCTCCGATTGTAGATGAGCTGGCAGGAGAGTATGAAGGTAAAGCTGTAATAGCAAAGTGTGACGTTGATTCAAGTTCTGAGGTTCCTGTAAAATATGGTATCCGCAATATCCCTACAATCCTGTTCTTCAAAAACGGAGAACTTAAAGATAAAATAGTAGGCTCTACAACAAAAACCGCAATAGTCGCCAAGATTAATGCATTAATGTAAAATATTATGAAAAAGTTTTTAGCACTGATTTTAGGGATACTAATAGTTAGTACCTCTTCATTTTCACAATCAAGGTTTGGGATAAAGGGGGGACTTAATTTTGCAAGTATGTCCAATATTAGTTCAAACATTAACGAAACATGGCAAAATCAGACAGGTTATCAGCTTGGTGTTGCCCTGCAGTTAAAAGTTCCGCTGTTAGGTCTGGCCATCCAGCCCGAACTACTTTATTCTACTGTAAATACATCTATCAACAATGATCCTGCCAATACTATAAACATTGACTATCTTACTCTTCCGATAAATCTGGAGATAGGTATAGATATGCTTATTTTCAGACCATTCATTGTTGCCAGTCCTTTTATCTCGTACGCAATTCAAAACAGTACAAGACTGGAAAACCAACCAATTTCCGATATCAACAGGTTTGACTATGGAGTAGGTCTGGGAGCAGGTTTTGATTTGTGGAAGCTTCAGGTAATGGGCAAGTATAACTGGGGCCTGGGAAAACTTAAAACAGCAGATGCCACATGGGACCAGATAGGCACATATAAAGATGCAACCCTTCAGGGATTTCAACTGTCGGTAGCATTTCTCTTTTAATTCTTAATTATCATTAATGGGTAAAAGAATTTGTGTCTATTGTTCATCCAGCGATGTTCTGGAAGATAAATATAAAGAGGTCGCCGAATGCTTTGCTAAGGCGGCCTCCTTTCTTGATTATACAATTGTCTGCGGAGGAAGTTGTAAGGGTTTAATGGGTGTAATAATCGACACTATGATTTCCAATGGGGCCAGAGTGGAGGGAGTTATTCCCGGATTTATGAAGGAACTGGAGTTTCATCACCCCGGCCTTGAGAATATAGAGATTGTTCCCACTATGAGCGAAAGAAAAGACAAACTTCGCGATGACACAGATGCAGTAGTGGCCTTTCCAGGAGGAATAGGAACACTGGAAGAACTAATGGAGACCCTTACCCTCAGGCGGTTGGGGCTTTATTCCGGAGAAGTGATTATTTTTAACCAAGATGGTTTTTATAACCCTCTTTTTCTGCTTTTTGAACATTTGGAGAAAGAACGGGTTTTAAATAACAATTGGAGAGAAGGGCTGGTAATTGTCGATAATGTGGAAGATCTTATGTACTCACTGGAATCGGCAGAAAGAAAACTTCTGGAACCAAGACATTATGCACCGGCTTAAGTAATATGCAATGGAGATAAAAGGCATTAACAGCAACATAGACAAGGAGTGGTATAGTTTCCAGAAAATCATGAAGGAGAATCTGGAGAGCAACAGTTCTTTGCTCAATACGATAAACTCCTACCTGCTCGACAACAAAGGTAAGCAGATACGTCCTTTGCTCAGCATTTTATCTGCCAAGGCATGCGGACAAGCGAATGAGTTGTCGGTTACATGTGCAGTGGTAGCAGAGATGATTCATACAGCAACCCTGCTTCACGACGATGTGGCAGACAATGCCTCCTACAGAAGAGGTGCGCCTACCGTTCAAACCACCTTCAGCCCTGCAGCATCAATTCTCACAGGAGATTACTGGCTTGCAAAAGCTTTATCCCTGCTGGTAAAAAACCCAAATCCGCAAATATTGGGGTTTTTCACAAAGACAGTAGAAGATTTGTCGGAAGGAGAACTTTTTCAGATGCAGAAAGCAGATAGTCTTGATACTACAGAAGAGGACTATTACAACATCATATACAGAAAAACAGCCAGCCTGTTTGTTGCGGCAATCAAAAGTGCAGTATATTCAGTTGGAACAAATAAAGAAATTCTCGTATCCATGGAGAGATATGCGTATCATCTTGGTATTGCGTTCCAGATAAGAGACGATATATTCGATTACATGCCACAGCTGAATACTGGTAAACCCGCCGGAGGAGACATTAAGGAGAAGAAAATAACACTACCTCTTATATGTGCCCTTAATTCGGCAACTTCTGAGGAGAGAGGTTCTCTTATGGTTCTAATGAGGGAAACAATAGACGATGAGAGGCTTGTTAATGAGGCAAATTCGCTGATTGAGAAATATTCCGGGATTCAGCTTGCACAAAAAGCTCTTCTTGGACACTGTCAGAGTGCAGAGGATGCTCTTTCTGTGCTTAATGAATCGGTATATAAAAGCGATTTGGTCAAACTGGCAAGATACGTGGGGGACAGAGAAGTATAGCAGCATTTGCACTCATGCTACAGAACAATTTGTTCATAAGCGATTTCCAGTTGATCGTAAAAGTCCTTTCCATAAGCAAAAATAAGGGGTTCCCGTAAAAATCTGAATACGGGGACCCCATCTTTTTTACCTTTTGCAAAAGCATCGAGACAGATGTGCCACTCATGTAGATTGAGAGCTACCATTCCGTTCGACAATGTTGTTGTTCGTATTGGATATAGCCAGCATGAGATTGGTTTTTTTAAAGTACTCTCTCCGGCGTTGAAGGCAACCTCAACTCCGCAGAAACAATTATCTTCCTTGTCGAACTGAGTGTATGCGCACTCTTCTCCTTCAATAAGGGGAGTGACCAGGTCTCCATCGGAATCCAAGACAAAGGGACCCTGCTCCTCAATGGAGCGGATCCCTTCTGGTCTCAGATATTTTGAAATTTTATTGAAATCGTTCTTTAAATGGCTACACTCTGTTTCAGATAATGGGGCTCCGCTATCGCCAATTATGCAACAAGCACCATGACACCTGAAATAATCACATACGAACTTTTCTGTAAGTATGGTAGAGGCTACCAGGAAATTGCCAATTTCAATAATTTGCATCTTATTTTTTCTCGGCTGCCTTGCCGCTCATAATTATCTCAAATTGATTGCCTTGGCTAATAGCAGCTTTGATAAAATTAAGCAATTTGGTAGGAGTTATAGACTTAAGTGCAGCTTCGTATGTAGTATGAAGGTCTTTACCCAAAATGAACCTGTTTGTTATTACCGAAGACCAGTATTTGTTCTCTCTCAGGTTCTGAGTGTAATTCTTTTGCATATATTCTGTAATCTTGGCAAAATCAGCAGGATTCACGCCCTTTTCAAGAACATTGTTAATCTCCAGATGAGCTCTCTTAAGCAACTTCTCTGTTAAAGCAACGTCTGTATCGAAGCCAAACATAAATGTGAAAAACTCTTCAGGAGTAAAACTCATGTTCATGTTTACACCAACACCATAAGTGCCACCCTCTTCTTCGCGGATTGTTTTGGTAAATACCATGTCAAAAGCCTGTTTCATCATGTCTGCCATAATAAGGTTCTCAACAGTATACGCAGCTTTACCCGTTAAAATTGTATATACGGTAGCTTTAGGGGTTTGCATCTCTTTGTCGAAGTGCTTAACCAGCTTCCCTTTAACAGGTACCATGCCAGTATTTGCCCAGTTCTCTTTCCTGGCCTTATTGGCAGGCAGAGAACCTATGTAAGTTTCAACAAGTGGTTTAAGTGTGGCAGGGTCTACGTTGCCGACAAAAACAAAAGTAAAGTCAGCAGCATTTGCAAATCTAGCCCTTGCAAGTTCCATGATTCGTGGATAATTAACCTTGTCAAGCATCTCGATGCTCATTCTTTGTGAATAAGGGTTGTTGTTATACAGAATAGCCTGTAATGTATCAGAAAAAGCAGTCATAGGATCTGATGCAGCATTTTGCAACTGGGCTTTCATTCTGCCCATAAATGCCTGATAAGCTTCGTCATCCTGTCTTAAAGCCGTGAAATTAAGATAAAGAAGCTGCATGAATGTCTCAATATCCTTTGGTGTAGAAGAGCCTCCAATACCTTCTGTATATGTGCTAACAGAAGCACCAACAGCTACGTTTTTACCGGCCAGAACCTTTCTTAGATCGGTCTGGCTGAACTTGCCAACGCCACCAATTGAAATCATGTTGCCAATAACCTTTGTTGCAACAATATCTGATTTGTCAAAAAGAGAGAAACCGCCACGACTGCTTGCAGAAAACAAAATCTGATCTTCCTTGAAGTCGGTTTTCTTCACAACAACTGTAGCGCCATTTGACAATGTCCACACAATAGCACCGCTCATAGGATCGTTTACCTCGTTAACTACTTTACCAGCAACAGGAGCAACAGGAACAAGAGGTTCGTTGGACACAGTCTCCTTGTAAGCTTCAACACTGTCTTTTAGAGCATTGTTGTATATATTAAGAACTTCTTCTTTAGAAGGTACTTTAAGTCCGTCTTTTTTAGGCATCATTATGGCAATTGCAAGATTCTCGTTCTTTGGAAGAGATTTTGCAAACATGTTAATCTGATCAATAGTTATAGAAGGAGCAATCTGCATCATCATTGTGTACTCCATCTCTATTCCAGGCATTGCATTACCAGTAGTGAAGTTGTTAAGGATCTGGTCTACATAAAAAGAGTTCTTCTGTTTTTCCCGCTCTTTGTATATTTGCTCCATCCGGCTGGTGAAGTTAGCTCTTGCCCTGTCATATTCAGAAGGGGTGAATCCAAATTTTCTTACCCTTTCAGATTCATTAACAATTGCTCTGAGGGCCTTGTCAATTTCTCCCTCTTTTGCTCCGGCCGAAATATCAAATGCAGCCTTTGTGTTTGATACAACATAATCACCATATGATGCGCTGGCGTTTGTATAAGGAGGGTTTGCCTTTTGGGCAGCTTCCTGTAAACGGGCACTGAGCATGCCTGTAACCATATTTATCATGTAGTCCATAGCAAGGGAGGCGACTGTAGGTCTGAACTCCTTTGGCAGGACATCCTGTTTGAACATCATCATAATATTGGTAGATGTAGCTTCAGGATCGCTAGCAACAGATATTAATGCCTCCTTTGTATCAGGAACTGGAAATTCTACCCTTTCTGCTGCATCTTTTTTCTTTGGAATTGAGCTGAAAAGAGACTTGATCTGATTTTCTATAGCAATAGGGTCGATATCACCAACAACGATAATGCCCTGCAGATCTGGACGATACCATTTCTGATAAAAATCACGAAGCTCTTTTGGGGTAAATGTGTCAATAACCTTAACCAGACCACCAGGCAGCCTGTGAGCATATTTACTGTCAGGCATGATTTCAGGCAGAATAGTCTCGATCATTCTCAGTTGTGCGCTGCTTCTTGTACGAAGCTCCTCGCGGATAACCCCTCTCTCTTTATCAATGTCTTCCTCTTTAAGGTTTATGGCACAAGACCAGTCATAAAGAACAAGAAGACAAGAGTCAATAATTCCCTGTCTTTTTACTGGAACGCTGGAAATATTGTAAATTGTCTGGTCCACACCTGTAGAGGCATTAAGGTTGACACCAAATTTAACCCCGATTTTTTCCAGGTATGAGATTATTCCGTTTCCCGGGAAATTTTTAGAACCGTTAAATGCCATATGTTCAAGAAAGTGAGCAAGGCCTCTCTGATTTTCTTCTTCCAATATTGCACCAACTTTCTGTGCGATGTAAAATTCTGCCTGACCTTTAGGTTCAGCGTTTTTCACAACATAATATGTGAGTCCGTTATCCAGTTTCCCGGTTCTTACTTTTGGATCCAATGGCAGAGTAGGTGGTACCTGTGCATTTGCGGTTGCAAATAGAGCAATAGATGCCACTAATAAAAATAGTCTTTTCATACTAGTTGATTGAAATAATTTAAAAAAATGAATAATATGCTTTTAATATTTTAGAAAACGGTCAAAGTTAATAATTAATTCTCAACACATGAGTTACGATATATTCAATCCATAAAAATCAGGAACAATTACTAGATTTTTGTTTTGTGTTTTGCTTTTTATTAAATTTGCATTTACCATAAGAAAATATAATTACCCAATTTTTATAACAAAAATTATTCCAATGAAACATCTCAAGACATTTTTAGCTATTTGTATGCTATCCCTATTCTCTTTCGGATCGGTATATGGACAAGATCTAGCTGCTGCTACAGAACTCTATAATGCCGGTGCCGCAGCGCTTAATACAAACAACTATCCGGGAGCAATCGATTCCTTTAATAAAGCGCTTAAAATGCTTGAAACACTGGGAGAAGAGGGAGCTACACTTTCTAAGGAGTGCAAAGACATACTTCCTAAGATCTATCTTAGATACGGTAAAGAACTAGCAAACAGCAAAGATATTGACAACGCATTGATACAGATTAAAAAAGCTGTTGAGACAGCAAAGGCAAACTCAATGGCTGATGTAGAAAAAGAGGCAACAGATCTTATTCCTCAGATTCTTATGGCAGACGCCACATCATGCCTTAACGAGGGTAAATTTGCTGAAGCTATAACAGTTTACAAAAAGCTTATTGCGCGAGACCCGGAAAATGCAACTGCATATCTTAGGATAGGTATGTGTGAAGCTCGTCTCAACAACGAAGAGGGTGCAATTGCAGCTTTTGAAAAGGCAATTCAACTGGGCGATAAAGAAGATGCAAGCAAACAATTGTCTGTTGTCTACCTTAAGAGGTCTGCCGCTGCTACCAAAACAAAGAACTGGGCGGTAGTTTATGAGAACGCCAAGAAATCAAATCAGTATGCAGAATCTGGACAGGCAAACAAACTGATTGGTCTTTCAGGCGTGCAACTAAAGAAATTTGACGAAGCAATTGCTGCTCTGGAGAGCTATCTTGCAGAAGATCCAAATGCCAAAGACAAGAACAGTACAATTTACAATCTTGCTGTGGCTTTCGAAGGCAAAAAGAATCCCGGCAAGGCATGCGGATATTACAAGCAACTTTTGTCAGATCCTACATACAAGGCAATTGCAGAATATAAGGTGAAAACCGAACTTAAGTGCAAATAAGAGAATTAGAACTTTTAGCACCGGCAAAAAACAGGGACATCGGCACTGCAGCTATAAATTGCGGTGCCGATGCTCTCTATATTGCAGGACCGTCTTTTGGAGCAAGAGAGGCAGCCGGTAACCCGATCTCAGAGATTGAGACCCTGGCGACTTATGCTCACAGGTTTGGTGCAAAGGTTTACATGACCCTCAATACAATCCTTTTTCAAAATGAGCTTGAAGAGGCCGTAAGACTATCGAGACAGGCTTACGAAGCAGGTTGCGATGCCCTTATTATTCAGGATATGGGACTTCTAAAGGCGGGTTTGCCTCCAATCCCCCTTTTTGCATCTACCCAGACAAACATTCGAACAGCAAAACAGGCGATGTTTCTTGAATCTCTCGGATTTAAGCGGCTGATACTTGCCAGAGAGTTGTCATTAACTCAGATTGAGGAGATAAGAGCATGTACCTCAATTGAACTGGAGTCTTTTATTCATGGTGCGCTATGTGTTTCATACAGCGGACAATGTTATTTGAGCACAAAGGTTGCAGGGAGAAGCGCAAACAGAGGGGTGTGTGTTCAGGCGTGCCGTTCACTTTATAACCTTGTGGACAATTCGGGGAATGTCCTTGTAAGAGATAAGGCACTGTTGTCGCTTAAGGATCTGAATATGGGTGACCATATAGAGGAATTGGCTAAAGCCGGAATATCATCATTCAAGATAGAAGGGAGACTGAAGAACATATCCTACATCAAGAACGTAGTAAAATATTACAGGACAGTTATTGACAGGTTTATATCATCAGAAGATGGTTATAAGAGATCTTCCGGTGGAAAGTTGTACGGAGGATTCACCCCAAGAACGGAGATGACTTTCAACAGGGGGTATACAGATCTTTTCATATCTGGGAAAAGGGGCAACTGGCAGAGTGGAGAGATTGCAAGGTCGGTAGGAGAGTATATTGGGAGGGTCGGGAAAATAATTGAAGCGAAAAACGGGAATCTGACATTCATGTACAATTCCGACATTAAAATACAAAATGGAGACGGACTCTGTTTTATCAATTCAAAAGGAAAAGTGGCAGGAGTGAGGGTAAGCAGCGTTAATGACAATATAGTGTCTGCAAACGAGCCACTTGCGGTGTCTGGTGGTTCTCAGATTTACAGAAATTTCAATCATGTCTTTGAAAAGGAGCTGGAGCAAAATATGCCTAAAAGACTAATTGGAGTCGATATGAAACTTATCTCCAAAGAAGAGGGAACTGTTGTGATTGCTCAAAGCGAAGATGATTGCCATTCAGAATACATAATTGAAGGAAATTTTGAAGTTGCAAAAAACGAAGAACTTGCCAGACAAAACATTATAAACCAACTGAACAAAACCTCGGACATATATAAATTTGCTGTTACAGACATAGAGTCTGACAAAACCCTGTTTTTTCCTGTTTCTTCTCTTAACGAAGCAAGAAGGGCACTTGCAGAAAAGTTGAACACAGAGCGAGAGAAGAGGAGGATGGAACTTAAGTCTGAGAGAGAGAAGGTTTTTGAAAATGGTATGGGGCTAAAAGGGACTGAAAATAAAATGCTCGATAAAGAAAGGTTTGACTATAGGGCAAATATATCGAATATTCTTGCCAGGGAGTTATATATGGATTTAGGAGCAGAGAGCGTAAGTGATGCTTTCGAATTATCGCCTCCTTCAGAAGCGGAACTTATGAGATGCAAATATTGCATTAAGTTTGAAATGGGAATTTGTCCCAAAGAAGGAACTGTAAAGCACATGAACGAGCCCCTGTTTCTGGAAAACAATGGGAAAAGATATCGTCTTGGTTTTGATTGTAAAAACTGTGAAATGGTTATCTTTGGTTAAAATTGGAGTAATAAGTAATGAAATTTTCTGCAATAATTGGTCAGCATAAACTTAAATCACAGCTCATAAATCTATCCGCCGAGGGAAGGGTGAGCCACGCAATTATGTTTTGTGAAGATCAGGGATATGGAGCGCTCCCGCTTGCAATAGCTTTTGCACAATACAACTCCTGTCCCAACAGAGACGGACAAGACTCATGCGGAACCTGCCCCACCTGCAATAAGTTTCAGAAACTTATACATCCTGACCTTCATTTTGCCATGCCGGTAAGCAACACCAAAAAGATAACATCAGACAAAAAACCGGTGAGTGACCACTTTATTGATGTATGGAGAACATCAGTCATAGAAAACCCCAACCTTACAGAACAAGATTGGTACGAAGAAATTGGAGTTGAGAACAAGCTTGGACTCATAGGCGTGAATGAGGCAACCCTTATACTCAGAAAACTCAGCCTGAGGTCTTTCGAAGGGGGCGACAAGTATATGATTGTGTGGCTGCCGGAGAGGATGAATCATGAAGCTGCCAACAAACTGCTCAAACTTATTGAAGAGCCGCCCGCCGGTACATATATATTTCTGGTAAGCAAGTCACCCGAAAAGATTTTACCTACAATTATATCGAGATGCCAGATTATAAGAGTCACTCCCCTGGAAATTGAAGAGCTTGGAAACAATCTGTCGCAAGAGTTCTCGATAACTCCTGCAGATGGAATATTCTGGGCAAAGATTGCAGGTGGAAGTATAAGCAAGGCAAGAGAGATAATAAACGAATCAATAGAGGTTAGCAGCAGTCAGGAGCTTTTTCTTAGACTTTTAGAGGGGTGTGTAACCAAGGATATGGTAAATGTCATATCTGTCTGGGAAGATCTGGCAATTTCCGGAAGAGAGAGGCAGAAGCAATTTTGCTTTTATGCTCTGGAGTTCATAAGAAGAGTATATATCATGAGCATGGGAATTGAGGAGATATCTAATACTCCCGACTCACAGAGAGATGTAGTATCTATGTGGGCAAAAAAAATAAAACCATCCTTTTACTCAAGAGGTTACGATGCAATAAACGGAGCACTTGCAGACATCGACCGGAATGTAAATTCCAAATATATTTTCTCAGACCTTAGTAATCGCTTTTTTCTATCTTTGTGAAAAATTATGGATAAACAAAATATAATATATGACTGTTCCCGGGGCTGTTCTACTGAACGGACAAACGAGGGAGAATTGCGGATAAACTTCAAGACAGGCTGTTGTAAGCTAAGTGTTTTCGACTGGCTGGAAGGTATCCCTGAAGAGATTACAAAAGAACTTTTTGAAGTAAGGTTCAAGAATACGCGCAAATCCTGTTTTCTTAATACTTCTGGGCAATCGCTTGCTGTCGGAGATATCGTAACAGTAGAGGCCTCTAACGGACACGACGTGGGAATCATAACCTTGGCCGGTCCTGTTATACTACATCAGCTCAGGAGGAATAACGTAGACATTAAAACGTTTGAATTCAAAAAGATATACAGAAAAGCAAAAACACTTGACATTGAGAGATGGCAGGAGGCAATCGCAAAAGAGCACAAAACAATGATCCGCTCAAGACAAATTGCTGCTTCTCTAAACCTGAACATGAAAATAGGTGATGTGGAATTTCAGGGCGATGGAACAAAGGCAATATTCTATTATATTGCCGACGAGCGAGTGGACTTCAGGCAACTAATAAGGCTTTTTGCAGATGAGTTCAAGATTCGCATAGAGATGCGTCAGATTGGTGCAAGACAGGAGGCTGGTCTTATAGGAGGAATAGGAGTCTGTGGACAGGAGCTGTGTTGTGCAAGGTATATGTCGGATTTTCAATCAATTACCACACAAGCTGCCAGGAGTCAGGATCTTTCACTTAACCCACAGAAACTAGCCGGACAATGCAGCAAACTGAAATGTTGTATTAATTACGAAGCAGCAGTGTATATTGATGCTCATGCGAACATCCCGTTTGTGAGGGCACCACTGGAAACAGAAGATGGTTTTGCATATCTTGTCAAAACAGACACTCTTAAAGGTGTGATGTGGTTCTCATACGAACAGAACAGTATGGCTAATATGTTTCCGCTTACAGCAGAGAGAGTTAAGGAGGTTATAAAACTTAACAAAAGAGGAGTGAAGGTAGCAAACCTGAACCCTGCCGAAGAGAAGGTGGCAGAATACAAGAGTGCAGTTGGAGAAGGAAGCATATCAAGATTTGATGAAACATCAAGATCTGCCCCGCAAAACAGAAAAAGGCACAAAAAATCTCCAAGAGGGGGCCATGACAATCAAAAATAGCATTTTACTTTTAGTTTCAGTGTTTCTCTTGTTCTCTTGTGCAAAGGAGAACAGTTTTTACTCAAATTTTCCTGTTGAGATTACCGACACGTTGTCGGAATATAGTATACACTTTAACATCAGATTACCGGAACACTTTGATGAGGACTCGATTCCCATGGTCCTTACCATATCGTCACCTGTAGGAGAGAAGTTCAGGGACACAATATCGTTTCCCATTGCGAAAAATGTTAAATATACTTATGTACAGGAGGTCAGAAGCGGTGTGTGGAGAGATTTGAGATGGATATACAGAGACAAGGTAAAATTTCCTCGAAGGGGGAAATGGGAGTTTACTGTCAAACATTTGTCAAATATGGATAAGTTGCAAAAAATAAGAGACCTGCAAATAACAATAATGGTTAGATAGGACATGGGTAAAGACAAACTAAAAAGATTTGCAGAAAATGAGAGTTTCAAGTGTCTCTTTCAACCAGATTTCGATGATGTGTTCAGGAAAGACTATATGCTTAAAGGAAGATGGCATTCAGATGTTTTCAAGAATGACAATCCGATTGTTCTTGAGCTTGGTTGCGGAAGAGGAGAGTATACGGTGGAGATGGGGAGGAAGTACCCCGAAATTAACTTTATTGGGATAGATATAAAAGGGGCAAGATTGTGGAGAGGAGCGAAGAGTGCAACAGAGGAATCTCTGCCCAACGTTGCTTTTGTAAGGTGCCGTATAGAATTCATAGAGTGGCTTTTTGGACCCGGAGAGGTGTCGGAGATATGGATAACTTTTGCTGACCCACAGATAAACAGAGACAATAAAAGACTTACGGGAACCCTTTTTCTGGAGAGGTACAGGAAATTCTTAATACCGGACGGTATAATACACCTTAAGACAGATAGCCTCTACTTGCATAACTACACTGTAGCAATGGCTAAACTCAACCATCTGGAAATCACAGAGGAAAACAAGGATATCTATGGAAGTGGCAGAGCAGACGAGTTACTCTCTATTAAAACCCATTATGAGGAAAACTACCTCTCAATGGGAGTCGCAATAACATACCTTACATTTAAGCTCAGCAGTTATAACAAGCTTATTGAACCTGAAAAGGATAGTCTCTGATATTACTCAGGTAAGTTTTCTCTTGTTGCATATTCAATTGAACGGCTAAGCCTGTAAACATCTTTCCTCATCCCATCCAGCGTTATAGGGTTGTCAGAAAAATCAAGAATAATGGAGTCTTCAAACAATCTCAAAGCCTGTATGAATTTGGAGCTGTGTTTGAATGTGATAGTGGTGGCATCTTCAGAAACCATTATGTAACGACTGTTGAGAAATACCTCTTTGATCTTCTCCTTGTCCTCAGTGAAATTGTGGTTGAGGTATACTTTTTTCTTTACAAATCCGAAGAAAGGATAAACAAAAGAGATAACGCCAAAGAAGATTAACAGCTGACTGCCGGTTCCGGGACGGAAGAAATTCTCGTAATGAAGTCCCTGGTTGGATGTTACAGACATTATTGCTATAAGGAGGAAGAAGATTATAGTCAAATAAATTGCATATTTAACTACTCTAATCAGATACTTTTTTATGTCAAAATCCTTCATGATAAATATATTTAGCACACAAAGCTAAGTAAAATTCCTATTTTTGCACTATATTGCCTTTATCAAAAATTATCAGACTTATGGAAAAAGAGAAACAATTAAGAAACCTTGTAATTGGAATGGCCGTGGTTGCAGTTGCACTTGCTGCAGTTCTTGCCTGGATATGGATTGACAGGAACAAGCTGATAGGTAATCTTACAGAGGAAAAAGATATGCTTACAGGTCAGATGGTACAACTAAAGACCGACTATGAAGGGCTCTCTTCAAATAATGACAGCCTCAACGTTCAGCTTACAAGGGAACGAGAAAAGGTGGACCAGCTGATAGAGAGGGTTAAAAGCACAGAGGCAACCAACAGGTCTCGCCTTCGCCAGTACGAACAGGAGCTGGGGACACTCAGGTCAATCATGAGGGGCTATATTGTACAGATAGATTCGCTTAACACACTCAATATCTCTTTACGAAAGGATGCTGCAGTTGCAAGGGACGAGGTCAAAGAGACGCAACAGAAATACAAAGAGCTTCAGAGTACCACAGACGAGTATGCAAAACAGGTACAGATAGGTGCCATACTAAAAGGCAGAGGAATAAGCCTTGTGGCAATTACAAGTTCAAACAAAGATACCGACAGAAGCAGCCGGACAGTTAAGCTTAAAACTTGCCTTAATCTTGTAGAGAACACGTTGGCTGCAAAAGGGCCAAGGAGGGTATACATAAGGGTGAAGGGACCCGATGGAATTCTAATGACCGGTGCACAACAGCAGATTTTTACAGTAGCCGGTGAACAGATGATCTATTCGGCTGTAAGAGAAGTTGATTATCAGGGTAGTGAGCTGGAACTGTGCATATTCTTTACAAACAATCGTCCATTTGTAAAAGGAGTCTACAATGTAGATGTTTTTACGGAAGAGGGAAAACTTGGTTCTTCCGACCTGTTGTTGAGGTAATTTACAACCAGTCTGTTGGCAGGATTATATATTCATATCCCCTTTTGTTCGCAGTTCTGTATCTACTGCGATTTCTACTCCACCAAACAAACGGGCAGAATGGAGAGTTATGTGGAGGCATTACTCAATGAGATTAAGCTAAAAAAAGATTTTTTCAGAGACAAAGGAATCCCCTTAACAACAATTTACATAGGAGGGGGAACTCCTTCTCTTTTGTCTGCAACCCAATTGTCTAAAATTGTCAGCACTGTTTGTGAATTTTTTGAAATTTCGCTTAAGGATATCGAAGAGTTTACCATGGAGGTAAACCCCGACGATGTCACTCCGGATTATCTTGCAGTTATAAAGAAGAGTGGGATAAACAGGCTAAGCATGGGGGTACAGTCTTTCTCCGATGAAGATCTCAAATGGATGAACAGAAGGCATTGCTCAAAACAGGCCATTGAAGCATTTCATAATGCCAGGGCCGCCGGTTTTGACAATATAAGCCTCGATCTTATTTTCGGATTCGAGTTACTTACTATGGAGAGGTGGAATTCCAACCTGAAGAAGATTCTGGAGCTGCGGCCCGAACACATATCGTCATATCAAATGAGCATTGAGCCAAAGTCAAAACTGGGAACTCTCTATGAAAAGGGTTGTTACAAAGCTACTCCCGACGAAATGTCATACAGAGAGTATCAATTGCTGCAGCGTACCCTTGACGAAGCAGGTTATGCACAATATGAGGTGTCCAACTTCTCTCTGCCAGGCAAGGAGGCAATTCACAATAGTGGCTACTGGAACCTTACCCCATATCTGGGACTTGGGCCCGCGGCACACTCATTCGACGGAGATAACCGCTTCTGGAACTGCTCAAACCTCAACCAGTACATTTTGCAGACAGGAATGGGCAAAACTTGTTCAAAACAGGAGAAGCTTACCATAAAAGATAAGTTCAATGAGACAATGATGCTGTCGCTAAGAAAGTGTGACGGCCTCAATCCGGGGCTTATAAAAGAAAGGTTTGGAGAAAGCATGTTCAGCATGTTTGAAAAACTGTCGGCCCCGCTTCTCAAATCCGGAAATCTTGTTCTTGCAGAAGGTAAAATAAAAATCCCGCCAGAGAAATTGTTCCTCTCCGACGGGATAATAAGAGATCTTTTTATCTGAATACTCTAGAAAGCGATCATGCCGTTGGCCCTGAGATATGCTGTAACTGCAATTGTCAGAAAGCCAAGGAAGATAAATGTTGCATAAACATAGGCAACTAATTTCCATCTGTTCAGCCATTTTGAATTGTTCAGGCCGATTGTCTGGAATGCGCTCCAGAAGCCGTGGGTAAGGTGGAACCACAGTGCACTGAACCATACTGCGTATGCTACAACTATCCAGATGTTGCCAAAGGTGAGATTCATCAGCATATTCACATCCTCTGCCTCGCTTCCTGTAAAATCCTGAAGTTGCATTTTTGCCCAGAAGTGAGTAAGGTGGAACCCAAGAAATCCAAGAACGATGATTCCCAGTACAAACATGTTCTTTGAGGCCCATGAATCTGCCCTGCCGGTGTGTGAAACTGCGTATCTTTTGGAGCCTCGTGCCTTAAGATTAGTAAGTGTGAGAAACCCTGCATATAAAATGTGGATAACAAAACCGGCGGCTAAGACAGGAACCATTACCACCACCACAGGAGAACCCATTATCATAATAATCGTATCGAAAGCCTCAGGTCCCAGAATGTATGCAGAATTTGCAAATAGGTGGATCAGCAGAAACAGTATCAGAAAGAGGCCCGTAATACTCATGATGAGTTTTTTCCCGATAGATGATGTAAATATATTTCCCATGACAGATTGTTTTTATTATCGATATTTGAGAGGGAGCAAAGATAATCTGTTGCTTGGTATTTTCATAATATTTAGCTATTTTTGTTTGATTAATAAAGGCCGTTGTAGCTATTTAATACCTAATAATTAATGAAATACAAAAGAGTTCTTCTAAAACTTAGTGGAGAGAGCATTGGAGGCAAGGAGGGTAAGGGTATCGATGAAAGCATGCTTTCTCAATACTCAAAGGATATTTTTGAGATTGTATCGGCAGGCGTTGAGGTTGCTGTAGTAATAGGGGGAGGAAATATTTTCAGGGGTCTGTCGGGCGTAGGAAAAGGTTTCGACAGAGTCAAGGGTGATCAGATGGGTATGTTGGCAACAATAATCAACAGTATAGGATTATCAATGGCCATAAAATCTACAGGAGTTGATGCAGAGGTATTTACATCTACTCCGGCAGAACCTTATGCAAGATACTACGAGAGAGATAAGGCGGTGAAGTTCATGCAGGGCGGGGGTGTTGCAATAATTGCCGGAGGCACCGGAAACCCTTTCTTTACTACAGATTCTGCATCGGCATTGAGAGCTTCCGAAATAGGGGCAGATGCTCTTTTAAAGGGAACAAGGGTAGACGGAGTCTATACAGCTGACCCCGAAAAGGACCCCAAAGCCGTAAAGTATACAACACTTAGCTATGACAAGGCTATCTCGGACAATCTCAGGATTATGGACCAGACTGCTTTTTCTCTTTGCAAAGAAAACAATATTCCTATTGTAGTTTTTGACATGAACATTTCCGGGAACCTGTTACGTCTTGTAAAAGGTGAGCAAATTGGGACAGTTGTCTGTTCGAAAGAATAAATTTAAAGATTATGGATATAAGTAAACAAGTCGAGGTTATTGCCTCAGAAAAAGAGAAGATGCACAGAGCTCTTATACATCTTGATGAGGAACTTAAAACCTTTAGGGCCGGCAAAGCAAATACTGCTGTCTTTAACAATGTTATGGTGGACTATTATGGTAATCCTACACCCATACCTCAGATCGCCAGCGTTACAGCTCCCGATGCAAAGACAATGCTGCTTCAGCCATGGGACAAAAAGATGATTCCGGCAATTGAGAAAGCCATCATGGCTGCCAATATCGGATTCACTCCGCAGAACAATGGAGAACATATTAGAATCAATGTACCGCCGCTTACCGAGGACAGAAGAAGGGACCTTGTAAAAAGGGTGAAAGCTTCAGGAGAAAATGCAAAAATCAGTATTCGCAACGCACGCAGAGATGGCGTGGAGCTTTTGAAAAAATATCAGAAGGATGGTCTTCCGGAAGACGTTGTCAAGGATGGTGAGAACACGCTTCAGAAAGAGACTGAACATTATAATAAAAAGGTAGACGAGGCTCTTGCTTTTAAAGAGAAAGAGATAATGACAGTATAGTGAAAAAGCTATTATTTTTTGGAGTTTTTCTCACTTTTCTGATTGTATCCTGTAAAACAGCAAAAATTGAGGGGCCGGCAGAATCTTACCTGCCCTCGGAGCTTGCTCCTGCAATTTCTGAACTCCCTCTGGAACTGGAACTGGATGTAAAGAAGCTAGAGGCCGCCATCAACAAAAAGATGACAGGCCTTTTGTATGAGGGTAGTAACGTTTCAGACAGGGACCTCACAATCAAGATATGGAAAGCTCAGAATTTCGCTCTGTTTGTAAACAACAACGAGATAGTCTATCGTGTACCGCTTAAGGTATGGTCACGCTTTGCGTGGAAGATGGAGAAGCTGGGAATTGTACTTTCTGACCAGTACGAAGCCACAGGCACAATAGCTCTCATTTACCGGACAACAATAAGCATAGATAAAAACTGGAAACTAATCTCCAAAACGGTATCTTCCGGATATGAGTGGATTGAAAAACCAAAAATAAGCATAATCGGAGTTAATATCCCTTTTACTCCAATAGCAGATCTGGCTCTGTCGCGGTTTGATAAAACGATAAACGAACAGATAGACAGGACTCTCTCAGAGACTGTTGACCTTAAAAAATATGTTTTGCAGATGTGGGAAGAAGTTCAGAAGCCAATACTCATGAACGAAGAGAATAATGTATGGCTTAGAATAACTCCTAAAGACATTCTGGTATCGCCATTTGTGTCGAGGGGCAATCGTCTGATTCTCTCAATGTCATTTTACTCCCAGCTGGAATCCATAACAGGAGCGCAACCTGTGGTTACAGGCAATAAAGCGGAGCTCCCGCAGTTCCGGAACATTGCCAGACAACCTCAGCAGTTTAATCTTAATATTGCTGCCGATGTTACATTCGACAAAATATCGGAGATGGCTAAAAAGCAGCTTACGGGCAAAAGCTTTACCGAGGGAAAGAAAACAGTTGTCATAGATCAGCTGTCGCTTTATAGCAGTGCCGGGAGGGCTGTCTTTGTAGCAGATGTTTCGGGATCACTCAAGGGACGGGTGTACTTTACGGGGAAACTTGCCTACAATCTGGAAAAAGATGCCCTTGAGGTTGTTGAACCGGAATTTGATGTAAAAACACGCAACTCTCTTGTAAAGTCGGCCAGCTGGCTACTTCACGGCATGATACTCAAGAAGGTCATGCCATACCTCTCTTACCCGTTGACTGCAGATTTAGATAGCGCACGAGCCGAAGCAAACAGGATGCTAGAAGAGTATCAGATTTACGATGGCGTAAAACTCAGGGGCAACCTTGGATATATATCGGTAACCGATGTGAATATGGTTCCTGGTGCTGTAAGGATTCAGGTGAACCTAAAGGGGAATGTAGCGATCAAAATAGAGGACATCAAATTCTGATGAGAGGCAAACTAATACTATATGCCTTTTTCATGGGAATTTTTGGCTGTCTGATTTTATTTGTAATAGATTCAGGGGAGAAATTAAGACCAGTAAATGAGCAGATAATCACATCGGAGATTTCAAATGATAATAACGAGAATCATTTTTTTCATAATTTAAGGAGTCCCTTTGGATTACTGCTTCTGGAGATAATAGCTATACTTGCAGTATCGAAGGTATTCGGATTTATTATTACCAAAATTGGACAACCCTCTGTTATTGGTGAGATGATAGCGGGAATAGTCCTTGGTCCGTCAATAATGGGTTTTCTTTTTCCGGAAATCTTTGATTTTCTCTTTCCTTTAAACTCTCTTGCTAATCTTGAATTTCTCAGTCAGATAGGTTTGGCGTTTTTTATGTTCATTATAGGGATGGAGCTGGATCTGGACCAGCTGAAGAACAAAACCTACAATGCCATAGTAATAAGTAATACCAGTATCATTTTTCCCTATTTTCTTGGAGTGGTGGTTTCATATTTCTTATATGAGCAGTTCGCTCCGGCTAATGTGAGCTTTACTGCATTTGCTCTTTTTATAGGAATATCTGTAAGTATTACCGCATTTCCGGTGCTTGCCAGAATTTTACAGGAGCGAGGTCTTACCAAAACTTCTCTTGGGGCAATTGTAATTGCAAGTGCTGCATTTAATGATGTGACAGCATGGTGTATTCTTGTAATGGTTATTGCTATTATAAAAGCGGGTAGCATTGCAAGTGCGTTGTTATCAATATTGTTTACTATTGTATTTATTTTACTCATGTTTTATGCAATTCGTCCATGGATAAAGAGAATAAGTGATAAATATGCCAACAGTAAAAATCTGAATAAACAATTTGTAGTAACTGTTTTTTTCATCCTTCTCGTATCGGCATGCATTACCGAGACTATTGGCATTCACGCTTTGTTCGGGGCATTTCTGGCGGGAGTCATTATGCCAAAAAACTTACATATAAAAGAACTTCTGATGGCCAAAATAGAAGATGTCAGCATATTGCTCTTGCTGCCGATTTTCTTTGCAATAACAGGTCTGAAGACACAAATTGGTCTTTTGAATGAAGGTTATTTCTGGATAATTTGTCTGTTGATTATATTTATTGCAGTTTTGGGAAAACTAGGAGGAAGTGCATTCGCCGCAAAAATGACAGGATATACCTGGAGAGAATCATTTTCAATTGGGGCACTCATGAATACGCGCGGATTAATGGAATTAATCGTTTTGAATATTGGTTATGACTTAGGGATCCTCACACCTACCCTGTTTACAATTTTAGTTCTTATGGCTCTTGCCACAACTTTTATGACAGGACCGCTGCTAGATTTGATTGATAGTAAATTAATAAGAAAGAGGTAATTGCTGACGAACTGTCAAAATATAAACAAGGCAAGGGATCGGTCCAGTTTCCTTTAAATAAGCCTGTCATCCTAAAATTAGATCCATAGTGTTCTTTTAAAACGCGTACCCGAAATTAAGTGACAACGGAATTTTTACACCACCGTTTTGGGGGAAAATATTTCCGTTTGAGAAGTGGGCTATCTTGAACTCTAAGTTGTACTGACGGGTTTTCCCGAAGAAAAAGCCAAGAGCCATTGCGTCGTAGAAGGTGAATTTTTTGCCAGTGTTGTCGCCGTCAAGAATGCTTTTGGAGATAAATGCCGGCCCACCCAGAGTATAGAAGAAGTAAGCATCAAATGGTTTTGTATGCAGATAATTGAAACGGAAAACGGGGAAAACAGAAATTGTAAAGAAGTTTTCTCTGTTTTGTTTTGTCTGCCAGTAAGAGATGTTGGTTCCCCAATCCATAGCGAAAAACCGGGGTCCATGAAAAATATTTCTCTGATAAGTCAGTTGAATACCTTGGGCCACCTCTGAGTTGCCTCCCCAGAATATCGGAATATCGGCAACAAAGTTATTGATTCCGTAACCAAGCACATTGCTCGAAACCCCTAACTGTATCCATTGCTTCGGATGAATTTGCCCACATTTTGCAGCTTTCTCGAGTCGCTCCTCAGAAAACGGGCGGAAGTTACATCTTATGCCACCACCAATAAAGGTAGTATAGGGTTGCTTGTTCTTCTCGTTAGCGGGAGTATAACTGGTTGCAACCTGGAGTCCAAACCTTTCGTTAATCTTGTAATGCAGGCCGGCCCCAAAAGTGGCTGTGGCGAAGTTTGCATCTTTTATTACAGGATTGCCGGAATCGTCTTTAAATCCGTGGCGTGTAACCAACCCGAGACCACCCTCTGCATATAGTGAAAGGTGTTGTCCTATTGGTAATTGAGGCTTGATTGTCAGGCCGGCTATGTTCATCCAGACCGAATGACCATGAAGCCTTCCTGAAGCTTCGCTCTCATCAATGTAATCGTATCCTACCCAAAGGATAGGGCGCATATATGTTATTTGAGCTGCAAGATATTTGTTGAACTGATGACCCATTAAAACCAGTCGGACAGCTGAATGACTTATCTTGACTGACTGAAAGCGGTATCCGGGTTCAAGCTGCTCTGCCGAAAAGGGATAGTTTATAGCTCCAAAGGTAGCCTCGAAATATGACTTCTGCATAAATACCGGAATCTGGGCACGCTTGTCATTGTTGTGAGTAACAGGCTGGCTGTCAATTTTCTGCTGTGCCTGTATAATAGAAGTTATGCACAAAACAAAAAGCAGCGTAATGCAGCTAAGAATGAAACTCGCTTTTCTCATAGTTGAAAGTTTTAGGCAGGCACTAATATACTAATAATTTCTGAAGGATAACTAAGTAAGTATTTTGCACCGCTCCTGACTAGCTCCTCCTTTGTACGAAATCCCCATAAAACCCCAACAGCATACATTCCGGCGTTGGTTGCAGTAAGCATGTCTGTGGAAGTATCCCCCACATAAATTATCTCCTGAGGCAAGATTCCGAATTTTTCACTTATTTGCAAAGCAACAATAGGATTTGGCTTTTTATGAGCCTCAGTGTGTAGACCAGTAACAACTTCAAAATGCCATGCAGAGAGCAAGTCCGAAACAATTCTCTGAGTGAGTTCGTCGGCTTTGTTGGACAGTATTGCCAGTTTTAATCCTCTGGCAGTCAGTTCGTCGAGCATTTCGGCGATACCATCGTACAGTCTGGTTTTTTTTGTACTGTTTCTGCGATAAACATTAACCATGGACCTGTAACAATTGTTGACAAGCTCCTCCTCTCTCGCCTCTTCCGGAATTGCCTGGCGGACTAGATTGCGTATACCCTTGCCTACAAATAGCTTATAGGATTCAAGAGGATGGGTTGGGAGGTTGTTTTCCTGCAGGACGCAGTTCATGGAGTCTGCTATGTCCTCCAGTGAGTTGACGAGGGTGCCGTCGAGGTCGAATATGATTCCTTTGTATTTTATGGGCACTTCCAGACAAGGAGCAGGCTCTGGAGATGCGTATCCCGGATTTACCCACTTTACTGTCGTTTTGCTAAAAAACAAATGCGCAACCCAATTATGCCAATAAGTACGGGATACAGGCTTGCGCTTCTTGTTTTTCTTAACGCGTGTGCCCTGCATGAGCAGAGCACACCCGCCTGTAAGCTCATTGAAAAATCCAAAAATACAAATTTATTTTAATTTTCAAAAGAGTGGCCTGTAAGCTCATTGAAAAATCCAAAAATACAAATTTATTTTAATTTTCAAAAGAGTG